>JAZOWX010000074.1:0-52487 GCA_045659405.1 Eubacteriales bacterium | reverse complement strand
CGTAACGGAAAATAATTTTGCAATCGCTTTTAATGACTCTATATTTGGATATCCTCTACCTGACTCCCATTTGGATATGGCGGTTCGGGACACGTAAAGTTTTTCGGAAAGTTCCTCTTGCGTAAGCCCCTTTTGTTTTCTTAATTCTTGAAGTTTTTTATTAAATTCCATAATACATACTAGCCTACAAATTCTTGTTTATCGATGACTTTATTATAACATAAAATTAACTTTAATTCAATCTGTTTTACGTGGGCAAAAGAAAACTCGACTTTTCCAAGTCGAGTTTTATAAATTATTCAATTTAAATCCCTAAGAGTGACGCCCTTACGGCGTGGATTTTTTATTCTGAAGATTTTTGCAAAAATCGCATTCTTTATCAATATGCGAATAATTTATGTAATAAAACAAACACTAAAAAGGCAATAAAAATAAAAAATGAATCAATTTCATTTTGAATGCAAATTTTGCTGAAATTAAAGGAGATTTATATATGAAAGCGACAGGAATTGTCAGAAGAATAGATGACCTCGGGCGTGTTGTTATACCAAAAGAAATAAGACGAACAATGCGCATTCGCGAGGGCGATCCTCTTGAAATATACACGGACAGAGAAGGAGAAGTGATATTTAAAAAATATTCACCCATGGGCGAACTTAGGGCGTTTGCGGGCGAATATGCGGAAACCCTCCAGAAGACTTCGGGTATGACCATTTTTATATGCGACAGAGATGAAGTTATAGCGGTAGCAGGTGCATCAAAGCGAGAATATCTTGAGCATAAGATTTCAAAGGAGCTTGAAGATATCATAGATGCAAGAACGCTCTATATGAAAGAAATCGGACGTGATCCGATAGGTATTGTGAGGGAAGGCGGCAGCCATTATGCAAATTGCGTAATGCCTATAATTTCTTCGGGAGATATTATCGGCGCAGTAATCTCTGCGTGGCAGTTTGATATGCCTATGGAAGATAAAATTTCGGATGCAATAGAGTCTAAGCTGATTCAAACGGCAGGAATGTTCCTCGGAAGACAAATGGAAAGCTGAAAAACGGTTTCGCATATAAAAACAGCACACGCCTAAAAACCCTTGGTAAGCGTGTGCTGTTTTTTATTGTTCGTGCTATGCGGTTAACTTATTATTAAGGCTCTATAAGTAAATTTTCGTACATAGTGGATTTAGCGTATGCGATATAGGATTTTCCACGGTTTACGGTGAGCTTTGTGCCGGAATCGTTCAAAAATACCAACGAGCCCGTGTCATCGCAGTACCATCTTATATTATACTTTGTGCCTTCTGTAAAATAGTATCCGACTCCCGAAGTCGAAGTATCAAGAACCGTTTCCATACCGTCCATTCTTTCGTATGTTGTTGCATCAGCAAATAATACGAACACATTTTCATAGGAAACAAACTTTCCGCTTTTGGAATCTACAATATGAGTTCCGTTTTTGGATAGAGTATATTCTCCGTCTGTCGAATATGAAAATTTAGTCGTGTTGTCTTTCGAGTAGCTTACGGTTATACTTTTTGCGCTTTCTGTTGATTTTATAGGTTCGGAATAATAATCAATAAAATCAAAAGGCATCTGCTCCGTGTTAGTACTTTCCGAAGATATACCTTGTGAAATCATAAGCGCTTCTACAAGATTTTTGTTTGTATATACGTTTTTCTCGTATTCAGTATAATAATATCCAACATGCCCAAGGAGGTTAATCACTGATGCGGATACGTCTATCGAAGAATAATCTACGATATCGTCGTTCCCGGATGAGATCATAATTCCTCCGAAAAAGGAAGCAATGTTGGATATGTAATCACGAGTTTTTGTTATCGAGCCGATTTTTGGCAATGCCGTAACGTTTTCGTCGATGTAAGCAACAAGTCTTGTTGCACCGTTTTCTGTTGGAAGCTCTACTGTCAGCTTTGAATCTGCAATTCCGTGTAAAACCTCCATAGAATCTAGTATGTAGCAAATTTCTTTGCGTTCGGACTCCTCTTTTGTAATCTCGAGGCCGGTAATATAGCTCAAGTAATCGGGAATCTTTAATACGGGCGGCGGTGTTATATCGGTAGGTGGGGGATTGGTATTGTTGTTTTCGGGGTTTTTGTCATCCGCACCGCTTTGCCATCCGTCAGCAGCAAAGCCAACAGTCAGCACAAGCGTAACAGCGACAAGAAAAATGGCAATTAGTCGAAGCAAATTGCCGTCTTTAGACGATTTCATTTTTTTACCTCCTTGCGTATAGCTTTATACGCACGCTTACTTACAAATTATTTATTGTAGCGGTCAAGCCAAGCATTTGCAAATTCAAATGCCTCTGTAAGACCAACCTGAATTGATTGCTTCTCGGGACTCTTTGTCTCGCTGTTGAGAAGCTGTATCATAATTCTTTCGGGAATTTCGCCCTTTTCATCGCTAACCTTTTTGTAGCTCATAATCATCATAAAGACGTAAAATTTATCTGACATATCGCCGTAGTAAATTTCGTCCTCATGGCGAACGAGCGGACGACCTTTGTACTCAAGGTACTCGTTCGATTCAACGCCCTTTGCGTTTAACATAGCTTAAAGCTCCTTTCTGTTTACTTGGAAATGACGGCTGCTTGTCCATATCCGTTATTATCATAACAAAACCCCCTGCCGCTTGTAAATACATTCGACAAAAAGAGTGATATGAACTTATCGCAAAGCTACCTATTTTTTTACAAACGGAGTGCATAAAAGCGAATATTTTCCCGAAACAAAGCAGGGTTTTGTCAACTGAAAGACAGAATCAGCTTTATCAGATAACGCTTTTTGCGCCTTCGCAACAGGGGTTAGTGCGTCTGCTTTCGATGGCTTTGTGATAATGGAAATTTTACCGCTTTCCTTAATTGTTTTCAGCGCCTTGCATCCCACAGCATCCGAGGCAAGTATTTGAGTGTAGTGTGGCTTCGATTTAACATCGGAGGAGGTAACGCCGATGTACGAATACCATATCGCTCTCTTGATTCGTGCTGTGGTATACTTTTTAGTTTCAGCAAGTGCTGTAAGAGATTGTATGCTGTCAGCTTCAAAGCTTGCGCTGTGAAGTCTGTTATATAAACCGCCTGTGGTGTCGTGAATATCACGTTTATCGACAGGTGAATTTAATCTGAAGCTTGATATAATTGCTCCCCCAAGTCTTTCGGGGTTTGTGGGAAAAGTTTTTTTGAAATTGTTCAAAAGCTCATCTTTTGCAATATTTGGAACAAAATCAAGGGCAGAAACGTTATCTTTCGCCAGTGCTTCTCGAATTGCCATAGCGCTTTGGAATGCGTTTTGGTCAATTTCTTTATCGTTGTATCCTGCTCCCATACGCAAAACTGTATGGGGCTTCATTGTGGATTTTTGTTCTATTAGCGCCTTGATATATTCAAAAGCAAGAATGTTGTTTGGCGTAAAGACGTCGCCGATTACAGTGCCGTATAGCGAATCGTACGTGCGCTCGCAGAGCTTTGCATATCCTAGCCTTGAGTTTTCGTTATCTGATAAATTCTTCTTCAGCGCATCCTTATATTCACAGCTTGCAAGTCTTTTTGCAATATCTGTGAGCGTATTAATATTTCCACTCTCGCTTCCAAATGACAGATAATCCACGCATCCGAGCGAGTCTGCTATATGAACACCCGCCGTTGCGAAAAACTCGGCAGAGGACATAGAGTAGGGAAACGGTAGCTCAAGCACAAGATTCACACCCGAGAGCACAGCAAGCTTTGCTCGCAAAAATTTGTCTGCAATTGCTACGTCGCCACGCTGTGTATAATTTCCGCTCATTATTGCGATAATCTGTGTATCCTCGCCAAATTCCTCGCGTATTTTGTTTACGTGATATTCGTGACCGAGGTGAAAGGGGTTGTATTCCGATATAATTGCAACAGTAACCATTTTTCCTCCTCGGTTTTTTTAAAATTGTATTGCTAAAACGTTTCTTTTGTTGTATAATTGTTGTGCTATTAAAAAATAGGGAGATTTGGATATGAAAGTTTTAGTTGTAAATGCAGGTTCAAGTTCGCTTAAATATCAGCTTTTTGATACCGAGAGCGGAAACGTACTTGCAAAGGGTAATTGCGAGAGAATAGGTATCGACGGCTCTCGAATCATTCACACCACAAGCGGTAAGGATAAGTATGTAAAGGAAACCAAAATTTCCGATCATTCAGAAGCTACAAAGCTTGTTGTTGCAGCGCTTCTCGATAAGGAATTCGGTTGCATTTCATCGGTTGACGAAATAGAAGCAATAGGTCACCGAGTTGTCCACGGAGGACCGTATTTTACAAAATCTGTGCTTGTTACCGAAGAGGTTATATCGGTGCTTGAAAAATGCACGTCGTACGCTCCGCTTCACACACCCGCTCACATAATGGGAATTAAGGGTTGCCTTGCCGTTATGCCGAGCGTACCCGAAGTACTTGTCTTTGATACGGCATTCCACCAGACAATGCCCAGCGAGGCATATATGTACGGTGTTTCGTACGATATGTATGAAAAGTACCAGATTCGCCGCTACGGTGCGCACGGAACGTCGCACAGATACGTAAGCTCTGAAATGTACAAGCTTCTCGGTACACCCTCGGGTAAGGTAGTTACCTGCCATATAGGAAACGGATCGTCTATTTCCGCTGTAAAGGACGGTAAGTGTATAGATACCTCGATGGGCTTTACACCTCTTGACGGTGTTATAATGGGAACAAGATGCGGCTCAATCGATCCTGCGATAGTTCCTTATATTATGGAAAAGGAAAACCTCACTCCTGCCGAAATGGACACTTATATGAACAAAAAGTGTGGATTTGACGGTATAAGCGGAGTTGGATCGGATTCACGTGACGTTGAGCGTGCTATGAACGAGGGAAATGAGCGTGCAAAGCTTGCACTCGATATGCTCTCATATCAGATCAAAAAATATATCGGCTCATATTCCGCGGCAATGGGCGGACTCGATGCTGTTGTATTTACAGCGGGAATCGGTGAGCACGTTAGCTATATTAGAGAGAAAGCGTTATCCGGACTTGAATACCTCGGAATAGAGCTCGACACCGAGCGTAACAGCTTCGAGCATTCAAATACACCTGTAAAGCTTTCAAAGGATAACTCTCGTGTGGCAGTATATATGATACCTACCAACGAGGAGCTTGTGATAGCAAAGGATACCGAAGAGATAGTTTCAAATCTGAAATAACCTATGATAAGGCGGGGCAAAAAGCCCCGCTTGTTTTTATTTATTTTACTGTTTTCTATTTATGATACCACAAAATCTGCCGTATGTCAAGAAATGACGGCAATTATTCTATCACTTGACATATCTTTTCTTCAAGGCTTGAGATTGTTTTGTCTAATAAAGAAAAATCCATAAGCGGAGAGTATATGTCCTCAAGCAAAAAATGCGTTTTGGAAGCGCAGGCGAAGCTCTCTTTTGCTAATTGCTCGTATTTTTCGTAATCAGCCATATATGTTTTCAATTCAGACAGGTCGTTTGGTGATTTGAAAAGAAAACGGTCAATTGATAGCTTATCCTCACAGAAGCGAGTGGTATAAGCTATACTTTTTTCTTTATCCGATACAACCACAGTTTCGTAGTCATTCGGGTCAAGCGGAGAGCGATATACAGAGTGCTTTATTTCTCTTTGTTTCATCTCATCGCACAACGAATTGATAAATATTTGGGATGAAAAATATCCGCCTGTTATCTGTATTTGTTTTTCAGCGTGTAAAAACGCTGTGCGGAGCGTTTGATATCCGCCTTTTCCAAATGCCGAGTGAAGCATATCCGAATCGCACCGCACACCTTTTTCCAAATTCTTGCATATTGAGTCAATATGTTCTTTTAATTTTGCCTTGTCAAAAAGAGAATCGACTGTGGATTTTATCTTTTTGCTGTACATACCGGCGACGGATAAAAAATCATACGCTGATTTGTAATGCTTTTTCTTTTCTTTGTTAAGTGATAAGATTTTCTCTCTTTTCAGCTCCAATTTAGCGCTGTCCCAAAATTCCCCGAGATTGACAAGCTCATCTATAGCGCCGGGAATCACGGCATCTCTTTCGTGCGGTGCTGTGCCGTCAAGAATCGCAATGCGTTGCCCGCCTTTAGAGATGATTACTCCGTCAAGAGAATTTATATCCGAGGAGCAGTAAATTTTCGTCACGTCGGCCATATTTTCAAATCTGTTTGCGATTCTTTTCATAAGGCTGCTTTTGCCCGTGCCGGGGCCGCCCTTAAGAATGAAAATTTTCTGATATTTTTCGGGGTTGAAAACACTGTCAAAATGATTGATAAAGCCATAGTAACTGTTTTGAGCAGCAAAAAAATCACGGCTCGTGTTTTTATTGTTGTTTTCCATAAAAATCTCCCTTCGTATATAAATATATTCAAAAAAGATGCCCTATGACAATTAAACCTTGACTTTTTATTTTAAATTATTGTATAATAAATATGTATTTTTATTCGGTGGGGTGGTATATCTGAAAGTAATAGGCCTTTGCGGCGGCAGTGGCGTAGGTAAGGGCCACGTCAGCAAAATGTTTTCCGAGCTTGGAATATCGGCGATAGACACAGATGCCGTATACCACGAGCTGACCTCGCATAGCAGTGCGTGTCTTGACGAAATTCGCCTTGCTTTTGGCAATTGCGTGATTAATGAGCACGGTGCTCTTGACCGTGCAGCTCTTTCTAAAATAGTTTTTTCGAACAAAGAAAAGCATAAGCTGCTTGGAGATATAACCTATAGGCATATACTTGCACGTGTGCGACAGACTATAAATGATTTGGCAGGTAAGGGTGCGAGGTGTGTTATCGTTGATGCTCCGATGCTTTTTGAATCGGGATTTGACAAAGAATGCGATATTACGCTTGGCGTTGTCGCAGATGACAGCATTCGTATAAAAAGAATTACCGAGCGTGACGGTATAACGCTTGAGCGTGCGAAATCCCGTATAGCAAACCAGCTCTCCTGCGATACGATTCGGGAAAAATGCGATTTTATAATTGATAATAACGGTGACAACATATCACTGAAAAAGCAGGTCAGAGAGCTTGCAAATAAATTTTTGAATTAAAATTTGGAGGGAAAATATATGTCTGAAAAAACCAAGGGACAAGAAATGTACGAGGCGCTCGCTTACAAAAAGCAGAGCGTTTATGAAAAGGCGGATAGCGAAAAAATAAAAGCTATATACGACTACTCTGTCGGTTATATGAAGTATCTTGATGATGCAAAGACCGAAAGAGAAGCAACCGACGTTACGATTGCAATGGCAAAGGAAAAAGGATTTACCGAGTATAAGCTCGGAGATAAGCTTATTCTTGGCGATAAAAAATATTTCAATAATCACGGAAAAAGCGTAATCCTCTTTAATATAGGTGAAAACGATTTGGAGGTTGACGGTATAAGAATCCTTGCCGCTCATATTGATTCTCCGAGAATCGACCTCAAGCAGGTGCCTATGTATGAGGATAGCGGTATGGGCTTCCTCAAAACTCACTATTACGGCGGTGTTAAGAAATATCAGTGGACAGCTATTCCACTTGCGCTTCACGGCGTTATGGTAAAGGCTGACGGTGAGGTTGTTAACGTTGTTATAGGAGAGGATGACAGTGATCCGGTATTCTACATCAACGATCTTCTTCCTCATCTCGGTCAGCGTCAGTCCGCAGAGTCTCTTGGCACAGCTATTTCGGGTGAGAGCCTCAATATTCTCATCGGTGGGCTTCCTTACGATGATAAGGAGGTTTCTGATAGAATAAAGCTCACAGCGCTTTCTATTCTTAACGATAAGTATGGTGTAACCGAAGAGGATTTCATCAGCGCAGAGCTTTCTTTAGTTCCTGCATTCCGTGCGCGTGACATAGGCTTTGACAGAGCGCTTATCGGTGCATACGGACACGATGACAGAGTTTGCTCGTATCCCGCAATAACCGCTCTTATGGATAATCTCGATACAAAGCATACCGTTATGGTTGTGCTTGCTGATAAAGAGGAAATCGGCTCGGTAGGTATTACCGGTATGCAGTCTGACGTTCTCGTTGATATAATTTCCGAGATATCTTCAAATATGGGTAAAAACCCCATTGTTGTAAGAAGCAAGTCAAAGTGCCTTTCGGCTGACGTTACTGCTGCCTTTGACCCTAATTTTGCCGATGTTTACGAAAAGAAAAACAGCGCAATTATCTCCTGCGGTACTACAATGAGCAAGTTTACAGGTGCAAGAGGTAAGTCCTCTACGAATGATGCATCTGCTGAGTATGTAGGCTTTATAAGAAAGCTTTTCGCAGAAAACGGTGTTATCTGGCAGACAGCCGAGCTTGGTAAGGTAGATGCAGGCGGCGGTGGAACTGTTGCTATGTATATAGCGAATCATAATATTGAAACGGTTGACCTCGGTGTGCCGGTAATTTCTATGCACGCACCTTACGAGGTCGTTTCAAAGGCTGATGTATATTCTACCTACGAGGCATTTGCGGCATTTATAAAATAGTTTTATTCTCAAAGTTTATAAAGTAAATTTTGAGGTGAGCTATGCTATACGAGAAAATTAAAAAAATCTCTGACCGTTACCGTGAGATAGAGCAAAGTATAACGCTTCCCGAGGTCATATCCGACAATGCGAAGTATACGAAGCTAATGAAAGAATATTCCTTGCTGTCTCCGATAATGGAAAAATATAATGAGTGCACTGCGATAGAAAAATCAATATCGGATGCAGAGGAAATAATGAACGATAGGTCGGCGGAAGCCGACCTACGGGCGCTTGCCGAGGATGAGTACAGAAGCGGAATTTCTGCGCTCGATGAGGCGAAAAATGAGCTTAAGATGCTTCTTGTGCCGCGTGACTCCAACGATACGAGAAACGTTGTCGTGGAAATAAGGCAGGGTGCCGGCGGAGAAGAGGCTGCGCTTTTTGCAGCCGACATATACAGAATGTATTATATGTATGCGGCATCGCTTTCTTTCCGGGTTGAGGTTTTGAATTTAAACGAAACCGAGCTTGGAGGAATAAAGGAAATTACATTTTCTCTTTCTGGTGTGGGTGCTTATTCCAAGTTTAAATTTGAAAGCGGAGTGCATCGGGTGCAGAGAATACCCGTGACCGAGTCTAATGGAAAAATCCAAACCTCAACCGTAACAGTAGCCGTCCTTCCTGAGGCGGAGGAGGTTGAGGTGCAGGTGAACCCCGCAGATATAAAGATAGAGTCCTGCAAATCAAGCGGTGCTGGCGGACAGCACGTAAACAAAACCGAGTCAGCCGTAAGGCTTACGCATAAGCCGACGGGAATAGTCATTGAGTGCGATGCCGAGAGAAGCCAGATTCAGAACAGAGCCAGAGCTATGCGCATACTGTACACGAAGCTTTACGATATGAAAGAACGTGAACAGAAGGATGCGATAGATAAAACGAGGAAAACGCAGGTCGGAACGGGTGAAAGAAGCGAAAAGATAAGAACCTACAATTATCCGCAGTCACGTGTTACAGACCACAGAATAGGCAAGACGGTACACAGCTTGACAGCTTTTATGAACGGTGATATGGACTCGATAATATCCGAGCTTATAGCTGCTGATATGGCGGAAAAGTACGGCGATATGTAAAGGAGAGCTTCGTGGATACAAAAGTTGTAAAGCTGAATATCAATGAGAGCGCAAGCTGTATCGGTGATGCGGCGGAAATTATAAAGCGTGGCGGACTTGTGGTTTTTCCAACCGAAACCGTATACGGTCTTGGCGCTGATGCTACAAATCCCGAGGCGGCAAAGAAAATATATGCCGCAAAGGGAAGACCGTCTGATAATCCGTTGATAATACATATATCAAGGCCTCAGGATGCCGAAAAATACGCAGTTACGTCACCGCTTTACTATAAGTTGGCAGAAGCGTTTATGCCCGGACCGATAACAATCGTTATGCCCGTGAAGCCGATTGTTCCGAGAGAAACTACCGGCGGCCTTGATACGGTTGCAGTAAGGTGTCCAGAACATAAAATAGCACGGCTTCTTATAGAAGCTGCGGGAGTTCCGATAGCAGCGCCATCCGCAAATCTTTCCGGCTCTCCGTCACCCACGGCATTCGACCATGTAAAGGATGATATGATGGGCAGAGTCGATATGATAATAGACGGCGGAGATTGTGAAATAGGTCTTGAATCCACAATTGTTAAAATAGACGGTGAGGATAAGCTTGTGCTTTTACGACCCGGAAAAATTACCCCCGAAATGCTGATGAGTGTTGCGGGCGAGGTGAAAATAGCAGATGCTGTGACCGCCAAACTGAAAGAAGGCGAGCGTGCGATTTCTCCGGGTATGAAATATAGGCATTACGCTCCGAAATCCCCCGTGACTCTTATAGACGGTGATTTCACACGGATAACCCAATATATATCTTCTAAAAAAGAAAAAAACCTCGGAATAATTTGTTATACCGAGTATGAGGCGCAATATCGTGAAAGCTTCCCGTGTGCCGATATATACGTTCTTGGCGATGCTATTGACGAAAGCACGCAGGCGCATACACTCTTTTCTATACTCAGAAAATGCGATAAAAAGACCTATGATATGATATATGCTCCAATTCCCGACAGCCGAGGTCTGGGACTTGCGCTTTATAACAGAATGATAAGAGCGGCTGCTTATCAGATAATAAATTTGTGACGGTGAGATATGGCTAAAAAGAAAAGTGTTGAAATAATAGACCCAATGCTGAACGAGTCGCCTGCTGCTTTGCAGTCGATAACCGAAACTCTTGAAAAAAACTATATGCCCTATGCGATGAGCGTTATCGTATCACGTGCTATACCCGAAATAGACGGATTTAAACCCTCGCATAGAAAGCTCCTCTATACAATGTATAAAATGGGACTTATGACAGGGCAGAAAACAAAAAGTGCGAACATTGTCGGACAGACTATGCGTCTTAATCCTCACGGTGATGCTTCGATATACGAAACGATGGTGCGTCTTACAAGAGGAAACGAGTCGCTTTTGCATCCGTTTATAGATTCAAAGGGTTCGTTTGGTAAGCAGTATTCCAGGGATATGGCGTATGCTGCGGCAAGATATACCGAGGCAAAGCTTGATCCGTTTTGTCAGGAGCTGTTTTCGGGTATAGATAAGGACGCTGTTGATTTTGTTCCCAACTATGACAATACAATGGACGAGCCTACTCTTTTGCCTACTACGTTCCCGAATATTCTCGTATCACCCAATCTTGGTATTGCGGTAGGTATGGCTTGTTCTATTTGTTCGTTCAATCTTGCTGAAATTTGCGACGGCACTATTGCGCTTCTGAAAAATCCGAAAACAACGATTGACAGAATGCTCGATATAGTTAAAGCTCCCGATTTTCCGGGTGGCGCTGAAATCATATATGACCGTGAGCGTATGCGCAAGATATATGAAACAGGCGTCGGCAGCTTCAAAATGCGTGCCAGATACGAATACGTCAAAAAAGAAAACTGCATAGATATACTCGAGATTCCGTATTCATCATCAATTGAGTCGATTATGAAAAAGGCTACCGATATGATAAAGGCGGGCAAGCTTCGCGAGGTTTCTGACGTAAGAGATGCCATAGACCTCAACGGCTTTAAGCTTACGTTTGACCTAAAAAAGGATGCCAATCCCGAGCTTGTAATGCAGAAGCTGTTTGCCGCTACCGAGCTTGAGAATAACTTCGACTGTAATTTCAATATTCTGGTCGAGGGTACTCCTATGCAGCTCGGAGTTCGTGAGATTTTGCTCGAATGGATTAAGTTCAGAGAAAAATGCGTTACAAGAGAGCTGAATTTCGAACTTGGAAAGAAGGAAGAGAAGCTTCATCTGCTCGCAGGTCTTGCGATGATTTTCAAGGATATTGATGCGGCTATAAGAATAATAAGAAACACAGAGAAGGAAGCTGACGTTGTTCCTAACCTTGCAAGCTATTTCGGACTTACAAAGGTGCAGGCGGAGTATATCGCCGAAATCAAGCTCCGTTATCTCAACCGTGAATATATTCTTAACCGTCTGCGTGAGATAGAGTCGCTTGATGCTGATATTACGGATATCAAGGATATTCTCCGTGACGACCTTAAGCTCAAGGCTAAAATTATAGCTTCCTTGCAGGACATAAAGAAAAAATACGGAAAACCCAGAAAAACAGCTATTGTCGGTGCTGAAACGGTGGAAAAGCCCGAAGAGGATATATTCTTCGAAAATTACAATTGTCGTTTGGTATGCACAAAGGGCGGTTATTTCAAAAAGCTCTCGGTGCAGGCTGCCCGTGCAAGTGATGAGCACAAGCTCAAAGAGGGCGATTTCATCACGTATGAGGAAGATACCGATAATAAGGGCGACGTTTTGTTCTTTACCAACAAAGGTCAGATATACAGAGCGAGAGTTTGTGACTTTGAACTGTGTAAGGCAAGTCACATGGGTGATTATGTCCCGACGAAGCTCAATATGGATGACGGTGAGCTGGTTGTCGGTTGCAAGATGATACATGAGCTTAAACCCGAGCATCATATTGTGTACTTTTTCGAAAACGGTAAAGGCGTCCGTGTTGCAATGTCGGCTTATGATGCCAAATCTCGCCGCAGAAAGATAAGCGGAGCTTGTTCAACAGCTTCAGCGCTTGTCGGAGCTATCTACGAGGGTGATAAGCCTGTCGATATCTTTATTAAGAGCGATGCAGGAAAGGGAATGATAATAAAGAGCACACTCATTCCCGAAAAGACTACAAGAACCGCCGCGGGCAATCAGGTTATGCAGCTTCCGAAGCGTGGCGCAAAGATTGACCACGTAACAGACAGAATAGAGGATCTTGGCAAGGATATTTTGAAATGCCGCAAAACGGTTATCCCCTCGATAGGCTCTAATATATCACAAATGACGTTCAATTTTTAATCAACTGATATAAAAAACACCCCTCGAAAGGGGTGACTTCCATAAAGCAGGTTTTGACCTACCGCAAAATAAAAATCCCACGGCTTTACCGGGGGATTTTTATTTTTGCTTTTTTAGAAAGATTGTTGATTGCAGATAAATAACATCTGAATACATTCAAACGAATTATACTGTATCAAACTTGTATCCGACGCCCCAAACGGTTTTGAGCGACCATTTGTCCGATACACCCTCAAGCTTTTCACGCAGACGCTTTACGTGCACGTCAACCGTTCTTGAGTCACCGAGATAATCAAATCCCCAAACCTTGTCAAGCAGCTGATCACGTGTGAATACGCGGTTGCAGTTGGAAGCAAGGAAGTAGAGAAGCTCGAGCTCCTTCGGGGGGATATCAATAGCCTTGCCTGAAAGCTTAAGCTCATAGCGCTGAAGGCTGATTTCTATGTTCTCGAATTTTACAACCTCGTCATCACTAGTCTTTGTGTGAGCATTGTAACGGCGAAGCACAGCCTTTATTCTTGCGGAAAGCTCCTTCATATCGAAGGGCTTAACGATAAAGTCGTCAGCGCCAAGCTCAAGACCGAGAACCTTGTCAAAAACATCTCCCTTTGCCGTGATCATTATGATCGGCTTCGGTGAAATTTCACGTATTTCGCGGCACACCTGCCAGCCGTTCTTTTTTGGCATCATTATGTCGAGCAAAACGAGATCAGGCTCGTAAAGCTTAAAGCAGGAAACACCCTCGATTCCGTCATTAGCCGTTTTTACCTTGTAGCCTTCATTTTCAAAATAGAGCTTCAGCATATCGCATATATTCGGGTCATCATCTACAACAAGAAGCTTGGTATCCATTTTTACATCCTCCAATTGTTAACTTTGATAAGAATATGAAAATCTTAACAATTTAATTATACATTAATAATTATTAACAGTCAAGAAGTTTTTATGAATTTTTATATAATATTGTAAGAATAAATAAATTTGTTATACGGTAAAGGTCTTGACGATTCGGCGGCGGTGTGGTATAATTTGTAGGTAAAAAGAAGTATTTGGTTAAATTAAGGAGAATGAACATATATGAAGCTTGGTATCGTTGGACTTCCTAACGTTGGAAAAAGCACACTTTTCAATGCACTCACTAACGCGGGAGCCGAATCTGCAAACTATCCATTTTGCACCATAGACCCGAACGTAGGAGTTGTTGCGGTGCCTGATAAGCGTCTTGACGCTTTGGCAAAGATATATAATCCCGAAAAGTACACACCCGCAATTATCGAATTCGTGGATATTGCAGGACTTGTAAAAGGAGCATCGCAGGGTGAGGGACTCGGTAATAAATTCCTCTCTAACATCAGAGAGGTTGATGCGATTGTCCACGTTGTACGTTGCTTTGAATCGAGTGATATTATTCACGTTGAGGGTAGTGTTGATCCGCTTCGTGACGTTGAAACCATAAATCTTGAGCTTATACTTTCCGACCTTGAAATAGTCGAAAGAGCTATAGACAGAACCGTAAAGGCAGCAAAGAGCGATAAAAAGCTTCATGAAAAGCTTGACGTGCTTGGCAAGGTTAAAGCGGCGCTTGAGAATGGAAAATGCGCAAGGACGCTAGAGCTTACAGCGGACGAGCTTGCCTGGGTTGATGAATCTCGTCTTTTGACCTTAAAGCCTATAATATACGTTGCAAACATCTCCGAGGGCGAGGTTAGCGGCGGATATCTTGAAAATGCAGGTTACATAAAACTTGCGGAGCATGCGGCAAGTGAGGGAAGCGAAATAATCGCTGTAAGTGCGCAGATTGAGGCCGAGCTTGCCGAGCTTGACGGAGAGGAAAAGGCGGTATTCCTTGAGGACCTTGGAATTGACGAGAGCGGACTTGATAAGCTTATAAAATCCGGTTACTCGCTTCTTGGACTTATCAGCTTCCTTACCGCAGGACCTAAAGAGGTACGTGCCTGGACGATAACAAAGGGAACAAAAGCACCCGGTGCTGCAGGAAAGATTCACTCTGATTTCGAGCGTGGCTTCATAAGAGCAGAGGTTGTTGCGTTTGACGACCTTATCCGTGAGGGTGACAGAAATAAGGTTAAAGAAAAAGGCCTTCTTCGCAGTGAGGGTAAGGAATACGTAATGAAAGACGGAGACGTTGTGGAGTTTCTCTTTAACGTATAAAATAATGGGGTTGTGCTTACCGCACAACCCCAATGTTTTTATAAAATTGTCAATCATCTCTTTGCGAATACCAATCGGCAACGTCATACAAAAGTCTTGTGCTTTCCGAAATGTAAAAATCGGTAGAATAGCTGTTGAGTGTAACGTTGTCCGAGTTTAAAATCAAGGTTTTTAATCCAGGAATCTGGTATCTGAAAATATATTCATCGGTATATTTCTTTCCGTGCTCGCCAAGTATTACGGTGTCGCTACCAACAAGTGCCTTTTCGGCCTGCTTTTTATAATCTGTATCGAGAAATCCTGATGAAATATACGTGTAAAATTTGTCATTGATGAGCATTGTGTAAACATAGCTTTGCGTTTTGTCACCGTAAGGAGTTCTGTATATAGGAATAAATGAAAAATCCCCGACAGTAGCTTTCGTGTCATTTTTAAGTATTTTAAGCTTTGTCTTATATTCCTCGCATATTACTTTTATATTTTCCAGCACCTCAACTTCAAGCTCGTTTTGCGGACTCGGTATTGCTACTGTATCTATTTTCGTTGTGTTAAAGAGTACGGACAGCGTATCGGTTGCACGCCAATAATAGACGGGTAAAATATACGTATCAATCTGACAAATTGCCAAATTTTCAATCAGTGATTTTGATTTATAAGCCTGGTTTATGCTGTACGTGCTTGAATCAACAATACATATTTTGCCGTTTGTTTCACAAATGAAGGTGTCAGCGCCGTCATTTGATTGATACATAAGTATATCTTTGGGGATATAATGTTTTGTCATAAAATACGAGGTCGTATAAATGCATATCAGCATACAGGACAAAACAAAGGCGGCAATCGCTTTTCTTTCAATATTTAAAACGAGGAAGAGCAACAGTATCAGCGTCAGGATAAGTATCATTATTTTTACTGACGGAAACGTTGTATAGGTATAAACGTAATCAATATCCGAAAGAAATCCGGATAGATCTGTAATAACCTCATAAAGCGGTGATAAGAGAGCTGTACCGCTGAAAAACAGAGTTATCAAAAGCATTGCTATACCAAGATACATAAATGCTTCGCTCAATACACCGAATATAAGTGCCGAAAACGGTGCAATAATTGAAATTCTACCAAAATATATATCGGATAATAGTATTGTAGCTACAATAGCAAACAGAGATGATAAAAGCGACATCAGTATATATCTCAAAAGCCGTATTATCAGCGGCTTGAGCTTATCGTATTCCGAATATCCGTCATAGGCTGTGAGGACTCCAAGCGTTGCAAACGCAGAAAGCCAGAGCGACAGATCGAATATGGCATAAGGCTCTATAATGCAGATAAGCGCCACGGCAAGAAACAGGGAGGTTACCGAGTCGTGCGTGCGGGATAAAAGATAGAGAATCGAGGAGACTATAAGCATTATTCCGGAGCGGGTAACCGACGAGGAAAATCCCGTAAACGCCATATACAGAAAGGTGAACAGAATCACGCAAACCGATCTTAACTTTCGGTTCATTCCAACCGCTTCAAGAAGCTTTCCAAGACCCAAGCAGATTATCGCAAGGTGCATACCGCTTAGTGCGAGAATATGGCTTATGCCTATCATTTTAAAATCGGTTTTGAGTCCGGGCTCAAGGTAGTCCTGCTCGCCTGTAAGAAGCGCTGCGAAAAGTCCGCCCGAATACATATCCTCAGATTTCAGCACAATATAGCGAGTGAGCGCTCCTCGATAATCGGAAATTATATTTGACAGCTCAAGCTCACGGTATCCCGTTACGTCAAGCGAGGAAATATCGGTTAAAATGGCGCTGTATCCTTTGCCGTACCAAGAGGATGTGTCGGAGGAAAATGCCATTAATTTACCTACGATAGTAATTTCCGCACCGGCGGTCATTTCCTGCGATTCTTCCTTTGACAGATAGGTGATAAGCGAATATTTTGACATCGGCTCGCCGTTTATATTTTCGGCTTTTATATATGCTATGTCGGTTGTCGTGCTATTTGATTTGTCTATTTCGTGAATATATCCGTTGACGGTTACCTCCTCGTCGGAAAATCTTTTATCCGCCTTGAAGTAATAATTAAAATATACCACCGAGATGAAAATCGTCGGAATCATCAAAATTGCGGCAATTCGGATAGCCGCACGATTACCCACAAACAGCCTCGGAGCTATAAAGGAAAAGACAAATATAAGAAGAGCAATAGCAGCCGCATATACAGCATAATCTTTATCAATGTTAGCAAAAATGACAAAGACCGCCAGCATAATACAGAGTATTAAGCTGAGCGGTCTTTTGTCGAAAATTCTCATATCAGTTTGCTTCTTCCGTAGTTTTTTCTTCAGGATCGTCAATAAGCTTCGAGCCACGCGGAACAACGAAGTTAAAGGCGTTTCTTACAACCTGAAAATCAATGTTTTTAGCGCCCATAATCTCACCGTCTATACATATAGCGATTGGCGCATCAAATTCCATTCTGAAATGCGGAACACGCTTGTAGTTTATTAAGCGCATAGCACGTTCGTTCTTAAGATACGTACCTGCTTTATAAGAGCTGACGAGCGTGAAGAATGTAAGACGTGTTATCTTGTTTATAAATACAACGTCCATTATGCCGTCGGAAAGGGTTGCTTTGGGAACTGCCTTAAATCCGCCGCCGCAGAATTTTCCGTTGCCGATAGCGGTTAAGGTAAGCTCTTTTTCGTAAATTTCTCCGTTATCAAAGATAAGACGCATCTTCGTTCCGAATTTTTTGAAAAGCGCAGAAACAATACCGAGTATGTACGAGCAGCTTCTGGGTACAAATTTGTATTTACGAAGCCTGTTTGCCTCTCTTGCAACCGTGCAGTCAAAGCCTATATTGACCATATTGACGCAGTAACAGTCGTTGCATTTTATAAGGTCTAGCGAAAGTGTATCACCGTCAAGCTGTGCGTCGATATCCGAGAAAAGCTCTACGTTAGTGAAATTTTTTACAAAGTCGTTACCCGAGCCGTGTGGAATAACTCCGAATTCAACGTTGGGGTTACAAGGGGCGCTGTTGACTATCTCGTTTATAGTGCCGTCACCGCCCACACAAATAAAACGCTGCCTGTCCTGGGAAATATTTACCATAGAGCGCACGTATTCGGTTGCGTCTCCGGGGCAGGTGGTATAGTATATGTGATAACTGAGCTGTCTTTTTGAGCAAGCTATTTTGATAGCATCCTCGATTGTAAGCTGTTTGTTATCTTTTTTGCCGGACTTGGGATTTAGTATGAAATGATATATCATTTTTTACCTCGTATAGCGTTCAGCAGAACAAAGTCATTATATCAAATATTTGTCTGTTTGTCAATATATGAGATTTTTTGTAGATATTGTAAAGAATATTTATATAATTATTGCTTTTTGGGCTTGCTTTCGACTCGTGTAATCATTTCGTAGTAAGCTTTGGCGGCCTGTTCGGTTTTGTTATTGCTGAAGCTATAATACTTCTTGCCAAGCAGGTCGGACGGCAGATAATTCTGTTTAACGTAATTATTCTCGTAGTCGTGCGGGTAGAGATATCCCTTGAACATAGGACTTTGCAAATGCGAGGGAATTTCTATACCGAGTCCTGCCGAAATATCCTCTGATGCCTTGTGATACGCCATATAAGCCGAGTTGGATTTCGGAGCTGTTGCGAGTATGCAAACAGCATTTGCAAGCGGAATCACCGCCTCGGGAAGACCAACGGCTATAGCAGTCTCGGATGTAGCGTATGCGATAACCGAAGCCAAGGGGTATGCCGGGCCTATATCCTCGTTAGCGATAACGAG
The DNA here is from genome assembly GCA_045659405.1 of Eubacteriales bacterium. Lineage (GTDB taxonomy): Bacteria > Bacillota > Clostridia > Oscillospirales > CAG-272 > UBA1740. The sequence goes on along the minus strand of JAZOWX010000074.1, from coordinate 33,623 downwards.
AATTCTTCTGCAAGCGGAAAGCAGGTCGCCCGATGCCAGAATTTTAGCAAGGTAAAAAACTGCCGCATCCGCATCGCTGCCTCGGATTGATTTTTGTAAGCAGGACAAAAGGTCGTAATGCACGTCTCCGTCTCGGTCATAATGACCTACGGTGGTAGGTGCGAGACTCGATACTGTATCGGCTGTAATTTCGTCAGCGGATATGTAATAGCTGTTTTCAAGCAAGCCTATGCTCATTCTTACGTCACCGCCGCAAACTGAGGATATTGAGAGAAGCGTTTTATCCGAGCAGGTTTTGTTTTGCGAAAAATCGGCATTGAGTATGTCAAGAGCACGCTTCAGCGTCGGAATACAGTCCTTTGCGCTTACCGATTTGAATTCAAATACAGATGAGCGTGAGAGCAGGGCGTTGTAAACACAGTAATACGGGTTTTCTGTTGTTGATGCAATGAGGGTGATTTTTCCGTTTTCCATAAACTCAAGAAGCGATTGCTGCTGCTTTTTGTTAAAGTACTGTATCTCATCAAGATAAAGCAGCGTGCCGTTTTCGCTGAACATATTATCAGTACCCGATATTACGTCCTTGACGTCGGAGAGCGAGGCTGTCGTAGCATTTAGCTTAAAAAGCTGCATTCCCGAGGTTGCGGCAATTATGTTTGCAATCGTTGTTTTACCCGTGCCGGGAGGACCGTAAAAAATCATGTTCGGAATACGTCCGTTGTCGATAAGACGACGAAGTATACCTTGCTTTCCGACAAGATGCTCCTGGCCGGCTATTTCATCAAAATTTTTAGGCCGCATTCTGTCGGCTAGTGGTTTTTGTAGCATAAAATCACATCCTTATGAAATGTTAGAAGATGAGCTCCTCAAGATATCCTGACACAAAATCAAGAGCTCGCGATGCTCGGGACTTGTGAGCTGCGGGTCTGTGGAAATAACCGATTTTGCGGCAGAGAACGCACGCTCCATAATATCCGTGCTGTCACACATTGAAGAAAATTTAAAATCAAATCCGCCACTCTGCCTTATATTTGTTGCCGAATTTGAAGAAAAGAAGTCTCCAGGGCCTCTCAGTACCAAATCCTTTTCGGCAATTTCAAATCCGTCATAGGTGGTTTTCATAACGTTAAGACGCTCCGCAGCCGTACCGGATTTGAAGTCGGAAACCAAAACACAATACGACTTTTTTGCTCCTCGGCCCACTCGGCCTCTGAGCTGATGAAGCTGTGACAAACCGAATCTCTCGGCATTTTCGACTACCATCAGCGTAGCATTCGGCACGTTCACACCGACCTCGATAACAGTCGTTGAAACAAGCACCCCAACCTCGCCTTTGGAAAAACGTCGCATAATTTCGTCTTTTTCGGAGGCTTTCATCCGTCCGTGCAGACATTCAACTCTGATGTCGGGAAGAGCCTTTGCTAAATCTTTTGCGTATTCAACAGCATTTTTTAGATTCAGGCTGTTTTCGGAAATCATATTTTCAGAGCCTGCAGCTTCGGGTATCAGCGTATCGTTTTCGGTTTCTTTTTCTATCGTGGGACATACGACGTAGCATTGTCCGCCGATTGCAACCTGCTTATTTATGAAAGCATTAAGCCGTACTCGGTAGCTTTCATCGACTACGTAGGTGTCTACACGCTGACGACCTTTTGGCATTTGCGTAATTTTCGTTATATCAAGGTCTCCGTATATTGTGAGCGCAAGTGTTCTCGGTATCGGTGTTGCGCTCATTACGAGCATGTGCGCGCGCTTGCCCTTTTCCTTGAGCACGGCACGCTGATTTACACCGAATCGGTGCTGCTCATCTGTTATAACAAGACCTAAATTCGAAAACTCGACCTTGTCGGAGATTATTGCGTGTGTGCCTATTACTATATTGCACTGACCGTTTTTCAGCTTTTCGTAAACCTTTGCTTTTTGTTTTTGTGTCATTGAGCCGATAAGCAGCTCTGCTTTGTATCCGAGCTTATCAAACCGCTCGCTGATTTCTGCGTAATGCTGACGTGCGAGAATTTCGGTTGGCACCATCATAGCCGCCTGATAAGAGGAGGTAACTGCAAAGTATATGGCAGCCTCCGCACAAACAGTTTTGCCCGAGCCTACGTCTCCGACAAGAATTCTTGCCATAGGTGAGATTTTGCCCTCGGAATTTTTGATAACGGTATCGCGGTATATTTCGTTTATTGCCGTTTTTTGTGAATCGGTAAGTTCATACGGCAAAAGGCTTGTGAAGCCGTCGATGCGTTTTGGTGAAAAGGGTATGCCGTCAGAGTCTTTTTTGTGTCTGTTTGTGATTGATATCGCAAGTCCGAATAAAAACATTTCGTCAAAAGACAAACGCTTGAGCGCTGATGAAAGTGCGGCGGGGGATTCGGGGAAATGCGCATTTTTCAGCGAAAATGCAAGTGTTGGCAGTCCTTCGGAAAGGCGAATGCTCTCGGGGAGTGGGTCGGTTATATCTTTTATCGTCTGATCGAGAGCAAGCTTGACAAATTTTTCAAGCATTTTCGAGGAAATCCCCTCGGTCAGCGGATAAACCGGAACAAAATCGTTAAGCTGCATTCCCTCGACGTAAGGCTCGTATTTTGGATTCTGGAGCTTGATATGCCCCTTGTCATATATGATTTTGCCGTAGAAACGGAATGTTGCGCCGATTGAAAAGACGTCCTTTACATACGGCATATTGAAGAATATAATTTCCGCTGTTCCGGTATCGTCAAACGCTTTGAATTTCGTGATTGTAAGGCCTCGCCTGATAAGCCGTGAGCTTGGCTGTGTTTTCACGGTAAGGAGCAGGGCGCTGTTTTCGTTTTCTGTGGCTTTGGACAGCGAAATAACGCTTCCGCGATTTTCGTATGCTCTTGGAAAATGGTATATCAAATCCCCAAGCGTACATATACCAAGCTTTTCAAGCTGTGCGACTCTGGTTTTTCCGACACCAAAGAGTGTAGAGGTCGGGGCTTTAAGACCGTACATAGCGTTACTCCTTTCGTTTTAATATAAATCAATTATAAACTATTTTTCTTTTCTTTTCAACTGTAATTTTAAAATATACCTCTTTTTAATAATCTTTTACTTTTCACAACGAAAAATAGAAAAATATTGACTTTCTTTCACCAAGCGTGTAAAATTTAGGTGTAATGGAGGTGGCTGTCGTGTCTGTTGGAAAAATAGTGAGAGAATTGATACCAAACGGTGATAATAGACGTAATAGCGAAGGCTCGTTTGCCGGACTTTCTGACGGAAGAATAGTTTTTGCGTACAGCAGATACCGTGACGGTATGGAGGATGGCTGTGTTTGCGATATCGCCGCAATATTTTCCTCTGACGAGGGGGAAAGCTTCTCGGACGTGAAAATACTATTCAAGCCGGAGGAGCTTGGCGCTTTAAATCTTATGTCTGTGTCTTTAGTAGAGCTTGGCGGCGGGGAAATCGCTGTATTTTACCTCAAAAAAATGTCGGGCCTTCAGTGTATTCCTTATATGCGAAAAACCAAAGATTTTATAAAATTTACAGATGAGATAAGATGTATAGACGATGAGGGATACTACTGTCTTCTCAATGACAGAGTGCGTAAGCTTTCCGACGGACGCTTGATGTTTTGTGCAGCGTATACGCCGCTGATAAAGCTCATTCCAGACGTCGACCACAATAACCTAAAAGCGGAGGACGGAAGCCTTAACATAAGCTTTAAGCCTGCTATAGCTAAATACTATTCTTCATCGGACAACGGTGAGAGCTGGCAGTATATCACAGAGAGTGAAATGCCATACGATATTTTTCAAACAGGACTTCAGGAGCCGGGTGTTGAGGAGCTTGATAACGGCACTCTGTATGCTTGCTTCCGTAATGATTCGGGCAGACAGTTTGAGTCCTATTCTTATGACCGTGGCTCAACCTGGACAACCCCCGCACCATCACGGTTCACGTCGCCCCCGTCTCCAATGTGTACCGGGCGGCTTTTAGACGGCAGATTTATAATAATACATAATCCCGTGCCGCTTTATTTTGGCAGGGGCGAGATGCACGGCGGAATATGGACGGGTGGAAGAAATCCGCTGGTCATCATAGTTGCCGATAAAAATATGCAAACGCTTGGAAATCCGATTGAGCTTGAAAATGATGAGAGCCGAGGCTTTGCATACTGTGCGGTCTATCCGCTTGCCGACTCAATACTTCTTGGCTACTGTGCTGGCGGAGCAGAGGACGGTATGATGCTTAATCGTTTGAGAATAAGAAAAATCAAGCTTTCCGAGCTTGAGAATAATTGATTTTGGTAAAAATCAAAGGGGTACTGTGTTCTTCACAATACCCCTTGTTTTTTATTTGGTTAGGCTTGTTGCGATAGCCCCGTTATATTTTAGCCTTGATTATTCATCCCCGAACACATCCCAGTCACGTCCCCACTCCTCGGTTGTAAATTCACGAGTTGTTTCGAAGCCGGGTAGTTTTTTTGCGGTATCTGCAATGTTTTCGGGATTCTTTGCAAAATCCGTGTGTATAAAATTGACCTTTGCGTTTTTGTTTATAGGCAGGTATTCTACGCTTACAACTTCAGCGTCGGGATTCGGGTCGATATACTCACAAAGGTATGCAACCTTGTCCTCGCTAACAAAGGGATAGACTGCGCCGCCAAGCTGTACAAGCTCGCCGATTTCAAGACCTGTAATACGTTTTTCGGGATTTGTAATATCACGCACGTTAAGACTTCCGTATCCGACATTTATACCTAGCTTAACAGGCAATTCAAACACGGATTTATCACTATATGTAACCTTATATCTACCGATTGTGATTTTTTCGTCCTCTATAAATATTCCGTCAACACAGCGGACGTATGGGATTCGAATATTGGCAGAGTGAATTATTGATATGGTTTTTTGAGCCTTTTTAACCTCTCTCTTGTAGTCGAACAGCTCACGCATAACCATATTTGTAAGCATATACTTATCACCGTCATATTCAGGAGTCCAAAGTGCCCAGGCACAAGCGCAAAGCTCTGCGTACATAGAGTTTCTCTGCATATACAAATCAGAGGTTGAGCCCCAGTTTGAAACGAATCCGCCAAGCACGGGTGAGTTTACTCGCTTCTTCCAATTCGGGAAATACCACCATAGGTGGTTGAGGTTACCGTAAACGTACGGATAATTTCTATCCTTATAAACCTCATCGTATCCGTGACTCCACCACCAATGAATGTAGGTAATGCCCTCGGGCATATAATCGGCAGCGGGATAAATTGCAGGGATCGTAACGTCAACACCAAGGCAGTTTACGGTATATTCAGCTCCTGCATTAGGCTTGCCGTTAAGTCTTGCGTCTATGAGCTTGTCTCCCCACATCATAGTGCCGACTCCGACTTTTGCAAGATGCTCGGAAATCATTTTAACGTCGTAACAGAAAAGCTCCCACGGAGTTTCGTCTTTGCATCTGTCGCAAACGGCAATAGAGTAAAGCTCATCGTGGCCGATGTTTATTTGCTTCGGCTCAAACGTCTCAATAACCTCGTCAAGTATATCAAATACAAGCTTGTAGGTGTCGGGGTGCTTTGTGCAGTACGTGTCGGGGTGAAGATCTCCCTCTCTTTCTCTGATTTGCGGGTGCGCTATGAGGAGATAATCACAATGCGAAAGAGTAGGGCATTCGGGAATTATTTCTATACCTCTTTCACGGCAGGCGGCAAGGATTTTCCGACATTCCGCCTTTGTGATGAAGCCACCGTCACCGTTATCCGAATGGATAGAGTTCTTCTTCCAATGATAAGTGTTAGCCTGAATTTCGTGTGAGCGTCCCGAGAAGCGCTTAACGTCCTTACAGTATTCAAGCCACGCCTCGTTTATTTCGGGGTGTCTTTCGTATTCCATAGCACCGCCTATTTCGAGCATTATTGACGTGTATCTGTATCGCACGAGAAAATCAAGCACGTCCATAAAATCAGACATCTGATTTCTGCCGGGCAAAAATGCACGGTATCCTCGCATATTTTTCACCGGGCAGTCGTATGTAATACCGCATTTTATTACGTTGTCGCGTGCGGCGATTTCGTAAAGAGTAGATAATGCGGTTATATATCCGCGCTCATCAGCCACGTACACCCTTGTAAACTCGGAGTACTCAATAACAAATTCCTCATAGTTACCACAAGCGCCAACCGTTTTTGCAATGCTTTCGGGTATGCCCAAAATAAACTCCACCGAAGCGCAAAGGGAGCATCTGTGTGCTTCGCCTCATCAAACACAGCTCTCTATGTGCGTGAAATATAGCTTGACGTGATATGTGCGGGAATTTTGATTTCGGTTTCTTTTCCGAATCTTAAAACGTTACCGCTGTAAGACTCAAATTTTGGCTTAAAAAACATACTATCTCCTCGATTCTCGAAAATAATTGTGTCATCTTAAAATGAAAAAGTCCTTCGATAGAATTATATCCCGAAACAAATAAGCTGTCAACTCGTTTTTTGGACATATTAGAGAGAAAAATGTCCTAAACAGCACAATTTTGCCTTTGCTTTAAAATTTACAAAAAAATTATTTAAAAACTTTACAAAAGATATATAATATGCTATAATGAATAAATAATGGGTATTTTTGCCTTTAAAATACTTCTTCAGGACGTAAAAGAGCGGTCAAATCGGATTTTTGCCGTTGGTTTTACGGATGAATTCAAATTTTGTATTTTCGGAGTAACAATGGGTTTTTCTTTTAACGAGGCAATCAGTAGGAAAAAAATAGTTTATGTGATGACTCTGGCTGCTACGCTTTCTCTGGCTTTATGCGCATTCTTCGGTGAGCTTGCGCTTCCTGTCTTTACAGCATTTTATGCGTTTCTCATAATTGCAGATACAAGCTCGAAGAAAATTGTTTCGGTTGCCATAGGAGCGGTAGCACTTGCGGTTTCAATTTCGCTGTACATTTTTGATTTCGGTACGCTTTCGCTGCCATTTGCCTGTATTGGCGGTGTGCTTATAGCGCTTTTGTTTAATCGCGGAATATCTAAAGGCGAGCTTGCGTTTTACCTTACGGCGCTCTTTACGGTGATGCTCGTCGGCTCGCTGTATCTGTCCTTTGCCGCCGCTGCGGGTGATTACTCGTTATCTGCAGTTACCGAATATATAAACGGTTGGTATGCCGAGCTGCGTCTTGAATTTGTCAGCTCAATAATGGATACTCTCAAAGAGACGTCGTCCGAGCTTTTCCTAGCAATTGACGAGCTTACGGTATCAGAAGCGTTCGATTCGCTGTTCAACTTTTCACCGTCGGCAATTGTTATTTTTGCATTCGCGCTTACCGGTGTGGCTTTGAAAATCTTTTCTACGCTCTCATACAAGCTTGCAAAAGAGCCGCAGCGTGTGATTTATTGGCGGTTTGCAACCTCTAGCGTTATTGCATATTTTTACTGTGCGCTCTTCGTGCTTAACTTTTTTGCCGCAGGAAATGAAGTGTTTGCAATAACCGTTTCCAATCTCTTTTACGTTTTTCTTGCGGTTTACGCCTATATCGGATATAACTTTGCGCTTTCCATTATTTCAGGACGCTTGGGTTATGCGCTCTCTGTTATCATCGTGATAGCAATAATTCTTTTATTCGGGATTATAGCGCTCGAGCTTTTATCCCTTCTTGGTGTTGTGTTCACTCACATAAGCAATAAAGTAGGTTGGCATATAGATAACAACAAGTCGTAAGGCTAAAGCCGAAATGGTATTCAATCATATCGGCAATTACGGAATGGAGTTTAAAAATGAAAGAAAGTAACAAAACAACAAATATCCCCTATGCGACACGCTCCGAGCTTGTAATAGCGGTAGCGCTTGGGTGCTTGAATATTGTAATTTATGCGCTTTTGGCAAACGTGTGGAAATACGATATTATTTTTCTCGCTCTTGCAGTTTTGCTCGTGTATCTTTGCGAGATTGTAATACTCGGAATAAAGCACAAAGCAAAAGCTGAAATTGCAAATTCTCCCGACGTACATGCACTTCTTATGCAAAAGAGCAGTACTGTTTTGCGTGATACAACTGCACCGATAGTGCTCTTTGATTCGTACGGCACGGTTTTGTGGTGCAATACCGCAATGCGGGAATTGCTCACCGAGGCGGTAAATCCTATTTCTCGCAACGTTTTGGACGTCTTTGGCCCGGGAATTGATCTCAATGCTGATGAGCAACACCCGTTTGTCTTTGGCGATCACATATTTACGCTCGAAAGCTTTACGCTCAGCGATACCGACGACGGTATATATATGATTTCCTTCTCGGATATCACAGCCCTTTGCGAATACAAGGAAAAATACAACAATGAGCGAACAGCGGTCGCATATATAACCATTGATAACGTAGAGGACGTTTTGCAGTACGTTCACGAAAAATTCAGCGATGCGGTTTCAAAGGTGGACGAAAAGCTTAAGGCTTGGGCAGATTCTATTGACGGTATTCTCAAATCCTACGATTCGGATAAGTATATAATGCTATTTGATTCGGTGCATCTGGATGCACTTATCAATGATAGATTTGCAATCCTTGATGAAATACGTGATACAAGAGTGGGCGACGGTGTTTCTGTAACTGTTTCGATAGGTGTTTCTCGTGTCAGCGGCCCGTTGAGTCTGCGTGAGTCCAATGCAAGAGATGCTGTGGATATGGCGCTTCAGCGAGGCGGTGACCAGGCTGTATACAAGTCAGAGGATACTATCGAATATTACGGCGGTAGAACAAAATCCGTATACAAGCGCTCAAATGTGCGCTCACGTACGTTTACAGCACAGCTTATGGCGAATATGGCACGTGCCGATAACGTCATAATTATGGGACACCGATACGGTGACTTTGATTCGTTTGGCGCAAGCGTTGGAATTGCAAGACTTGCCTCACTTTGCGGAACAAAGGCTAATATCGCAATAGATTTGCGTGACAGAAATCTTATGCATTGCATTACGCTTATGCAGAATCTGAACGAGTATTCGCAGACATTTGTCGACAGCGCAGAGGCGCTTGACCTTGTAGGTCCTGATACAGTTGTGGTTGTTGTTGACGTTAACAATCTTGCAAGAGCTCAATTCTCAAGCGTGGCTGAAAAGGTTGCAACCGTAGCAGTTATAGACCACCATAGAAAAACTGTCGAGCTTCCCGAATCGGTAACCCTCTCTTATATTGACCCGTCAGCCTCGTCTGCTTGTGAGCTTATCGGTGAAATGCTCGAGAGCGCTATAAGCTCGCAGAGTCTGCTAAAGGAAGAGGCGGATATGCTTCTTGCGGGAATATTGCTTGATACAAAGCAGTTTACAAGAAATACGGGTACGAGAACCTTTGCCGTTGCGCAGTATCTGCGCGGTGCGGGCGCTGATCCGTCGGACGTTTACGATTTCTTCAAAACCACAACGGCTGAACTTTCAAAGGAGGCTCGCTTCCACACAGCTATCACTACATACAGGGATAGATTTGCAATTTCTGCCTGTGACGGAGAAACCGATGAGAGCTACCGTGTAATAGCTTCCAAGGCGGCTGATAAAATGCTGACGCTTCAGGGAATTGATGCGGCATTTACACTTGTTCATATAGGTGAGCAAATCCATATATCAGGACGCTCTAACGGAGCTGTAAACGTACAGCTCATACTCGAAAAGCTTGGCGGCGGCGGTCACTTTGTCGTTGCGGGAGCGCAAGTGCCCTCGGATTCGGTTATATCGGTTCTTGAATCCTTAAAAGCATCTATCGACGATTATATTGAAGCTTAAAATAATATTCACGTGCCAAATGGCAGAATGGAGAAAATATGAAAGTAATCTTACTTTGCGATGTTAAAGGTCAAGGAAAACGTGACCAGATAGTAGAGGTATCCGACGGATACGCACGTAATTTCCTGTTTCCTCAAAAAAAGGCTATTCCTGCAGATGCAAAAGCCACAAACGAGCTGAAAAACAAAGAAGAGGCTAAACAGTTCCGCATAAGCGAGGACAGAAAAGCAGCTCAACAGCTTGCCGAAAAGATTAACGGTGTGGAGCTTGATATACAAATAGGCCACGGACAGGACGGCAGGCTCTATGGCTCTGTAACCGTTAAGGACGTTGCTACCGCTCTTGCGCAGAAGATAGGTAGTGATATAGATAAAAGAAAAATTACTCTCAAGGAAAATATTAAAGCCTACGGTAACTATTCCGCAGAGGTTAAGCTCTTCAGCGACGTTGTTGCGAAGTTTACCGTAAGGGTTCATGACTAAATCGGGAGCTTTTTAAAATGGATACAAGCTTTATCAAACAAATGCCCATATCTATTGATGCTGAACGGGCACTTCTCGGTTCTATTATAATCAAGCCGGAAACGCTTGACACAGTCGGCGGATATATTGTACCCGAGGATTTTTATGATAGTGACCATAGAATCGTGTATACCTCGCTTTTGTCGATGTATATGCAGAACAAAACAATAGATAGCGTAACGCTTGTTAATGATATCAAGGCGCAGGGCGGTAAGGATGAGGCGAGCAGTATTGAGTTTATATCTCTGCTTGCGCAGTCCGTGCCTACCGCAGCTAACGCAAAGGACTATGCAAAAATAGTCAAGGAAAAGTCTACCTTAAGGAAACTCATAAACGTGTGCGACTCTATAACAGAGGACGCTTATGAGGAGGGGGCTGACGTTCACAAGGTTATCGACGGAGCAGAGCAGAAGATATTCGATATATCTCACGAGCGTGACTCAAAGGAATTCCGTCATATACGCTCAATACTTTCCAACGTTTATCACGATATAGAAAACCGTGTTGAAACCAAGGGTGCTGTTACGGGCTCAAAGACCGGATTTTCGGAGCTTGACTCATATCTTATAGAAATGGGTAAGGGAGACCTCATAATCGTCGGTGCAAGACCCGGTATGGGTAAAACCTCGTTTGCTCTTAACATAGCTACAAACGTTGCCAAGGCTTCAAAAAAGACTGTTGCGATATTCTCGCTTGAGATGTCAGGCGAGCAGCTTGTAACACGTATAATATCGAGTGAGGCTCTTGTCGATTCTCACAGCATCAGAACCGGTCAGCTCAAGCCGGAGGATTGGGAGAATATAGCAGGGGTTGTTACCACGCTTTCCGGATGCGATATATATATTGATGATACTTCGGCTATAAATGCAACCGAAATGAAGTCAAAGCTTCGCCGCCTTTCCAATCTCGGCCTTGTAGTTATAGACTATATCGGTCTTATGCAGAGTACTGTTAACACGGACAACCGTGCGCAGCAAGTAGGTGAGATATCGAGAAATCTTAAAATTATGGCTAAAGATTTCGGTGTGCCGATTGTTTGCTGTGCGCAGCTTAACCGTGCTACCGAAAGCAGAACAGGCTCAAGCGGTGGTAAGAGACCGACGCTTTCCGACCTTCGTGATTCGGGTTCTATTGAGCAGGATGCCGATATCGTTCTTTTCCTCTACCGTGACGAATATTATAAGAGTCTCGGTCAGGGGGATGACGATGATGCAGCCGATATTGCCGATGCGGCAAATACAGCCGAGATAATCGTAGCGAAAAACAGACACGGCTCAACTGGTAATATCAAAATGGGCTGGATCGGACAGTTTACAAAATTCAGAACGCTTGAAAAGAGTATACCAAATGGTTAAAAACCCATTCGAAACGAGCATTGGCAAAAGGATATACGAAAATGCCGAGCGTGCTATTTCCGATTTTTCAATGGGGGATATGCTTCGCGGCGGTGTTCTCGTCGGACTTTCAGGCGGTGCAGATTCTGTAATGCTCTTGTATTTTTTGTGCGAATACAGGAAAAATAATTTTGATTTTCCCATCATAGCGCTTCACGTTAATCACATGATAAGGGGTGAGGCAGCTGATGCGGACGAGAGCTTTTCAAAAAGTCTTTCGGATTCGCTCGGCATAGAGTTCATTTCGGTGCATCGTGATGTCCCAAGTATTGCAAGGGATAAAAAAACGGGAATTGAAGAAGCGGCAAGAAATGAGAGATATTCTGTTTTTGACGAGATATTAAAGGGCAGAAATGATATAAACTGTATAGCAGTAGCGCATAATGCAACTGATAATATTGAAACCGTAGTTTTCAATATGCTTCGCGGAAGCGGTCTTTTTGGAATTTCAGGCATAGCGGCTGTACGTGAAAGTGTAATTCGCCCTTTGATTTATTCCTCATCCGAGGATATAAGAGCGGCTCTTGATTCGGTGGAAATCGGGTATGTTACTGATAAAACCAATTTTGATACCGACTATACGAGAAATTATATACGTCACGAAATTCTACCGAAATTCAGAAGAATTACAAATTCGCCTGAAGCGGCAATTACAAAGCTTTGCGCAAACCTGCGCTCGGGGTGTGAGCTTATCAGCGATACAGCGAGTGCGGTTCTTGGCGGACGGACGCTTATTCCCAAAGACGAGCTTGCGCTGCAAAACAAATCGGTATTTTCCGAAATTGTCAGATTGATGGTGAAAAAGCACACGGATAAAATGCTTGAATCGGTTCATATAGATTCGATTTATGCACTTATCGGCGGTGATAATTTTTCGGTTTCGCTCCCCGGGGATGTTTCTTTTGTGTGCGAGCGGGGAATTTGCAGAATAAGCAAAAGCGGTTTTACTGACAACTTCAGGCTTGACGTTAATATCGGCGAAAATGATTTTTCCGAATTTTCAGCTAAATTGTTTTTGGATTTTGAAAACTATTCAAAAACTTATTCAAATGTTTACAATTTTTCAATACAAGTAGCAATACCGTTTGATATAATTAAAGGCGGATTGTATATAAGAAATAAGTTGGACGGTGATACGTATCGTGTTTCGGGTATGACCAAAAAGGTCAAGCGTATGCTGTGCGATGCTGATATACCGAGGTCGGTAAGAGATAAAATTCCAATTTTATGCGACGATAACGGTATACTCTGGATTCCCGGCTTTCGTGTGAGAGATTACGACAAGAGCGTCGGGGGAAAAACGTTATATCTTACGTTTGTCCTTACCGATTTATCACGTCCTGACCGTTTTTACTTTGCGGATAAGCGGTCTGTTTACGAAAATGTTTAGAAAGGCTTAAGAATACTTAATGAAAGCAAATTTTAAGAGCATAATAATGCTCGTGGTGACGGTTGCTGTAATAGTAACGGCGGTTTCATTCTTTACCCAAAACAGAGATGAAGACGAGAATCTTGTTTATAGCGAGCTTATCGAGCTTTTTGAGGTTGATTTGGTAAAGTCATACGAGGTTGACGGAAATCTCGTTATGACGCTTGTTACCTACGTTCCCGACCTCAATGAGGACAAAACTTACAAGCTTGATTCTAACGGTGATGCTGTTTATAAGATTAAAGACGGAAAGCCGGTTACACAGAAAAGAGAATACAAGCTCGGTTATAATTTCCAGCTTACCCAGATAAACGAAATCGCAGAAAGCTGTGACAGAATAGAGGAGTATGAATATCTGCAGGCAGGTGAAGCTCCGTGGTATCAGGTATATCTTCCTTACATCATAATGGCTGTAATTCTCGGAGCTTTCTGGATATTTATGCTTCGCTCGTCTGTTGGCGGCGGCGGAAAGATGAATTCATTCTCGAAATCACGTGCAAAGGTTGCGACAAGCGACAAAAATGCGGTTAAGTTTGCAGACGTTGCAGGTGCGGATGAGGAAAAGGCAGAGCTTGAAGAGGTTGTTGAATTTCTTAAGGATCCCGCAAAATTTGTCAAGCTTGGCGCAAGAATTCCGAGAGGTGTGCTTCTTGTCGGCCCTCCCGGTACAGGTAAAACTCTGCTTGCAAAGGCTGTTGCAGGTGAGGCGGGTGTGCCGTTCTTCTCGATTTCGGGCTCTGATTTCGTGGAGATGTACGTAGGTGTCGGTGCATCACGTGTGCGTGATTTGTTCGATAACGCAAGAAAAACTCCCGCTAGTATAATATTTATTGATGAAATTGATGCTGTCGGACGTCACAGAGGCGCAGGTCTTGGCGGCGGTCACGACGAAAGAGAGCAGACGCTCAACCAGCTTCTCGTTGAAATGGACGGCTTCGGAACAAACTCGGGTGTAATAGTTATGGCGGCAACAAACCGCCCCGATATACTTGACCCGGCACTTCTTCGTCCGGGACGCTTTGATAGACGTGTTACCGTAAATTATCCCGATATTAAGGGCAGAGAAGAGATTTTGCGTGTTCACTGCCGTAATAAACCTCTTGAGGAAACCGTAGACCTTAAGAAAATAGCGCAGACAACTATCGGATTTACAGGTGCTGAACTTGCAAACCTTATGAACGAGGCGGCCCTCAGAGCGGCAAAGCTTGACAAAGCGCTCATAGGTATGAAGGATATCGAGGAGTCTTATATGAAGATGCTTCTCGGACCGCAGAAGAAAAAGCGTGTCAGAACAGAGGCTGATAACAAGCTTTGCGCATATCACGAGGCAGGACACGCTGTTGCATCCTACTTCTGTAAGCATACAGACCCTGTTAAGCATATCACAATTATCCCCGCAGGCTCTGCAGGCGGTGTTACCATAAGCGTTCCTACAGAGGATAAGATGACGACCTCTAAAAACGCAATGATAGATCATATCGTACTTGCCCTTGGCGGTAGAGTTGCAGAGGAAATAGTTCTTGACGATATTTCAACAGGAGCTTCCAACGATATTCAGCAGGCTACGAATATCGCCCGCAATATGGTCACACGCTACGGTATGAGTGAAAAGCTCGGTACTGTTCTCTATGGCTCGGAGCATTCGCAGGATGCTGTGTTCCTTGGCAGAGATTTTGCATCAGGACAGAATTATTCGGAAAAGACTGCTGCTGTTATTGATGATGAAATCAGAAGCATCATAGCTGAAGCCTATGACAGATGTAAGAAATATCTTTCCGAAAATATCGAAAAGCTTCATTTCGTTGCTAACTTCCTTCTCAAATACGAAACAATGGACCAGGAGCAGTTTGAGGCGGCTATGGCGGCTGATGCTCCCACCTTTGAGGACATTGAGAATATAGCAAACGAAAAGCGTAGAAAGAGCGAGGAAGAAAACAAAACCGCTCACGAAAACAACGCAAAGGCGGAGGAAGAAGCTCGTAAAAAGGCAGAAGCCGAGGCCGCTGAAGCAAAGCGAGTTATGGAAGAAAATCCAAACGGCGCAGATTCTGATTTCTTTGATATCTTCTGGCGTGAACAGCAGAAGTTCCACACCGAGGGTAACGGAGATGACGCTGATAAAAACGTGGATAAATCCAATAACAATGATGATTCGGATAACACCGACAACAAACAGTGATCAAACAAAAGGCAGCGAGTCGATACTCGCTGCCTTTTTTAATTGTAGAATGAAAATAGTTTTTTAACTTTCGGTACTGTTATTGTTTTTTAGGTCTATACAGTTTGACCAAGCCTGCTTACCGTCTTTATCGGTAACGAATGCTCTGATAAAGGTTTCATCTGGGTGCGGCTTATATTCTGCGTGGGTAAGACCTTCTCCTGTATATGTACGGTCGAGTGAAATCGAAAAATTAGACATAAATATAATTTCGTTTGAGGGTGAGCAATCAACGATTGCCGTTCCGTTTTCTAAACGAATGTGAATTTCGGGGCCTGTCGACGCATAGAATCGTTTTTCTTTAATAGCTTTACGTATATCTGTGGGAGCGACAGAATCACATTCGACCATAATAAAAGCCGTACAGTGGTCAGAATAATTTCCTGACGGTTCATAGTAATGTGAGTCGTCAGCGGCAAGCAGGGGAAGTATAAGACCGTCGGATGCCAGCATATCTACTATAAGCGAGGAATCGGGGCGTCTTGAAAGACCTTTTCCTGATACAGTGTTATATATTTCGGTAGCATCGAAGCCGTTAAGCTCTCTTATCATTTTCGGAGTATTAAGTGACCACGCAGGATGTGCAAGCACGGCAAGACCGCCGGCTTCGTGTATTGCATCTATAATTTGCTGCGGTTTTGCATCCGGCGTAAGTTTCGGTTCGGTTTCTGCACAAAGGCAAGTGATGTGCCAAACTCCGCTGTGTGTATCGAATCCCCCTATGTTATATTCGCACCCTGACAGAATAGGAAATCCGTCCAGTTGCTATGAGGGGGAAAACACCCAGTGATCTGTAAATGCGATAGCATCATAACCGGCGTTGCGGTATAGATTAACAGTTTCCTCGGGCGTGCATCTGCCATCAGAGCAGGTGGTATGATGATGAAGCCCTACCTTATAACGCTTTTTTCCGAATATATCGATGTACATAGCTTTTTAACCTTTCATTTTAATGTAGCTAAATCGCGGGCTATCTTGGCTAATTTACATACAGATTCAAAGTGCGTTTCACTATCCATATCTTCCTTCGGGCCGGCTTCAAGGGACAAAACTCCGGTGAAGCCTATATCATAAAGAGCTTTTGTGAAGCTATCCCAATTTATCGTACCATCGTGTGGCCAAAGATGCTGATCTTCTTGTCCCATATTATCGTGAACGTGCATAACCTTCATAACAGGCGAAATAAGACGAAGCATATCTCCGCAGTCGTCACCGAAAACGTGGGCGTGTCCTGTGTCGAAGCACATTTTTAGGTTTGGATGATTTATTTCCTGTATGAATTTGTAGATTTGAGGAGTTGGAGACATCTTGTAAGGCTCGGTCGGCATATTTTCCAAACATATTATAGTACCAACCTCCTCGGCTATCGGAAGGAGAGCCTCGAACATTTCAAGGTTTGTCTTTTTGGTAAATTCCGGGTCAATCTCCTTATCATACCAACCGTAGGGAAGGTCGGGGTGTATAACAAGATACGGAGTGCCGTAATGGGGCGTCAGGCGTACTGCTCGTTCCATATAGATTAGTTTTTCACGACGAAGCTCGGGTGTTGTATCGTATGTAGGCCACGGTCCGTGTGCTTGGCTAAATGTAATTCCATTTGCGGCTGCAATTTCACGTTCGATTTTTGCATCCGCAATTGCCTCTTCAAGCGATTTTGTATAAAGATAACCGTCTGTTACAGAAAGATAACCGAAATCCGCACAGTGAAAACCGGCAGCTTTCATTCTTTTTTATCCTTCTTCTCTGTAAAGCAGTCTGTTGTTCAAATGTGCTTTTGAGTCGTGAAAAGCACCCGTGGTTATTCCTATTTTCATCGTTTTTTCTCTCTTAAAATTATTTAAGCACCGTTGAAACGATGCTACAAGTCGATTATAGAAGAATTTACCGCATTTGTCAATAGCAAATCTAAAAATATTTTTGGCTTTAATATATATGCTCGGGCATTTGATTTTGAGTCCACAGGCAACAAAAAACGAAAATACCGAGCCTGCAAAATGCAAGGCTCGGTATTCTCAAATATACATACCGGATTTATTGAAGATGTTGGTTTATCAGAACGGATTTTCGCTCTTATATCTTTCGGATTTCGGCTGATTGTAACCGATTTTTTCAGCACCGAGATACTTGAACACCTCAAAGACCGACTTGCCGAATTTACCGAATGCTACCGCACCGTGGTGTGGGAATCCGTCCTCGATAAGAACGTGGCGATAGAAGCGTGCCATTTCCTTTATTGCGAACACGCCGATACTTCCGAATGAGCGTGTAGGTACAGGAAGAACTTCGCCCTCGGCAACGTATGCATAAAGGTGATTGTCAGCGGTTGACTGAAGACGGAAGAAGGTGATATCACCCGGAGCTATGTCGCCTTCAAGAGTGCCGTAGGTAACCTCTTCTGGGAGCATACTTGCCATAACTATCTGGTTTCTCATCTCAGGGTTGCAAAGCTTACCCGAACAGGTGTTACCGCAGTGGAATGCCATAAAGGTATCGGTGAATTTATAGTCGAATTTATTCTCGATATCCGACTTGTACATATCTTTAGGTACGGTATTGTTTACATCAAGTATGGTTACGACGTCATCGCTTACACAAATTCCGATATACTCGGAGAGCGTACCGTAGATGTCAACCTCGCAGGAAACAGGGATACCCTTTGCCGTCAGACGGCTGTTTATTGAGACCGTAAATTGCTCTTGCGATAGGCAAAAAGCCGTTTATCATATCGGCACAGTCATCTGCGTCACCGACAGGATATTCGGGGATATAAGCCTTAACGTTACGAAGCTTCAGATTGTAGCTTGCGTTGAGCATACCGCAGAAAGCATCGCCTCTGCCACCTGCGATAAGAGTATTCGCACTTTCCTCTGCGGCGGCACAGAACATTACAGGACCGCCGAAGTTTTGTGCGAGCATAGTTTCGGATATTTCAGGACCGAAATTGCCAAGATAAATGCAAAGCGCATTACAGCCCGTCGTCTTTACGTCAGCGAGAGCTTAGGTCATATGTATTTCACTCTCAACGATGCAAATAGGACATTCATAAATGTCGGCTGCGTTATATTTTGCGCTATATGCTTCAACAAGTGCGCGTCTTCTGTTTACAGAAAGATTTTGAGGGAAGCAGTCGCGTGAAACGGCGACAATTCCTATTTTTATTTTTGGAATATTGTTCATAAAAATTCTCCATATTTCATATTTATTTAATTATACATTGCACAGCAATACTTGTCAACTCGTTTTTTGGACATATTGAGTCTGTGTATGTCCTAAAAACGCTTTTTAGAAATAGAAATCAGCAGTGAGCTTTTTGCCCACTGCTGATGCTTTTAATTTTATATGGTGTGTATTCCGTTCTTTGCGTCTGCATTTTCGTCAAGCTTATATTTCTGCTGCTTTCTCCAATCGAAGAACTTAACAGCAACCTGCTCGAAGAGTGCGAGAGAAAGAAGGTCTTCGTCCTGCTCACGGTAAGGAGCAACACGCTGACGAAGAGTTTCGATTTCAGGAGGAATCTTATCGGCGGGTCTGTAATCAATGATTTCATCATCACCGATGATTTTCTTCTTGAATTCGTCTGAAATAGTTGCGGGGCATTTTCCGTATTCGCCACGAACAAGGCCCTTGAATTCCTTTGTAACTCTGGAGTATCTTCCGTCCTCGCCAAAGAGCACGTTGTTTACTGCTTGAGTTCCGACAATCTGCGAGGAGGGAGTAACGAGAGGCGGGAAGCCTGCGTCAGCTCTTACGTTTGCAACCTCTTCAAGAACCTCGTCAAGCTTATCCGACTTGCCTGCCATCTTAAGCTGTGAGATAAGGTTTGAAAGCATACCGCCGGGAACCTGATAACGCAGAGCGTTAACGTCAACCTTAAGTACCTTGGGGTCGATAAGACCGGAAGCTATATAATCCTCACGAATCTTGTTGAAGTGTTTAGCGACAACGTCAAGCTTTTCAAGCTCAAGACCTGTATCGTAAGGAGTTCCCTGAAGAGTAGCTACAAGCGACTCTGTGGGAGTGTGAGAAGTACCCATAGCAAGAGGCGAAATTGCAGTATCAACACCGTCAACACCTGCCTCGATAGCCTTAAGAAGAGTCATAGAGCCAAGACCTGCTGTGTAGTGGGTGTGAAGCTGAATCGGAACCTTAACGGTATTTTTGAGAGTCTTAACAAGCTGATATGCCTCGTAGGGCTTGAGAAGTCCGGACATATCCTTGATGCATATAGAGTTAGCACCCATATCCTCAAGCTGCTTTGCATACTGTGCGAAGCCCTCGTTTGTATGGAAGGGAGATGTTGTATAGCATATAGCTGCCTGAACGTGTCCACCCTCTTTGATAGTAGCCTTGATTGCTGTTTCAAGGTTTCTTGCATCGTTAAGAGCGTCGAATATACGAATGATATCAATACCGTTTGCAATTGATTTCTGAACGAAATATTCAACAACATCATCTGCATAGTGACGGTATCC
The DNA here is from genome assembly GCA_045659405.1 of Eubacteriales bacterium. GTDB lineage: Bacteria > Bacillota > Clostridia > Oscillospirales > CAG-272 > UBA1740. Next base: position 13,857 of record JAZOWX010000074.1, on the reverse strand, counting down.
GAGAATGTTCTGACCGCGGAAGAGCATCTGGAGCTTTGTATTCTTTGCGTGCTCCTTTATTTTGCGGAGTCTGTCCCAAGGATCCTCGTGAAGGAAACGGAGACAAGCATCAAACGTAGCACCGCCCCAAGCTTCAAGAGAATAATATCCTACCTTATCCATAGCATCAAGGATAGGAAGCATTTCTTCTGTAGTCATACGTGTTGCGGCAAGAGACTGATGCGCATCACGGAGTACTGTTTCTGTAATTAAAACCTTTGGCATTTTATGTTTATCCTTTCTGAAACCATCATTATCTTAAGAAGCTGAGGAATACGCCCGCCGCAACAGCAGAGCCGATAACACCCGCAACGTTGGGACCCATAGCGTGCATAAGCAGGAAGTTAGAGGGGTCAGCCTTACGTCCCTCGTCCTGGGCAACACGAGCTGCCATAGGAACAGCGGAAACACCGGCAGAGCCGATAAGCGGATTTATCTTGCCGCCTGTAAGCTTGCACATAATCTTACCTGTAATAAGACCGCCGCAGGTTGAAAGAACGAATGCGCAAAGTCCAAGTGCGATTATATAAAGCGTTTGAGGCTTAAGGAAGTTTTCAGCGTTTGCAGTAGCTCCAACCGAAATTCCAAGGAAAATAGTAACGATGTTGATAAGCTCATTTTGCGCAGTTTTGGAAAGTCTGTCAGCGACACCCGAAACGTTGAAGAGGTTTCCAAGCATAAGGAAGCCTACAAGAGGTGCGGCATCGGGAATTACAAGACAAACAATAGCTGTAACAACGATAGGGAAGATTACCTTCTCTACCTGTGAAACAGGGCGAAGATTGCTCATCTTTATCTTTCTTTCCTTTTCGGTGGTAAGAAGACGCATAAACGGAGGCTGAATGATAGGAATCAAAGCCATATACGAATATGCCGCAATAGCAATAGCACCGAGAAGCTCGGGAGCGAGAATCTTTGTTACAAGAATAGCGGTAGGACCGTCAGCTCCGCCTATAATACCGATAGCACCTGCCTGCATAGGTGTAAATCCAAGGAAGAGCGCAGCGAAGAACGCAGCAAATACACCAAGCTGTGCGCCCGCACCCATAAGGAGTGATTTCGGGTTAGCGATAAGGGGAGAGAAGTCGGTCATAGCTCCAACACCCATAAATATGAGCGAGGGATATACACCAAGCTTAACGCCGAGGTAAAGTATGTCGAGAAGACCGCCCTGGTTAATAACTTCTTTAATGACGTGAGACATTTTGATGTGAATGCTTGCATCATGGAAGGTAATAGCATTGTTAAGCGAAGCAAAATTCGGGAGCGTTGCTTCAAGAGCGTCTATATCAACACCCTCAAGGAAGGCGAAAGCGCCATCCTTGTATGTATAGGTATTTCCGAGCCAGGATGCTATTTCGCTTGCGAGCGTACCTGTTTCGGGATTGATGTAGTAATCATCAAAGAAATATTCAAGGTGAATAAGCTCAGCTCCGGGAAGATTGGCGAGTAGCATACCGAATGCAATGGGCATAAGAAGCAACGGCTCGAATTTCTTGACTATGGCAAGATACATAAGAGCACCGACTATAACGTACATTACAAGGTATTGCCACCAGTTAGATTCCGAAAAGAGCTTAGCTATTCCCGTTTTTTCGAGAAAGTTAAGAATTGAATCTGACATTTGTCGTCACCTGCAAAAATTATTTGAGAGTTGCGAGAACGTCACCTGCGTTAACAGATGCACCGTTCTGTACGTTTATAGAAGCTATAACGCCGTCAGCGGGTGCGGGAATGTCGTTTTCCATCTTCATTGCCTCAAGAACGCAAATTACGTCGCCCTTCTTAACTGCCTGACCTGCGGAAAGCTTAACAGAAAGAATTGTTCCGGGCATAGGAGCGGTAACGGAAGTGCTGCCTGCTGCTGCAGGAGCGGGTGCTGCCTTGGGTGCGGGAGCTGCCGCAGGAGCTGCTGCGGGTGCTGCGGCAGGTGCTGCAACGGGTGCAGGAGCATATACGGGAGCGCTTGCTACCTCGCCTGCTTCTTCAACTACTACTTCGTATACTGTACCGTTAACGGTGATATTGTACTTTTTCATGTTAGTTATCCTCACTTAATTATTATTTTCTTCTGAACGAAACTACTTTGAATTTAATTCCGGAGCATTCGCTCTCGGCAGCCGCAATAGCAGCGGCGATTACGGCAACTATTTCTTCACTGTTGTCGGATACCGTGGGGGCAGCTTCGACAATATTTACCGATTTTGCTGCGACGGGTTCTTTGGTGCGCGATTTTGCAAGGTCGTGGAAGACTATCTTGAATATTATAAGACAGCCCCAAAGAAGAAGCAATACTGCAAAAACGGTAGCCATACCGATAAGCAGCATTTGACCGCCGTATAAAAGCTTTTCACCAAAGTTTTCAATCGGTTGATTCTTTATTACTTCAAGGAGTGCAGTCATATTACCCTCCATTAAAGAGGAAGAACCTTACGGCGATTTTCTGTTTTCGATGCACCCTTTGCGCAGAGCATAAGAAGTGCCGAGCAGATTCTCGCACGAAGCTCGCTTGTACCGATGATATCATCGATTTCTCCGCTTGCTGCCGCAACAGCAGGAGAGGAAACTGTGAGCTTCCATTCGTTTACAAGGTCTTCTCTTGTTTTTTCTTCGGTAATATATTTATCCCAAGCGAATGCAACGCCGCATTCAGCAGTGAGAGCTCCGATTTCAGAGTCGTCGGTAGCATATACAAGGTCAGCGCCAAGCGCCTTTGAGCCAAGAAGCGCAAATGCCGCTCCGATAGCATGACCCATAATTACGGTAACTTTGGGAATATTCGAGGTAGCGTATGCAAATGCGAGCTTCGCAAGCTCGGGGGCAAAGTCACGCTCACCGTCCTCGCTCATAGCAAGACCAAGCGAGTCTACAAGTGTAACAACGGGAATTGAGAAAGCAGAGCAGAAGCTTACAAACTTTGCAATCTTGCGAGCAACAGCGGCATCAATTTTACCGTCGTTTTTAGCAAAGGAGTTTGCGACGATACCGCACTTAACACCGCCAAGGGTTGCAAATACAGTGGAAACTCCGGGAGCGAAATCGTGTGCTACTTCGTAGTAAACACCGTTATCGGAAAGAACCGATATTGCCGATATAGCGTCTCCTGCAAAATCAAGATTTCCAAGCTTTCTGTTAAGATTATCTGTGGAAATGTCAGAGCTGATTCCAACGCTGGAATTGGAGGGGAGATAGGAAACGAGCGCTCTTATGTATCCTGCCGAGAGCTCTGTGTCACCGGTGAAGGAAAGGACAGCGTCCTGCGCACCCTCAACGTTTACAAGAGAAGGGGAGGAAACGTAGAATGTGGATTTTTTGTCTTTAACGACAAAATCGAACATAGATGCAATTGCAGCGGAAGTACCGATGCATTTACCTGCGATGAAAGCTATCTGGGGAATTACACCCGATGCCTTTGCTACGCATGACATTATCTTTGCGTATGCCGCAAGTCCTGCTGTGCCCTCAAAAATGTCAGTACCGTTGGAATTGAATATACCAACGACGGGCGCACCGTTAGCGATAGCGTGGTTGTAAACGTCAGCAATCTTCTTTGCATGACGCTCATCAATAACGCCGCCTGTTCTTGAAGCATCCTCCGCAAATGCGAAAGCAAGCTTTCCGTCAATTGCGCCGTATCCGCAGATGACACTTTCGAATTCATTAGCGCTCTCTGAGGAAATAAAGTCGGAAATAGCACGCTTTGTATAAGCTGCAGTTTCTACGAACGTACCCTCGTCAAAAATAAGCGCAAGCTGATTTCTCACTGCCGAGCTTTGACTTTCGGCAAGCGAGGCACGCAACTCTTCAACTGTGGGAAGCTTGCATGCTTGGGTCTTGTTGTATTTGTTCAAATCGAATTCCCGATTTGCCTTTATGGCAAATCTCTCCTTCCTAAAATTTATCAAATTGAAGTACAAATTGAAAAAAGCCCAACTTCTACCAAATATAATATACCACCAAAGTTCAAATAAGTCAAGAGATTTCGACAAATAATATTAAAATTTATTTTAATGAGTGCTTTTTTAGCTTGATATACAAAAGCCGAAACAGCCAGCTTATGCAAGTGGCTGTTTCGGCTTTGAATATGTGGGTTTATGATTTGAAGCCTTCGATTAGCGAAAGCCTTTTGCTAGAGTATCTGTATGCATTCTCGAAATCGTATAGCTGCTTGTAGCAATTTTCAAGGTCGGCGTAGATACCGAATATCAAATACGCATCATATTCGAGGCTTTTGCTGTCGATAATGTCGAGCATCAGTGATATTGCGGCATTATACTTACGCTCTCTGATGAGCTGTTTTGCCTTAAGGTGATTCGCATACGCTTCCGTGGTGTAAGGATAGTCTGAATCGTGCATAAGATACTTGTAGTATTCGTATCTTACAGAACCGAGCAGATTTTCATATCCGTCCTTGTCAAATTCCAAAAGAGGTGCTTGAATGTTCTTTGAAAGAGCAGAGTAGATTTTTGCAACCGCTGCCTCAATGGATAAATCGTAGCAGGTTTTCTCTTTGTACTCGTTGAATTTTTTCAGGTATGTCGCAACGCTCTCGAAAGCACCGTTTTTAGCCGAGCTTTCGGCTGATTTGAAGTAAGAATAAGCGAGAATATATGCGATTTCGTCATCAAAACAGCCAAGCGCCTCCGCTCGTTCTATAACAGATTTATAGTTTTTTGCTTTAAGTGCGGATAAGATTTTGTCTATTTCCTGCGACTTTTTGTAAAAGTAAACGTCCTCGCTCTCCGAAAGAAAATATGAGGGCGGGAGCTTTAGCTTTTCTGCAATTTTTACAAGTGTATCGAGTGATGGGTTTGCCGTGCCGCTCTCAATGGCACAAAGCATATTTCTTGTAACAATACCGCGGCTAAGCTCAGCCTGCGTCAGCTTTTTGCTTTTTCGTGCGGTTTTGATTTTGTTTCCAATGTTCATAATGTCAGCCTACTTTTTGATTTTGAGATTCGCAAGTGGATTTTGCTTTACTGCGTTTTCTATATTCCTGTCAACAACGTGCGTGTATATCTGCGTTGTGTTCAGCTGTTCGTGACCGAGGATATCCTTAAGCACTCGTATATCAACGTTGCCGCTCTGATACATAAGCGTTGCGGCGGTGTGCCGAAGCTTGTGTGTGGAAAGCCCCTTTGCGCCAAGTCCTGCCAAATCAAGATATTTATAAACCAACCACTGCACGGTTTTCGTTGATATTCTTGTGCCGAGTCGGCTTATGAACAGAGCTTCCGTATCCTTGACGCTCACCGTAGGGTCAAGACGCTCATCAAGATAATCACGAAGTGCCGTTTTTGATATATCATTAAGGTAAATAACCCTTTCCTTGTTTCCTTTACCCTTAACCTTCACCGAAACAAGCTCGGAATCAAAGCTTTTCACGTTGAGACCTACAAGCTCGGAAAGTCGCATTCCCGTGTTCAAAAAGAGAGCAATTATCGCAAAATCACGTTTCTTTGTCTTTGATTGCTCGTCTGCGTTTACCGTTTCAAGAAGCTTTATAGCCTCCTCGGTATTCATATATTTCGGCAATGTATGACCTTTTTTCGGTGAATCTATTTCTGTCGTGGGATTTGAGGGGACAAGACGCTTTTTGCCGTACAGATAATGATAAAAGGATTTGAGTGCGCTGAGCTTTCTCATTCTTGTCGTAGGTGTGTTTTCACGCTCAAAGCTTGCATACATAAGAAAATCCAGTATGTGCTGCGGAGTAATCGCTCCCGCATCCTCTACCGTTATTTTGCTGATGTCTATTTTTTCGAAATCCTTGTGGTCAAGCTCTTGATTTTTGCTTCTCATTATATAAAATCTGAAGAACGTCCTAAGGTCCAAAAGATATTCGCAAACCGTCTTTTCACTGTTTCCTTTAATGACGTTTATGTAGGAAGCATAGTCCTGTAAAATGCGTGGAAAGCTTTTATATTCATCACTACCGAAAGTAAGTACAGACATTGGAACCCTCCGCAAAATTTTGTTTACACCTCTATTATACAAAATTTTTTGAGATTTTAGTGGATAAACTGTAAACATTTTTCGCTCGTACTTGTTTTTTTTCCAAAATATGATAGAATTAATACACATACACTGTCCGATGTTTTGGAAAGGGAAGCTTATGCGTTTTTTTAAAGACAACTCCTATGACATTATAAAGTTATACGTTAATCAAATAGGAATAGCCATTTTTTCAACGGTTTTATATACTGCGGTAGGCTCTATGGGTGAAGCAAAGGTTATAAACGCTTGGAATATGGCGATATCAATATTCTCGATACTGTTTTATTTTATGCTCGTATACAACGTTTCCTGGGAATACGGAGCGAAGGATAAAATCAGAATAGACGCAGGCAGACTTCAATATGACCGAGCTAAAGGCTTGAAAATGTCGCTGTTTGCATCTGTGCCCAACGTGGTTATATCGGGTATTTGCGTTATCACTGCCGTTATTTATAAATTTTCGAGCGCTGAATTTGCCGCTGTTGTATCCGGTGTTCTCAATTTCTTTATGCGCATTACACTTTCTATGTACCTTGGTGTGGTTCAAAGCATATTCGGAGCATTCGATAGCGTGGCGGACGCAAGCTTCATTGGCGCAGGTATAGCTTTTATGCTTGTTTCTGTATTTTCACTTGCGGTAACTCATATAGGCTATTTGTTCGGCGCTAAAAACTTTAAAATCTTTTCGCTGTTTTCAAAAGCAGGCGCAAAGGGTTCTGATAAGTAATATTTTTGAAAAATTCTCCATAGCTTTAAATGAGCTATGGAGGTTTTTTATGAGAATTATTACAATAAATTTAAAAAGAGCGTATCCCTTGCTGACGACAGCGAAAATTACGGTTATTTGCATAGCGCTTTTGCTTTCGTGTACCTTTGCGCTTCGTTACGTTTTGAACACTCCGCTTTATATTCTTTCGGCTGCGAATGAGTCGGATAAAAAAACAGTAATTGTGGATGCGGGGCATGGCGGTGAGGACTGCGGAGCTATCGGAAATAACGGAGTATATGAAAAAACGCTTAATCTCGAAATTGCAATTCTTGTGGCAGAGAAGCTTTCCGAATCAGGCTTTACAGTTATAATGACACGCACGGAGGATAAGCTTCTTTACACGGAGGAAGAAAATATAAAAGGTATACGGAAAATATCCGACCTAAAAAACCGTGTCAAGATTGCAAAACAGTATCCGGAGGCTCTTTTTGTCAGCATCCACATGAACAGCTATCCCGCTCATCGGTATTCTGGCTTTCAGGCTTATTTTAACGGAAAAGACCCGAATAGCAGAACTCTTGCGAGTACCATTCAGAAAAACGTCAGGGATAGACTGCAACCGCAAAACAACAGGTCAATCAAGGATGGCGGTGCGCTGTATATACTTAAAAATTCACCGACAAATACGGTGCTTTTAGAGTGCGGATTTGTTTCGAATGACGGCGAATGCGAAAAACTTTGTGAAAAAGAATATCAAAAGGAATTGAGTTTTGCCATAGTTTGTGGTATTATAGAATATATGGAGAACCAAAACTGAAAAAAAGGATTGGAAAAAATGAAAGGACAGAAAACCGTTTTTGTATGCCGCGAGTGCGGAAATACAACTTCAAAGTGGTATGGAAAATGCCCCGCTTGCGGAGAATGGAATACGCTTGACGAGGAAACAATTTCACAAAATGTAGCGAAAACTGTAAATTCCAAGGAATATAACAAGGCAGAACGCTTCTCGGAGCTTAATATGCCTACCTATCTGCGGGCAAAAACGGGTATGGGCGAGCTTGACCGCGTTTTGGGTGGCGGTCTTGTTGACAGTACCGTGGTGCTTCTTTCGGGCGAACCCGGAATAGGAAAATCAACGCTTCTTTTGCAGATATGCTCCGAGCTTGGAAAAACAAGAAAGGTGCTGTACATCTCGGGCGAGGAATCCAAGGGGCAGCTTAAGCTTCGTGCCGAAAGATTGAAAATTAACGGGGATTCCATATATCTTCTGACCGAAACCGATATAGACGCAACGCTTGCCGAATGCGAAAGAATTAAGCCTGACGTTGTTATAGTTGACTCGGTGCAAACGCTCTCGACCTCTCGCATAACCTCGGCGGCAGGCAGCATAACCCAGGTTCGTGAGGGAGCGATGTCCTTTATAAGCTATGCCAAAAAGAGCGGCGCTGCCGTATTTCTTGTCGGTCACGTGAATAAGGAGGGCGGAATTTCAGGCCCTAAAATTCTTGAGCACATGGTTGACGTGGTGTTGTATTTTGAGGGTGAGAGGACTAACTCATACAGAATTATCCGAGCTATTAAAAACCGCTACGGCTCGACAAACGAAATAGGCGTCTTTGAAATGTGCGATATCGGACTTCGTGAGATACCTAACCCAAGCGAGGTGGTTATGGCGGAGCGCCCAAAAAATACGAGCGGCTCTTGTGCCGGATGCGTTATGCACGGAACAAGACCGATAATCTCGGAAATACAGTCGCTTGTCGCTAAAACGGTTTACCCGACGGGAAAGAGGACCTCTGATGGCTTTGATTATAACAGAATGTGTCTTTTGATAGCCGTTCTTGAAAAGCGAATGGGGCTGAAATTCTACGAAAACGACGTTTACATAAACGTAGCGGGCGGTATACATCTTGATGAGCCGAGCGCTGACCTTTCGATAGCTATGTCGCTTATCAGCGGTATAACCGACAAGGTGATTCCCGACAACGTGATAGCCTTTGGCGAAATAGGCTTATCGGGAGAGGTACGCGCCGTATCGCATATCGAGTACAGAGTTAAGGAAGCTGTAAGGCTTGGATTTACAAAAATAATTCTTCCGAAAAAGAATGTAAGTGCAAATTTGAGAGTTCCCGAGGGCGTACAGCTTGTCGGTGTTTCGAATATTTATGAGGTTCTCGTGCATATGCTACCCAAAAAGACAACCGCCGATTGAAATTCCATAAAAATAGATAAATCGGTCAAATAATACAAAACATCGCACCGCTTTGTGGCTTTTGCACAAATGAGCGGTGCGTTTTTCTACGCTGTTAGGGCATAATCTTCAAAAAAATTATTGCAAAGGCTTTCAAAATGTTGTATAATTTAGATAGGTGTTTTATACGGTTTTGTTATATGGCACAATTTTTTTAAGGAGAACTTTTTTATGGAAATGGTTAACACTAAAAGTATTCGCAATGTAGCGCTCCTCGGACACGGCGGGAGCGGAAAGACATCTCTTGCCGAGTCAATGCTTTATATTTCAAGACTTACTGACCGTCTTGGTACGGTACAGGACGGAAACACCGTATGCGATTTTGACCCCGAAGAGATAAAAAGAGGCTATTCTGTTTCGGCTGCCATAGCTCCGATGCTCTGGAACGGTACGAAGATAAATATACTTGACACTCCCGGTTTCTTTGATTTTGAGGCTGAAGTAAAGCAGTGCGTCAGAGCCGCTGATGCCGCTATAATCGTTGTTGACGGTAAGGCGGGCATTGAGGTTGGAACAGAGCTTGCTTGGAAATACGCCACGGAAGCGGGTATTCCGAAGTCATTCTTCATCAACCGCTTTGATGACGGAGAAGCGAGATTCTACAAGGTATTCGGTGCAATACGTGAAAAATACGGAGTAACCGTTTGTCCGATACAGATACCGATTATAGACGGCGATACGGTAATAGGCTTCGGTAACCTCGTTGAAATGTGTGTGTACACGTTTGAAAAGAGCACGGGTGAATACGTGCGCAGCAAGATTCCCCCGCAGTTTGAGGAGATTTGCGCTGAATATCACAATATGCTTCTTGAGGCTATTGCGCAAACGAGTGACGAGCTTATGGACAAATTCTTCAATGAAGAGGAAATTACCCGTGAGGAAGCTCTTGAGGCGATACATCAGGGAATTATTAACGGTGACATCGTGCCCGTATTCTGCGGTGCGGCTATAAAGAATTGGGGTATCAAGACCTTCCTTGATACTATTGCGGAGTCCTTCCCAAGACCTCTTGCACGTAAGGTTGAGCATATCGTTGAGGCTGACGGCTCGCTTGCTGAAATCGCTATTGATATGGATTCTGCCGATACGTCGGTATTTATATTCAAGACTGTTGCAGACCCGTTTGTTGGAAAAATGTCCTATTTCAAGGTAATGAACGGTACGCTCAAAAAGGATATGGTGCTTCGTAATACTACGAGCGGTGCGCAGGAAAAGTTCAACAAGATATTTATGCTCAGAGGAAAGAAGCAGATTGACGTTGACGAGCTTGCTTGCGGAGATATAGGTGTTGTTGCAAAGCTGAATGCAACCAATACGAACGATACCTTGACACTTGCAAAGGCTGATATAAAATACGCACCGATAGCTTATCCGAGACCTTACTATACAATGGCGATTTCCCCCAAGGCAAAGGGCGATGAGGATAGAATTTCCTCGGGTATTGCCAGAATACTCGAAGAGGACCAGACCGTTAAGTACGTGAACAATGCTGAAACCAAGCAGCTCACGGTATCTGGTCTTGGTGATATACATCTTGATATAATCGTTTCCAAGCTTAAAAACCGCTTTGGCGCAAACGTTGTGCTTACAAAGCCTCGCCTCGCTTACCGTGAGACTATAAAGAAATCTGTTGAGGCTGAGGGTAAGCACAAGAAGCAGTCGGGAGGATCGGGCCAGTACGGACACGTAAAAATTAAGTTCTCGCCCGGTACGGAAGAGGGCCTTACGTTCACCGAGAGCGTATTTGGTGGAGCTGTTCCGAAGAACTTCTTCCCGGCGGTAGAAGCAGGACTTCGTGAGTGTATGCTAAAGGGAGTTCTTGCAGGATATCCTGTTGTAAATCTTGCCGCAAATCTGTACGACGGCTCTTATCACGACGTTGACTCTAATGAAATTTCATTCAAGCTTGCTGCCGCTTTGGCATACCGTGAAGGACTTCCGCAGGCAAACCCCGTGCTTCTTGAGCCTGTTGGTGATTTAAAGGTTTACGTTCCCGAAAACTACGTCGGTGACGTTATGGGCGACCTTAACAAGCGCCGTGGCAGAGTTATGGGTATTGAACCTAAGGAGGACGGTACGCAGGTAGTTCTTGCAGAAGTGCCGTTTGCCGAAATGACAGATTACGTTATCTCGCTTCGTGCGGCAACGCAGGGTAGGGGAAGATTTGACTTTGATTTCATCAGATACGATGAAGTTCCCCAAAATATGACCGACAAAATAATTGCCGAGGCTAAACGAGATCAGTAAAAAAACTAAAGAATTTTAATAAAGAATCCCATAGCAGACGACAAAACGTCGCTGCTATGGGATTTCTTTGCCTGTGCTGTATGTGATAAAAACGGCTTTAATACTTTGTTAACAAATCCCAGAAAAAGTGAAAGGTTGATTTTTCCGCAATTTCGAAACTTAAAAGAAACTAAAATTCGCATATTTTTAACCAAAATCGACATTTTACTTGACTTATCGTAATTTGTATGATAAAATGAGATGTCCAATTTATTAACAGAGGTGCGAGTCTTATGACAGAAACGAAAGAAACGCTTAAATCACAAGAACAGACCGAAAAAGAATATGACAAATATACGGATATAAAAACATACGATACACCGGCATATAAGCCCAGAAAAAAGAGATGGGGTGACAGACGTGAGGGCAGACGTATTCGTACGCTTCCTGCAATGACACAGGTTGTTCCTTATCTTATGAGAACGAGATCTGATGCGCAGAATCATTTTGAAGATGTAATTGATATAACGAATATCGAAAAATACCTTGGTGCAAAGCATAAAGAGGGATATACCGATATGACGCTTTTGCACGTAATGCTTGCCGCTTACGTAAGAATTATTGCCGAGCGTCCGGCGCTCAATCGCTTTGTGGCAGGACAGCGTGTATTTGCAGGAAAAAAGCTTGAATGCTGTATGACTATCAAAAAGCAGCTTTCGATAGAAGCACCCGATACCTGTATCAAGGTTGAATTTGACCCCAGAGATGATATATACAACGTATACAAGAAATTCCAGCGTGTTGCTAAAGAGGCTTTGGCGGAGGATACCGACTTTGATTCTGTTGCAGGAGCGCTTACAAAGCTGCCGCGCTTTATTTTCAGAATGGTATCATCGCTTCTGTTCTTCCTTGATTATCACGGTTGGCTTCCGAGTGCGCTTATGAAGGTAAGTCCCTTCCACGGCTCGATGATTATAACCTCGATGGGTTCTCTCGGTATTCCTGCGATATATCATCACTTGTATGATTTTGGTACGTTGCCCGTGTTCATATCATACGGCAGCATTTTTACCGCAGACGCTATAAAGCGTGACGGTACAAGAGAGCAGCATCATTTCGTTACGCTTAAGGTTGTAACCGACGAGCGTATTTGCGACGGATTTTACTATGCTTCGGCTTTCAAAAAGCTAAAGAGATATCTTCTTCATCCCGAGGTGCTTGATACGGGCGCTGAGAATGTTGTTGAGGATATAGATTAAATGTACAAAAACTTGCGTTTGACAATAAATTCTTTAATATAAGAATCGGTCAAACGCAAGTTTTTTGTAAATGTTCTATTTAATTTGTGGCAGAATGTTGGTCTCGATATCTTCTATAACTTTTGCTATTGCTGAATTCGAATAGTCAACGGTTACTTTGTCGGCTGACAATTTCACCTCGTCCGTAGCATTTGCTACTGCATATCCAACGTCTGCCGCGCGTAACATTGAGATGTCGTTTTCGTAGTCGCCGACGGCAATCGTGAGCTTTGCGCTAAGATGCTCGGCAAGTCTTTTTATCGCCACCCCTTTTGTGTTTTCGAGCAGGAGTATTTCAAGACTTGTTTTGAAGCTTCTGACAGCGCAGTAGCCGTCAAGCTTGTATTTCTTTGCGTGCTCTTTGCCTTTATCGCCTGCGGCATCGTCTTTTGCGTACAGTACAGCCTTAAAATAATTGCGTTGCTTTATTTCTTCGGTGTTTTCGGCATATTCAGCTTTATAATAGGTTAACGGCTCGTCCGAGTCGTATGGGTAGAGCATAATTTTATCATATTCGTCAAGCTTTATAAATAATAGCTCTATGTATTCAAAAAGTCGGTCATCGCAGGCTTTTTTGTAAAAGACCTCGCCGCTTTCCACGTTTGCTATATATGCTCCGTTGAGGCAGATGCTGTACGTGTTTGATTTTACTTTATCCGAGTGAAGCTTTAGAAAATTAAAATATCTGCCGCTGCATATAGTAAAATAGCCGCCGTTTTTGATAAAGTACTCAATGGCTTTTACGTTTTCGGAAGATACGTCACCGTTATAAAACAGAGTGCCGTCCCAATCTGATGCTATGAGTATGCCGTCAAATTTACCCATTACCTATCCCTCGTATTTTAATTTAAATATATTATATAGCTTCAGGCTTGAATTGTCAATATTGACACACTAAAAGCGCCTTGAATTCGCTTGGATTACATAGTATTGACATTTATGTAAAAATGTGTTACAATGCTTTTGTTGTTAAATCAACAAAAAAGCGGAGGATAAATGAGACGGTTCGAAACTTTCAGCTCGTTGATTGCTAAAATCAACAAAAATATGCGGAAATTGAAAACACACGAGATGCAGCAGTTTGATTTGCGAAGCTCTCACGTACAGTACATATATCATCTATACCGTGAAAAGGCTTTGCCTTTAAAACAGCTTTCTGAAATGTGTATATCCGATAAGGCGGCGGTTTCGCGCGGTATTGATGAGCTTCAGGCTCTCGGTTATGTAAAGCAATCGGATAAAAAACAGTATAAGCTTTTCTTTTCTCTTACTGATGAGGGGGAGAAAATTGCAAAAGCACTATCATTGAGGATTGAACCAATCCTGGAAGCCACAAG
>JAZOWX010000073.1:0-4646 GCA_045659405.1 Eubacteriales bacterium | reverse complement strand
AATTTGTCAATAATGTAATTACAACAGGAGTAAAGAATAAATGGAAAATTACAGAATTTTTGCGGATTCCGCATGTGATTTGAAGCCTGAGCTTCTTGACAGCTTGGGTGTTGGATATCTTAATCTTACGTTCCGTTTCGTGGGCGATGATAAAGAGTATGAAAACGGTGATATGCCGGTTGCGGAGTTCTATGACAGAATGCGTAAAGGCAGTGTAGCAAAAACCGCAGCGGTCAACAGCGAGGCATTTGTTGGAGCTTTCAAAAAAATCCTCGATGAGGGTGACGACATCCTTTATCTTGGATTTTCTTCAGGACTCAGCACTACCTTTAATTCGGCTCGTATTGCCGCAGAGGAGCTTAAGAATAGCTACCCTGATAGAAAAATAATGGTAGTTGATACGCTTTCTGCATCGGCAGGAATCGGTCTTATCATCAAATACGTCGTTGATAAGAAAAACAGCGGCGCAACTATTGAGGAAGCAGCCGCTTACGCTGACGAGCTGAAATTCAAGCTTTGCCATTGGTTTACAGTTGATGACCTTGTATATCTTAAGCGTGGCGGAAGAATAAGCCCAACCGTTGCTTTTGTGGGCAATATGCTTGGAATTAAGCCTGTGCTTCATATGGATGATGAAGGTCACCTTGTTAATATGTTTAAGGTGCGTGGCAGAAAAACCTCGATTTCGGCACTCTGTGATAAATACGGTGAGCTTGCCGTTGATAAGGGCGGTGTTGCGTATATTTCAAACGCAGACTGTCTTACGGATGCAGAGGAGCTCAAAAAAATGCTCTGTGAAAAATATGGAGCTAAAGTTGAGATTATAACCGACGTTGGAACTGTTATCGGAGCACATTCCGGTCCCGGAACTCTGGCGCTGTTCTTCATTGGTGAAACAAGATAATTAATTTGACGGAGATTTGTTTCTATGGCTAAAGTTGATAATAATAAAGCGGAAGCTAAAAATAAAAAAGAAAAATCTTTGCTGAAAAAGAATGTGGCAAAGACTAGCGAAAAACCGAAAAAAGAAAAAATCACAGCAAAAAACAAGGCAGAAAAAACTAAAACTAAAGCAAAACCCAGCAAAAACGCTTCTAAAGCTAAAGCTCCGTCAAAGCCGAGAGGTATCAAATTCCTCGGTGGTCTCCTTCTTTCCAAAATGGCAAGGGGCGGCGCTGCGGAGTTGAGGGACAAGGCTGACGAGGTAAATAAGCTCAACGTTTTCCCCGTACCTGACGGTGATACGGGCGACAATATGTCGCTTACGATAGAGAGCGGTGTTGCCGCAATAGAAAACCTTGAGACGGATAACCTTGCAGATGCGGTAAAGGTGTTCTCGCGCGGAATGCTCCTTGGCGCAAGAGGAAACTCAGGTGTTATTCTTTCAC
The DNA here is from genome assembly GCA_045659405.1 of Eubacteriales bacterium. Lineage (GTDB taxonomy): Bacteria > Bacillota > Clostridia > Oscillospirales > CAG-272 > UBA1740. The sequence continues at coordinate 3,258 of JAZOWX010000073.1, read as the reverse complement.
AGTTCTTTGCCGGTGTTGCAAAGGGACTTGACGGTGTTAAACGTGCAGACCCCAAAACCTTCGGTGAGGCTTTGGAGCTTGGTGTTAAGCAGGCTTATACTTCTGTTATGACACCGACAGAGGGAACTATACTTACGGTTGCCAGAGAATCTGTTGAATACGCAGTTAAGCGTATTAATTCCGAAAGTACTATCAGAACACTTTTTGCCGATCTTGTAGAGGAGATGCATTCCTCTCTTGACCGCACCCCCGAGATACTTAAGGTGCTTAAAGAGGCTGACGTTGTTGACAGCGGTGCGGCGGGTCTGTTTTACATTATGGACGGCTTTAACCGTGTTTTGAACGGTGAGAAAATCAAAAACAAAAACGCCACACAGAAAAAAGAAGCTCCCAAAGCCGCTCACACCGAGTCCTCGTTCGGACCTGACAGCGAGATGACATACGGTTACTGTACCGAGCTGCTTGTACAGCTTCAAAACAAGAAAACCGATATCGAAGCCTTTGATATCGAGGCTCTTAAAGCTTTCCTTGGCGGAATCGGTGATTCTGTCGTAGCATTCAAGACGGAAAGCATCGTAAAGGTACACGTTCACACCTTTACACCTGAAAAGGTAATCGCACATTTGAGACAGTTTGGCGAATTTATTACTGTAAAAATTGAAAATATGTCTTTGCAGCATACCGAAAGCTTTGAAAAGGCGGATGCACAGCCCGAAAAAGAAGCTGTGGTAACCCCCGAAGCGCCTAAAAAGAAAAATGCCGTTGTTTCGGTTTCTATCGGAGACGGTATAAAAGAGCTGTTCTTGGAGCTTGGCGCTGACGTTATAATCCACGGTGGACAGACGCAGAATCCGTCTACTAACGATTTTCTTGAAGCTTTTGAGAAAATCAATGCGGAAAATATTTTCGTATTCCCCAACAACTCCAATATAGTGATGGCAGCAGAGCAGGCGGGACAGATTTATACCAAAGCAAAGGTGTACGTTATCCCCAGCAAAAACATAGGTATGGGATATGCAGCACTTTCATCTGCAGACATTTTCTCGGATGACACAGAGAGCATCGTATCCGATATGACAGCCGCTATGAAAAGAGTAAGCTCTGCTTACGTTTCTCCTGCTGTCAGGGATACGGAAATGAACGGACTTAATATTTCGGTGGGCGATACTATCGGTATTATGGATAAAGAAATAGTGGTTGACGCTCCCGACGTGCATACAGCCTCGGTTGCTCTGGCGGTTAAGCTTCTTGATTTACCTGAAAAGTTTATGCTCACTGTCTTCTGCGGTAAAGAAACCAACGAAGAGCAGAATGAAGCGCTCAAATCAGCTATATCCGAGGTTAAACCGGATGCTGAAATTTATTTCATAAACGGTGGTCAGGAAATTTATCCTTACATCTTCTTGGCTGAGTGATTTAACTGTTAAATCAAAAGAGGACTAAAGGTGATGAACCTTTAGCCCTCTTTCGCTTTTATAGAAACCTTTAATTATAAATCGTCAACGTCCTGCACGGGCTTATCCTCTGGGTCATCGGGTGTACCCGTCCATGAGCCGAGTGGGTCGGTGTCTATTCTCGATTTTTTTGCAAACTTGGAAAGAGAATTGCTTTGATTTTTGCTTTTTTCTTTTTCGTTCATTGGTACGTAGCTCTCCTGTTTTACTAACTTCTTTTAGTTTGCCTAAAAGAAGCTTTTTTATTGACTTTTTTAGTTTCCATGTTAAACTGTTTTTGTAAAAACTTTATTGGAGCTATATTATGAAACGGTTAAAAGAAAAATATTATGAGCTTTACAGAAGCGAGCTGTATGACAGCTGTATACCTTTTTGGCTCAACAATGCAAAGGATGACGTAAATGGCGGTATCGCAAACTGTGTAGATCGCTTCGGTAAGGTTTATTCTAGCGATAAAAGCGTATGGATGCAGGGAAGAACTGCGTGGACCTATTCATATATCTGCAATTCATTTGGTAAACGTCAGGAATATCTTGATTTTGCAAAAAGCTGTCTTGATTTTGAAAATGCGCATTGCTTTGATACTGACGGAAGAATGTATTTCACAGTAACAAAGGACGGAAAACCGCTCCGTAAGCGCTGCTATTGGTTTAGCGAAACCTTTTATATAATCGGTTCTGCGGAGTATTATATGGCAACAGGTGATAAAGCTTCGCTTGAGAATGCAAAGAAATACTTTGATTTTGTTTACGGAATGTATCTTGATCCGAGCAGCGACCCGTACAAAATAACTCCAAAAGGCTATGCCGAAACAAGAAGCCTTAAAAGCCTTGCGCGTCCTATGATAATGCTCAATGTAGCAAGTATTATGAGAGCCGCAGATAAGGGTAATGAGGAAAAGTACAATAAAATAATAGACGGCCTCATTGTTGATATCAAAGAGTTCTATAAGCCCGAGATGAAATGTATGCTTGAGGCGGTTACCGATAAGGGTGAATATCTTTCCGAAGCAAGTGAGGGCAGAGTGGTAAATCCAGGACACGACATTGAGTGTGCGTGGTTCTTGCTTGAAGAGGGTATATACAGAGCTGACGACGCTCTCAAGAGCTTTGCTAAAACTGTGTTTGATGACGCTATTGTTCGCGGTTGGGATGAAAAATACGGTGGAATCATTTATTTCCGTGACGTTGAGGGAAAACCTGTTGAAGCTTACGAGCATGATATGAAGCTCTGGTGGCCGCAAAACGAAGCAATTATCGCCTCTCTTATGCTTTACCGTGAATTCGGTGATGTGCAGTACAAGGAGTGGTTTGAAAAAATCACCGATTATGCATTTACTCATTTTTCGGATAAAGAGTACGGTGAGTGGTTCGGATACCTTCGCCGTGACGGTGTCCCCACAGAGCCGCCCTGCAAGGGCCATACCTACAAGGGCGCATTCCACGTAATGCGTATGCTTGCAAAGGTTTGTAATATGCTTAAGGATGCATAAAACGGAAATTGGGATAATTGCTATTCTTTTACTTAATAAAAAAGCTGTCCAAATCAATTTGGACAGCTTTTTTATAGCTTCAGCAGCTTTTTTGCGTTTTTGTAAAGAATTTTTTCGAGTGTTTGGCTCGGCAGAGCGTAGGATTTCAGTATTTCTATATCCTCTTTCATACCGCTCCAGGGGGAATCGGTTGCGAAGAGAATCTTATCCTCACCGTGCTTTTTGAGAATTTTTTCGAAGGTAGCCTTGTCGGTGTAGCGTAACACAAGAGCGGTGTCAAAATATACGTCCTCGCCGCAAAGGGTAGAGTAA
>JAZOWX010000072.1:0-32044 GCA_045659405.1 Eubacteriales bacterium | reverse complement strand
TACTCCGTCAACACCAAACACCTCAGCAAGCTCGTCCGCAAAAACAACGTTGCCCTTGGATTTGCTCATTTTATCGTTGGCGAAATTAAACCAGGGATGTCCGAATACCTTTTTGGGAAGAGGAAGCCCGAGCGCCATGAGGAATATCGGCCAATATATAGTATGGAATCTTAATATATCTTTTCCGATAATATGAACGTCGCATGGCCAGTACTTCTTGAATTTCTCGCTCTGCTCCTCATACGACTTATCAGGGTCATAGCCGATAGCCGTTATATAGTTTGTGAGCGCATCAAGCCATACGTAAATAACGTGCTTTTCATCAAAATCAACCGGAATACCCCACTTGAACGAGGTTCTCGAAACGCAAAGGTCCTGAAGTCCTGCTTTAAGGAAGTTGTTTACCATTTCCTTTTTACGGCTTTCGGGCTCGATGAACTCGGGGTTGTCCTCTATGTGCTTTATAAGTCGGTCTGCGTACTTTGACATCTTGAAGAAGTACGCCTCCTCCCTTGCCTGCGCTACGGGTCTGCCGCAGTCGGGACATTTTCCACCTGCCGCCTGTGTTTCGGTAAAGAAGGACTCGCAGGGCGTACAATACCAGCCCTCATAAAATCCCTTGTATATATCTCCTGCGTCGTAGAATTTTTTAAATATCTTCTTGACAGCAGAGGTGTGATAATCATCGGTGGTTCTGATGAAATGGTTGTAATCCACGTTCATTAAATCCCAGATACGGCGAATTTCCGCCGCAACACCGTCAACGTATTTCTGCGGTGTAATACCTGCCTCGTTTGCGAGATTTTCTATCTTCTGACCGTGCTCGTCAGTACCTGTGCACAGAAAAACGTCCTTTCCCATTCTGCGCTGAAATCTGGCGAATGCGTCTGTCATTATTATCTCGTATGTGTTGCCAAAATGAGGCTTACGGGATGCGTATGCGATAGCTGTTGTGATATAAAACTTTTCCATTTCAGTCCTCCAAAATACGACGGGCGAATGAAACCCTCGTTTTTAACTCTGATTATTTTACCACACTTCAAAGAATATTACAATATATTTTTAACATTTTTGGAAATCTTTTTCACCCACCGTAAAAATCCGAAGCAAAGCCAACACAAAATAATTGACTTTTTTAAATAATAATGCTACAATATATTATGTGCTTGATTTTTATTTTCAGGAGGAGCTATGAGAGAGGGATTTTACTCGATATTCGGTAACAGTGCCGAAAAGCAAAGACTTATAAGCTCCATTGTAGGCGGCACTCTGCCCCACGCACTTATGATCGTCGGTGACGAGGGTGCGGGAAAGAAAACGCTTGCTCTTGAAATTGCGATGGCGCTCAACTGCGAAAAAAAGCGGGAGTCGGAAAAGCCGCTTCCCTGCCGCAGCTGCAACACCTGCCGACGTATTGCCGAAGGAAAGTTTACCGACGTAAAGCGTCTGAAGCTTACAGAAGGTCGAGCAACGATAGGTGTTGAGGACGTGCGTACCTTTAAAGAGGATATGTATCTTTCGGCTACCGAGGCAGAATACAAGGTCTACATTTTCGAGGATGCGGACAAGCTCACACAACAGGCGCAAAACGCTATGCTTATTGCGCTCGAAGAGCCTTTTTCAAACGTCATCAGCATTCTGCTTGTAAAATCGCAGGACAAAATACTTTCCACCATAAAAAGCCGTACCAGACAAATAGTTATGGAGCGGTTTTCCCCCGAGGAGCTTTCGGAATACCTGCTGAAAACGAGCGATGCGGCAAAGCAGATGAGCCGCACAGACAAAGAGCGTTTTTCGGGTGTTCTTATGAGCGCTATGGGCAGTATCGGACGGGCAGAGCTGCTGCTTGATACCGAACGAGCCGCAGAAAACGAGCAAAAGCGTGCCGCAGTAGTCGATATTCTTACAGCTCTCGGTACAAAGGGCAGATATATAGACCTTTACAGAACTATCACGGAGCTTCCTAAATCAAGGGGTGAGCTAAAGCTGATATTCGAGGATATCATACTCGCAATACGCGACCTCACAACTATAAAACACGACCCTGATGCAGTTACGGTATTCTTCTCGGATGCCGACTCTGCAAGAGAGCTTTCACGCAAATTCAATCAGAAGCGCTTACTTTCGGTATACGATATAATGTGCTCTATGATAGAGGATCTTGACAAAAATGCAAACGTTGTGTCACTTTTGACCTCGTTTGCGGCGAAAATAAAAAATTCTTAAAGAAACGGAATAACTATGGCAGAAGAAATAAAGAACGAAAACCTAGCCGACAAAGAAAACAAGGACGTTGAAATAGTCGGCGTTACCTTCCGCGAGGCAGGAAAAATATACTACTTTTCACCCGGCGGCAATCAGTACAGCCTTGGTGAGAAAATTATTGTAAATACAGCCCGCGGTCTGGAGCTTGGAACAGTCAAGGTTAAAAACAAGACTGTACCCGAGAGCAAAATAGTCTCACCGCTTAAGGATATCGTGAGACGTGCCACCCAAGAGGACGTTCAGCGTGATGAGAAAAACAGAAAGGCTGAAATTGACGCTGCGGCTATATTCAAGAAAAAGGTCGCGTCCCACGGACTTGGTATGAACCTTGTTGCTGTGGAATACACCTTTGACAATTCAAAGCTCATATTCTACTTCTCCTGCGAATCCAGGGTGGATTTCAGAGAGCTTGTAAAAGACCTTGCGGCAACCTTTAAAACAAGAATAGAGTTAAGACAGATAGGAATACGTGACGAGGCAAAGATGATGGGCGGTATCGGTCCGTGCGGCAGAAAGCTTTGCTGCTCGGGATTCCTTACCGATTTCGTTCAGGTTTCGATAAAGATGGCAAAGGAGCAAAGCTTCTCGCTTAACTCGGGAAAGGTTTCGGGTGTTTGCGGAAAGCTTATGTGCTGCTTGAGATACGAGCACGAGACCTACGAGGAAGCATTGAGACGTATGCCGCCGATTGGCTCGCTTGTTTCAACCTCGGACGGTGAGGGTGTGGTAACCGAGATAAAGCCGCTTACCGAGGAGCTGCGTGTAAAGCTCAACGATAAGGACAAGGAGCAGCCAAAGCTCTATTCGCTCTCATCTGTTAAAGTGCTGAAATACGGCAAACGTGTGGCAAAAGAGGAGTCGGATGACGCCTCCGAGAGCGAGGAATAAAGCTTTTTTCTGACAAATACAATATTTTTTCACAAAGACACTTGATTTTTTTTCAAGATGTGCTAAAATGTTAGTAGATACAATCAATTATGGAGGATTACACAATGGCATACAAGATTACTGATGATTGCATCAGCTGTGGCGCATGCGAGGCTGTTTGCCCCACATCTTGCATTTCCGAAGGCGACGGCAAGTACGTTATCAACGCTGATGATTGCATCGGCTGCGGTTCTTGTGCAGGCGAGTGCCCTGTAGGAGCTCCTGTAGAGGAATAATTACTTATAGAAAAAGCGGAGCCTGCTCCGCTTTTTCTTATAAAATGACATTTACCCCTCAACCATTTAATTTTGAACTCGGTGATTTATGATAGAACTTTACGAAAACGAGCGCTGCGACGAGGTTAACGACAAGCTGAAGCTTATACAAAAGACCGACGGACTTACCTTTGGTACGGATGCGCTCTTGCTTGCAGGATATATAAAGGGAAGCTACCGTCTTGGCTGTGAGCTTGGGGGCGGTGGCGGAATAATCAGTATGCTGCTTCTGACAAGAGGAAAGCTGGACAGCACGGCTTGTGTCGAGGTGCAAAAGGAATATGCCGAGCTTATCGGCAGAAATGCAGAGCTTAACTCGCTTTCGGACAAGCTCTTTCCCATACACGCAGATATACGCGAGCTGCCACCAAAAGCGGAATACGATATAGTATATACGAATCCGCCATATATGAAATCAGACAGCGGCTACTCGAACACCAAGGATAAAAAGAACATAGCAAGACACGAGGTGTGCGGCACTATCGACGATTTTTGCAGGATTGCATCAAAAATACTGAAATTCGGCGGCAGGTTTGCCGTGGTTTACAGACCTGACAGAATATGCGACCTTATTTCCTCTATGAGGAGCTTTAAGCTTGAACCGAAGCGAATGACCTTTGTTCACGCAAGAGCCGATTCCGAGCCCTCTATGGTGCTTATCGAGGCACGGCTTGGCGGCGGCGTGGGCGTTATGCTCACAAGACCGCTGATAATATACGGTGATGGCGAAAATTACACCCCCGATATGAATTATATTATGGAAAGCGGAAGCTTCCCTGATGATTTTTACTCATCTAAAAAAAGCAAGGATAAATAAAATGCAAGGCGAAAAGAACGTTATTTCAGCAAGAACACTCTACCTTGTCGGCACTCCGATAGGCAATCTTTCGGACATTTCCGACAGAGCTAAAAAGGTGCTTTCCGAGGTTGATTTTATAGCGGCAGAGGATACGAGAAATTCGATGAAGCTGTTATCTGCCTACGGTATAAAAAAAGAGCTTGTCAGCTACTTTGAGCATAACAAAAAAATGAGCGGCGAGCGCATTATAGCAAGACTGCACTCGGGCGAGTCCTGCGCACTTATCACCGATGCGGGAATGCCTGCGGTAAGCGACCCCGGTGAGGATATCGTCAGACTTTGCGCCGAGGCTGATATTCCCGTATGCGTTGTTCCCGGAGCTTGTGCTGCGGTTAGCGCACTTGCGCTTTCAGCGCTTTCTACATCACGCTTTTGCTTTGAGGGTTTCCTGCAACCGAAAACGACACAAAGAAAAAAACAGCTCGATGCACTCGCAACCGAGGAGCGCACTATGATATTCTACGAAGCGCCCCACAAGCTGAAAGCCACGCTTCTGGATATGGCGAGCGTCTTTGGCGAAAAGCGTAAAATTTCGCTCTGCCGTGAGCTTACAAAGCTGAACGAAGAGACAATACGCACAACACTCGGCGGTGCTGTGAAGTACTACGAAAGCACCGAGCCGCGCGGCGAATACGTGCTTGTAGTCGAGGGAGCAGAGCCGAGGTGCGAAAATAACGAGCTGACTTCGCTATCACCGCTTGAGCACGTGGAGCATTATATCTCGCTTGGAATGAGCAAAATGGACGCAATAAAAGCCACAGCCAAGGACCGTGGCGTACCAAAATCAGAGATATATAAAGAAGTTATAGGCTGATTTTGACAACAATTATATACATTTAATTAAAAACACCTGTCCGAATTTAATCGGACAGGTGTTTTCTTTAGCCAACAGCAGGGATACCGTAAAAGCATCCCTGCCGCAAAGCTATTTAAAAGATTAGTTTAAATTTCGTGCCCTGACGTCTTATGTTCCCGGCAGCAGCCAATCATAGTGAATATTCGCATCGGTTAGGCAATCGTTATCCTATTCGCTGATTTCGATTTTCTCCCAATCTTCTTTGCTCTCCAGATAATAAACGTCGGTCAATGCTTAGAAATTTTCGACAGCTTCTCCAAGAACTTCATCAACTGCTGCTTTCAGCTCCTCATATTCCATAGAGCCGCTAACCTTTTCGGTTATAACACCACGCTCGTCAAGCACAAGAGTCATAGGATATGAGCCCTTTCCGCCGAGCGCTGTATAATAAGCGTCAGCCTCCGAGCCTGAAAGCTTCGAGTCCACAACGAACAGCATATTTGAGTTCGGGTAGTTGTTGCTTATATAGCTGCTTGGAGTTTCATCACCGTTCCAGCTTGTGTGTATCGTTATAACAACAACGTCGTCTGTCGAATATTCCGAGGCAACCTGATTGAAATAGGGAAGCTCCTGCTTGCACGGAGCGCACCAAGCACCCCAGAAATTAAGAACTACAACCTTTCCTCGCAGGTCGTTAATGTTAAGCGTTCCGTTACCGTATCCGCTCACGTAAGCAAGGTCTGTTGCCAGACATCTGTTTCCGACACGGTTTCCTATATCTATTTCATCTTCCGAATCCCCCAGCGTATCGCCACAATTCCGGCATACAGATTTTTCATAGTTATGGCCAAGTGCTTCCTTTTTGTCTACATAGATATTATACCCACACAGAGTGCATACTCTATAAACTTTATACCCCACCTCTGTACATGTCGCTTCTTTATCGTTGTAGACCTCTAACTGATGCGTACAAGTTTTACTAGTGATATTGATGAATATTCTGTCGCATGCCGAAAAAAGCACCGTGAGCAGTGCGCAAAATAACGTTATGATAAAAACTTTTAAAGCATTTTTCATTTTTGCTCTCCTTACAAACGTTCAGTTATATAGCACCTACATTATAAACCCGATGGAAGAAAAAGTCAATGTAAAACATTTATAATCAACTTTTGTCATTATCAAGTTCCTTTCGTCAAGTAAAGCTTAATTTCAAAAAAGAGAAAAGCGGCACATTTCAAAAATGCACCGCTTTTGTTATCTTGTTTTGGGCGAATCACTTCACAACAAACTTTGCAATTTTCTCAAAGAAATCCTCTGCATACTCGGTATGCGCCTTAAGAGTGATAGGCGAGAGCAGGTCGAGCGAGAATATACCCATTATGGATTTTGCGTCTATAACGTATCTGCCCTGCTCAAGATCTACGTCATAATCAAGAAGGATTACCTGATTTACAAAATCGCGTATATCCTGAATGTTGGAAAGTGTGATTTTAATTTCTTTCATCGTTTTTCTCCTTTTTAGTTTGGTTTTCGGCATTGCCGCTTTTTCTCTTTCTATATTGTACCAAACAAGCATCTTTTTGTCAAGTAAAGCGGCGTAGTTTTTATGGGGATTTCAGCATTTTTTTAAGAAACGCTATTAAAAGTCTTACGTCAGCTCTAATTTATAAAATATTTTCTACAGCGGTATTGACAAAATGCCGACTTTGTGATAACATATCGTCAGTGGAACAAGTCTTTCTGCCAAACTCATACACAGAGAGCCGTCATTTGCTGAAAGCACGGCTATGAGCGCTTTAAGATACCGCCCACGGCATAGGTTTTTGACCTACGCAACATCTGAATACCGTTTTGAGTTAATAGCTCGGGTGGAACCGTGCGGGACTTACGTCCTCACCCCGAAGGCAATTTGTGCCTTTCGGGCTTTTTTTATTTGTATAATTTATCGAGGAGAAAAATATATGGCAAAAATTACTTTCAAAGGCGGCGAGGTATTTAACGCCGAAAATTCTGTTTCTGTATTCGAGGCGGCACAGAGCCTCGGACTTATTTCAAGAGAGGTTATCACCTGCCGTGTAAACGGTGAGCTTCGTGAGCTTTCAACCGTTATATCCGAGGATGCTGACGTTGAGCTTCTTACCTTCCGTGACAAGGACGGTGCGCAGGTATTCCGCCACACAGCGGCACACGTTATGGCGCAGGCGGTGAAAAGACTCTTCCCCGCAACAAAGCAAACTATCGGTCCTGCAACAGAAAACGGATACTTCCAGGACTTTGATTCCGAGATATCCTTCACACCCGAAATTCTCAAGCAGATTGAGAGCGAGATGAAGAAAATCGTCAAGGAAAATCTTCTTATCGAAAGAATAGTAGTTTCAAAAGAGGAAGCTATCAAGATTATGACCGAACTTGACGAGCCGTACAAGGTTGAGAGAATTTCGGAGCTTGCCGACGGAGAGGAAATTTCACTTTACCGTCAGGGCGAGTACGTTGACCTTTGCCACGGTCCTCATCTTCACACAACCGGACTTATAAAGGCATTCAAGCTTACACAGTGCACGGGCGCATACTACAAGGGCGACCAGAATAACAAGATGCTCCAGAGAGTATACGGAATCGCATTCCCCACAAAGGATGAGCTGAACGCATACGTTACAGCGCAGGAGGAGGCTCTCAAGCGTGACCACAACAAGCTTGGCCGTGAGCTTGAATTTTTCACAACTGTTGACGCTGTCGGTCAGGGTCTTCCTATTCTTCTGCCCAAAGGCGCAAGAACAATTCAGCGTCTTCAGCGTTGGATAGAGGACGTTGAGGAGGAGCGCGGATATCTTCTCACAAAGACACCCCTTATGGCAAAGCGTGAGCTTTACAAGATTTCAGGACACTGGGATCACTATCTTGACGGTATGTTCGTAATGGGCGACCCCGACGACTACACCAAGGAGTGCTTTGCGCTTCGTCCTATGACCTGCCCGTTCCAGTATCAGGTATTCCTTAACAAAACACGCTCGTACAGAGAGCTTCCTATGCGACTTGGCGAGACCTCTACCCTCTTCAGAAACGAGGATTCTGGAGAGATGCACGGTCTTATCAGAGTTCGTCAGTTCACCATTTCAGAAGGACACCTTATTCTTCGCCCCGAGCAGCTTGCAGAGGAATTCAAGGGATGCCTTGAACTTGCAAAATACTGCCTCGAAACGCTCGGACTTTGGGAGGACTGCTCCTTCCGCTTCTCGCAGTGGGATCCTAAAAGAACAGACAAATACGAGGGTACACCCGAGCAGTGGGATGAGGCTCAAAGAATAATGGGTGAGCTTCTTGACGAAAACCTTGGCCGTGAAAACTATGAGATAGGCATTGACGAGGCGGCATTCTACGGACCGAAGCTCGATATTCAGTGCAAAAACGTATTCGGCAAAGAGGACACTATCGTTACAATTCAGGTTGATATGCTTCTTGCTAAAAAGTTCGGTATGGAATACGTTGACCGTGACAACGCAATGAAAACGCCCTACATCATTCACAGAACGAGTATGGGCTGTTATGAAAGAACACTTGCGCTCCTTATTGAAAAGTATGCCGGCGCACTTCCCACCTGGATTTCGGATACACAGGCAACGGTTATCCCCGTAGCTCCCGACTTTGCCGACTATGCCGCAGAGGTTACAAAGGCGCTTCGCACAGCAGGTGTTCGTGCAGAGCTTGACGACAGAAACGAGAAGCTCGGTTACAGAATCCGTGAAGCACAGCTTTCAAAAGTACCCTATATGCTCGTTGTCGGTGAGAACGAGAAAAACGACGGTACGGTTACCGTTCGTGCACGTAAAGAGGGCGAGGGCGGACTCTTCAAACTTGAAGACTTCATAGCAAAGATTACAGAAGAGATACGCACAAAGGCTCGCTGAAACATACTGCGGGTTCTTAAAAAGCACGGAGGTTTTTAACTTATGAACTATATAATCAAAAGCGGCGATATGTCCTATACAATATCACCCCTTGGCGCTGAACTCATTAGCGCAGTGAGCGCACAGGGCGACGAGTTTATATGGCAGGCAAACCCCGATTTCTGGGGCGGGCATGCACCGCTTCTTTTCCCAATTTGCGGAAGACTCAAAAACTTCTACTATATGTTCGAGGGAAAAAGATACGATATGGGCATCCACGGATTTTTGCGCCGACTCGAATTCGACGTTGTGTCTGCAAGTGATACAGAGGTTGTTATGAGCGTTTGTGAAAACGAAGAAACGCTTAAACAGTACCCGTTCAGATTTACCGTAACCGTTACCTATAAAGCGGAAAATTGTAAACTTTTGTCGTCATATACTATCAAAAACGACAACGATAGAGTTATGCCGTTTGCTTTCGGTCTTCACCCCGGCTTTAATATTTTCACAGACGGTGGGGCAACCGTAAACGATTATAAGGTTCTTTACGACCGGGATACGGCTCTTCAGAGAACACCGCTTTCGCAGTACCCGAATGGGCCTGCATTTTTGCCTATCGAATTTAAAAACCGTGAGCTTAAGATTGACAACGAGGCAATAGCTGCGGTTGATACGATAGTTCTTAAGAACGTTGGCACTCACACAAGACTTGTTTGCGAAAAGAACAGCCACGAAATTGAGATGAGCTTCTCACAAAATCTTCCGCTTTACTGTATATGGAAGCACCCTTCTTTGGATGCACAGTATCTTTGCCTTGAGCCCTGGACGACAGAGCCTGCGAGATATATTGATGAAGAAAATCTTGCCACGCGCGAGAATATGATACATCTGGCGCCCGGAGCAATTGAGAATTTCTTCTGCGATTTCGGATTTAAAAAATAATTTTTTTTGGGCGCACCTACACTGCGCCCTACTAATTTTTGATTGAGAGTTTAACTGTGAAAAGAATCTTTAAATTTTTAGGCTCATACAAGCTTGAATCAATTTTCGGACCGCTTCTGAAGCTTATTGAGGCTACGCTTGAGCTTATAGTTCCGCTGATTATCGCTAAAATAATAGACGTCGGAATTGCAAGTGCCGACAAGGACTACACCGTGTGGATGTCGCTTTTGCTCGTTTTACTCGGTGCTATCGGACTTGTTTGCGCTGTGGCTGCTCAATACTTTGCCGCCAAAGCATCCGTCGGTGTTTCGGCAAAGATGCGAGGTCTGCTTTTTGCCAGAATGCAGAGTTTTTCTTATTCGGATATTGACAGGCTCGGAACATCCACTATGATAACCCGAATAACCTCGGATATTGACAAGGTGCAAACCGGTCTCAACCTTGGTTTGCGACTGCTTTTACGCTCGCCCTTCGTTGTTTTTGGCGCTATGATAATGGCGTTTACAATAGACGTTCCCTCGGCACTCACCTTTGTTGCGGTTATACCCGCCCTTTCAATTGTAGTATACGGAATTATGCTGATTTCCGTACCGCTGCACAAAAGAGTTCAGTCAGGACTTGACGTAGTGCTTCATAAAACGAGAGAATCGCTTGGCGGCGCAAGAGTAGTACGCGCCTTTTCAAAAGAGGACGAGGATATTGAAAAATTCAACACCGAAAGTGAGAGGCTTATGCGCTCGCAGACAACAGTCGGCGGTATTTCAGCGCTTCTCAACCCACTCACTTACGTTCTTATTAACCTTGCTATCGTCTGGCTTATACATACGGGCGCTATCAGAGTTGACGAGGGTATGCTCTCACAGGGTGAGGTTGTTGCTCTTTACAACTATATGTCTCAAATACTCATAGAGCTTATCAAGCTTGCCAATCTTATCGTAAGCATTACAAAAGCGATAGCCTCCTCGGGCAGAGTGTGCGCTATCATAGATATGCCCGAAACACAGAGCTTTGGCCACGTAGCAGAGTCGCCCCGTGATTCGGAGCTGTCAATTGAGTTCAAAGGCGTTTCTTTCAAATACGCAAGAGGCTCTACCGAGGCGATTGAGGGTATAAGCTTTACGGCAAAGCAGGGAGAAAAGATAGGAATTATCGGCGGTACTGGTAGCGGAAAGAGTACGCTTATCAATATGATACCGAGATATTACGATGCCACGGGGGGAGAGGTGCTGATATGCGGCACTCCCGTAGCCGAATACACTAAAGAAGCTCTGCGCTGTGCTGTCGGAATAGTTCCGCAAAGGGCTACGCTTTTCTGCGGCACGGTAAGAGAAAATATGCTTATGGGAAATCCCACGGCTACCGACGATGAGATAAACGAGGCGCTCCGCACAGCACAGATATTAGATACAGTCCTCGAAAAGGGCGGACTTGACGCTGTGGTTTCGGAGGGCGGAAAGAATTTCTCGGGCGGTCAAAGACAGAGGCTTACAGTTGCAAGGGCGCTTGTCAGAAAGCCGAGAATTCTTATACTTGACGATTCGGCATCAGCGCTTGACTTTGCCACAGAGGCAAATATGCGCCGTGATATTGCAGGATACTGTCAGGACACAACGACAGTAACCGTTTCCCAAAGAACGTCGTCTGTTATGGGCTGTGACAAAATACTCGTACTCGAGGACGGTCAGCTCGTAGGCTTGGGAACACACACAGAGCTTATAGAGCGCTGTGAAATATACAGAGAAATACACCTTTCCCAGTTCGGAAAGAGTAACGGACAGCCAGAATCCGAGGGAGGTACAGAAAAATGACCAAAACATTTTTTAAAGTACTGAAATATCTCGGAAAATGCAGGTTTGCGATACTCGCATCTGCTCTGACCGCCGCACTTTCGGTAATTTGCACCCTTTATATTCCGATACTTATCGGAGATGCTATCGACCTTATAGTTGACAGCGGCAAGGTCGATTTCGGCGGAATTTCTCCGCTGCTTATTACATCTGTTATTCTTATCGGAATATCGGCAATCTTACAGTGGGTTATGGCGGCTATAAACAACCGAATATGCTACCGTGTCGTTAAGGATATGCGTGCAGACGCCTTTGCAAAAATAGAAAGACTTCCCCTATCCTATATCGACAGCCACTCGCACGGTGACACGGTTAACAGAGTTATAAACGATACGGAGCGCTTTGGCGAGGGACTTTTGCTCGGAGCGACGCAGGTATTTACAGGTCTTCTCACCATTATCGGAACAATAGCCTTTATGTTTGCCATAAACTTCAAAATTGCAATAGTCGTTGTTCTTCTTACACCGCTTTCTATCGTAATTGCGAAATTTATAGGCAGCAAAACCTACCATATGTTCACTCTGCGCTCGAAAACAGAGGCTGAACAGACCTCTTACATCAACGAGATGCTCACGAACGAAAAAACAGTCCTTGCCTTTTCATACGAGGGGGCGGCTGTGAAAAAATTCGACGAGATAAACGAAAGACTCCGTGAAAATACACTTCGTGCTATTTTCTTCTCGTCGCTCACTAACCCAACGACGAGATTTATCAACAGTATGGTTTACGCTATGACCGCCCTTGTCGGTGCGGTTGTGGTAATATCGACAAGCGGTGCGGCTATTCCCTTCACCGTCGGTCAGTTTACCTGCTTACTCTCATACACGAATCAATACACCAAGCCTTTCAATGAAATTTCAGGAATTATTGCCGAGTTTCAGAATGCGCTCGCATCGGCAGGACGTGTTATCGAGCTTATAGAAACCGAGCCCGAAAAACCTGACAGCGAACAAGCACGAGAGCTTGCAGCCCCCCTGGGAAATATCGCTTTTGAAAACGTTTCGTTCTCTTACACGCAGGATAAACCGCTTATCGAGGGTCTTAATATTGAGATAAAAAGCGGTGAGCGAGTTGCTATTGTAGGTCCTACGGGAGCCGGAAAAACCACGCTTATAAACCTGCTTATGCGTTTTTACGATACAACGAACGGTTGCATTAAAATTGACGGTGCAGATATAAAAGCACTCACACGAAAATCCTTACGCTCGGGCTTCGGTATGGTGCTTCAGGACACCTGGCTTATGAGCGGAAGCGTAAAGGAAAATATCGCCTACGGCAAGCGTGATGCTACCGACGAGGAAATTATAAGCGCCGCAAAAAGCGCACACGCTCACGGCTTTATCAAGCGTCTCAAAAACGGCTACGATACGCAAATCGGTGAGGGCGGCGAGGAGCTTTCGGCAGGTCAGAAGCAGTTGATTTGCATAGCCCGTGTGATGCTTTGCTTACCTCCTATGCTTATTTTAGATGAGGCTACCTCGAATATTGACACAAGAACAGAGATGAAAATACAAGAGGCATTCTCAAATATGATGGGGGGCAGAACAAGCTTTATTGTAGCTCACAGGCTTTCAACGATTACAGATGCAAACCTCATACTCGTTATGAGAGACGGTAAGATTGTGGAAACAGGAACTCACGACGAGCTTCTTCGCCGCGGCGGATTTTACAAATACTTATACGATTGCCGCACATCCGGCATAGAGGAAAATTAAAGCTTTATTGAAACGGTAGGTGGAGCGATGAAAAAAGAATACGGATACTTGCAAATATATACCGACTTAATAAAATATCTGTCGGACGGCGCTAAAAGCCTACAAGAGATTACCGAGCATATTTGCAAAAGCGCAGAGCTCACTCCCACAGAATCCGAGGATAACAGCGCATCAGGATGCTTCTGCAAAATAAAAGCAAATATCGGAGCGCTCATCAATCAACTGCAAAGAAAGCAGGTAATAGGAAAGACGGCAGATGGCGCATATTATGCCAAAATTGAAGCTCCGATAGCACTCAGGGAGCAAAAATGCGAGGCGGAAATACTAAAGCTCCTCTCAAAATCACCCCTGTCAAAGGAAAAAATCAGAGAGAAGCTTACAACGCTGTTCGGAACCGAAAAGACAAAATCCCGTCGTGATGACAATATGTTAAGCGGCTTCATAACAAGCACTCTGAAAAGTCTTTGCGAAGAAAAGATAATATCATACGACGGCAATATTTACTATATCCCCGATGAAAAATATGCAGTAGCAACAGACAAACGTCAGCTCAGTGAGCTTATGGCTGATTTTCTCTCGCTGTTACACTCACGGGGCGGAGATTTTTTCGAATACTACTTTATGAATCTGCTCTCGAGATATTTAGAACGTATGGGTAAGCTTGTAAAGAAATGCGAGGTTACGGGCGGCTCGGCTGACGGGGGCATTGACGGAGTTGCAGAAACGGTTGACTCGCTTGGATTTTCAGAGCTTATTATGGTACAGACCAAAAACAGAAGCGATTATGCAACCGAAATAGATATCAGGAGCTTTTACGGCGCTGTCAATGCAAGACGCGGAACACGTGGCATCTACGCTATAACGTCAGGGTTTCATCCTATGGCAAAAAAGCTTCTGGACGAGCTTCCCGACTGCGTAGGAGTTGACGGTGAGCGGATATTTAATATGGCAAAAGAGGTCGGATACGGAATAATCACAGACGGTGACAAAATAAAGATTGACACTTCTCTTATATAATCTGAAAGGAGTTAGTTATGACTTTAGAAAATGCAATTGCTGAAATGAGCGCACGTATGCAGGCGAATGCCGAAAGGTTTGCCTCGCTTGGATTTTTGACAGACGTGCGTGTATACTACACCAACAAATCGCTCGAGGAGTACGAGTGTAAGAACAAGGGCTGTAATACCGTTTGGTGTGAGCTGAAAATCAGCACACCCGATTTGGAAAAGAACGACGGACTTATATACGAGCTTTATGCCGATATTGACAAAAACGGCACAGACATCAAGAGCACCGAAGCTGTAAACAAAAGTGAAATTGAAACAGCTTTGGATGAGCTTTATTCCGCTGTATCGGAGGCGGATGACCCAAAGCAAGTCTTTTTGTGCGAATACGAGCGTGTAAGCGCTGAATTTGATGAAAAAATGAGGGAATTCGAAAAAAGAATTTCAAAGCTTCGTTACCTCTCGGCAGCCGCTGTCGGAATTGTTGTAATTTCTCTTATCATAGTGCTTATCGCATCTCTTTTGTGAGTGTTTAAATTATGGATTTTTCAAAGTATACAAAGCGTCGCGCTTCGGATTGCGAGAGCTGTGAATTCTACGAGTATGACGAATACACCGACTCATACACCTGCAATATGAGCCTTGACGAGGACGAAATGAGCTCGTTTTTGAGCGGTATGAGGCGTGAGTGTCCATACTACAGATACTATGACGAATACAAGAGTGTGCAGAAGCAAATATAGCTTTTTGTAAACTTTCGTTTTCAAAATATAAAAAATTGATAAAAAACAGAGTCAGAACACCTTGCATAAGAAGTGCGCTGACTCTGTTTTTTATTTATTTTATCTCTATGGGATTTTTCGAAAGAGCTTTTTGTATTTTGTCGCCAAATGCATTAGCCATGAGGAAAAAGCCGAGGTCGTTCGGATGACAGGTATCAACCGTCGTCATATCCTCATATCCGCGGAACACCCCTGCTCCGTCTATGAAATACACGTTCTTATCACCGAGCGATAACGCATACCTGAAGGTCTCGTAAATCACCTCACGGCGAGCTATTGAATCCGCTCTATCAACGTTGTCGATTTTAGATGCTATGATATAAGGAGTTGTAGGCTGTACCTCTCTGAAACGCTCGTAAGCACGGCGGTGCGTATTTTTCAAATGCTCGGCTGACGGTGAGTTGTGGTCGTAATCGCATACGAAGGCACACATATCAAGACCTCTTATATAGTCAATCATTGCGTCCTCGCCCTTGGCATTTCCCGAAAAGCCGAGATTTATAAAATCAAGCTCAAATCGACGAGCTATTAAGTTCTGATATGCGTTTCCGGGGCGAGATGCACAACCGCCCTGCGTTATAGAGCTGCCGTAATAGACTATCGGAAGCTCGGATTTATACTTAAGACCCTCGGTGAGCAGAGCGTCCTTTGTTAAACCGATTTCCAGCTTCTGCAGCGAATTGTAAAGCGGGAAATTTATCGTTATGTAGCGAAGCTCTTCATTTGGGAAATCAACCTTGATACGTATCCGTTTTTCAGCTCAACCGGAGGCACGAAGGTTTTGACGTGCTTGTATATACGCATATTTGCCTCTTCCACAAACATATCAAATCCCGCAGAGCCCGTAAACGGCATATGAGCCATAAGGCAGGTATCAGGCATATAAGCCTTTATTGCGATAGTTTTTGACGTGGTCGCAAAGCGCACACGTCCGCCTGCCGTATGTCTTGCAAGCTTTGCAACACCCGTGCCTACGCTTTTTGCAACATCATCAGGCATCCTCTTAAATTCCGGCTCGTTTTTGTAGTTATAAAGACCGTAGACTCTGAACGGCTCGTTTCTCACGTCAAAAAACGCAAGGTCCGACACGTCAATATTCGGGTCGATATACAAATTCTTATCTAAACTTCCAATGCTTGACATCTTCAATTCTCCTAAAGATTATACTCAAAATCAACCTTCACTCTCTCGTGACTTTATTATAAAGGGTATCACCGCAAAGCATAAAAGTATAACCAGCGATGCCGCAAGGAATATTTCAGGTGCGGGTATATACTGTGTTGTAAGCACGTCCGTACCCGAATTTTCAGGAAGCGGTATGTTCATAGAGCGGTTAATGGCATTTCCTATCATAGGACCTATGAGCATAGGGATAAGCACTGAAAATACCATTCTTACACCCTGAAGCTTACCTACCTCACCGCTCGGTGTATAATCACGCACAAGCGAGCCTGTCAGCGCAGAGGTGAAAATGTTTCCGCTTATCATAATGAAGCCGCCGACACCGAAAAGAATCATAGTTGCCGTATGAGATTCGAGCTTTATGAAATACATCACAAGCAGTCCGATAGAATATACAGCGGCTGCTATATATATCAGCTTTGCTTTATCCATTTTATCAGACAGTATTCCAAGCCATACGTTCAGAGCCGCTCCTAAAATAATGGCAACGGCAAAAACAGCACTGTATTCAAGGACGCTGAATCCAAGGTATTCTTTCATATATATTATCATATAAGGCATAAATATCTGCGTCGCAATACCGAGAACAAGAACTACAAGAAGCGTCAGATAAAAACGACGGTTACCCTTTATAACAGAGGGACGGAAGCCGTAAAATATATCTGCGAAGGTTCCGCTTCGCTGAAGCGTCGGACTGTCCTTTATAAACAGAATACCGAACACACCGCAGGCGGTTATAACAATACCGAGAGCCATAAAAAGCATAGGATAGCCGATAAGCTCAACGAGGATTCCGAATCCGCCCGCAACAATAAGCATTGCAATCAAGGGAAGTATTGATATAATTCCCTCGACTCTGCCACGGAAATCGGTATGTGTGTTATCTGTTATCCACGCATTAAATGCCGCATCGTTTGCCGTTGAGCCGAAGAACGTCATAACACAGTCACCGACAATTACAAGCACGAGCGTTATTGAAATTGCACGTTCCAAATCCACACCGAAAACCGTCATAGTATTTTCGGGTGACATAAAGCCAAAGATAATTACCGTAATTCCCCAGATGACGTATCCTATTGAAATCAGGCTGCGTCTGTTTCCGAGCTTGTCCGAAAGCGTACCCGCAAAAAGCGTTGTCACGGTTGCCGCAATACCGCTAAGCTGAACCATAAGCGTTACCGCCTCGAGCGACGGTGAGACGGTTTCGTAAACGAAAACGTTAAAGTACATATTCTCGACAGCCCAGGCAACCTGACCGACAAGTCCGAATAGCATAAGGACTATCCAATTGTTTTTTCCAAATAAAACAGCTTTGTTGGTGTTCATTTCACTCTCCAAAAATATCAGTATCCAAGCTTTTTGAGCTAACCCCGTCTATGCCTTGCAGCCTTAAGACTATCCTTCCACCGTTTGACAGAAAAACACTCGCCCGCCTTGACGTCGACATCAGTAATTGCAAAGCCTTACCGCCACTCTAATCGTAGGTTTTAACTCAAATCGCTCGTTTTCAACCTTATTTTTAATTTATTTTCTATTTCATTATACTATCAAGGCGTTTATTTTACAAGAGCTTTTTCAAATTTCACCCCATACCGTTAAAATAAATGTCCAAGTGTAAGGTTTTTTTATATTTACGGTTGCTTTTTTTCTAAAGTTATGATAAAATTATTATATATTTTTACTTTTGCGCACATTTTGGAGGTTTCGTATGACAGGAGTAGCCATTCTGGGCTTTGGAGTAGTCGGCGGCGGTGTTGCAGCTCTGCTTACAGATAATCGAGAACAGGTTAAGTCGCTCGGCGGTGACGATATAAAGATTTGCCGCATTCTCGACTTGCGTGAATTTCCCGGTTCACCCTTTGAGAAAATTGTTACACATAATTTTGATGATATAATAAACGACAGCGAGGTCGACACCGTAATTGAAGTTATGGGTGGCTCTCACCCCGCTTATGAATACACGGTAGCGGCACTCAAGAGCGGAAAAAACGTTATCAGCTCAAATAAAGAGGTTGTTGCAAACTTCGGTGATGAATTTCTGAAGCTTGCCAAGGAAAACGGTGTATCCTACCGCTTTGAGGCGGCAGTTGGTGGCGGTATTCCCGTGCTTTCGCCCATTATCAGCTGTGTCGGACAGAATAAAATTACCGAGGTAAGAGGAATTCTCAACGGCACTACCAACTATATTCTGACAAAAATGTTCACCTACGGCGACAGCTTTGAGGATTCGCTTTCGGATGCACAGGAGCGTGGATATGCAGAGCGCAATCCCGACGCGGATATTCTCGGCACGGATGCTGCAAGAAAGATTGTTATACTCACAGCGCTTGTAACCGGCAAGCTTATATCGCCAAACGATATCTCTGTTGAGGGAATTACAAAAATACGCAAAGAGGATGTTCTTGCGGCAGAAAAAATCGGAGCGGGAATAAAGCTTCTTGGCAGATGCGTGATAAACGGTGATGACGTTAAGGTTATGGTAGCTCCGTTTATGATACCAAAAAGCGAGGCTCTCGCAACCATCAGCGGTGTATACAACGCTGTTGAGGTAATAGGCGAGCCAATCGGCAACGTTATGTTCTACGGTCAGGGCGCAGGTGCGGGAGCAACAGCATCCGCTGTTGTCGGTGACCTTATGCAGATAATGCGCTCGGGAATTCACACGGCTACACCCGTGTTTGAAAAATGCGAGTATTGCAAGTGCGCACTTGACTCCTTTGAATCACAGAATTACTTTGCAGTATCCGGAATATCCGAGAGCGACGTGCGCAATATTTTCGGCAATATACAGCTTATCGGAGATGGTGAGGAGCTTACATTTATAAGCGAGAAAATGAGCGAGCAAAAGGCCGCTTCGCTGATTTCTTCTCTTTCCTCCCGCGGTGCGGCTTTGAACTCGAGAATTCGTCTTTTGTAATATTGGTTTTACGCCTCTTACCGAAAAGCGGTACAAGACGGCTTGCCATACCAAAGCGGCGATTTTTCCGCACACCCACTAAAACGGTATTTCTCCCGGACAGAGTGAGCTTTATCACTCTGTCCGAGTTTTTTATAAGAGCAGAAAGCGACAAGATGGATAAAATAAGCAACAGATAGTGCGAGGCAATCACAAGATACTCCCCGTCTGTGTAAGAGCCGATGAGAATAAAGAGCGCCATTACAGCGGCAACAATACCGCCACAGCTCCTGCCGAAAAGCAGCCGTGTGCATTCCGTACTGTAATAATACCAACAGGCGGCAGTACATAAAGCAAAGGATGAAACTATAAAGGAAAGCGCTCCTATACCGCCACCGCCAAAGGCGGAATATACGCTGTGAAGAATAAGCGCCGCACCGCTTGTATACGCACCGACCTGGGGAACTGAAACAAGCACGGCAAAAGCCGTGAGCATACACAAAATCACCGTATCAAAAATCACCTCAAGCACTCCGCCAAAGCCGCCTATATCATCACCCGAGGTATGCGCAAAGGATGACGTGCCCGCCCCTGCTTCATTTGAAAGTATACCGCCGCAATATCCCTCACGAATTCGGCTTGAGGTTATAAATCCGAGAACACCGCCGACACCGCTATCAAGGCTGAACGCATCCGAAAGAATCATATTTACAACCGTTGGAAAACGTGAAAAATTAAGAATTATTATCCTGAAAGTTATAATTATGTAAACAATAGTAGTCAGCGGTATGATTATCGCAGTTATTTTTTTGATTTTCTCGCCTCTGCCTGATACCATATACAAGAGGACGATTATCATAACTAAAGCAGAAAAGAGGGGTGGTGTTCCAAAGGATACGTAAAGGCACTCGGCACAGCTTCCGCCCTGAAGCGCAAAGCCCATAACAGCCCCGAGCATAAGCGCAAAAATCAAATACAGCTTCGACAGTACCCCACCGATGCCACCGAAGCTTTTTTTCAAAACCGAGGATATGCCGCCACCCTCACCGAAAGATAAGGAAAGCGAGACCTCGGCATACTTTATCACAGCAGAAAAAAGTGAGGAAACAAGCAGCCAGAAAACACTCCCCACCCCACCGATTATTATAGCTGTGGCAACACCGAAAATATTGCCGACGCCAAGCGTACCCGCAAGAGCGAGAGTGAGCGTTCCGAGCTTTTCAAAAGAAAATCCGCCCACCTCGCCCGTGCGTCTTTTCGTTTTTATAAGGACGGCAAAAAGCCTTACGGCAAAATACGAGCCTGCGAAAAAGACCATAAGCGGTACAAGAAATCTGATATCCATAAAAATCCCTCCGCTACAAGATATGCGGAGGGATTTTGGCTTATTCTGTTATTGTTAAGTGTGTCGGTTTTAGAAAATTTGCGTTTTTATGAGCTAAAGCCTGCAAAAACAGCCATAGCCACTAGGAAAATTAAAGAAGAAATCTCACAATCACGTAAATAATAGCGCCGACAAGAATTGCACCGCAAACCCAGTTGCTTATTTTATCCATTACGGCACTCTGCTTCGCTTCCTTTTCATCGAGCGCACGGTCCTCTTCGCTCTCCTTCAAATCATCGGGTATCTCTTCGAATTCATCCCCCGCACTTTGGTTATCGAGCGAAAAATCATATTCACCGCTTTTGATTTTTTCGGCACGTTCAAGAGCTGTATCAAGTATTTCGGTAAGCGCATCTACGGCTGATGTATCGGCAGGGTCGATAACCGTTCTTTCACCGAGGGTATCAATCGCCTCTTTTATGTGCTCATAATCGCTATCAAGCGTAGCCTTATCAAGAAGCTGTGCGCATTCGGGGCAAATCAGCCTTGCATTGCCGAATCCGCTCATAGTCAGTATCGAGGCGTTTTCCCCATCAAAAATATTCTTACAAATCGTACATTTTCTGGCGTTGTCCATACTTTTCTCCGTTTTAGAGTTATTTTGTTCCTCTGAGTGTGCGGCGCACCTCGGCAATGTATTCTGCACGCAGAGCCTTTTGCTCTTCCCTCTCTGCATCGGTAAGCTCCCTTTCCTTTGAAAGTCTGGCAAGCTCGTTAATTCTGTCAACCTTTACTTTTTCCATTTTCATTCACCCTTCTTCGCATACAGCTTGGCAAGACCGCCTGCCGACGTTTCTCTATACAGATGCGAGAGGTCCTTTCCCGTTTCATACATTGTTTTTATAACCAAATCAAGCGAAATTTTTCTTGAGCCTGATAGGAAATTGGCAAGGCTTACAGCATTTATCGCTCTCATTGCGGCAACCGCATTTCTCTCTATGCAGGGAATCTGCACAAGACCGCATATCGGGTCGCAGGTGAGTCCGAGGTGATGCTCAAAGGCAATCTCTGCGGCATATTCTATCTGGTCAATTCCCATTTCGAAAAGCTCTGCAAGTGCGGCAGATGCCATAGAACAAGCCGTTCCTATCTCCGCCTGACAGCCGCACTCCGCACCGCTTATTGAGGCGTTCGTTTTGGTAAGTGTTCCGATAAGTCCTGCTACTGCGAGCGCACGAAGTATGTCTTTATCTGAAAAGCCGTGCTTTTCCTGCATATATTTCAGCACAGATGGCAAAACAGCGCACGCACCGCAGGTAGGAGCGGTAACTATGGTACCGTTGTCCGCATTCTGCTCACTCACGGCATACGCATACGAGCATACTATACGGTTTTCTCGGGTGACGGGGCTTTCGTCAATATGACGCTGATTGTAAAGATATTGAGCCTTGCGCTCAACCTCAAGTCCACCCGGAAGCACACCTGATGTAGTAAGCCCATCGTGTATGGAATTCTTCATAACGTCCCACACACCCTCAAGGAAAATATATATGTCCTCTCCCTCTCTTTTTGCCACAAAGTCGGAAAGTCTTATGCCCTCTCTTTTGCAGAAATCGGCAATCTCGGAAAAACTGCGCTCGGGGTATACAGACGGAGCTTCAAGCTCCTCTCTGCCTATTATCCTGATATCACCGCCGCCGACAGACATAACACGCATCGGCAGAGACGTACGCACACCGCCCGAGCACTCGAATATATCCATTGTATTTTCGTGCGGAAGATTTCGCTCTTCGGTATTGAAAATAATGTTCACAGGCTTATCCCCGCATACGAGCTTTATTGCGTGGTCAGTACCGTGTCCCATACCCGTATCCGCAAGAGAGCCGTACAAAACGACCTCAAAGCCCTCGGAATTCGGATGCTCGCCAAGAAATATTTCCATAGCCTTTGCAGGTCCCATAGTGTGTGAGCTTGACGGCCCTTTTCCTATTTTGTATATATCACGAATAGATTTCACGGTGCTTACCTCTCGTTCTTATATTACTTATCCGTACATTACCACTTAATTTTATCACACACAGTAATTTTTGTCAACGAGGTCTTGATTTTTTCATATTTGAAATATATAATTATTTCAGTGGACGTTGAGTTTGCACAACCCCCGGAAAGGACGAAAAATGAAAAAGCTTAATTTTGATTTTAAAAACCTGAACTGGAAAAAGATTATCATCTCGGCACTTATTGCCGCCGCAGTATGTTTTATCGTTTATTACATTTTCCTGCCCCCTATCAATCCGCACTCGGTAGGATTCTGGGGTTATCTTACATTTGTGATATTTGCCTTTTCCGTACCCTATCTCGGTATAAGCCTTGATAAGGGAGCATTCGTTTTCATAACGAACGGTGACGGAAAGTTTGAGAAAAAGTCAATCGGCGGTATAAAGCTTATTAAAAAGCTCAATAAAATACCGCTTATAATCATTGCCTTGCCCGTAGTTATTGCCATTTTGGGCGGTATTTTCTCCTCTACGCTTTTCTTTGCAAAAAGCTATGCCTCGGTAATCGACGTCAATGACAGCGTGGTATTTGAGGATGATATGCCCGAAACCACCGACGACTTTACCTATATTGCGCTTATGGACACCGAATCGGCACAGATGCTCGGAAACCGTGAGCTTGGTGAGCTTTCGAATAACGTTTCGCAGTATACCCTCTCGGGTTATTACACACAGATAAATTACAGAGGGCTTCCCAAAAAGGTTTCCAACCTTGAATACGACGGATTTTTCAAGTGGCTTCTCAATAATAAAACCGGTATTCCCGGCGCTGTTATAGTAGACCCCGTTAACCCCGATGCCACATATCTTGAATTTGCCAATCCTATGCTGTATGCCGAGAGCGCATACTTTGCCAAGGATCTTGAACGTAAGCTTCGATTTGATTATCCCACCAAAATATTCAATTCCATAAGCTTTGAGATAGACGAGAGCGGAAACCCTTATTACATAGTTTCCTGCGCTACGGCAAGAGTTTCGCTTTTCGGCGCTATGGATATAAACGAGGTTATAGTATTTAACCCGACAAACGGTGAATCCGAGCTTTACAGAATAGGCGAAGTACCGCAGTGGATAGACATAGTATACACAGGCGAGCTTGTGTGCGAAAAATACAACTGGTACGGTACGCTCTCGGGCGGATTTATCAATAGCATTATAGGTAATAAGGGCTGTAAGCAGACAACCGACGATTTCGGTTATATCGCACTCGATGATGACGTTTGGTACTTTACCGGCGTTACGTCGGTCACGGGCGATGATATGTCCAATATCGGCTTCATCCTCTCAAACGCAAGAACCGGAGAATATAAATTCTACTCCGTTATCGGCGCAGAGGAGCATTCGGCAATGAATGCCGCACAGGGTGAGGTTCAGGAAAAGGGGTACGTTGCCTCATTCCCCTCTCTTGTAAACGTTTCGGGCGAGGCAACCTACATAATGGTACTTAAGGACGCAACGGGAATTGTTAAGCTTTACGCTCTTGTTAACGTGGAAAACTACGGAATAGTAGCAACAGGCACGTCGCAGGCCGCAGCTATGAGCGAGTACAAAAAGCTTCTCAACCAAAGCGGTGTCACCTCGGGCACACACGAAAGCGCAGATATAACCGTAACCGAGATTGTATATTCGGGTGATGCGGTATATATCAAGGCGAATAACGGATGTGTATACAAGGGCTATCTTTCATCCGACGAGTCGCTCATACTTATAAATGCAGGCGATAGCATTACGGTAAAATGCACAGCAACGAGCACCACAAAAATCTTTAATATTTCCACTTGGGAATATACTGAAAGTACGGATTGACGCAGTTATCAATCAAGGCACTCCGTGATTTTGAGTAAAGAGAAAAGCGTTTATTCTTTCAGACATAATTTATTATAGGAACTAAAGCGGAGACTCTGTTAGCGCAGTATCTCCGCTCGTTTTTTTGGTTTGGTTATGCCTAAATCATATTATTTTCGGATATTTCCCGATTTCAACGTAAAACAACTGCTTCTTGTATATTATTATTGACATTATTTTAATTTGATGATAAAATGTATAAAAATACAAATACAGATTATCTTTTCAAGGAAAACACTATGAGCAATAGCAAATCGGATAAGCTTAATAAAAAAGAAAAATCCTTTTCGAGCATCAGCGCACGCTCGTTTATCACGGTAGTTATAATTCTTTCCGTGATTATTCTCATTTCGGGGGCGCTCTCTTACATAATCCCCGGCGGCTCGTTTTTGCGTGATGAAAACGGCGCTATAATAACAGGCACGTACGAGGCAGGTGAGGTTTCGGGAATTGCGCCCTGGCGCGTGATAACAGCACCGTTGCGTGTTTTTGCCTCGGAGGATGCCCTGACCGTTATAATGATAAGCGTATTTTTGCTTATTATGAGCGGAGTTTTCAACCTGCTTGAAAAGACGGGCGGCATCAGAGTTTTTATTGGCAGACTGATGCACAAGCTTCACGACAGGGGCGGTCCCGTGGTCTGCCTCACTATCCTCATTTTTATGCTTTTCGGAAGCTTTTTCGGAATGTTTGAGGAGCTTGTCACCTTGCTGCCTATCATAATTATGTTTATGCTCTCTATGGGTCTTGACACAATGACAGGTCTTGGAGCGTGTCTTCTCGCCGCCTGCTTCGGTTTTTCTGCCGCTATCACAAATCCGTTTTCGATAGGCCTTGCCGCAGAGGTTAGCGGCGTGAGCATAACCGAGGGCGTTTGGCTCAGAGTTGTATTTTTCGTTATTGTTTATTCTGTTCTGTGTGCGTTTTTGCTTTTGCACTTAAAGAAAATCAGGAAAAACCCGAAGCTTTCGTTAAGCTATGAAGCAGATGAGATTAAACGAGAAACCATAGAGGACGTTGCCTCTATACATAAGGTGGGAGATGAAAAAATCTTCCGTCTTTACTCGGTATTCTTTGCGATACAGGGCGTAATACTCCTGCTCATTGCCTCGGTAAGAGCCATATCCGACTATGCCATACCGATTCTCTCGGCAAGCTTCCTTATCACAGCAACCGTGGTAGCGCTGAAGCTCACAGAAAAAAGGAGCGACGTTTTCAAGCATCTTTTAGACGGCGCTCTATCTATGCTCCCCGCTGTCGTTATGATAGCTCTTGCATCTTCTGTAAAGCTGATTATGACAGAGAGCGGAATCATTGATACGATTATGAATTTCGTAATCAATATTCTTTCGGGTAAGAGCAAATTCCTAGCCGTAATTCTTATTTATTTTCTTATACTTTTCTTGCAGATATTTATAGGCTCGGCTTCGGCAAAAATCATACTCGTTATGCCGATAGTTATGCCGATTGCAACAGCGCTCGGACTTTCTCCGACGATTGTTATTCTTGCTTACTGTATGTCCGACGGATTTACCGACGTTATTCTGCCGACAAACCCGGTTTTGCTCGTCGCTCTTTCGATTGCGGGTGTTTCCTACGGCAAGTGGGTTAAGTGGACCTGGAAGCTTCAAATTATACTCTTTACACTCTCCGCACTTGTGCTTTTGTTCGGAGTGTCGATAGGATATTAAGTATTTTACAAAATTCAAGGAGAAATTTATGAGAAAGCAAAGTGTTCCTCTTCTTATTGATCACGTAACAGATGAAAACCTCTCCGAATGGATTGAAATACTGGTAAAAAGTAAGATAGACCGTGTGTTTTTATGCGGTCTTGGTGAATTTTACTCCTCTGAGAGTATGCAAAACGAAAAAATTGAAAAATGTGCCAAAATCTGCCCTGCGTGCGGCGGGAATCGAGGCAGGCATCTGGATAAACAGCTTCGGTCACGGACTTGCTGATATCACTATGTACGATGAGGCAGGAACATATCAGGGCTTTGTCGGTGAGGACGGCTCAACACCGGGCGACTGCTACTGCCCATCTGATAAGGCAATGCTACGCGATTTTGCGGCATTAGTTAAGAAAATTGCGGCTATAAAGCCTTCTATTCTTATGCTTGACGATGACTTCCGTATGGGACAGCGCTCTTATGCGCTCGGCTGCTTCTGCCCCAACCATATGGCGGATATATGCGAGCGTCTTGGTGAGAAGCTCACACGGGAGGAGCTTGTTGAAAAAATATATTCGGGCGGACCTAACCGCTACCGTGACGCTTATGTTGCTTCAATGAACGATACTCTCATAGGCTTTGCAAGGATGCTTCGCTCCGCTGTTGACGAAATCCATCCCGAGATGCGAATGGGCATTAGTATGTGCTTTGACGTGTGGGATACAGACGGCGCTGATGCCATTGAGCTTGCCCG
The DNA here is from genome assembly GCA_045659405.1 of Eubacteriales bacterium. Classification (GTDB taxonomy): domain Bacteria; phylum Bacillota; class Clostridia; order Oscillospirales; family CAG-272; genus UBA1740. The sequence continues at coordinate 5,020 of JAZOWX010000072.1, read as the reverse complement.
TGCATTTGCCGGAAATACCGAGCCTTTCTTACGTGCAAACGGCGCTCCATACTGGCAGATTATCAGCCCCTACTGGAATAATTCGTGGGGAGATATCATATCCACTATCGAATATAACAGAATTCAGAGCATCTGGTGCAAAGAAAACAATATAGAATGTATCGGTGAGGGCGACACATACCCACGCCCACGTTACACAATACCTGCAAATCATCTTGAAATATTCGACCTTGCCCTCCTTGCAAACGGTGAGCTTAACGAAATGCTCAAATATTTGTACGATTACCGCCACCCGCTCGGATTTGAGGACGGATATAACGAGCGTCATATGAGAAATGAGAAAAACAGAGAGGAGCTTGCCTCTATCTTCTGTGGAAAGCGTGCTGTCGGTGTGCGTGTGTTTGAGCCTATGCACAAGCTAAAGGAGAGCGATTTCGGTGAGCTGTATCCCGGATATTCACGTGATATTCTCTATTCTTTCTTCTCAAGAGCACAGTATCCGTTATCGCATAACGGAATATCTACCGCCTACTATGGCGGTGAGGGAGCAGTTGCCGCATTCGGTGAAAACGCACGTCACCTGCCGTCGGAGCTTATGAAGCGTGGTGTTATCACCGACTGCATAGGTGCAAAAATCCTCACGGAGCGTGGATTTGACGCAGGATACCGTGGAAGCGAGTATAAGCCCTATACTCTTGAAGCATATCCAAACGGCGAAACAATAACCTTTGAAAAGGTTACGACCTGCAAAATGGAATGTGACAGCAAAGCCGAAATTACCAGCGTATTTCTGCCCGACAATTCACCCGCAACCTATCGCTATGAAAACGCTGACGGCGTGAAGTTCTTCGTGCTTGGCTACGACTCATACCGCACGTCTCCGCATCTGATTTGCCCTGATTATATTGTGGATTACAACCGCCAAAAGCAGCTCATCGAGGCCATTGAATGGATAGACGGTAAGCCGCTTCTTGCCAAGTCAACCAAGCACCCGTTCCTCTATATCACAACCTGTCGCTCGGATGATGACGGCTCGATAGCAGTCGGTCTTTTCAACGTGTTTGCTGACGGAATTTACGATTGCGAAATTGAGCTTGGCGATAGTTTTTCGGATATAAAATTTGTAAACTGCCGTGGTGAGCTGCTCGGCAATACCGTGAAGCTCTCGGGCGAGATACCGCCGTTTGGCTTTGCCGCTTTTGAGCTTAAAAAATAAATACAAAGCGAGGATGATTCAAACAAAAGCATCCTCGCTTTTTGATGTAAAAATGCATTTTTTGCATAATTTTACAACATTTATTTACTTTTTTTAGTGTTTTCAAGAGTGCGCCCGCCGTCTATGGCAAAGGCCGTGTTTTCAAAGCTGTCATATTCAACGTCAACAGCTTCGCTTTTACGTGCCACACTAAAGCTGACAAGCTCAACGCTCACGTCCTCTTTACCCGCCTCGGGAATATAGGATATCGACACTATTTTTCCGTCAGGATTGGGATTTTCATATACCGCGCGGTAGGCAAAGCCCGAGCCGTACCTTTCGGGAAGCGTTGTATAAGCCGCCTCTCTTAAATTCATTGAGTTCATATACTCCTCAAAATTACAGCTTGATATATTCGTGCCGTATTTAACCGGAAGATATGCAACAGCGCCATTAGCATATTTAATCTCATATTTGCCGAGCAAGAATTTTTCATCTACTATAAACACACCGTCATAGAAGCACTCATATTTGATGAAGCAGTCGGTGGTATGGGTTATGAAGAGCGGATTTTTGGTCTTCTGACATTTCAGCTTGAAAAGCTCACTCATTGCGGCAAACAGGTGATGTACCTTGCCGTAGGAGTCATACTCAATCGGGTCGGACCAATAAGCATAAGCCGAGGAAACGAGATTTAAATACTGACAGTTTCTCTGCATATACTCCTCAAGATACGAGCCCCAGTTTGAGGTAAAGCCGCCGCCAATACCCTGCAGTGTGCGCTTTGACCAATTTTTCAACTGCAGAACACCGAAGTTGCCGAAAACAGCTTTAAAGCCGCCCTCGTGATATACGTTATCATATTTTTCATTAAAGGTATAATACCAATGAAGCATAGTTATATCTTTAGGAAGCAGCTTACGGCAGGGGTGAAGCGCCGGGACGTGCTGATATCCCTCTCCGTGTCCTGCGCCACCGAAGCGCTCACCGTCTCTGTACGCATTGAGAAGCTTCTCTCCCCACATCAGAGTCTTAACGCCACGCTCATCAAGGAACGCCTTTATCTTCTTTATGTCGTTGGTATAAAGCACGGGAGCAGGTGTGCCCTTGCACTTGGGACATTTACCTATCGTATACATCTCATCGTGACCTATATTCACCATTTTGGGCTGAAATACGTCTATAACCTCTTCGAGAATATCGAATACTATTTTATAGGTATCCGGGTGGTGAGGACAGTAGGTGTCGGGGTGCTTATCCCCCTCCATTTCCCTGATCTGCGGATATGCCTGAACTATATAGTCGCAGTGGCTGTAGGTCGGACACTCGGGAATTACCTCGAGTCCTCTGGAGCGGCAGTATGCAGCAAGCTCTCTGCATTCGTCCTGCGTGAGGATATCTCCACCGCCGTTATCGCAATGTATGGAGTTCTTGGGCCAGGGGTAGGTCTTATGCTGTATTTCGTGAGTTCTTCCCGAATACACCTTTACTTCCTTGCAGAACTCTACCCAACGCTCGTTGATTTTCGGGTGGCGCTTGTATTCCATAGCACCGCCGATTTCGAGTATTATTTTATTGAATTTGTAGTAAGCGAGGAAATCTACAACCTCACGGAACACTCCAAATTCCGCACGTGGGGGAAGAAAGGCACGGTAGCCTCTTGTACCCGAATAAGGGTAGTCATAGATAAGGCCGCCAACAAGCTCGTCCGACTCTGCAAGCTGCATAAGCGTTGCAACAGCGAAAATAAATCCGCCCTCACGCTTTGCGTACACTACGGTTTTCTCACCTACCGAGATAGCGTATGCTTCATCACTTTCGGAAAATTCGGTTTTAGCCTTGATTTTATCCTTCAAGCTTTTGGGGAAGCCGAGCTTAAAGGTTATCTGTGTACACAGCGCATCTTTAACTGCGGGATTTGTTTTTTGCTTTTAAACGGACGATATGTAATCCGAAAAATAACCGCCCTCGTTATTTATTACACAGTCATTTGAAATACCGAAGCTCTTGCCGCTCTTTTCATACAGACGAAGCTTAAAGAACATATTGATGTCCTCCGTTTTTTGTGATATCGGTGCGAAATTCGCCCCTAACACTAGGTTATCAAAACTTTGATGTGTTGTCAAGTCAAAAATTTCTGCTTTTGACCGACTTTATTAAAATTCTTTGCTTTTTTAGGTAATTAAGCTTTTCTTTCCTCTCTTTTCCCTTATAGCAACGGCATAGTAGGTTGTACAGCAGAAAATCTGCATCACACCTGCGAATATCATAAGACCTGTATAACCGATTAAATCGGTAAGGCTTGTGATAATAAGAGTTGCAACCGCCTGCGCTCCTGTGAACACAAGCATACGAATAGAGGTATACGCTCCTATTTGCGAGGGGGGTATAATCTCGGTTATAACAACCGGAATTGCGGTATCACTAATCATTCTGAAGAAATATGCGAACAAGAACATTATCAGAAACAGCGTACTGCCGCCGCTCATACAGAACGGAATAAAAACGGCAACACCTATGCCCGAAATAAACAAAAGCGTAGTTGTCGAAACCTTTTTATATGCCATAACGTAAAATATATTCGCTACAAACATCGTGATTTGCATAATAATGTTTACATAAGAGGAGGTTTGCTCGTTTAAAACGCCTTGTGATATACCGATTACCGCAATAACACTCATAATACCCGCAGCCAAGCCTCTTGCAAAGTTAGGAAGAAGCAATATGTAGGTGTCCTTGTTTTTAAAGACGGCAATCATATCCTCTTTTGTCGTATTTTTGACCTGCGCTTTGTTCTCTATCTCTTTTAAAGATGAACAGACGAAAAAGCTCAACACGAAGCAGGCAAGCGCCACCGCAAAGAACCATATCATGGCGTAAACATAATCAATTTTCGAAACGATAAAGCTATGAACAAATGAAACCACAAACGAACATGCGCCGGAAAGCGCTACGCTGATTCCTGTCATCTTTCCGTAGTCTTCCATATTTATGGTATGATACGGCAAACAATAAGCGAGAATCGAGTACAAGCCTACGCCTACGTAAGAAATACCCGCCCCGACAAACACAGCGATTACGTAGGGTTTTCCCATAATATCCGGATTGATAGCACCAAGTAAAAATACGGTTGCCAATATCGTAAGCGAAAGATATGAAAAGCTGATAACACGCTTTACACGCTTAATTTTGCCGAAAATGAAAGTCATCGCGCACATCATCACAACCTGCGCCGCTTGCATAAGCGAGTTTAAAAGGTAAACGTTTTCCTCGGAAAAGCCTATGCTGAACAAAAAGGTTTGCATAATTGCGCCGGAGCAAAACATATAACCAACACCGTACATAGAGGTCAGTATACAGTATTTTTTATATTGGACATACAAAACCCTCTCTTTTAAAAATCTATATTATAGTATACTCCATTCAGATTTGAAAGTAAAGACCAAATCAAGACAAGAAAATTAAAAAATGTCCAAAAAGTGACATTCCCTTTCGTGAAGGCTGATTTTTTTGCGTATCGGATTAAACGATTTGTCCGATTTTGTATTGACAAGAGTCCTGAAAAATGATAGAATGGAATTCGCAAGACTCCGCATTCGCTTTGCGAATATTGCCTGCGAGGATAGCTTTTTACCCACTTTTGCTCCCTTTTCAATTAAAGTTTTTTCCCACGAGCGGCAAACTCTTGAAAAAACATTTTAGTCTTTTATTTCGGTTATTTTTATTAAATATAACAATATATCTACCCGTGGCACAGCTGGTGAGCGAACTGAAAACAGTTGATAACTGTTTTCAGAAAGCGAAGTCCCGAGAGTGCGAGTAATC
>JAZOWX010000071.1:0-4022 GCA_045659405.1 Eubacteriales bacterium | reverse complement strand
CACCGCAGAATACCTCTCGCATAGTTGTCACACCATCTATAACCTACTTTTCAGCCGATTATTGCGATACCGTATTTCTACCGAAATATAGCATGGCTGAAAAAAGGGTATAATACACCCTTGTAGGTTATTTTTATTATTTAGATGATGTGACGTATTTATTATATCATAATCACAGAAACACAAGCCGTTGGGCTTGTGGAAAGACGAAGTCTTTCAAGTCGTGTCGCAACACGACCTGTGTTATGCCAATGTTCTCACACCTTTTGTTCTACAAAAGGTCAGGCGGTGCCTGACTTAGCTCGCTCCTTACAAGAGCGAGCGTGTGAGGTTATTTTATCATAATCACAGAACACAAGCCGTTCGGCTTGTGGAAAGACGAAGTCTTTTAAGTCGTGTCGCAACACGACCTGTGTTATGCCAATGTTCTCACACCTTTTGTTTCTGCAAAAGGTCAGGCGAAGCCTGACTTAGCTCGCTCCTCACAAGAGCGAGCGTGTGAGGTTATTATATCACATTTTGTCTACTTTTTCAACTCAATGTCCATTTTTTATAAAAACAAGTCTGATATCCGTATTGTCTTTGATGTGCATTCGTGATATACTGTCTTCAACGCCAAGCCTCAAAGCTTATGCAATCGGTCATAGGTGCGTTTGGCTTTGCAAAGGTAGGATTCCCCTGTCCCTTGAGTGCAAAATGTTATATGAATCTATGCGGCATCCGACCAAAAATAAAGATACGGAGTATAAATCATGAATGAAACATACGGCCTTTTTAAAAAATTTGTTAATGACAACCATTACGTCTCATTTGCAAAGGACGTGAGTTCCGCGCATACAACAAAGGCAACGAAGGCAACTCTTAAACGTCTTCACGATGAAGTCGGACACTACTCACAGCTTGTGATACATAATGGAATCTGCTATGTTTGCTTTGTCCATAATATAGGAGGAAAAGGTGACAACGAGTATCAGCCCACACTAGGTCTTACACACGCGATTTTCTCTCTTGACAGAGTTCTCTCCGATGACTTTGATTATAAGAAGGACGTAAAGCTTCACCGCTTCGGAAGTGTCGGTGACAGCTTCGCAGGACACAAATCGAAGTCCTCAATGAACTGCCCTTCAATGCTCCTTATAGGAGATATGCTCTATACAACAGTTGGATTTTTATCCGAAGTTGACAATCAATGGGGCTTGTTTGCTTCCGTATATGACACCAACAAAAAGGAATATGTCAGCGAATACCAAATGAAGATTCGCCACAAGGACAAGGTTGGACCGTTAAATATCAACACTGTAAGTGATATATGCGAGTATGAAGGATATTGCAGGTTGCCAAAAAATGAAATGATTAATACGAGCAACCGCTGGTGTGAATACGAGGGAGAATATTATACAACGTTTCACGCTGAAATCCCCGGAGTCAGCAATGGCATAATCATAAAGACAAAGGATTTTGAAACGGTTGACTTTGTTTCAATTATTCCCGAAAATTCTAAAGGAAGAGCTGAAACTGCTATTTATATATTTGATAAAAAGCTTTATCTTGCAGCACGTCAGCCTTGGGGTACTCCCTACCTTCTTCTTTCAAGATATGATATGGAAACAGGAGAGTGGAAGGAGCCATACAAGGTAGAGGACGGAAATGCTCGCCCTTGGATGTTTGAATACCGAGGTGAGCTCTATCTATTCAATACCATTGAAGAAGTAGGAGAAGGACGCCGTTTTTCCAATATATCAAAGATACGCACGTGCAAAGGTGCGCACAATGACAAAAATGTGCCCGTCGATGTCGTAGCTACACTCTTTGAATGCGGCCACCACTACAGCTGTTTCGTTTATAACGACAGAATATTTTTCTCCTGTTCCTACAAAGGCTTAGGAGTAGTCTTTGGAGAGCTTAAACTTAAACAGTACTCACCCGAAAAAATAAATGACAAGCTTATTGAGCTTTTTGGTGAAGAATAAAAATCAGCCGTCTTGAAAAGTAATGACAGCAAAAAGAGCAAGGATAAAAGGATTATTAAACCCTTCTATTCTTGCTCTTATTTTTCTTCTGCCGATATATTCGCTTCCGTGAAATATGTTCGCGAAATATGAATTCGATATATTCTCGCTTTGCTCGAACTCAATACGTGATTTATCCGTTAAGGCCATCACGTTTATAGTGTACTGATTTTTTGTGTTTAGAGATCAAAATGACAACCCGAAAACTTATTGTCTTCGTTAGCCTGTGACCTCCGTCATTTTTTGGTTCTCGTACTGAGATAAGAACCAATACGCTGCAGCGTTCAAATCAAGTTGGTGACCACCGTCAAAAATATCAAGAAACACCCTTGCTCTCGGATGCTTTTGAAGAATAAGATCATAAAGCTCAAGGCTGTGGGTATGTGGAACAAGATGATCATATTTACCGTGAAAAATTTTCAGGTTTGCCTTTGCGATAGTGTCAGCATACGTTACAGGAGAACGCAAACGCATCTCCTCCTCGGAACCGCTGCAGCAAGCCAAAACGTGATGCCCGTATTTTGGATTTTGTTCTGTCCACTTATTTAGATCTGTAATAGGTACAAATGCCCCGACAGCCTTAAAATATTCCGGACAAAAACCACACATCATAAGTGCCATATGACCGCCGCCGCTGCAACCGAGCATGAATATATTATCAGCATCAATATCCGAGTTTCTAACAACGTAATCAATCGCATCCTTTATGTCTTGCTTTGCATGCAACGAACCGCAAGCGAGGGTGCAATGCTCGTTGGTATCCAAATTACTACCTCTGAATTCAGGAAGAAGCAGGTTGAAATCATATTTTTCAGCAAACGGAACCATTGTTTCTATTCGATTGAAGCGATTGTAACTCCACGTATGAAGTGAAACCAACAAGGGTCGTTTGCTTTTTGAGGCAGAGTAGAACAACGACGGCTGCATTGTTCCGTCAATGGTTGATTTTATCAAGATTTCAGTTTGTTCCATTGAAAATTTACTCCTTTTTTGTGCTTAATCATACATCTTTCACAGATAATTATACCACAAAAGCAAGCTCCTGTCAATGCGTTTATATAACAATACAGAACAATACAGAGCGAGGCGATAGACATTTTGCGCATACCGCTTGCGGTATTGGGCGTAAAGCCGTGGGAATACGAAATAATTAGCACTAAAACGGAACGCGCTCCGCATACTCTCCGCACGGTAGCCCCTTCACAGTCAGTTTGCGTAGCAAACAATGAGTGTTAAGCCGGTGTCACTTAAGTTCGAGCCTTTTACCACTTCAAGAGCGCAAAAAAGAGCAGTCTCTTTCGAAACTGCTCTATGGCTCCCCGAACTGGGCTCGAAAATGAGCGTAGCGAGTAAAGCATTGTGTAGCAATGCTTTCAGTGGCATCGTGAAACATTCGCCAAAGGCGAAATTAACAGTCGTTCGCGTAGCGAACAATGACTGTTAAGCTGGTGTCACCGGTTCGAGTCGGGTAGCATAAAAAAGAGCAGTCCTTTTCAGAACTGCTCTATGGCTCCCCGAACTGGGCTCGAACCAGTGACATCATGATTAACAGTCATGCGCTCTGCCATATAGCAAGGTATATCACAAAAAAGTTAACACGCCTTGTTTTTCTTTGCCGTAAGGTTCTCTACCGCTTCTTTGCCGAGAAACTGTGCGAATGAGGGGTTAAGATATACCGAAAGCTCGTAGCCTCGCTTTATCTCTACTCTCGTTATCAGCTGACAAGCTATCATCTTCCGTATTTCAAGCGTTGCCTTGTCGTAAAGGTCTGCCCATGAGCGAAACAGATTATATTTGCCGTCGATGCCTTCCATTAGCTCTGATTGCTTCTCTATCTTGCGTATGCACTCGGCAAGCTCTTCATCGATTTCGCGCAGATTTTCTTTCGTGTTCGTTATTGCTACCGAAAGCGTATCTACGTCAAACTTACTGTTGCCCGAAAGTGCCTTCGCGATCTCTGCGGTTAAGCTATCGAGTTGCTTTGTGAGCTTTTCTCGCTCTTTTTCAAGATAA
>JAZOWX010000070.1:0-41091 GCA_045659405.1 Eubacteriales bacterium | reverse complement strand
GTGCAAATGTGATGCTCGGGGTTAAGAATGTGAAGCTCTGAATCAGGGCTGATATCCTGAGCTGTTACTGTTGCCGGACCTGTTACGTCTATAATAGCGGTTTTAGGTTCGTCACAATCAAGTTTAGCTACAATGCCCTTTACGTTAAGAACGATTTCCGGAACATCTTCCTTGACACCGTTACAAGCGGATATCTCGTGAAGAACACCGTCTATCTTAATACTCGTTGCCGCATATCCGGGAAGAGTGGAAAGAAGAACACGGCGAAGAGAGTTACCGAGTGTTATACCGTACCCTCTTATAAGCGGCTCAACAACGAAAGTAGCCTCGCCACCATCCTCCGAAATCTCGGTCACATTGATATTGAACTTCTCTATTGCATTCATCATTTTACTAAATACCTCCTGTTTTTCTTTTTGCATGAAACTCTCCGTACAAAACGAAGATACCTCCACATAGGGAGAAACACAATAAACTGATACCTGCGAAGAATATCGGTGCTATCGCTACCGCTATTCTTGCACACAGTATCGGAGGGATTACTTAGAATAGAGCTCGACGATAAGCTGCTCTTCGAACTCAAAGTCGATATCTTCTCTTGCGGGAAGAGCTACAACTTTAGTCGCAAGATTTGCTGCATCGTTTTCAAGCCACTTGGGAGCTACTGCTGTTGCCATATTTTCAGCAAGAGCCTTAATCTTTACGCTCTCCTTGCTTGTTTCCTTAACGGCGATAACGTCACCAGCCTTAATAAGGATAGAGGGAATGTTTACCTTCTTACCGTTAAGAGTGAAGTGAGCGTGAAGAACAAGCTGACGTGCTTCCTTTCTCGACTGAGCCATACCCATTCTGAACACTACGTTGTCAAGACGGCGCTCAAGCAATGTAAGGAGGTTTGCACCTGTAATACCTTCCATCTTTTCTGCCATCTCATAATAGTGCTTGAACTGACCCTCGAGAACACCGTAGTAACGTCTTGCCTTCTGCTTCTCACGAAGCTGTCTGCCGTATTCTCCGACCTTTTTGCGTGCCGCACCGTGCTGACCGGGGGCTGTGCTTCTATGGTCAAATGCGCACTTACCGTTTGTGCAACGCTCACCCTTGAGGTAAAGCTTGCATCCCTCACGGCGGCACATTTTACAATTAGGACCTGTATATCTTGCCATTTTACCTTATACCTCCTTGATTAAACTCTTCTGCGTTTAGGAGGACGACAACCGTTGTGAGGTATCGGTGTAACGTCCTTAATCATGGTAATCTCAAGACCTGCGGTTGCAAGAGCACGGATAGCCGACTCACGTCCTGCTCCGGGACCTCTTACGAGAACCTCAACAGTCTTCATACCCTGATCAACAGCGAGCTTTGCTGCATGCTCTGCTGCGGTTTGAGCTGCGTAGGGAGTGGATTTCTTGGAACCCTTGAATCCCATTTCACCGGATGTTCCCCATGCAACTGCATTACCGTTCATATCGGTAATAGTAACTATGGTGTTATTGAAAGTAGAACGGATATGAGCTACGCCCTTTTCGACCTTCTTGCGCTCACGGCGCTTTTTAACAACCTTTTTTACTGCTGCCATCTCATATCTCTCCTTACTTCTTCTTATTAGCTATGGTCTTTGCGGGACCTTTTCTGGTTCTTGCGTTTGTTTTGGTGCGCTGACCTCTAACAGGCAAGCCTTTTCTGTGTCTGATGCCACGGTAGCAGTTAATTTCTACCATGTTCTTGATGTTAAGAGCTACCTCACGGCGAAGGTCACCTTCAACGTTGTAGTTAGCTTCTATCTCATCACGAAGTGCTGCAACCTCACTCTCGGTGAGATCCTTTGCACGTGTATCGGGGTTTATACCGGTCTTTGCAAGGATATCCTGCGAGGACTTAAGTCCGATACCGTAAATGTATGTGAGCGCGATTTCTACACGCTTGTTGTTTGGAATATCAACACCAGCTATACGAGCCATTTCGATATATACTCCTTTTTTAATTTAATGTCGTCTGAATCTGCGTTGTGCCTTACGAATTAACCCTGACGCTGCTTGTGCTTGGGGTTTTCGCAGATGACCATTATCTTACCGTGTCTTTTAATGATCTTGCATTTCTCACAAATTCTTTTGACGGAAGGCTTAACTTTCATTTTTAATACCTTTCCTTTCAGAAATTATTACTTCTTTCTCCAGGTGATTCTTCCCTTTGAAATATCATAGGGCGATACCTCAACGGTAACAGTGTCACCAACGAGAATTTTGATATAATTCATACGAAGCTTTCCGGATATTGTTGCAGTCACTACGTGACCGTTCGGAAGCTTTACCTTAAAGACCGTGTTGGGAAGCGCTTCCACAACGACGCAATCTTCAAATTCAATCAAATCGCTTTTTGGCAAAACGTTTCTCTCCTCTACTATTCCTGTGTTTCGGTAAGAATTATCGGGTCGCCGAGTGTCACAGCGATGCTGTTCTCGTAATGAGCCGACAATCTTCCGTCAGATGTGACAACTGTCCATCTATCCCGTAAAACCTGCACACCTTCAGTGCCTGCATTAACCATAGGCTCAACAGCAAGCGTCATACCCGCTTTCAGCTCCCTGCCCCTTACCTTTTTGTAGTTAGGAACTTCGGGATCCTCATGCAGATCCTTGCCTATGCCATGACCTACGTAATCCTTTACGATTGAGAAGCCATTTGAAATGACGAAATTCTCAACTGCTTCACCGATATCTCCGACGCGATAACCTTGTTTTGCAACCTTCATCGCCTCATAGAAGCTTTTCTCAGTGACCGAGATAAGCCTCAAAGCCTCATCGCTTACCTTGCCGACAGCATAAGTTCTTGCGCTGTCGCCATTATAGCCGCGGTAGCGAGCTCCGACATCGACCTTTACAATATCACCCTCACGAATGATTCTTCTATCAGAGGGTATTCCGTGTATGACCTCATCATTAAGTGATATACAAGCGCTTCCGGGGAAGCCGCCATATCCGAGAAATGACGGAGTTGCTCCGCATTTCTCGATAAAATGACGTATTTTTGTATCAACCGCCTTGGTTGATATGCCGGGGCGAATAGCATCGCGCGCAACCAGAAGCGCTTCTGCTGTAATTTGCCCCGCACGCTTCATAAGAGCTATCTGCTCCGAGTTCTTGATAATTATCATCAGACAACACCAAGAGCCAGAAGTGTACGCTCTGTCGTTTCCTCTACTTTTTCAGCACCCTCAACTAAACGAAGATTACCTTTTTTCTTGTAGTAATCCTTAAGAGGTTCGGTTGTTGTGTGATAAACCTCGAGGCGGGAAAGAACAACCTCCGGTGCGTCATCGGCACGAATTGTAAGCTTTGTTTTACATTTATCACAAGTTTCACCATCAACTGACGGATTATACTGGATATGATAAGATGCGCCGCAACTGCTACAAACTCGTCTGCCGGACATTCTCTCAACGATGGCGGAGTCCGCCACCTCAAGTGATAATACACAGTCAAGTGAGATGCCCATTTCATCGAGCGCCTCAGCCTGTGGCACCGTGCGAGGAAATCCGTCAAGAATAAATCCGTTTTCGCAATCAGCTTTTGCAAGACGCTCTTTTATGATTCCGATAACAACGTCATCAGGAACAAGTGCGCCTGCCTCAATAAATTTTTTGGCTTTAAGTCCCATTTCAGTACCGTTTTTGAGAGCCTCGCGAATAATCGCTCCGGTCGAGATGGTAGGTATACCAAATCGAGCCGATACGATATCCGCTTGCGTTCCCTTTCCGGCACCGGGAGCACCAAGAAAAATTATTTTCATTTGTATTACCTCAATGCGGATTAATTAAGGAATCCTTTATAGTTACGCATTGTAAGCTGTGCTTCAAGCTCTCTGTATGTTTCAATAGCAACACCGACTACAATAAGAAGTGTAGTACCGCCGAAGGTGAATACGCTGGTAAGCGAAGAAACCGACGCGCTGATGGAGCTTGTAAGATAAGATTCGTACCAAGTACCAAGGGTTGCCGCATAAGTGAAATCTACACCGCCACGAAGAAGCCATTCGATAATGTGGCTTATCAGATGAGGACCTGCTATAACAGGAATAACTGCGATTATAGCAAGGAAAATAGCACCCGCAAGAGTAATCTTGTTGAGTATCTTTCTTATATAATCAGAAGTAGGTCTACCCTGTCTGATACCCGGGATAGCGCCGCCCTGTCTTTTCAGGTTGTTCGCTACGTCAATCGGGTCGAACGTAATCTGCGTATAGAAATACGAGAATGCAACTATGAGAACGAGAAGCGATACGGGATATACTATGCCGTCCGAAGCAAGAAGTCTTGAAACTCCGCCCCAGAAGCCTTTTGTACTATCCGTAACACCGCATATAGCAAGTATTGTAGGAACAAGAGATACAATCGAGCTTGCAAAAATAACCGGCATAACTCCTGTCATATTGAGCTTGATCGGAAGATGAGAGCTTTGACCGCCGTACATCTTACGTCCTACAACCTTCTTTGCATACTGAACGGGTATTCTTCTCTCCGAGCCTGTTATCCAAATAACAAACACGGTGAATGCGAAGATTATTGCAACAAGTATTATTGCAAAGAGTGTGGAAACAAGTGCGTATACCCACCAGTGCTTAACGTAATCAACAGTAGCGTACTGATAGGTGGAAACTACGAGGCTGCCGAGCTGATATGCGAAGGAGGGAGCGGAAGAAATGATATTTGCAAACAGGATGAGCGAAATACCGTTTCCGATACCCTTTTCGTTAATTCTTTCAGCAAGCCACATAATAAGTGTAGCACCTGCAACATAACAAACTACTATAGCGATTCCGAAGAGCCAAGCAGCCCCGTTCTCGCCGGGTGTTGCCGCATTGGTAAGCATATCATTGTTTTTGAGCAAGAAATAATAACCTATTGCGGTTACTATAGCAAGAATTACAGTCGTAATTCTTGTGATGAAATTCATCTTTTTCTTATCGTTTTTAGCAAGCTCACCGAGCTTGGGGAAAACGACAGCCAAAAGCTGAATTATAATTGAAGCGTTGATATAAGGTGATACGCCGAGCGCAAAAAGTGTAGCCGTTCCGAGTGAACCGCCCGAAAGGGTGTTCATATAGTCGAGAATAGTACCACTGAAGTTTTCAGCGAAGTTATTAGCCTCTACAAAAGGAACGGGAATTACTGTACCTACTCGGTATAAAAGGAGTATAAAGAGTGTGAAGATTATCTTCGTTCTTATATCCTTTGTGTTCCATGCGTTCTTAAGTGTCTGAAGCATTTATACCACCTCAGTCTTTCCACCTACTGCTTCAATCTTCTCTTTAGCAGTTGCGGAGAAGACTGCGGCTTTAACAGTGAGTTTCTTGGTGAGTTCGCCCTCGCCGAGCACCTTAACACCGTCGTTAACATTGTTGATAACACCCTTCTGAAGAAGAGCTGCGATATCAACCACCTCGCCGTCGTCAAACTTATTAAGAGCCTGTACGTTAATTACAGTATACTTTTTGCTGAAGAGGAAATTCTTAAATCCTCTCTTGGGAAGCTTTCTGTAAAGCGGAAGCTGTCCGCCCTCGAAGCCGGGTCTAACACCGCCGCCGGAGCGAGCGTTCTGTCCCTTATGACCCTTACCTGCTGTTTTTCCGTTGCCGGAACCTGGTCCACTACCCTTGCGGAAGTTGGTCTTTACAGAACCTTCCTGGGGTGAAAGTTCATGGAGCTTCATATTTTATCCTCCTTTCAATTCCGATTAAACGGTTTCAATCTTTACAAGATGTGAAATAACTTTGATTTTGCCTGCAAGCACCGCATCGTTCTTGAGAACTACGGATGCGCCGGGCTTTGTAAGGCCGAGAGATTTAGCGGTTGCAATCTGATTCTTCTTGCAAGCGATAAGGCTCTTTACGAGAGTAACTTTAACGTTTTCCATCGTTGCTACCCCCCTTATGCCTTTACATCTTCTTCGCTGATACCGCGAAGATTTGCAATCTCTTCAGCTGTTCTAAGCTCACGAAGTCCTGCAAACGTTGCCTTAACAACGTTAGTAGGGTTGTTAGAACGAAGGCATTTAGCACGAATGTTCTTTATACCTGCAAGAGCAAGGATTGTACGAACTGTGCCGCCTGCTATAATACCGGTACCGGGAGCAGCGGGCTTAAGAAGCACTCTGCCTGCACCGTATTCACCGATAACCTCATGAGGGATTGTTGAACCCTTGAGGGATACTTTTATAAGATTCTTCTTTGCATCTTCAATTCCCTTGCGGATTGCATCCGGAACTTCAGCTGCTTTACCGAGGCCGTAGCCTACATGTCCATTTCCGTCGCCTACTACCATGATAGCTGCAAAACGAGCGATACGTCCGCCCTTTACGGTCTTGGAAACACGGTTTAATACAACAAGCTGCTCTTGAAGATCGAGCTTACTTGCATCAATAAGTTTTGCCATGTTTTTTCTCCTTTAGAATGTTTCTTTTGAAACAGTGTATAAACCAGCGATTAGAACTTGAGGCCGCCTTCTCTTGCGCCTTCTGCTAATTCTGATACACGTCCGTGATAAATGTAGCCACCGCGGTCAAATACTACTGCGGAAATGCCTTTTGCGAGAGCTCTTTCTGCAAGAGCTGCGCCAACCTTGCGAGCTGCCTCTTTGTTAGAGCCTACGCCCTCGAAGCCCTTCTCGTAAGAGCTTGCGCTAACGAGAGTTACGCCGTTAACATCATCGATAATCTGAGCCGAGATGTTCGCATTTGAGCGATAAACGGCAAGACGGGGTCTTTCGGAAGTTCCGGAGATCTTGCTACGTACTCTCTTATGTCTTTTAAGACGCTGAAGATTACTGTCTGTTCTCTTAACCATTTTTCAACTCTCCTTTCATTATTTACCGGTTTTTCCGGCCTTGCGGCGAATTCTTTCACCGGTATACTTAACGCCCTTACCAAGATAAGGTTCAGGAGGTCTCTTGGATCTGATAACAGCTGCTACCTGACCTACTGCCTGCTTGTCGATGCCCTTTACGATGATAGTTGTGCTATCCGGAACATCGAACTTAACGCCGTCTTTCTCTTCGAAGATAACGGGGTGGGAGTAACCGAGACCGAGAACGATTTTGCCGCTCTGCTTCTCTGCTCTGTAACCGACACCTACGATTTCGAGCTTCTTCTCAAAGCCTTTGGTAACACCTACAACCATGTTGTTGATGAGTGTTCTTGTAAGACCGTGAAGCGCTCTGTTTTCTTTTTCATCATTGGGACGGGAAACTGTAATCTTTCCGTCAGCCTGTGCTATGGTAAGCTCTTTAGCGAATGCCTGTGTAAGCTCGCCGAGAGGACCCTTGACAGTAACCACGTTACCGTCAGCAATAGTAACTGTTGCGCCTGCGGGAATCGCGATAGGCTCTC
The DNA here is from genome assembly GCA_045659405.1 of Eubacteriales bacterium. GTDB lineage: Bacteria > Bacillota > Clostridia > Oscillospirales > CAG-272 > UBA1740. Next base: position 33,710 of record JAZOWX010000070.1, on the reverse strand, counting down.
TTCCTATTCTTGACATAGTACTCTCTACCTCCTTACCATACAAAAGCGAGGATTTCGCCGCCAACGTTAGCAAGTCTTGCCTTCTTGTCGGTCATAACACCCTTAGAGGTAGAAACGATAGCGATACCGAGACCGTTCATTACCTTGGGCATATCCTCACAGTTGGAATAGATACGAAGACCGGGCTTCGACACTCTGCGAAGGCCGTGAATAACCTTCTGCTTGCCTGCAGCATACTTAAGAGCAACTCTGATTATGCCCTGCTTACCGTCTTCTACTATCTGATAGTTCTTAATATATCCCTCTTCAAGAAGAATCTGAGCGATAGACTTCTTGAGGTTAGATGCGGGAATATCAACAGTTTCATGCTTAGCGTCGTTTGCGTTTCTTATTCTTGTAAGCATGTCTGCAATTACGTCTGAAATTTGCATTATTTTATCCTCCTATATGCAAGCATTTCTTGTTCTTGCTGCCGCATACTTTGCGGCGGCATATCGGCGGTTAAAACTCAATCTGCCACTTAATTATCAGCGGATTTTTTAAGTTTTCCTGCCGGTAGTTTTAAGAGAATTTAATTCTTTTGGAAATTAAATTACCAGGATGCCTTTCTTACGCCCGGAATCTCGCCCTTATAAGCAAGCTCACGGAAGCAGATGCGGCAGATACCGTACTTACGGAGGTAGGCATGAGGTCTACCGCAGATTTTGCATCTGTTGTACGCACGGGTGGAGAACTTAGGTTCTTTCTGCTGCTTGAGTATCATTGACTTCTTAGCCATTTTCTTTCCTCCTCAATCACTCTGCGAAAGGAGCGCCCATAAGCTTGAGCAGCTCTTTTGCTTCTTCATCGGTGTTAGCTGTGGTTACGAACACGATGTCCATACCACGGATCTTATCAACCTTATCGTACTCGATTTCGGGGAATATAAGCTGTTCCTTAAGACCGAGAGCATAGTTACCTCTACCGTCAAAGCCGTTAGGATTGATACCCTTGAAGTCACGAACGCGGGGGAGTGCGAAGCTGAAGAGCTTATCCATAAACTCATACATCTTCTCGCCACGAAGTGTTACCTTAACACCAATCTTCATGCCTTCACGAAGCTTGAAGTTAGCAACCGACTTGTGAGCGAAGGTGGGAACCGCACGCTGTCCTGCGATAAGAGTGATTTCATCGATAACGTTGTCGATAACCTTGGAGTTATCCTTAGCATCGCCGCAACCGACATTGATAACTATTTTGTTGAACTTCGGAATCTGCATTACCGAAGAATAGTTGAATTTCTGCATGAGTGCGGGAGCAACTTCTGCTTTATATTTTTCAGAAAATCTTGACATTGTTTTGCTTCCTCCTCATTATATTTCCGCACCGCATTTAGCGCAGATGCGAACCTTAACTTTCTTGTCACCTACTGTCTTGTAGGAAACCTTGGTGCGAACGCCCTTGTCACACTTGGGGCAAACAAGCTGAACCTTGGATGCATAGAGAGCAGCCTCGGTCTTAACGATGGTCGAATTCTCGCCCTGTCTTCTTGCCTTTGTGTGCTTGGATACGATTTCAGCACCGGCTACGATTACCTTTCCCTCTTCGGGAGCGGCAGCGATAACCTTACCCTTGATACCCTTTGAATCACCGGAGATAACAACAACGGTATCGTCTTTTTTAATATGAAGCTTAGCCATTTTCATTATCCTCCTCATCAAAGTACTTCAGGAGCAAGAGACATAATCTTTGTGAACTCATGCTCACGAAGCTCTCTTGCTACTGGGCCAAAGATACGTGTACCTCTGGGTGTTTTATCTTCCTTAATAATAACTGCAGCGTTCTCATCGAATTTGATGTAAGAACCGTCTGCACGGCGTGTTTCCTTTACAGTTCTAACTACAACTGCCTTTACAACATCGCCTTTTTTTACAACGCCGCCGGGTGCTGCTTTCTTTACAGCACAAACTACGATATCACCGATACCTGCATAGCGACGTCCCGAGCCGCCAAGCACTCTGATGCACATAAGCTCTTTTGCACCGGTGTTATCAGCGACTTTCATCAACGATTGCTGTTGAATCACTGTTTTTTCCTCCTTTTTCGGCAAGCTTTTAACCTGCGTACTGGTTTAGTGAAATTCAATTAATTATTTTGCTTTTTCAACGATTTCAACAAGACGCCATCTCTTTGTCTTGGAAAGCGGTCTTGTCTCCATTACAGCGACTTTGTCGCCGATACCGCAGGTATTGCTCTCATCGTGAGCGTGGATTTTAACCGTTCTCTTGATGATTTTGCCATACTTAGGATGACGAACATTGTCCTCGATAGCTACGACGATGGTCTTATCCATCTTGTCGCTTACTACCTTACCGACTCTAACTTTTCTAAGTTCACGTGTTTCGGTCATTTTCATTACCTCCCATTATGCATTCTTCTCGCGAAGAACTGTCATCACGCGAGCAATGTCATGCTTAACATCTGTGATTTTGTGAGGATTGTCAAGCTGCTTGATTTCAAGCTGGAAACGGAGGTTAAAAAGCTCCTCCTTAAGCTCGCCAAGCTTTGCGGTAAGCTGTTCAGGAGTCATTTCTCTGAGTTCTTGTGCCTTCATTGCTTAAACCTCCTCGTTGTTTTCAAGGTCTGCCTTCTTCGCAAACTTACACTTGATAGGAAGTTTGTTAGAAGCAAGACGCATAGCTTCTTTTGCCTGTTCCTCGGTTACGCCGTCCATTTCGAACATAACGCGGCCGGGTTTAACTACTGCTACCCAGTACTCGGGCGAACCTTTACCTGAACCCATTCGAGTTTCAGCAGGCTTTTCGGTGATAGGCTTATCGGGGAATACTTTGATCCAAACCTTACCGCCACGCTTTACGTATCTGGTCATCGCGATACGGGCTGCCTCAATCTGATTGGAGGTTATCCAAGCAGGCTCGAGAGCAACGAGACCGAAGCTACCGTTCGTGATAGTGTTACCACGCATTGCCTTACCCTTAAGGCGGCCACGCTGAACACGTCTGAATTTAACTCTCTTAGGCATTAACATTATTTATTGCCCTCCTCTGCGTTCTTTCTGAAACCGCCGCGGCGAGCGCCGTCTTTATTCTGGGGGCGTCTGTTACCGTTATCGTTTCTTCTCGGACGTCTTTCTCTCTGATCTCTCTGCTGTGCAGCGTTCTCCTGGAAAACTTCGCCCTTATAAATCCATACCTTAACACCAATCTTACCGTAGGTGGTGTTAGCCTCCCAGAAGCCGTAATCAATGTCAGCTCTGAGAGTCTGAAGGGGAATGGTACCCTCATGATAATGCTCTGTACGAGCGATTTCCGCACCGCCAAGACGGCCGGAGCAAGCAACCTTGATACCCTTAACACCAAGACGCATGGTTCTGCCGATAGCAAGCTTCATTGCACGGCGGAAGGATACTCTCTTCTCAAGCTGTGCTGCGATAGACTCTGCAACAAGCTGTGCGTTAACGTCAGGGTTCTTGATTTCTATTACGTTTACTACTACGGGGCGGCCTACCATGGCTTCAAGCTCTGCTCTGAGCTTTTCGATCTCCGCACCGTGGAAACCGATTACTACACCGGGCTTTGCGCACTGAATAAATACTCTTACTCTTGCTGCGTCACGCTCGATCTCGATTTTAGGAACGCCGGCACCCTGGAGCTTCGCCTTTACGTATTCTCTGATCTTGTGATCGGATACGATTGTATCGCCGAAATCCTTGTCGCCTACGAACCATCTGGAATCCCAGTTCTTGATTACGCCTACGCGCAAACCGTGGGGATTAACCTTCTGTCCCATATCAGCCTACCTCCTTCTCTTTTACTTTAAGTGTTACATGGCTGGTTCTCTTAAGAATCTGGAATGCTCTACCCTGTGCTCTGGGCTGTACTCTCTTGAGTGTGGGGCCCGGGCATACGAAGCATTCAGAAACGTAGAGGTTACTAGCGTCCATGTTGAAATTGTGTTCTGCATTTGCTACCGCGCTCTTAAGAAGCTTTATAAGAGATTCGCAAGCGATCTTGTTTGTGTTCTTAAGAATAGCCATTGCTGTATCTGTATCCTTGCCTCTGATGAGGTCGAGAACGATCTGCACCTTGCGCGGAGAAATTCTCACATATTTAAGATGTGCTTTTGCTTCCATTATGGAATGCCTCCTTCGCTACTCGTATTAGTTTCCGTTGTTCGATGTTTTCGAACCCGCATGACCTTTGAAGGTACGGGTAAGGGCGAATTCGCCGAGCTTATGTCCTACCATATCCTCGGTAACGTATACCGGAACATGCTTTCTGCCGTCATGAACAGCAATTGTGTGTCCTATAAACTCAGGGAATATTGTAGAGGAACGAGACCAGGTCTTAATAACCTTCTTTTCGTTCTTTTCGTTCATTGCAACCACGCGGTTGAAGAGCTTTTCTTCAACGTAAGGTGCTTTCTTTAAGCTTCTGCTCATAGTCTTTCTCCTCCTTCAATTACTTAGCGTTTCTACGCTTAATAATGAATTTGTTGGTTCTAGCCTTCTTGTTTCTCGTCTTATATCCGAGAGCGGGCTTGCCCCAAGGAGTAACAGGACCGGGACGGCCTACGGGAGACTTACCTTCACCACCACCGTGAGGGTGATCACAGGGGTTCATTACAGAACCGCGAACTGTGGGACGAATGCCGAGGTGACGGGTCTTACCTGCCTTACCAAGTTTAACTGTTTCATGCTCGAGGTTACCAACCTGACCTATAGTTGCCTTACAGTCAAGGCGAACTATACGAACCTCACCGGAGGGAAGTCTTACCTGAGCAGTTCCGTTTTCCTTAGCCATAAGCTGAGCAAACGCACCTGCCGAACGCACGAGCTGCGCGCCCTTACCGGGATAAAGCTCGATGTTGTGAATTACAGTACCTACGGGAATTGCGGAAATGGGAAGCACGTTACCGGGCTTGATATCTGCATTTTCGCCTGCGGTTACAACGTCACCGTCGGTAAGACCAACAGGAGCAACGATGTAGCTCTTTTTACCCTCATCGTTCTCAAGAAGTGCGGTGTAAGAGGTTCTGTTGGGGTCGTACTCGATACCGAGGACCTTTGCGCTCTCATCAACGTTTCTCTTGAAGTCGATAATTCTGTATTTCTGTTTGTTTCCGCCGCCGTGATGACGAACGGTGATTTTGCCGTAGCTGTTTCTTCCGGCATTCTTTTTCTTTTTAGCAAGCAGGCTCTTTTCGGGAGAGAACTTTGTTACCTCGTCGAAAGAGGGGCTTATCATATTTCTGCGCGACGGTGTGGTCGGCTTATATCTCATTGTTGCCATTTCAAACTACCTCCTGTCAGTTCATACTCTCGAAGAAGGCGATGGGAGCAGAGTCCTCGGAAAGAGTAACAACAGCCTTTTTCCATTCACTCGTGTATCCGAAGTGGACACCGAATCTCTTGGGCTTCTTCTTCATAGTAATGGTATTGACCTTTACAACCTTGGTCTTCTTGAACATAGTCTCAACAGCCTTTGCAATCTCTGCTTTAGTAGCATCCTTTGCAACCTCGAAGCTGTAACGCTTCTCAGCTATTGTATCCATGCTCTTTTCGGTGATAAGAGGTCTTACAATGATATCTGCATAAGATTTCATCTTGCATATACCTCCTCGATTTTCGCTACGGCAGCCTTATCAACGATGAAAGTATCGCAGTTAAGGATGTCGTATACGTTGATTGTATTCCACTGAGTGGTCTTAACACCCTCAATGTTTGCGCAGCTCTTGATTACGAACTCGTTAACCTCAGGGAGAACAACGAGAGTCTTCTTTGCTGCTCCGACAGCGTTAAGCATAGCTGTCATATTCTTGGTCTTGTATTCTGTAGCGTTGATGCTGTCAATAACAAGCATCTCGCCTGCCGCAACCTTTGCGGAAAGTGCGCTGAAGAGAGCAACTCTCTTAACGGACTTGTTGAGAGATACCTTGTAGTCACGGGGCTTCGGACCGAGTGCTACACCACCGTGTGTCCACTGGGGTGCTCTGATACTACCCTGTCTTGCGTGACCGGTACCCTTCTGCTTCCAGGGCTTCTTACCGCCGCCCGAAACCTCTGTACGGGTAAGGGTGGACTGTGTGCCCTGTCTCTGGTTGAGCAAGAATGCTCTTACTGCGGTGTGGAGGACTGCTTCATTTACAGATGCGCCGAACACCTTATCGGACAAAGTCATTTCGCCGACTTCCTTGCCCGCCATGTCGATTACCTTAATATTTGGCATTATGAATTCCTCCTTCCGTTATGCTTTAACCGAATCACGGATAAATACGATGCCGCCCTTTGCACCGGGAACTGCACCCTTTACCGCAATCAGATTCTTTTCTGCGTCAATCTTAACCGCTTCAAGGTTAAGGATGGTAACCTGCTCGTTACCGTACTGACCTGCCATTTTCTTGTTCTTGAAAACTCTTGCAGGGTCAATAGTACCCATCGAACCGCACTGACGGTGGATAGGACCTGTACCGTGTGTCATACGGAGCACGTGATGTCCCCATCTCTTTACACAACCGCTGTATCCGCGACCCTTTGTGATACCTGTTATGTCGACCTTCTCGCCCTTGGCGAAGGTATCGACGGTTACCACTGTGCCTGCTTCGTAAGCAGAAGTGTCTTCAAGTCTGAACTCCTTGAGATGCTTCTTGGGAGATATGCCGGCCTTTGCAAGATGGCCAAGCTCCGCTTTGGTGAGATGCTTCTTGGATGCATCCTCGTATGCAAGCTGAATTGCTGCATAGCCGTCGTTTTCAACGGTCTTCTTCTGTGCTACCACGCAAGGACCTGCTTCAATCAGGGTTACGGGTATTACGTTGCCTTTTTCGTCGAAGATCTGAGTCATACCCAGCTTCTTACCGATAATGCCTTTTTTCATTTTTCCTCCATTAGGTTATTGGTTGACGGGTTTGAATTTTCGTTTACACGATTCCGCCAACATGACCACGAGGCCGTGGTGTGGTACGGGATTATTTGAAGCTCCCGCCGGGGCATGTCCCCGAATTAAGCCTTGATCTCAATCTCAACGCCTGCGGGAAGCTCGATGCTCATAAGAGCCTCAACTGTCTTCTGCTGGGGGTTGATGATGTCGATAAGTCTCTTGTGCGTGCGCATTTCGAACTGCTCACGGCTGTCCTTGTACTTGTGTACCGCTCTGAGGATTGTTACAATCTCTTTGTCGGTAGGAAGCGGAATAGGACCGCTGACCTTGCTTCCGTTTCTCTTTGCTACGTCTACAACCTTCTGTGCTGCGGCATCGATGATTGTGGAATCATAGCTCTTAAGACGTACTCTGATTTTACCCTGTGCCATCTTGGGTGTCCTCCTTCTTATTATTTGCTCAACCGCTTTAAGAAGGGCGGCAAGGTTTTACACTGTGCCGTGCGTATCAAACGCACCCTAACAAAATCGATTCGAACAAGCATACCGCAGCGCCCATCGAACCGAATCCGTAATACAGCGTGCCTCTCGGCACCTCGCTATCTTCGCCCGGTTAAATATCGGACATACTCCACGGAAATTCCCTGCCTCATAGGGCAGCCACCTCCCGCTTCATCGCATATCAAGCTTATATATTATACATTAAAAGTTTCCCAAATTCAAGGGGTTATAAAAAATTTTCGCTTCATAATCTTTAGATTTTTTTAGAATTTTCAAGCTTGTTTTTGTATATTATGCACAAAAAGCACTGGTTTTTATCCAAAATATGGCAAGTAACCGTGTTTTTATACCGCAGTTTCCACCTCATCACAGTCATTTTTTATAAAAAGTGCAAAATTACTCGTAAAAAGCGTCAAAATGTAAGTAAATTTTGATTACAAAACCACTTTTGTATACATTTTGTTAACAATTATGTTGTAAAATAAGAGGGTACAAATTAAATATCAATACTCTAAAAAGGATTTATTATGCAAAACAGAAAGAAACATTTGGATATATATCTTATGATTCTGGCAATACTCGTTGTCGCAACCGCCACGTTGCGCACGATTGCAGTTATGACAGATCTTGACTATACGTACGGAGTTTACGACAGCACCGTGCTTATAACGGTTGCAGACTGGATAACCTTTGGCGGATGCATCATTTTGCTTTCATACCTTGCATCAATACCGAGAGGCGAAAAATATCACGCAAGCTTCAACAACGAGAACACGTACGTTCCGTCAGCTCTGGTCGCAGCTTCGCTTATATTCCTTGCAATAACTCTCGCTTCGGATACGGCAAGCAGGCTCAATCCGTTTTATACCGAGCAGCTTCGCGACATAACGGTTATTATGCCTATCGCCGCTTCTGTACTTGCGGTAATTTCGGTCTATTATTTTTTCCTTAACGCATACATCAAGAACTGCACCAGCACAAGGCGCGCATCCGCTTCCTTTACCGCAATTCTGTTTTTGTGTGTGTACCCCGCTTACCTCTATTTCAGCGATAAGCTTCCTATAAATGCGCCCAACAAGGTAGTTGACCAGCTTGCGTATCTTTTGTCTGCGCTGTTCTTCCTTTACGAAGCAAGAATCTCTTTGGGGCGTGACCGCTGGGGCGCATACACTGCGTTTGGAATGACAGCTTCGCTTCTGTGCGCATATTCGGCTATTCCCTCTCTTATCGTTTATTTCGCAAAGAGAGAGCCGGTGTCTGACAGCCTTGCGGAAAATGCGCTTACTCTTTCTCTATTCATTTTCATCGTGTCAAGGCTTCTGCTTATGCGAGAGCTACCGCATGATACACCGACAGAGCTTGTCGTGAAAATTTCAGAGCGCAGCGCACAAAGACGCAAGGAAATAGGTGACAGCGATATAATCCAGCCACAGAGCGGAGAGCAAATGGAATTTGAGATGTCAATTATGGAAGCCACCGACGAAATTTCTGATGACAGCTCCGCACCGCAAGACGGAGAAATAACCGATGTGCCAAACGATGAGCAAGCCTTTGGTGAAAACTATGAAACCGCAGAGGAGCTTCTCGGAATTACAGAGACCGACGATATCACAGAAGCGCAGTCCCAACAGATTGCCGATTCAACTATGGAGACCGAAGAATGAAAAAAATACTTGTTATTGACGGAAACAGCATAATAAACCGTGCGTATTACGGAGTTCGTCCGTTGAGCACGAAAAGCGGAAAGCCGACAAACGCAATTTTTGGTATGGTAAATATAATATCAAGACAGCTTGCCGCAATAGCTCCCGACTACGCAGCCGTCGCATTTGACGTTAAGCATCCGACCTTCAGGCATGAGATGTATGCCGAATACAAGGCAGGAAGGCATCCAACCCCCGAGGATTTACTTGCGCAATTCCCCGATGCTAAAGAATGTCTTTCGGCAATGGGTCTTCACGTATTGGAGCTTCCCGGCTGGGAAGCGGATGATATACAAGGCACTATCGCTTCGTTTGCAAAATCCAAAGAGGATACCGAAAGCTATATTCTCACAGGAGACCGCGACCTTTTACAGCTTATAGATAAAAACATCGGTGTTCTTCTTGTAACCAATTCCGACACGCATCTTATGAAGCGAGACCAATTTTTCGAAAAGTACAGCATCGAGCCCGAGCAATTTGTTGATATGAAAGCGCTGATGGGCGATTCGTCCGATAACATCCCCGGTGTTGCCGGTGTTGGCGAGAAAACAGCGCAAGCTCTTATACAGAATTTCGGCTCACTCGATGCAATTTATGAAAACATTGACGACAGCCGCATTTCGAAGGGTGTCAGAGAAAAGCTTTTGCGCTCACGGGATATGGCGTATCTTTCACAAAAGCTTGCAAAAATCAACACAGAAGCACCGATAAATATGGAGCTTTGCGATCTTGAATATTGCGGATTCGACAAAAAGCGTCTTTTCGAGAAATTCAGCGAGCTTGAGCTGAACTCGTTTATAGTGAAATTCGGACTTTCCGCATCCGATTGCCAAAAGTCGGAGAGCAATGAAATCACAGCCGAAAAGGTATGCTACCGAGAGGTGAGCTCGGAGGAGCTTCTCTCTATAAAGCAACCAAAATTCGCAGTCCAACTGATTGATAGTTCTCTGTATATAAATATAAAGGAAGAAAACCTCTGCTATAATGGCGATTTTGACAAGATAAAAGAGCTTTTTAAAAAATCCGAAATTCTGTGCTATGACGCAAAATCTCTTTGCCACGCACTTAAGCTCGACGCAGATATTATAAAGGAAACGAAATTCCTTGACCTTATGCTCTACGCATACGTTCTGAATCCCGGTGGTAAGAATACGGGTATAAATACCCTGCTCTCCTCATTTGTCGGTATTCACACAGAAAGCGGTTCGCCATGTGTTGAGCATATAGAAGCTCTTGAAGAAAGGATGCTCGAAAAAGTAAAGGCTGACGGACTTTACAATTTACTTTTCGATATTGAAATTCCGCTTATAAATCTGCTTTACGATATCGAGTGCCGCGGCTTTAAAATCAACAAAAACGGCATCGTCGAATTCGGTGAAGCACTCGGAAAGCTTGCCGAAGAGCTGCGCAATTCTATCTGTGAAAAAGCAGGTATGGAATTCAACATAAACTCACCAAAACAGCTCGGAGAGGTTCTTTTTGTAAAGCTTGGTTTACCTTTTAATAAGAAAAAGAAGAACGGCTACTCAACAGACGCAGAAACTTTAGAGGAGCTTCGTGCAGTTTCTCCGATAATTGACGACATACTTGAATACCGCCAGGTTACAAAGCTTCACAGCACTTATGCAATTCCGCTTGTCGAGGTTTGTGACGAGGATGACCGTATTCATACCGATTTCAAGCAGGCGCTTACAGCAACCGGCAGACTTTCAAGTGCCGAGCCAAATCTGCAGAATATTCCTATCCGCACAAAGCTCGGACGTGAGTTCCGCAGGTATTTCATAGCGAAGGAAGGCTACACGCTGGTTGATGCCGACTACTCACAGATAGAGCTCAGAATCTTGGCACACATCTCGGACGACTACACGATGCGCGAGGCATTTATAGCTGGCGAGGACATACACACAGGAACTGCCTCTGCCGTATTCGGAGTTATGAAAGAGGATGTGACTCCCGAGATGAGAAAGCGTGCAAAGGCTGTTAATTTCGGAATAATTTACGGAATCGGTGGCTTCTCACTCGCCAAGGATATCGGCACTACCACGGCTGAAGCAAACAGCTACATTAAAAACTACCTTATGAACTACCCCGGCATCGACAGATACCTGACCGAGGTCGTTGAAAACGCAAAAGAAACGGGATATACAGCAACCCCGTTTGGCAGAAGAAGATATATCCCCGAACTCACAGCGGCAAACGGTATGCTCAGGGCTTTCGGAAAGCGTGTCGCTATGAATGCGCCTATCCAGGGCGCTGCCGCAGACATAATGAAGCTTGCAATGTTAAGAGTCGCAAAAAGGCTTGACGAGGAAGGCATTGTGGGTGGCATTGTTATGCAGGTACATGACGAGCTTGTCATTGAGGTGCGCTCTGATATGGCGGAGCTTTGCCGCCGCATCGTAAAGGAAGAAATGGAAAATGCGGTCAAGCTCTCCATACCCCTGACGGTTGACGTCACCTCCGGTCAAAACTGGCTCGAGCAGGAATAACAAATAACAAAAAGCAATTCGGTCACAAAACTTATACGCAAACAAGTCTGCAATAACCTTGCAGACTTGTTTGTATTTTTATCTATTCCATGCGTTATTCAGTCCGTGTCATACTACTTTATGACTATTGTTGTTTGCATTTTATGCGATATTCCACATGATAATGATTTGGCACTTCGCGTCATGAATTGATGCTTTGCATCATGAATTCTCGTGCGACGCACTCCATGAATTGAATTGCCGTTAACCCTAATGCCCCGCAGGGCAATTCATGGCGTTAGCCAATTCATGAGGCTTTGCTTCAATTCATGCCGACTTCGGCAATTCATTGCGAGCGATATCGCTCGCATTCAACATATTCTCGATAAAAATCCCGTAGCCCTCGGTGGGGTCGGCGACACATAATCAAGCGAAGCGAGTCTGTAAGCAGAGCTTACAAGTGAGCGAGCGCAGATTGCTCCGCGGTGGCTCGTCAAAAGACGAGCAGAGTGCAATGCACCAAGCGGTATCGCTTGCACCGCAAAGGAGTATCACGTGAGTCACTGCACCAATGAGCTTTCCGTCTTGGATTATGGGGCTACCTGACACGAGTGTGTTCAAGTAGGGACAACAGTTTTTAACCAAAAAGTCACAAAAACGCGCCGAGGCTGATACCTCGGCGCAAAAAATTATTCTGAAATGATACGCTCAAAATAGCAATAGTAATATGTAGACGTGAGAAGCGTTGCTGCGCTTGAAGCATTTTCAAGGTCGGTAACTAAAATGCTTGCGTTTGTTCCCTGAGAGCCTTGAGTGCGATGCCAATTGCTCGGATTCTTAAAGATTAATTCGGTAAGACTTGCGCAGTCGTCAAAAGCGCGGTGTCCTATAACATTTACACTATTGCCGATAGTTACGCTTACAAGAGCAGTGCAACTCGCAAATGCAAAGTCACCAAGGCTCGTGACATTGTCGGGTATTACGATATTTGTAAGACTTTCACAACCCTGGAACGCAAATTCTTCAATGCTTTTTACGTTCTCGGGAATAGTTATACTTTTAAGACTGCGGCAGTTTAAAAAAGCGCAATATCCTATATTTGTTACTTGGCTTGGAATTATCAGGCTTTCAAGCTCCCAACAGCTGTTAAAAGCGTGGTCCCCTATCTCTGTAATACCGTTTCCGAGCGTAATACTTTTAATAGTGTGGCAATTCTGAAATGCGTTGTCAATCCTGGTAATATTATCGGTAACTACCATGCTTGTCAGCTTTGTACATTCTGCAAATGCCATGCCGGCAATTACCTTTGTGTTTGCGTTTATTGCGTAGGTTTCGAGCTCTTTATTTGCGGGACTTATCAGTACTAAGTATGGATTACTTTCATTACCTAAGTAATTCAAATTTTCGTGTACAGTGTAAATATCGGTGCTGCAATTCTGAAATGCACCACTACCGACGGTTCTTATGTTGTCGGAAAGTGAGATGTAGGTAAGACTTGAACAGTCTGCAAAAGCATACTCTTCTATGCAGGTTACCGTATCGGGAATAATTACAGTGTTTATGCTTGTACATTCCCAAAAAGCGCAGCTTTCGATAGAAGTAACGGGAAGCCCCTTGTACGTATCGGCAATTAATACTTTAACTGCGTTTCCGTTGTAACCGTTTACTTTGGCGCTCTTGCCGTCTTCAGAAATTCTGTAAGATACTCCAAACGAGCCGTAGAAATATTCGCAATCGGTGCAATATCCATCATCTCCGGGATTGTGATTCTCGTATACACCGGTTTTCCACTCAAAATTATTGCATCCGCTACATATACGGTAGTATAGCTTCTTTTCGCAGTTGTCTGCTAAATGATTTGCATAGTGAGCATTCCATTCACCGAAAGTATGTACGTGTTCATATCTGTCAGGAATCCGAATAGGATCAAGTACTGTTCCGTCGGTGAGAGTAATAACGAAGTAACCCTCGTCATTTATGATTATTTCTTTTATAGTTGCGCCTGTAGCACCGGTCTCACCTTTTTCGCCCTGAGGACCTTTCTCGCCCTGTGGACCTTGCTCGCCCTGAGGACCTTGAGCTCCTGTAGCACCGGTCTCACCTTTTTCGCCCTGTGGACCTTGCTCACCCTGTGGACCTTGCTCGCCTTGAGGACCTTGAGCTCCTGTAGCACCGGTCTCACCTTTTTCACCCTGTGGACCTTGCTCGCCCTGTGGACCTTGAGCGCCCTGTGGACCTTGAGCTCCTGTAGCACCGGTCTCACCTTTTTCACCCTGTGGACCTTGCTCGCCTTGAGGACCTTGAGCTCCTGTAGCACCTGTCTCACCTTTTTCGCCCTGTGGGCCTTGCTCACCCTGAGGACCTTTTTCGCCCTGTGGACCTTGCTCACCCTGAGGACCTTGCTCGCCCTGAGGACCTTGAGCTCCTGTAGCACCGGTCTCGCCTTTTTCGCCCTGTGGACCTTGCTCGCCTTGAGGGCCTTGCTCGCCCTGTGGGCCTTGCGCGACCTCGCCACCGCAAGCAAACAAAGTAAACGAGAGTAGTATGCAAATAAGTACAAGCATTACTCTTTTCATAATCCGACCTCCTGAATTATAACCTTTAGTAAAAATATAAACGTCTTTTGAATATGAGTAGACTATTTATAGCCCATATTGTACCATATATAGCCCATATTGTCAAGTACTTTAGTTTATAATTAGTTTATAAACATAAAGAAAGAGGCGAGAAAATGGATACGTATACTGTGGTTAGGAACAGATTGCTACAACTTTTGGGCGAGAAGCGAATGTCAATACATAAGCTTGCAATGACATCCGGAGTAGCACCGTCATCTATCAAAAATATTCTTTACGGAAAAAGTCAAAACCCCGGTGTTGTAACAATAAAAATGCTTTGTGACGGTTTTGGCATTACTATAGTCGAGTTTTTTGATACTGATGCTTTTAAAAAACTTGAGCAAGAAATAAAATAAAGGTGCTATCCTTGCAAGCTGTCCGTGACAGTTTTATAGGATAACACCTTTGTTTATAATTTAAAATACTATGCCGCTTTATGACTATTATTGTTTGCATTTTTTGCGACATTTCGCATGATAATGATTTGGCACTTCGCGTCATGAATTGATGCTTTGCATCATGAATTCTCGTGCGACGCACTCCGTGAATTGAATTGCCGTTAACCCTAATGCCCCGCAGGGCAATTCATGGCGTTAGCCAATTCATGAGGCTTTGCTTCAATTCATGCCGACTTCGGCAATTCATTGCGAGCGCCCTCGCTCGCATTCAGCATATTCTCAATAAATATCCCATAACCTTCCGTGGGGTTGGCTACCATAACATGAGTAACCGCGCCGACGAGCTTCCCGTCTTGGATTATGGGGCTGCCGCTCATTCCGCGGACAATGCCGCCCGTGATTGCTATGAGAGTTTTGTCGGTAACGTGGAGCTTGAAGGATTTTGTCGGGGATGAATTGTCACCGATTTCGGTGATTTCAACCTTATATCTTCTCGGTGAGCCGTTTTTGACAGTACAGAGAATTTCCGCCTCGCCACGGTGCACCTCGGAGCTTTTTGCGAGCTTCAGCTCCTCGTATTCGGAGATATCCAAGGCATCACAGTCCACCTCGCCAAAAACACCGCACTCCGAGTTTTTGTAAATTTCACCTGTTTTCTTACCCGTAAGCACACCGCAAAGCTCACCCGGCTTCCCTGCTTCACCCTTATTCACTCCGCCAAGAAGGACACCCGTCATAATTCCCTCGCTCATACCGACAAGCTCACCGCTTTCTATATCGCATATTCCGTGACCGAGGCCGCCAAATACACCGTTTTCCTTATCTATAAACGTTATAGTACCAATTCCGCTTGCCGTATCCTTGAGCTTTATTCCCAGCTTGTATTTATCACCGATAAGCTTCGGTGTAGCCACTACCGTATACTGTGAATCTTGCCGCCTTACGGTAATCTTTATCGGCTCTCCCGAAGACTTTGCCATAATATTTTCTACATCTTTAGACTCTCTTATTTCTGTATCGCCTACCGAAACAATAATATCGCCCGCACGCAGCTTCGGTATGCCATTTGCCTCTACTATGCTGACGTAGCTTTGTTTGATTTTAGCGCCGAATATTCCTCCGCCTACAAGCAGCGTTTTTTTATCGTAGCTTTTGCCGAAAAAAAGCTCACCAAAGCGAGAGGATATTTGCACGCTTTTATCCGCCGCACTCGCATTTCTGCCTCCGAAGGAGAAGACAGTTAAAAATACAAGTACAGCAGAAACAACCTTATATATTCTGTTTTTCATAAACCCAACCTCAAAATTTCGCTGTTTTTATTTTTACCGAAGTCGGGATTTATATAAGTGAAAAAAAGTGCCATTTAACCGATTGACAAAAAGCTCAACTTGTTGGTTTTTTAGACAAAAAAACGCACAAAATGCAAATTTAATTTTGCATTTTGTGCGTTTCGCACTTGTTATTTTAAATCAAAGTAAAATTCAAAAAACAATTTCGGGAAAGGTTAGTCAAAGAACACACGTTCGAGAATTTCGGCAAATGCCGCCCTCGTAAGTGCAGATATGACAAGCTTTCCACGCTCGAGCAATGCACTAAAGGATATAGTGTTGCCGATAACAGACATCTCAAAGCCCGAAAGCTCGGCACTTTCAATCAGCCTCGCTATAAGCTCTGCGTCATTTAATTTAAGGGCGCACTCTTGCGAAAAAGATATCGTGAAGCGGTTTTCGCTTGTCGTAATGCTTATCTTTAGGTTATTTGCCCCACTCAAAAGCGACATAACGTTTCTGAAAAGATATGCGGTAAACTCACCGTCGATACGCACGGCATCGTGGGAGTTTAGCTCGGACGGTGGCAGCATAACGGTGTTATGCGAGAAATACTCGCCCATAAACCGTTCGAGCGACGACGCAAAATCGTCAGCCTTTATGTAGCTCATACCTCGCCGCTTCGGCAGATACGTGCCAAATTTCAAATTTTTCGGGAACGTACGTTTTTTCATCAGTCCATTGAAATTCCGCTGTAATCAAGATTACCGTATGCGGATTTATACTCTACGTCAGAAAGTGAATCGACGACTCTGTCATTTATCATCTCACCTATTTTCTGGTTGAGGTAAGAATCAAGAATATCAACGTAATATTCATCGAAGTGAGCATCGCTCTTGTCCGCTCTGTAAAGAATATGATATCCGTTTTCATCACCGGTCATTATTTTAAGCACGTCGCTCACGTCACCCGGCTCAAGCTCGAATGCCGCCTTTGTCATTTCACCGTAATTATTGGAATCAAGGCTGTGTCTGCCTATTACCATACCGCCAAAAGCCTCTGCCTCGGACATAAAAGTATTTTGTATTATAACAATCGACACGGCAGACGTTCCCGAAGCATTGAGCATTTTTTCACGGATGCTTGCCGCCTTTTGCTCGGCTTCTATGGAATCCTGAACGAAAGCTCTCAAAACTCTCACGCACTCGTCGCTTTCGTAAAATGCCTTTACGTCGGCTCTTGTGTATTCGAGATGCCCCTCTGTGGCATCGGGTGTGAAATTATCCTCGTTAAGCGTGCCTATGTAATACTCGGCTATTTCACTTTGCGCTATTGCATAGTGATAAAGCAGTACCTGAACCGAATAGTTGAGATTCATCGACTTCAGCGCATCAAGATAATCGTCATAGCTACCGTAGCCCGAAACGCTTTGGTCGTTATAAACTCCGCCCTCAACGCTGATTTCAATAAATTCATCAACCTGATTTTTAACCGTCTTTGAGGAAAAATCGACTCCGATTTTCTCTGCAAGATTTATAGTTGCGTAAATATTCGCAATCTTCGGCAGTATGATTTCATTGATACGCGCTACGTAATCAGCCTTGTCATTACCCGACCATACGGTAGCGTCACCACCGTCAACCTCGCTCTTGTAGGTCAGAAAAAAGGCACGGTAAAGCTCGTATTTTACATCGTAGCTGTCATCCCCGATATCGAGTGTGAATAGCACCGTTGCTTCCTTCCCCGTGCTTTCAACCGCGGGATATTCGCCGCCGCAGGAGGTCAGCGCGGCTGTGAAAAGCATAGAGAGAATAAGGATAAGTCCTGTTATTTTTTTCATTTTTAAAGCTCCGTGGCACTGAATTTTTCGAAAAATTTCTGATAAATATATTTTAGCATAATAATATTAACAAATCAATATATAAAAGATTGCAAAAGCAAAAAAAATATGCTAGAATATAGAAAAGGATAAAAATCTAAAGGAGATTCCAAAATGGACGAAATCTACAACATAAGTCTTGCGAGAATAATAGATGATTTCAAGCTGGAAACTATTTATCTGCCGGATTTGCCTGAAAATATTGCAATCACAAATACGAGCGTCAACCGCCCGGGACTTCAGCTTGCGGGATTCTACGACCACTATGAGCCGACAAGGATTCAGCTTATCGGAAAGGTCGAAAAGCTTTACCTTGCAAGTATATCCAAGGAAGAGCGTGATGCCAGACTCGAAGAATTTTTCCGTTCAAAGCCTGTGGGAGTTATATTTACCACCTCACTTGATATAGAAGATATAACCGTAAAACTTGCGGAAAAATATTCTGTTCCGCTTTTGCGTACACAGAGTTCAACCTCTGATTTTATGGCGGCGCTGTTTTCATATCTTAACGTACAGCTCGGCCCGAGAATCACAAGACACGGTGTTCTCGTAGAGGTTTACGGTGAGGGTATTCTTTTGCTCGGTGATTCTGGTGTCGGTAAGAGCGAGACGGCAATCGAGCTTATAAAGCGAGGTCACAGACTTATTGCAGACGATGCCGTTGAAATCAAAAAAGTGTCTGCAACGACTCTTGTCGGCAGAGCGCCTGATATAATTCGCCACTACGTAGAGCTTCGCGGAATAGGTATAGTTGACGTCAGACGTCTTTTCGGTATGGGCTCGGTTAAGGAAAGCGAGAAAATCGACCTTGTAATAAACCTTGAGCCTTGGCAGCAGGGAAAAATGTATGACAGACTCGGACTTGATGAGCAGAGCACCGACATACTCGGAATCAGCGTTCCGTCGATAGTAATTCCCGTTTGCCCCGGACGTAACCTTTCCGTAGTAATAGAGGTTGCGGCAATGAACAACCGCCAGAAGAAGATGGGATACAACACAGCGCAGGAATTTAACAAGCGACTTATGGAGAGTATGCAGTTAGGAAACTAACTCAAAAACCGTTACAATAAACAAAAAAATACATACAAAGCACGGATATGACGAGTTTAGTTGTCATATCCGTGCTTTTATTGGTATAATCTTGCACAAAAGCAGCATCAAAAGTGGGACGCTGCAACCGAAGCAAGAAGCCGCAATCGAAGCAAAAAATCGTAAGTGAAACAAAACCGCCCCCGAAGCAAGAAACCGAAACCGAAGAAGAAACCGCCCCCGAAGCAAAATATGGCTTCGCAAAGTAATATTCGTCGGGATAGCTGACGTTGCTCCCCCGGCTGAAAGCTGTAATATTTTCCGAGCCGCTCGAATATATTGATGTGAGAAATACTCAAAAAAATAAAATGCCAAGCACGGCAGAATGGAGAGCGTATGGAAAACATAAGCAAGGAATACACGAGAGTAAGACGGGATTCGGATATATACACCGACACTGCGGCAGAATATTCACTTCCCGATTACAACGGAGATATAAAGCGAGTGCTTTACACCTCGGCTACTATGTCGCCGGCATCAAAATTCAACGACGACGAGGGAATCGGCGCATCCGGCGTTGTTACGTATGACGTTATATACGTGAATGCAGAAAACAAAATAGACCATATCACATTTACATCAGATTATGACATATCCGCAAAGCTACGCTCGGAAAACATCGTCGGGGCTGATATACAGACACGAATATCAAGCTATTCACACAGACTCTGCGGTCCAAGACGGATAAATATGAAGGCTTCGCTTACGAGCGAGGTGCGTATCACGGAGAGCTCTGCCATTGATACGGAAATCAATGCCCCGGCAGGTGATGCCGAGTACATTACAAAAAGCTTAAACGTTTCGACCTGTGTATTTGCGCACAGCGCCGAGCGTGAGTATGCCGAGGCTATTATGAATGCCGAGGGCGTTATGGAGGATGAAATCGAGATTATATACACCGCCGCTTATCCCGTGTTTGATGAAATATCTGTTGCGGGGGGTGAGGTGAATATCAAGGGTAGCTTCAACGTGAGCGAGCTTATAAAATGCGGTGAAGCCTCGCCTATCCTTTATAAGAAGAAAATTCCTTTCGAGGAGCTTGTCGAGTGCGAGGGCATAGAGGAAAATATGGTTGCGACAGCCTATGCGAATATAAACTCTATCAGCTCGAGCGTTGCGGCAGATGAGAGCGGAGTATCCGTAGCGGTATCTGTCATTGCGGAATACTGTGTGCGAGGGGTTGGAAACAAAGAGGTCAGAATTGTGCGTGATGCTTATCTTAAAAGCTCGGCAAGTGAGGTTTCTTACGAGGATTTCGCTTATTCTACCTATCTTACGTCGGATAAAAAGGTCTGCACGCTTTCACATACCGTGCCGCTTTCTAATATATGCGAGGGTGGGATACAGAATATAATTTACACGTCAGCGACAGCAAAGCTTTCAGGAATTGAGCTATCCGATGCTTCGGCAAAAATAGGCATGGAAATGAAGCTTCAGGGTATCTCGGCTGATATAGATGAGTCGGGTGCCGAAAACTATCATCCTATAAAATATTCCTTTGCGGCAGAGGAAAAAGTAAGCTTCGGTTGTCAAATTCCGAGCGATTCGCATATAGACTGCAGAGTAGAGGTATCCGACACCGTTGCAACTATTGATGAGGAAAATATGTATATTGACGTAACCTACGTGCTGTTTACAGAGGTATATATGACGTCAAAAGAGGTCAGAATGCGTGAGCTTTTAGCGAATCCCGAAGAAAAGTTCGAAAAGAGAAATTCCGAAATTATAGTATACTATCCGGAAGAGGGAGATACGCTGTTTTCGGTTGCAAGGATGTTCCACACGTCGGCAAAGCAAATAGCCGCTGATAATATGCTCTCGCAAAACGTTATCAAGGACTCGTTTGAGCAAAGCGGACTTGCGGGAATAAAAAAGCTTATAATTAAGTAATAACTTAACAAAAAATCACGCTATACCGAGGAGGTGGCCACGGTATAGCGTGATTTTTTTAATTGTTGAGGCTGTCAAAATTCCTTTCCCACGCTCGGGATGTTTCAAGCTATTGCCCGAAAATCCCAAGCATAGGTCAGCTTTTTAACAGTTAATCTGTTTGTTCAACCAAACAATTCTGAATATTTTGTATTCGGTGAATTATTTGTTGTTGGACTGCATATATGCTTTTGCATAGTATGCATAGTTGTAAAGAGCTTCGGTAAGTGCGATAAGCTCTGCTTCGGAACCTTGTACATCTGCATAGTAGCTTGCAAGGTTGTAGGTAACGTCAGCATATACGCCTGCTGCTTCGTTATCAACAACGATATTGATATCAGCAAGGAAGTTGTATGCAGGTACTGTGAAGTCTACCCAGTAAATCTCACCGCTATTTTCAACAGCAATATTCTTCTTGGCGGTCGAGAAGATTCGCTCTACACCCTCAATGTCGGTGTAAGTGATAATGATGTTGTTAAATTCCATGAAGTCAGCACCAATACCTGTGAGGTAGAAACGATACTCAAGCTTTTCGTCAAGTACGAACTCAACGTTAAGGTTCTCGCCTGCTGCGCCTGCTTCAGCTTTGGGAAGCTCTACTACGTTTGCAGGATACTTGTTTGCAAGAGCTTCAAGAGCTGCAACTTCGCCAACTGCTGTTCCTGCAAAGTTCTTGTAGGATGCGATACCGTAGTTTACGATGCTTGCATACATATTGTAAAGATCGCCGCCGTAAATTTCAGCTGCAAAGCCCTGCTCAAGATACTTGGTTACGGAGAGTGTCTGCTCTACTGTAACAGGAGTACCGTCAAGAGCTTTGAAGTTGATTACGAGATCGTAAGTCTTAAGGATAGCGTTGGACTTAACGTTAACTGTGTAGTAGTAGTAGTCGTCAGCTGTTCCCGCTTCTTCATCCTCACCGAGGTTGAGAGCGAGTTCAACAACCTGACCGCCGATGGATACGCTTGTAACATTTGCAAACGCATCAACAAGGTTACCGTTTTCATCGGTTACGTATCTGAAGATCTTGATGTTGTGCTTGAAGTTGGTTTCAAGGTTAAGGTTTGTCTTAACTGCGAAGCCGGGGATAAACTTAATATCGTCAGCTTTTACAATAAGATCGGGAGATGCTACATCAAGGTTCTCGTATACGTACTTGGATCTTGTGATATCGTCGTACTTTGTGGAAGCCTTGTCGTAAACAAGCTGTGCGCCGTTTACATAAGAATCTGTTGCGAATACAACACCGTCCTTATCCGCCCAGTTAACGCTTACAACGTCAGAATTTTCAACAACCTTGTAGGTGAAGGTGTAGTCAACACCGTTAATCGAAACTGTTTCGTTTACATAAACGTTAGCCTGATACTTTGCAGCATCCTGAGCTCTTGAAGCCGCAAGTCTGAAGGGAACGGTTTCAACATGATTTCCATTAGATTTCAACGAGTAGTCCCACTTGGGAGCGAACTTGATATTGTAGTAGCAGTCAAGACCGAACGTAATAACCTCGTCATATGCGTCTGAATAAGCTGCTTCGCTCGACCATGACGGAACGGAATCAGAATCAAGAGCAACGTTATAGAAACGAGAATTTGAAAAATCTACGTACTGGGAAGATGATTTTACGCGGCCAGCTGCTTTTGCGAAGAGATTTGTCTCGCTAAGGGATATGAAGTTACACTTAGTTACTGTAAACAGAACAGTACCGGTGCCAGTAGTTAAGAGACCATTACCTTTAGCATTGGTGTAAATAAAGTTACAGTTCTTTATAGAGTGCTTTGCGTTAGTAGCCGAAAGCATGCCATCAACTTTATCTGAGATTACGTTTACGTTCTGTACGCAGTTCAACATATTAATATCATACTGACCTACATGATATACTAATGGAGCTACTATATCTATTACGTTAGCATCAGGACCAATATCGGTGTGAGATGCGGCAACAGCGTTACCTAAAACTATCTGGGGTAACTGGTGATTGGTGATCGGCTGGAATTTACCGGTAGCACCTGCGGTGTTCGCGCAGTTTACCTTTTCCTGTCTATCCGATGTGATAATAGCCGTAGAGCCGGAGGATATAATCTTAGCACCGGGCTCGGAGGAAATAACGTTAACGTAAAGCTGCGTGTAAGAAAGAACTGTTGCAAATTTAGGAGAATCGCTCTTAACTTTAACGTTCTGCTTAGTGGTGGGCATATTGCCGTTCATTCTAGAACCGTGGTATTCAAGAACTTCTCCGGTTACAGTATCAATTTCCCACGCCACTTCAGCACCGTATGCAAAGATAAGTCCGTTAGTGTATGTTACGGTATGTCCGTTGAGGTCATAATTGACAGTTTTAGATGCTGCTGTGGAGTTAAGCGCATAAATTCTCTCAGCATCTTCGAAGTCCTTAAAGAGCTTAATTGTATAACCGTTAGTTCTAAGGTTCTGAGCATTTTCATCGAGAGAGTAAAGTTTGGGGTTCGGCACGTAGACGCTGCCACTCAGCACAACGTCCGGTATATCCTTGGTTTCTTCATTCGCGTCATTTTCAAACGGATCCCAGAATTTCTCGATCAATCTGATACGTTCAGCAAGCTCATCGTAGGTTTCTCCGATATCTGAGGGAAGTCCCGAGAAGTCGCCTGCTAAGTCGTATATCATCCAACCGTACTGCTTTTCTAACTCGTAAGAGAATACGAAGGTATTGTTGCTTTCGCTTATAACCTGTGCTGCTGCAAAGTCAGCAGGATCGAATTCGTCAGAAAGTTTGTCGCCGTTAAAAGCAAGCTTAAGGTCACGGGCATTTTCAAGATCGAATTTCTTAAGAAGAGTAGGAATTCTATCAAGATCAAGCCAGAAGGAACCGCCCTTTATGAAGGTTTCGGTAATTTCACCCTCTTCATCAGCATAGCTGTAGGTAACCTCGATAAGGTCAGCAGCGGTTGCTCTGGTGAAGGAAAGTATTCCTGTTTCTTCATTAAGAGTTCCCTTATATTCACTAGAATAGTAGGTAATTTTATTACCGTTTGTCTCAATGTTTGCAGGAGCGTCTACGAATATCTTTTCACCGCCTGCAAGAAGCTCAACTGTAAGTTTACTGTAACCAACGTGCGCAATTTTATTGCCGTAACCACCGTGCGCAATTGCATCCTCGATGCTATCGAAGGTGAAGGTGGTAGCTCTTACTTCAGTCTCAAAGCGTGTTGTATCGGTGGTGGTTTTGTAATCTTTCCAGCTTGCGCTTGCTACGGGAGGAGTTATTGTAAGGCTTGCAACAGGAGCCTTTGCTTCAGGGAAGGAGTTTATTTCGTAATTCTCGTGAATATTGAAAATAGAAGCGGACCATGTGTCAAGGTCTGTCTCTGTACCTGCGAGAAGAGCATCAAGCTCGCTCGACTGATATCCCCTGCGGTAACCAACGTTTCTTACGTTGTCGATGCACATCTGCGCACCGTTAGTAAAGCCTGCCGCATCACTTTCGAGCGCACCGCGGAGATTAACTATCCAACCGTGAGCATCCTGGAATCCGCAAGCATACGAACCTGCCTTTTCACCGTTTACGAAAACGTGAATAACAGAATTCTTGAAGCTTATGTCTCCTCTGGTGGTTTTATCAACGTAGTGACCTTTGCCGTTGTCAACAACGGTTTCCTTGATCTCCATGAGGAGTGTGATGTTGTTCCAAGAGTCAGGGTTAAGAGTCTTTCCGCTCTTTGTATTGTTGACGTAAACGTCACCGTTTGACATTATCTTGGTAAGCTGCGAGCCGGAGACACCGCTGTTTCCAAACTCAGGTCTACCCTGCATAGAGAATTTAATCGGAACGAAGTAGTTGCTGTCATCAGCAGTTTTGTAATCAAACGAATAGGTTACGTACTGATATTCGGGAGCATAGAAGCTCTTGGCACCAATTGTGAAATAGGGGCTTGAGCCTGAAACGTAGTTCTGCTCGTAGCTATCGGGAATAGGTGTCCAGCTATATCCTTTACTGCTGTTAGTAGCGATATTAACGTACTCTGCTTCATTATCATTAACATCGGTATCAAGATACTCAATAACGCCATCCTTATCTATATCCCAACCGCCCACAGCAGTTACACCTGCGGGAAGAGCGTCATTCACAGCGTCGGAGAAATCAACAGCCGCTGTATAGGTGTAGCCCGACATATCGTTCTTTACATAGTGGGGATCCCAGTAGGAGTACTTGTTACCGTCAGTATCCACGCCTACCTTCTGTATACCCTGAGCGACGTAGAGGTTCCAAGCCTTAGCGGATATTTCACCGGCGTCCCGTCTTGAGGTTGTGTCAGCGCCTGCATTAGTGAGTTTGTTACCACCCGAGAGAATAACGATAGGATTGAATGCGGTGCCGGTAGTCGCAGGATTGAGAGCTTCCATATTATTCTCTGTGAAATCCAAGAGTCCGTCGACGCCTGCAGCCGCATAGTCGGTACTAACGATAATGTCACCCGCATCGTTTGCAAGATATTTACCGCCCACAATGCGCGCCTTTAAGTTATTGGTAGTCGGAGCGCTGGTCTTATCAAACTTACAGCCGAAATAGAAATTCACCGTAGAGTAAGCGGGGAACAGAGTATCGGGTGTAATGGTACCACCCTTGGGGTTGCCATTTTTCTCGTAAGTTTCGCTTACAGCGAACTCGGTGTAATAGAAGTTGACAGTAGCGCTACTTGTACCGGCTACGAACGTTGCGTTCATAGCATTATTAAGGTTACCCTTACCTGTAAGCTCAATGTAGCAATCGTAGAAGTTGAGCACGCCGGGATCGGCAGAAGCTGCCAAGCCGTAGTTTATACCGCGCTGGGAAAGAAGAATGTTAGTCTTCTTGAAATCAAAGTTCATAAATCCGCTGTAACCAACAAGACCATTATTATCGCTTCTCACTCTGCCTTGGTAGTTAACTACTTCAACGTTAGAGTTCTCAACGAGAAAATCGGTGTTTACGTAGGTCTCGCCGACAAGCGGAACGTCATGAGGAGCATAGAAGGTCTTCTGTGTAGAGTCGCTTGTAGGCTTAACCTGGCCAAAAGCAGACGAACCACCGGCAACTCCTGTGTGTGCGCTGGCGAAGACGTAGCTTGCGCAGATCATAGTAGTATTGGTTATTTCGATATGATAACCGTCAGCTGCCTTTTCTGCGTTCGTACCCTGTGTTCTGATCATTGCAACGTTACCAGTGCCGCTACAAAGCATATAGAGGTAGGAGTTCTTAATATTGATCTCACCGCCGCCATGACGGATGATAGAAGCACTATTGTCGCTGTAAAGATATACGTTATCAAAGGTAGCGACACCGTTATTAACCTGAGCTATATAAGCTGCGGCTGTTTCAGGAATAGTAAGGTCGTGAACGTAAAGCTCTGCGCCCTTAGCATCGCTCTCAATGTGGAAGACGTTTGAAGTTGCCTTTCTCGTAATCTGACCGCCGTTACCCGCAACCTCAAGGCTTGCGTCAGCGCCAACGTTCAGCGCGCCGCGCTTGAAGGTAAGAGTGGGAAGTGCATAGCTCTGGTCTTTAGCAACACTTGCAGTACCTATGTAGGTTCCGCCCGCAACAAGGTCGTCTACGGTAACCGGATTTCCGTTCAAATCGGTAGCTGCCGTGCCATCTTTAAAAGCAAAGCCCTCAAGCATGTAGGCTTTAGGATCTGCATCCTTATCAGCCTTTACGTTGATGTAAGGAACAATTTTACCGGCACCTTTAGCATCGTTAATAACGGTACCAAGCGCTGTATAGGTGTTGGTCGCGTCAGTGGTGAGAGTATATCCGTTAAGGTCAATGATAACCTTACCGTATTCCTCTGCATTTCTGGTTATAGTTACCGCTTTAGAAAGGGTTACATTTTTATTGATTTTTACCGTAACGTCACCCTTTTCGATATTACCGTTTGCCGCGTCTATTGCATCATAAATGGAATCATAGGAATCAATAATATCACCCTTTTCATCCAAAACGTCAGCAGCCTTATCCAAAGCAGATGCGGATACGACTACAACGCCAAGAAGCATAGCGAGCGTCAAAACGATGACAAGAATTTTGCTAAGCTTTTTCATGGTTTTTTCCTCCAAAAAAATATAAAAAGTAGTTTTGCTACCATAATTATACAGCCCGAACGGCGGTTTGTCAAGTGTATGATAGAAATAAAGGTAGCTTTTGGAGGTAGGAATTTTGCGCCGCTTTTTGTGCAAAGTTGACAAAGATTGTAAATATCAGCGCCCCGTCAGGCGTTTTTTGACGCAAAATTTGCTACAGGGCGCACCTGTGATATCAGGGGTGGCGAAGCCGAATTTGCCAAAGGCTCCGAGAAAAGCGGGCAAAATGTCAATATTATGCATTTTTTTGTTAATATCGAGCACAAAAAGAGCTTTACATTGGTTATTTCCCGTGTTATACTTAAATCGAAATTTTAGTACGTTTCACTTTTTACAGCATAAGGAGAATACAAATGAATCTTACAAGCGCTCTGCTTTTACTGTTGAGCATCGTTTTGGCAGGGGGACGAACAATTTTATCAAAAAGCATTTCGGGATTACCGTTTGGCGAACGAGGCTTTTTCATTTTGCAGGGAACGATATTTGCATCGGGCGCAGTTCTTCTCTTCGCTGTAAATCCGTTAGCATTTTCGGGGCTTTTGCCGCTTTCGTTACTGTACGGCGCTATGTACGCAACGCTGTCTGCCACGTCGCAATGGTGCTACACGGTAGCTCTGCGAAGCGGCGAGGCATCTATATGCGCTACGGTTTATTCTATGGGATTCGTCATACCGACGCTTGCGGGTATGTTTTTCTGGTCAGAGGAGGTTTCAGTACCGAAAATCATCGGTATTGCGCTGGTAATACCGACGCTTATCATTTCGGGAATGAAAGACAAAAAGGGTTCGGTTAAATCCACTCACGGCATCGGATACGCAATTCCGCTCACCGTAGCAATGCTTGCGGCAGGAACGCTCGGTGTACTGCAAAAGCATTTGCCGAATTCCGGCTACTCATCGCAAATATCCGCTATCATTATAATTTCATTTATCCTTTGTGCTCTTACTTCTATCATTTTTGCAGCTTTCTCAAAGCCGTCAGAGGTAAAGCGCCCGAAGCAAAAGCTGCTCTGTGCGCAGGCGTCGGTATCTGCTTTGGCAGCTGTAATTTACTAAACACGCTACTCGCAGGTATGATTGACAGTACGGTGCTTTTCCCTACTCTGAATATCGGTATTATTCTGTTTACACTCGCTCTCGGAGTGATTTTCTTCGGTGAAAAATTCAGGTGGCGACAGCTCGCAATAGTGTTGCTCGGTGCTTCGTCAATTCTGTTGATTACGTTCTCATAAAGGCTTATGCGCAAGGGCGGTTTTTATCAGCCGTTTCACAAAAAAAGCCAACCGCCTCTCAAAAAAATGTATTTATATGACTATTTTTGTTTACATATTATGCTACGAAGGTGCAAAAAAGCGACTCGAATTTTCGAGTCGCTTTTTAATTATATGTGTGCTGTTCACTTGCTGATTTGCTCGACGAGAATCACAACAACGATAGAAATCACGAGAGCCAAAGTTCCCAAAACAAGCATAGTAGCTGTCGCTCTGTCAAGCTTCGGCAAGCGTCGTTTTATGCTCTTGTCGGACTTGCCGTTTTCGGTTACGGTGAGTCTTGGCGCACCTATACCAACCAGTCCTGCACGTCGAAGAGCCGTTATAATAGGCTTATAAAGAAGAATTGTTATACCTGTGTTAAGCAGAGCTTTTGCAAAATTGAACAGCAGCAAAACCGACGGAAGCAATTCTTTTACCATAGCTTTTGCGGCTTCGGGGTCCATTCCTATATAAATGAGATAATACGGGGTTACAAGACTGTTGAGAAGCAGCATAACCGCCGTGGTCGCAACCACCGAGCAGAGCAAGCCGACAAGCGCTCCGTTTTGCGTTCTTTTAAGCTTATATATTGAAGCGGCAGTCAGAGAGAATACCGCAGAGGATGCAAAGTTCATAATAAAGCCGTACCACCCCGTGGTACTAAAGGTTATAAATTCTATAAATGCCGCAACAAAGGCTATCATCACACCGCTGAGGGGTCCCCATATAAATGCCGCTATTGATATGACGGCATCCTTAGCATCAAGTGACAGAAAACCTGCAACCGGCGGTATCACGTTGCACACAAGCGCAACAACAAACGCAAGTGCAGAAAATACAGAAATTCCAACCAGCTTTTTAAGTTTTATAGAGTTTTTTGAACCAAGATGACCATTATTATTTACATAATTTGTGTTTTTCATCGTTTTTACCTCTTTCCATCCGGACTTTAGCACACCGTATTTTTGCATTAATCAGCATCTGCTTGAACGCACTTTTACAGCAGCACAACCGTCGGTTGGGGAATCACACCCCATCGGGAGCATAGCTCTTTGCAGACTTAAGGGGACTTTTCAAGTTGTTTTTTTCAACACCTCATACGTTAAGAATTGAAGCTTTCGGCTCACCGTGGCAGAAACTGTTACAGACAGCTGTGAGTGAGTACGCAAACTAAAAATACGCACTTACTTCGAATCTGCAACGACTCCTTCCACAAGCGGTCCCGACCATTCGTGTGTCGCAAACTATCGCCTGCGCCAGCTCGGCTCTGTTCGCTCGCACTCTTGGGACTTCGCTTCAAAAAACGGTTATCAACCGTTTTTTTGTTCACTCACCTCGTTGATGGAGGCTTCAAAAAAAGTCCAATATCACTGCCGGTAGGAGTCAATCGGATTCACGCAGGCGCAAGATGGCGTCATCTCCATACGTGGAAATTATATACACCAATCGACTTACCATTCCCAAAGATATTTGATTTATGTTTGATTTATATTTGATTTGTGTTTTGCTTTAATATTTGATTTATGTTTTGCTTTAATATTTGATTAATATTGTTTTTGTGTAATTTAAATATGGACTGCTATGCAGGGCACAGCAGTCCATAGATGTTTTTAAATCCGGAAAAGATTTAAGAATTAGCCAAGAATCTCAGCAACAACGCCCGAACCAACGGTACGGCCACCCTCACGGATAGCGAAACGAAGACCCTTCTCACAAGCGATAGGTGTGATAAGCTCAACGTTCATGTTTACGTTATCGCCAGGACGGCACATCTCAACGTCATCAGGAAGATTGATGATACCGGTAACGTCGGTTGTTCTGAAGTAGAACTGAGGTCTGTAACCGGAGAAGAAGGGCTTGGAACGGCCACCCTCTTTTTCGGTAAGAACGTAAACCTGACCAACGAACTTGGTGTGAGGTGTGATAGAACCGGGCTTTGCAAGAACCTGACCTCTTTCGATCTCGTTCTTCTGGATACCACGGAGAAGAAGACCTACGTTATCACCAGCTTCTGCGAAGTCCATAAGCTTATGGAACATCTCGATACCGGTTACAACGGTGTTTCTGCTCTCTTCGGAAAGACCAACGATTTCAACAACGTCGGACATCTTGATAGTACCACGCTCTACACGACCGGTAGCAACGGTACCACGACCAGAAATGGAGAATACGTCCTCGACAGGCATAAGGAAGGGAAGGTCAGCCTTTCTGTCGGGAGTAGGAATGTAAGAGTCAACAGCATCCATAAGCTCAAGAATGCATGCGAACTCAGGAGCATCAAGTCCGTTAGAGGAAGTGAGAGCCTCACGAGCAGAACCACGAACGATCGGAATGTCGTCGCCGGGGAAATCGTACTCGGAAAGAAGATCTCTGATCTCCATCTCAACGAGGTCAAGAAGCTCTTCGTCATCAACGATATCGCACTTGTTCATGAAAACAACGATTGCGGGAACGCCAACCTGACGAGCAAGAAGAACGTGCTCTCTGGTCTGTGCAAGAGGGCCGTCTGTACCTGCAACAACGAGGATAGCACCGTCCATCTGAGCAGCACCGGTGATCATGTTCTTAACGTAGTCAGCGTGGCCGGGGCAGTCAACGTGTGCGTAGTGACGGTTAGAGGTTTCATACTCAACGTGTCTGGAGTTGATTGTGATACCACGAGCTCTTTCCTCGGGGCAGTTGTCGATCTGGCTGTAATCAAGGAACTCAGAACCGTTTGCAAGGGAGAGAGTCTTGGTTATAGCAGCAGTAAGAGTGGTTTTACCATGGTCAACGTGACCGATAGTACCGATATTAACATGGGGTTTCGATCTTTCGAATTTAGCCTTTGCCATTTTAAATATCCTCCAAAATATAATATTATTTTTGTTTTTTGTTTTTAAATGTAAAGTTAAGTTTTCAAAAAGCCTACATTTTAGCTTTTATCACAAATTATTTAGAAGCTCTGTTCTTAATAATTTCTTCCTGAATGGACTTCGGAACATCCTGGAATCCGTCGGGCTCCATTACGTATACTGCACGACCCTGCGAACGAGATCTCAAAGCGGTTGCATAACCGAACATCTGTGCAAGCGGAACGTGAGCATAAATTCTGGTAACGCCGGGAGCAATCTGCTCCATAGAATCCATCTGTCCACGACGGGAGTTGATATCACCGATGATATCGCCCATGTAGTCGTCAGGTGTAGTTACGGAAACCTTCATAATCGGCTCGGTGAGAACGGGATCTGCCTTTCTCATAGCTTCCTTGAATGCCATAGAACCTGCAATCTTGAACGCCATTTCCGAAGAGTCAACCTCGTGGTACGAACCGTCGAAGAGTGTTACCTTTACGTCAACTACGTTGTAGCCTGCAAGCACACCTGCCTGCATTGCGCCCTGAATACCCGAATCAACAGCAGGAATGTATTCCTTAGGAATAGCACCACCTGTTACAGCGTTGACGAACTCATAGCCCTTACCTGTCTCGTTAGGCTCGATTGTGATCTTAACGTGACCGTACTGACCCTTACCACCCGACTGACGGGCATACTTGGTATCCTGGCTAACCTCTTTGCGTATAGTTTCCTTATACGCAACCTGGGGAGCGCCTATATTTGCCTCAACCTTGAACTCACGAAGAAGTCTGTCAACGATAATCTCAAGGTGAAGCTCACCCATTCCGGCGATGATAGTTTGACCTGTCTCATCATCGGTATAAGTTCTGAACGTGGGGTCCTCCTCCGCAAGCTTCGAAAGAGCGATACCCATTTTCTCCTGTCCCGCTTTGGTCTTAGGCTCGATAGCCTGACGGATAACGGGCTCGGGGAATACCATCGACTCAAGAACGATAGGATTCTTTTCATCACAGAAGGTATCACCTGTTGTTGTATTCTTAACGCCTACAACAGCTGCGATATCACCTGCGTAGCAAACGTCGATATCAGCTCTCTCGTTTGCGTGCATCTGAAGAATTCTACCGAATCTTTCATCGGAATCCTTAACGGAGTTGTAAACGGCAGTACCCTTCTGCACGCTTCCCGAATATACACGGAAGAAGCAGAGCTTTCCAACGAACGGGTCTGTCATAATCTTGAAGGCAAGAGCCGAGAAGGGCTCATCATCACTTGCGTGACGGCAATCCTCTTCACCTGTCTCGGGGTTAATACCCTTAATTGCCTCAATATCTGTGGGAGCGGGCATATACTCGATAATGTTATCGAGAAGCTTCTGCACGCCCTTGTTCTTGTAAGAGGTTCCGCAGCATACGGGAACTATCTTATTATCAAGAGTTGCTTTACGAAGAGCTGCTTTAAGCTCCTCGGTGGTAATTTCCTCTTCATTGAAGAACTTATCCATGAGCTCGTCGTCGGTCTCGCAAATAGCTTCAACCATAGCGTTACGATACTCTTCTGCAAGATCCTTCATATCCTCGGGAATTTCTTCAACTCTCATGTCCTTACCAAGGTCATCGTAATATACGTCTGCCTTCATCTCCATAAGGTCGATAATTCCACGGAAGGAGGACTCCTTACCGATAGGAAGCTGCACGGGAACACCGTTCGCACGCAGTCTGTCCTTAATCATCTTAACAACACGGAAGAAATCCGCACCCATAATGTCCATCTTGTTGATGTAAGCCATTCTGGGAACTTTATACTCGTTTGCCTGGTTCCAAACAGTCTCGGTCTGGGGCTCAACACCGCCCTTTGCACAAAGAACGGTAACAGAACCGTCGAGAACTCTAAGAGATCTCTGAACCTCAACAGTAAAGTCAACGTGGCCGGGGGTATCTATGATGTTGATACGGTACTTGTTGTTCTTGATAGTGTCCGCATCAGCATTCTGATAAACGGTAGGTACCCAATAGCAGGTTGTAGCGGCAGAGGTGATTGTAATACCTCTTTCCTGCTCCTGCGCCATCCAGACCATTGTTGCAGAACCGTCATGAGTTTCACCTATACGGTGAGTTTTACCGGTATAAAACAGGATTCTTTCGGTTGTAGTTGTCTTACCAGCATCGATGTGAGCCATGATACCGATATTTCTGGTATGTTCAAGCGAATATTCTCTTGGCATCGAAATTTTCTCCTATTATTATAACGATTAGAATCTGTAGTGTGCAAAAGCCTTGTTTGCTTCTGCCATCTTGTGAGTGTCTTCCTTCTTCTTGAAAGCGCCACCCATGCCTGCCTTAGCGTCCATTATCTCGCCGGCAAGTCTTTCAGCCATAGTCTTTTCACCACGGCTTCTTGCATAGTTGATTATCCAACGAAGACCGAGTGTCTGTCTGCGCTCTGCGCGAACCTCCATAGGCACCTGGTAGTTGGAACCGCCGATACGGCGAGCCTTTACCTCGAGTACGGGCATTACGTTCTCGAGTGCAGCTACGAACACATCAAGTGCGTTCTCTCCGCTTTTAGCCTCGATTGCAGCGAATGCATCGTATACGATCTTCTGAGCTACGCCCTTCTTTCCGTCATACATAATGTTATTAACAAGCTTTGTTACGAGCTTGGAATTGTAAAGCGGATCCGGCAATACATCTCTTTTGGAAATTTGACCTCTTCTAGGCACTGTACTTCCCTCCTTCATCTAAATATGATATCATAGGTACTCGAATGTTTTTTCAATTCGTTAGTGCTCGTTTTGC
>JAZOWX010000069.1:0-25187 GCA_045659405.1 Eubacteriales bacterium | reverse complement strand
GTCGGTTGTAATAATAAGCTCACGTGTTACAGTATGATCGCCCTCACCGTCATTGAGGTTGTAAACATAAGTTATTTTTACTGTGTATGCATTATTCGAGAGAAGATTTGCGAAAGCTCTTTGTTCAAGATTATCCGCTACAACAGTACCTCCCTCGTGAACAAGCTCTATTTTGGTTACAGCGCCAACGTTATCTGCATCTGTTTCACTTATTTCAAAACCTACGCTCGTCTGTGTTTTAGTAGGACTTACAACAGAAATTTCGGGGGTTGCCTTTGCATCGGTAGTAATTGCAAGCTCACGTGTTACAGTATGATCGCCCTCACCGTCATTGAGGTTGTAAACATAAGTTATTTTTACTGTGTATGCATTATTCGAGAGAAGATTTGCGAAAGCTCTTTGTTCAAGATTATCCGCTACAATAGTACCGCCCTCGTGTACAAGCTCTATTTTGGTAACTGCACCGACATTATCTGCATCCGTTTCACTTATCTCAAAGCCTACGGAGTCTTTCGTCTTTGTAGGATTTACAACCGAGATTTCGGGTGCTTCTTTTGCAACCGTTGTAAACTCAATATAAATGCTTTCGGTGTTGATGTTTTCATATTCAGCTACAAGCTTGTAGGTATTGTTAGAGAGAAGATTATCTATCTCTGTTGCCGTTACGTCAAGATTTGTGACAAGGGTGTTGCCCCTATAAAGCTTCAATGCCGATATTGCTTTTCCTGTGTGATCCTCGTGCCAAAGGAAGCTAAAGCTCAAGCCTTCCTGCCCTACTGTGATATTATCAAACAGAACAACTGACTCGGTATAAAACGTATCCTTGTAAAGAATATTCAACCCAAAGCCTGCGCCGGAAAGGTCATCATAATAACCAACAACTGCATACTGATAGAGAGTATTTGTTTTAAGTCCTTCAAAGCTGACAGTATTTTCGCCAAGTGCGAGGTCTTTTACCGAAACTATCTCAAATCCGTCATAGATAACAGCCTTTAGCGCACCGCTCGAAAATTCGATAAGATTGTCATTATCCTTAACGTTTACACTAAATGAGAGTGCATTTGTACCGATATCAACACCCGAAACGTTGGCTGCAACCTGATTTTCGGTTCTGATACCCGCCATAACGGTTTTGTCGCCGTCAATAAGAACGTCCTTGATTTCTTCGCCGTCAATGTACTTTATAGCATCAATTGTATATTCAACGATACCGCTCGCCGTGCCGACATTATATTTCAGCACTATCGTTTCCATATCCGAGCCATCCTCAAACATATAGCTCGAATATTTCTTGCCGTTTAAGGTAAAGGACATAATCTCAAAGCTGTCGGGGTTGTCGATATGTATGTTTATATAGATATCCTCGCTCGGTGTCGCATAATAAATTGTATCGGGAGAGCCGATAACGTTGAGTGAATCCTTTATCTCTTCCTCGATATTCTCATTTTTATCATTATCGGGGAAAGGATTTTCTTTGTCTATATCCTCGTCGCGGTCTGCATGGTCACCCTTATAGTGGCCGTTGTGATTGCCGTTATTACCGTTTCCGTTATTTGCAAGATAAATGCTATCCTTTAGCTCTACCCTTGCGCTGTGAGCGGAAGCTGACGTAATACTCATTCCCTGATATACGGGAATTTGCTTTTCACCGCTATTTGAGCCATTTCCATTATCTCCCAAATTACAGCCGGAAAATGCCATAACCGCAAACGAGAGAATAAAGATACATAAAAGCGATGCACAGATTTTTCTTTTCATAAAGATACCTCCAAACGAATTTTAGCCACGCAGCTTTTCGATAACCGCACGGCGGTCGGTGGCTTTGAAAACGGCGCTTCCCGCAACAAGGATATTCGCGCCCGCCGCTATGACATCCTTTGCATTTTCGGTATTTATACCGCCGTCAACCTGTATGTCAACAGAGAGTCCGAGGCGGTCTATTTCGGCTTTCAGCCGTCTTATCTTGTCAAGCATTTCGGGCATAAACGCCTGTCCGCCGTATCCCGGCTCAACCGTCATAACAAGCACCATATCGCAAAGCGGTAAGAGGTCAAAAATCGCCTCTGCCGGTGTGTTCGGTTTTACTGATATTGCCGCTTTACAGCCAAGGGAACGTATGGTCTTTAAAATCTCCTCAGACTTTTCGGTAGCTTCAACGTGAAACGTAAGAATATCCGCACCCGCTTTTATAAAGCGCTCTGCATAGCGCTCAGGGCGGTCTATCATAAGATGAACGTCAAATATCATATCGCTGCATTTTCTGATAGATTCAATAACCGATAGTCCAAAAGAAATATTAGTGACGAAAATACCGTCCATAACATCAATATGGACCATATCAGCGCCTGCGGCTTTAATGTTTGCAAGCTCTTCACCGATTTTTGCAAAATCGCAGGAAAGCATAGAAGGAGAAATTTTAATCATATCAATACCTCGTACAGTAATTATTTATAAATTTATATAAGTGACATTAACTTTTATTTTACATAAAATATCAAAAGGG
This sequence comes from Eubacteriales bacterium, assembly GCA_045659405.1. GTDB lineage: Bacteria > Bacillota > Clostridia > Oscillospirales > CAG-272 > UBA1740. The sequence continues at coordinate 22,684 of JAZOWX010000069.1, read as the reverse complement.
GAAACCTCACGTTGTGATGCGGCGCCGACATTAAAGTATAGGACGTAAAGGCTGATTCGCCGCATTTTTCAGCGTTTAATGGGCTGTCGCAGGTCAAAAATTGCGACAGCTCTTTTATTTTTTAATCTCTATTCAGAAAAAACTTCAACGATAAAAAGCTCTCAAAGAATCAAAGCTTCTCAATAAGAGCAACTGCGTGAGCCGCAGCGCCCTCACAGCTTCCTGTAAAGCCAAGATGCTCCTCGGTGGTTGCCTTTACGTTTACTCTGTCCGCCTCAATTTCAAGGGCAAAGGCAATATTCGCAACCATACGTTCCACGTACGGGGCAATTTTCGGCTTTTGCATAATTAGCGTGGCGTCTACGTTTGATACGGTATAGCCGCGCTCGGTAAGCATTTTTCTTACCAAAACCAAAAGGTGCATACTCGATATACCACGGTATTTTTCATCGCTGTCGGGAAAATGACGACCTATATCACCAAGCCCCGAAGCGCCAAGAAGCGCATCCATTATTGCGTGGAGCAAGAGGTCTGCATCCGAATGTCCGAGAAAGCCGACCTCGGAGGGGATTTCAACACCGCCGATTATCATTTTTCTGCCCTCGGTAAGTCTATGCACGTCATAGCCGTGACCTATTCTGATATCAGCCATTACTCTTTCCCCTTTTGTTTATGATATATTCGGCATAATCTATATCCTCTGCCGTAGTTATCTTTATATTTTCTTTTCCCGTATCCACAAGCTTAACACCGAAGCCAATCGCTTCGAGCAGCATATTGTCGTCTGTTACGTCGATATCCCGAGCTTCGCTGATAGCACGGCGGTATAGCTCACACTCAAACACCTGCGGTGTCTGTACTGCGTACAGCTTTTCCCTATCAAGCGTGGATGCGATATATCCGCCCTCGCAAAGCTTAACGGTATCGGTGATTTTTGTTGACGCTGTCGCACAGCCAAAGGAAAGTGCCGCTGTACAAACGTCATCTATTATTTTTTCTGTTACAAGGCATCTTGCACCGTCGTGTATTGCAACAAAGTCGCACTCATCACACACACGTGCAAAGCCGAGCTCGGCAGATTCCCGTCGTGTTTTGCCACCGACGGTATAGATTATCGGCTTGCCCGAAAGCTCCGAAAGCTCGGATTTTGCAAAATCAAGCTCACATTCTCTGCAAACAACGACGATTTTTGATATACACTCGGAATTCAGGAATGGTATAACGCATCTTTTCAAAACCGACATACCCGAAATATTCATTTTTTGCTTCGTGACAGATGAGCACATTCGAGCGCCGACACCTGCGGCAAGAATTAAAGCCGCAAAAGTTTTTTTAGTATTTTTCAAAGGCACAACCTCCAAAAATGCAAACAATTATTTCCGATAGTAGACAAAATGAACCGTGACAGTTCGCACCTTGCCACCCTCAAGAAGATTAGGTCCTGTGATTATAACACCGTCACCGCTCATAAGATAGCTAGCCTCAAGAGATGCTATATCGCACATAAACAGCCGCTCACCCGACGTATCTATGATGAAATTATCACCGTGAATCGCCATGCTTCCGCCTCTGCCGACAACATCCTCGTTTCCATCTCTGTTTTCGGTAACGTATTTTACCACCTGACCGTGAAGCTCCCTTGCACGGTCAAGCTTAAAGCGATATGAATTCTGATCTTTACTTTTGAAAAGCTTACTGAATATTGACATAGCCCCTCCGTGGTCCGGGATTTCAAAACTTTATTCTCATTTTAGCACATTTTACTCGATAATGGAAGCGTTTTTTAAATTCTTTATAAAACATTTTTTATTTTCGAAAAAAATTTTGGATTTTTTTTACAAAAACTATTGCAAATTCAGAAAATATGTATTATAATAGTTACAAAGTGGGGCAAAGTGGCTCAAAGTGAGCGTTATTCCCTAAAAATCCCCGCTTTTAAACCTAAATCAATCAAATTTCGAAAAAGGAGGGGCGAATATGTCATTTGTCGGTTCTTATCCGCACAATCTGGATTCTAAAAAGCGTGTATTTATTCCTGCAAAGTTCCGCGATGACCTTGGCGATGAATTTTACATCACAAGAAAATTCGGAAAATACCTCTCCATATATACCGCAGAGGATTGGCAGGCTTACGTAGAAAAGATAGAAAAGCTCCCTGAATCCGATGCAGAAGAAATTCAGGACTTTATACTCGGAGCTGCTCAAAAATGCACCCCCGATGCCAGCGGAAGAATTATTCTTGACGAAAGACTTATGCGTCACGCAGGTATCGAAAAGAACGTCGTGTTTGTAGGTGCGGGTCGCCAGATTCGTGTATGGTCCGAGGAAGCTTGGAACGAAAGAGAGACAAACAGAGATTACGGCAAGATGCGTGAAATTATGCATCAGTATGGCCTCTAATTCCCCTCTGTGATTAAATTTCCTTCCATATAATTTATTTTATAAACAATACGAGGAATTATAAAAATGCCCGATACAATATTTTCACATACGTCGGTGCTTTTGCAAGAGTGTATCGATGCGCTTAATATACGAGACGGATACACCTACATCGATTGTACAGCGGGCGGCGGCGGTCATTCACTTGAAATCGCTAAAAAAATGGGTAAAAATTCGAGGCTCATAGCCTTCGACAAGGATAAAACAGCAATATCTGCTGCAATGGAACGCTTAAAGGATTATCTTGACAGAGTTACGTTTGTAAATGATAATTTCTCTAATATAGATAGAGTAATAAGAGAATATAATATAGATAATCTTGGCGGTGTACTTGCGGATCTCGGTTGCAGCTCATATCAATTCGATACCCCGGATCGCGGTTTCAGCTATATGCACAATGCCAAGCTCGATATGAGAATGGATACAGACGCTTCCCTTTCCGCTTATGATATTGTAAACGGATATACGGAAGAAGCACTCAAAAAAATTATTTATGAATATGGCGAGGAGCGTTTTGCGCCGAGAATTGCACAAGAGATATGCAAAAGACGTGAAATCGCACCGATAGAAACAACATATCAGCTCGTTGATATAATCAAAGGCGCTATCCCGAAAAAGGCCAGAGAAAACGGCCCTCACCCTGCAAAAAGAACATTTCAGGCAATACGGATAGAGGTAAACGGCGAGCTTGATTCAATCAGACCGCTCATAAAATCCTCCGCTCACGCACTTGTTCCCGGCGGAAGAATAGCTATTATTTCCTTCCATTCGCTTGAGGACAGGCTCGTAAAGCAAGCATACAAGGAATTAGCGAGCGGTTGCACTTGTCCGCCTGACTTCCCTGTTTGCGTATGCGGTAAAAAGCCGCTCGTAAAGGAATTAACAAAAAAACCGATTCTGCCAACAGACGTGGAAATTGAATATAACTCACGCTCCAGAAGCGCAAAGCTTCGAGTGGCAGAAAAAATATAAAGGAGAAAAAACAATGGCATCATATACTAACGCTTACGATAAGCTCTACAATAATATGAAAAACGCTTTTACAGTTGTAAACGATGGCTCTGAATGCACACTTGGCGAATATATGCTCAAACGGGCAAAAGAAAAGCAAAACACGTCTAATCTGCCTGTATCGCTGTATGGTAAAGACAATGCCGTTGCGGCTATATACTCATACGTCAGTGATAAGCTTACAATAAAAACTCCCCCCGTAAAGGATAAAACCATAAAGTCGTTCCCCTTCCGCTCTTGCGCTGCCGCTATGCTTTCGGCAGTTGTAACCTGCACCGTGCTTTTCTCTTACGGTAATTACGTAGTGGGCGAAAATGACAAGGCTGCATACGTTATTGAGGCTGAAGAAGAGGAAAACAAGCTTCAGGAAACCGTCAACGCAGAGTCTTCCCAGGACAAATAATCAACATAAAAATTAAAGAGTGATAATATAATATAGCGACACCCATTATCGGGAGTCGCTATATTTTTATTTTTTCGGAGACAATGATGAAGCCAGAAGCAAAAAGTATAAAAGGTATAATCAATATCACAAAAAAACGCATTGTTATAATACTCACGGTATTCGCTCTCGCCGCCTCTTACCTTTTGGTAAATCTTTTTAAAATTCAATATCTCGGATATGCATATTACAGCGACAAAACTTATAATCAGGTTACTACCTCATCAGTGCTTCGGGCAAACAGAGGAACTATTTATGACAGCAACATGAATATACTTGCGACAAATAAAACAGTATGGAGAATATTTCTTTCACCGAGAGATATCAAAAGGGCAGAAAAAGAGGACGGCAAGGATTACACTTCCCTGATTTGCGATAGGCTTTCTGAAATTCTTTCGATAAACAGAGATAATCTGTATAAAAAAATCACACAAAGCAACGTTATTGACGTAACAGTTAAAAAATCCGCCAATGAGGACGAATACAATCTTGTGCTTGATTTTATAAATGCCTATTCTCTCGAAAAGCTTGTGTTTACAGAGGCCGAAACGTCAAGATATTATCCCGAAGAGTCTCTTGCTGCACACGTGCTAGGCTTTGTGGGCAGCGACAATCAGGGCCTTTACGGTCTTGAATACTACTACGATGAGATTTTGCGCGGCACAGACGGTTTGTACCTTTACGCAAAGGACGCAAACGGAAGCGCTCTGCCGGGTGAATATTCATCATATATTCCTGCTAAAGACGGCTACAACCTGATAACGACAATAGATACGTATATACAGACGGAGCTTGAAAGTCAGCTCGAGCGAATCAGGATAAATCACAGCGTTGCAAACCGTGTTACGGGCATAGTTATGGATACCGAAACCGGAGCGATACTAGCTATGGCAACGTCATCACCGTTTAACCCCAACAGCCCGTATGAGCTTGACGAGGTTTCGCAGTTGAAGCTCAACACATCGGGACTTGAAATAGGGTCAGAGGAATATCGGGCTTATAAAATATCACTTATGCAAACTATGTGGGCAAACAAGGCAATAAGCGAAACCTACGAGCCCGGCTCTACTTTCAAAATCGTAACGGTTTCGGCAGCGCTTGAGCTTGGGGCAGCAGGCCTTAAGGACACTTTTTCCTGTCACGGATATCATACGGTGGGCGGTTGGCGTATAAAATGCCATAAAATCAACGGTCACGGCTCCGGATTTTCTCTGGCTTACGGACTTCAGATGTCCTGCAACCCGACTATGATGACACTTGCGGAAAGAATAGGTGCAGAAGATTTTTATAAATACGTAGAAAAATTCGGATACTTCGAAAAGACGGGTATAGATTTGCCGAGCGAAGCATCAACCATATTCCATAAGCTCGAAAACATAGGTCCGACAGAGCTTGCTACGATTTCATTCGGGCAAAGATTCAAGGTTACTCCGATTGCTCACCTACGTGCGATAGCCGCTGTGGCAAACGGCGGTGTGCTTGTTACCCCGCACGTCGTAAGCAAGGTTACCGATTCGGACGGCAATATAATCTCGGAAACAAAAACGAAGGAGGGCTCACGGGTGATTTCGTCGGATATCGCAACAACCGTTGCAAAAATTCTCGAGGAGGGTGTCAGCGGTGACGGTGGAGCAAAAAATGCATACGTAGACGGTTACAAGGTAGCGGCAAAAACAGGAACGTCGCAAAAATTTGACGTGCTTGATGCAAACGGTAATTCATATCTGCGAATTGGCTCAACCGTTGCCTTTGCTCCGTCTGATGAGTCGGGAATTGCCGTGCTTATAATAGTGGATGAGCCGACAACAGCCGTAAAATACGGAAGCGTTGTTGCCGCTCCTTATATCTCCTCGTTTTTGACTAAAGCTCTTCCCTACCTCGAATTTATCCAAGAGGGCGTGGTAGAGAGTGCGGGTGTTGAAAGCTACATAGGTCTTAACGTCAGCGAGGCAAAGAAAAAACTTGAGCTTGCCGGTATAAAATACGACATAGTAGGTAGCGGTGATACAGTCATATCACAGACACCAACACCTGATACGGTTACAGACGTGCTTAACAAGATCATCCTTTATACAGAAAAAGAAGACGCACAGTACGTATCTGTTCCAAATCTTATAGGTAAAGATATCAGCACCGCAAACGAGCTTCTTATAAATGCAGGACTTAATATAAAGGTCATCGGCAAGATTGACAACAGCGCTGATACGGTTGCAAAAGTCAGCGAGCAATCGGTTGCGGCAGGCGAAGAGGTTAAGCTCGGAGCTGTAATCACGGTTACGATTATTAATTATGGATTTGAGGATTAAAGAATGAAGCTTTCGGATATACTTTCAGACACAAAATTTTACTGTAAAAGCAACGCTTACGATATAGAGATAACGAGCATAACAGCATCGCATAAAATATCCGAGGCCGGCACTCTTTTTGTCTCCGTCAGGGGTGACAGGAATGCCGAATCCGAGGCGATATTAACAGGGTGCGCTGCAATACTTTGCGACGTTGATGAAAGAAATTATTCTATCCCGGTAATACATACCGAAAACGTAAGGGCCGCATACGCAGAGCTATGTTGCAGACTTTCTGGGGTTAATACCGACAAGCTAAAGCTTATCGGTGTTACCGGTACTAACGGAAAAACCTCGGTTGCGAAGACTATTTATTCCATACTCAACAAAAGCTCTCATAAATGCGGCTTTATCGGGACTGCAAACATTGAAGCACCCGAAATGAAGCTCTCAAAAAGGTTTTATTCGATGACAACGCCCGACCCCGAGGTTTTATACCCCGCACTCAAAACCATGGAGGAGCTTGGGTGCGAATACGTTGTAATGGAGGTTTCAAGCCACGCACTCTATTACGAAAAGCTTCATCCTCTTCATTTTGCGGTATCTGTATTCACTAACCTTTCCGCAGAGCATCTGGACTTTCATCAAAGTATGTCGGAATACTATTTATCAAAAAAGAAAATCACCGATATTTCGGATACAATGATAATAAACGTTGACGATTACTACGGAAAAGCGCTGTATAGCGAGTGTAAGGGTAAAAAAATCGGAGTTGGTTCGGTATATGAATCGGACGTTTCTGTAAAAAATATCAAAACCAACGGATTTGAAGGCATTGAATATATGTATTACACAAGCGACTATGTTTTTAAAGCTGATTCAAGGCTTTGCGGAATATTCAACGTATACAACACGGCTCTGGCGCTGTGCGCAGTTATAGCGGCAGGACTTAAACCGTGCATTGCGAAAAAGGCGCTTTCGGAATCCGAAGTTATTCCCGGCCGCTTTGAGGTTATTTCTCACTCACCGACTGTCATAATTGACTACGCACACACACCCGTTGGATTTGAGAACTTTCTGAAAAGCCTGAAATCAATGGCAAAAGGCAGACGTATCAGCGTCATTTTCGGATGCGGTGGTGACAGAGACAAAACAAAGCGCCCGAAAATGGCAGCCGCTGCCGAAAAATACGCAGATAAAATTATTATAACCTCGGATAACCCGAGGCAAGAGGACCCCGAAGCCATAATAAAGGATATCACCAAAGGATTTTCAGACAAAGCAAAATATCGCATAAACAAAAACAGATGCGATGCGATAGCTTCCATAATAAAAGAGGCAGATCAAGATGAAATAATTGCCATTGTCGGCAAGGGTGAGGAGGGATATATGATTGACAAAGACGGATATCATCCCCACAGTGACCGAGAATATGCATTAGCCGCTATAACAACTTATGAAAAGAGACAAAAGTGAGAATAAAACTTCAGATTCCGATTAAAATAAGCGAGATATGCTCTATACTTGATATAAAGAGAGATGAAAGCAAAGACGAATATATAGAATTCATCTGTACCGATTCACGGCTATGCGAAAACGGTGACCTTTTCATCGCACTTTTGGGAGATAGCTATAACGGAGCAGACTTTTGCGACGAAGCGATAAAAAAAGGCGCATACGTTATAGCCGATAAAGCGGGTGAAAATATCTATACCGTAAACGAAACAAGGACTACCCTGTTGAAGCTCGCCGAGGCTTACAAGAAAAAGCTAAAAAAGCTCAAATACACGGTAGGTGTAACAGGGAGTGCCGGAAAAAGCACGACAAAGGAATTTTTGCGTGAAATACTCTCTGAAAAATACAAGGTACACGCAACAATCGGAAACTATAATAATCATATAGGTATGCCTATTACAATCCTCTCAGCAGATAAAGACACCGAGCTTCTTATACTCGAAATGGGTATGAATGCCGCAGGTGAGATAGCAGAGCTATCCGAGTTTGCGAAGCCCGACATCGCCATCATAACCAATATAGGCACAGCTCATATCGGCAGACTCGGAAGCCGTGAAAATATAGCAAAAGCAAAGCTTGAAATCCTTTTCGGAATGGAAAGACCGTATAAGCTGATAGTTCCGTACGGTGAGCCTTATCTCTCGGTTGAAGGGGCTTTTACCACCGCTATAAACAACAGCTGTGCAGACTTGAATATAAGCCTGTTATCCGAAAGCGAAAGCTTCACCACGGCTCACGTATCGACAGAAAAATGCGAGTTTGATTTTTCTTTGTATTTAAGCGGAAAACACATTATAAAGGATCTCTCGTCAGCGATAGCCGCAGCTTTAATGCTAAAATTGAGCGAGGTAGAGGTAATACGTGGAATTTCTAAAATATCAAATAATAATATCAGGCAGAAAATGTTGAATTGCGGAAATTTCAAGGTTCTGGACGATTCATACAACTCATCACCCGAAGCCGCAATTTCGGCAATAGAAGCTTTATCCAAAGACACACAGCACATCCACAGCGCTCTTTTTTCGGATATGCTGGAGCTTGGTGAATATAGCGAACTGTTACATTTTGAGCTTGGTAAAAGTGCGGCGCAGAACGGTTTTAAAAGGCTGTATATTTTCGGGGAATACAAAGAATATATAAAAGCAGGTGCTATCGCTTTCGGAATACCCGAATCCGAGATAACGGTCATGGGTAACGAATCGCTCGACGATTTTGTGCACCGTATTTATGAAAAGGCAGAAAAAGACGAGATTATACTTGCAAAGGCATCACATGCCACACAAATGAAAACGGTTTTAAAAATGCTTGAGGAAAGGTGTAAATAACGTATGCTTGATGAAAATTTCCCGTACTACGTGCTTATATTTGTGCTCTCTTTTGTGCTAACCGCTATATTGGAAAGAAATCTTATTCCAACGTTGAGAAAGTTTGCAAGACAGCCGATATACAACGACGGTCCTGCCTGGCATACCAAAAAGAACGGAACTCCGACAATGGGTGGGCTCGCTTTTCTTATTTCTATCATACTTGCCCTTTCCTCGACAACCGTCTTTCTTTTTATGAAATTCGATTACGAATCGGCAATTTCTATGATAATTACAATAGCTTTCACCTCGCTTAATGCGGTTGTGGGAATAATTGACGACACAGCAAAATTAAGAAGAGGAAAGAATGACGGAGGGCTAACAGCTAGACAGAAGCTTGTATTTCACTTTTTACTCGCAGCAGCATTTTTGCTCTCAAGAAGAGTGTTCCTCGGTGAAAAGCCTGAAATATCATTTTCATTCGGTAGCTATGATATAGGCTTAATTTACTATCCGATTGCACTCTTTATAATCGTGGGAATTATAAATTCTGCAAATCTGACCGACGGCATTGACGGTCTGGCATCAGGTGTCGCTTTTTCTATTGGCGTTTCGCTTTTTTATATTTCCTGTGCGCTCTCCTACGAGGTAGCCTTCGTATCATCCGCAATAATCGGTGCGTCGGTAGGATTTCTCATCTTCAATCTTCATCCTGCAAAGGTATTTATGGGAGATACAGGCTCTCTTTTCTTCGGCTCACTTGCTATAAGCGCAGTTTTTGCACTGAAAAATCCATTGCTGATACTTCTGATAGGCGGCGTGTACGTTATTGAGGGAATTTCGGTAGTACTTCAGGTATTGTACTACAAAAAAACAAAAAAACGGCTGTTTAAAATGGCGCCGCTTCATCACCACTTCGAAAAAATCGGCTGGAGCGAAAATACGATATGCATCGTTGCGATACTGCTAACCTTCATATTCTCGATTCCGGCATATATATTATATCTTCCGTAAGCTATGAAAATATTAAAACAAAAAAATCAACGGCCACTATCAGACCGTCTCGGAAAGATAGACCTGCCCTATCTGCTGTTAGTAGGAATTCTTGCGCTATACGGGACACTTATGGTTTTCAGTGCAGGCTACGCCTATGCAGATTTCAGGTACGATGACGGCTTATACTTTATAAAAAAGCAAACCGTATGGCTGCTTGCGGGGGTTGCGGTTATGATAATTTCCTCGCGTGTGCATCCCGGCATTTATAAATTTTCGACTCCAACACTCTACGGCGCAACAATAGTACTTTTATTGCTTGTTCTTATAGTGGGCTTTGCGGGCAACGGCGCACAAAGATGGATATCTATCGGCCCGCTAACAATCCAACCGTCCGAAATTGCGAAGCTTACTATGCTGATGATGCTGTCTTATTATTTTTCTAAAAACGAAAGACTAGCCACAGACAAAAGAAGCAACAAAAATACATTTATTTTCGGTACTGTGATTCCCTTTCTGATAATGCTTATCCCGATATTACTCGTAATGCTCCAAAAGCATCTTTCCTGCATAATAATCCTCGGAACGATAGGAATTATTCTCATAGTGCTTTCCGGTGTGGGAACAAAATACCTTTCTATGTTTATGAGCGCAGGTGTTGTCGGTGTATGTTATATTGCATTCTTTACCGATTACACAAAGCAAAGAATAACCGTCTGGCAAAATCCCGAGGCATATAAGCTCACAGGCGGTTGGCAAACTCTGCAAGGTCTTATGGCAATAGGTTCAGGCGGACTTTTCGGATGCGGATACGGCAAAAGTATTTTGAAATACTGTTATGTGTCCGAGCCTGCAAACGATATGATATTTGCTATTCTTTGCGAGGAGCTTGGACTTGTCGGAGCTGCGATTTCTATAATTCTTTTCGGGCTTCTGGTTATTCGAGGTGTTAAAATTGCGCTCGCATCGCCTGATACATACACAAGACTTCTGGCACTCGGAATATCTGTAAAAATGGCAACGCAGGTACTGCTTAATATCGCTGTTGTTACCAACACTATACCAAACACGGGAATATCATTGCCATTTTTCAGCTACGGCGGCTCGTCGCTTATTATGCTTTTCTTTGAAATGGGAATAATGCTATCAATATCAAGACACTCGAGGATACAAAAATAAAGCGAGAAAAGGAGAAACAGAAAAATGAATGCGCTTATATGCGGCGGCGGAACGGCAGGACACGTAAACCCCGGAGTAGCGATTGCGGACGCTCTTACAGAATTTGATAAAGCTTGTAGGATTGCATTTGTGGGCAGACTCGGAGGCGAGGAATACAAGCTTGTCGAGGAGCGTTCAATTCCCTTGTATCGCCTGAAAGCAGAGGGCTTTAACAGACGTCACCTCATAACAAATATAAAAACAGTTTCAACTCTCACAAAATCGGTATTCGAGGCAAAAAAGATTATAAGAGATTTCAAGCCCGACGTAATAATAGGAACAGGCGGCTACGTTTGCGCACCGGTTATAATAGGCGGTCGTCTTATGAAAATTCCGACTCTCCTGCACGAATCAAATGCTTACCCCGGACTTACCACACGTCTTCTGTCACCGATGTGCGACAGGGTGCTATTGAACTTTGAAGTATGCTCACAGCATTTAAAGAGCAAAAAGAATTTACGGGTGGTCGGAAATCCTTTACTGCTTGATTTTGGCAAAATAACAAGAGAGGACGCAAGGCGAAAGCTCGGAATCTGGAAAGGCGACTATTTTATTCTTTCCTTTGGCGGAAGCGGTGGAGCGGAAGCTTTAAACAAATGCATAATCGAGCTGATGAAAGCGTATTCTACGAAGAACTCATTTATCAGACATATACACGCTGTGGGAAACAAATATTACCCCGAAATCAAGAAAAATGAAGCCGCTTTGTGCCGAGGAAGTCAAGGATGCAAAATAATGCCTTATATAGATAATATGCCGGTGGTTATGAATGCCGCAGACCTCGTTATATCAAGATGCGGTGCTATGACACTAAGTGAAATTTCTGCTGTCGGAGTACCGTCAATATTGATTCCCTCCCCAAACGTAGCAGACAATCATCAGCTAAAAAACGCAAAGCAATACGTATCCGACGGATGCGCTTTGCTGATAGAAGAAAAGGATTTGACTTTAAGAGCTTTGCTCGACGCAGTAAGAGAGCTGCATCACGATTCGGAGCGTTCGTCCGCTATGACTTGTGCTGCTCGGAAAAAGTACAACAAAAATGCGGCACTTGATATCGTCAAAGAAATAATTTCCGCATCAAATAGGAGCTTTGAGAGTATTTAAGCTTTAGCCAAAAATCAAAAAAATCATTTCTCCGCAAAACTCAAAAAATTATAATAAAATCCGCAGCAAAGAGAAAACTCCCACGGCAATCTCAATGCTGCGGATTTTTTAGCAAAAGCCAATTTCTGCCAAGCAATAAATTTTAAATATTTTAAAAATTATGAACAAAAATATTTTTTATAAAAAATACTTGTTTTTTATTATAAATATAGTATAATATATATGTGAAGACATTTTCGAAAAGGTAAAATTTTGGGAACGTCATTTTATTTCACACGAAGTACTGAACTTTTCACATATTAAGATACAATAGATGCGGCTGAGGATTTTTTCCCCTTACACCGCATATCAATTTGACAAAAACGGAGGACAATAAAATGGAATTTGATTTCGAACCCGTACATACAAGTGGTGTTAACATAAAGGTTATAGGTGTCGGTGGCGGCGGTAATAACGCTGTTAACCGTATGATTTCTACAAATATCAGAGGTGTTGAATTTATTGCAATCAACACAGACAGCCAGGCGCTTGACACGTCTTGTGCCGCAAAAAAGGTTGTAATCGGTGATAAAATTACACGAGGAAAGGGCGCAGGCTCTAACCCCGACGTTGGAAAGCGCAGCGCAGAGGAATCCAGCGAAGCTATCAAAGAAATGCTCACCGGTGCGGATATGGTATTTATTACCGCAGGTATGGGCGGCGGTACAGGTACAGGTGCTGCTCCTGTTATAGCTAAAATAGCAAAGGACCTCGGCATACTTACCGTAGGTATCGTTACAAAGCCCTTCTCCTTTGAGGGCAAGCGACGTTTCCAGCAGGCAGAGGAAGGTATTGCCGAGCTTTCAAAGTTCGTTGATTCGCTTATCGTTATCCCCAACGAGCGTCTTAAGCAGGTTGAGGATACCCACATAACACTCGCTAACGCATTTGAAATTGCAGACGACGTTTTGCGCAGAGGCGTTCAGTCTGTATCCGAGCTTATAAACGTACCCGGCTTCGTAAACCTTGACTTCGCCGACGTTACAACAATTATGAAAAACGCAGGCTACGCTCATATGGGTGTCGGTGCGGCAAAGGGCGCTGACAAGGCAAGACTTGCGGCAATGGCGGCTATATCTTCACCGCTCCTTGAGACGAATATAGCAGGCGCAACCGGAGTCCTTCTCAGCATTACGCTTTCGGAAAACGTTGAGCTTGATGAAATCAACATCGCATCAAATCTTGTATACGAAGAAGCACATCCGGATGCAAACATCATCTGGGGCGCAAGATTTGACCCTAACCTTGAGGACGAGATGAGAGTTACTATCATAGCTACCGGATTTGACAAGGTTAAGGCTGCCGAAAGTGCGGCTTCAAAGCTGGTTATAAAGGACGAGGAAGATGAGGTCCTTATACCTGCTGTTTCCGAGTCTGTTGAGGAGTATGAGGAAAAAATAGTTACACCCGCTCCTGCCGCTACCTCTGTTGACGAGGCACTTTCGCTCATAGGTAACAACAACGTAGCCACAGAAAAATCAGAGCCCGAGGTCGCAGCCGCACCCGCTCCTGCCGCAGCGGAATACGATCCCTTTGAGGATTATGAGAAGATTTTCAAGTTCGTGAAAAGAGTTAAAAAGCAGTAATCAAAGCTTTCACAAAGCAGAAAATATCTTTTAAAAGCGCTTCATTTTTATACTTAAAGAATAACATTCAGCACCCCTCGGAAGCAATCGCTAATCCCGTGGGGTGCTTTTTTGTGAAATTTTAAAATAGTATTTTCAGCGTAAAATTTGTCGGATTGTAAAAATTGCTAACAGCTCAAAAATACACTCTTCAGATATCCGTTTTTAAATCTACACTTTTCCGTTGTGAAAAAAAATCATAAAAAATCCGTTTTTTGAGTAAAAAACCTTCGAAAAAGGCGGATATAACGGAATAGTATAGTTTTTCGGGCGCGTTTTCCACACTTTTTACCCTTGGTGTTTTTTCGTTTTCCACGGCTTTCCACGGATTTTCGGGCAGCAACGGAAAAAGTGAGAAGCCGCTTTTGGAGCAAAAATAATCAAGTACTCACAACTTTCAAGCAAAAAAACAGACAGAGCCAAGCGCAAAAGTTCGTGCGATTAGCTCTGTCTGTTTTGTAAGTATAAGCACTTCCCTATTTTGATTTTCACAAATCCCGAATTTTTCGGTTTAAGCGAAGATGTAAATCAGCGCTGCGGCAACGCTACCGATAATCATAACCGCAGCAAGGAATGACGCAAAAATTCTAACGCCTACGCTTTTTATCTTATCATTGTTTTTCATATTCTAACCTCTACTTCTTCTGTTGTTTTTTAGTCTCGTAATACTTTGAAAGCTGTTGAGTTATATTTTTGTTATTTGATCTCATTCTTGTCGGAATAAAATTATTTATCCTCGAAAGTCCCTTCGCCACGCAGTCAATTGCATCCTCGGGCTTGGTAACCGATATTCCCAGCACCTTGTTCATCATAATATCCAGGCCGTAAAGCTCTGCACCGCCGCCTGTCAGAATTATTCCGTTTTCAAATATCTCCTCTACCATTTCATACGGTATACGCTTAACAGCATCGGCAACGGTATGTATGAGAAGATGAAGCGGAGCTTCAAACACGCCTACGATATCATCTGCGCCGACAAACATTTTAACACGGTTACCCGTGAGAGAAAGCGTTCCCTCGATTTCTATCGGCTCGGGATCTCTACCGCTCCAAACAGCACCAAGATGCTCCTTTATTGATCTTGCAACCGAAAGCGATATATTTACATCACCCTGTTCAAGTATGTACTGCTTAACCGCTTTATCAAAATCCTCACCGCCGACGTTTTCGGCAACACTCGAATAGACCTTGCCGCGGTAAAGAACTGTGACCTCTGTTTTTTTCGCTCCGATATTTACCGATACAGCGCTTATACTCGGAGAGTATCCCGCACCTATTATAGCTGCGACAGAGCGAGTAACCGAATAACATTCATCAGCTCCCGCATCACTCATCATTTCAAAAATTTCTTTTTCCTGCTTTGAGAGAATTCCGGCAGGAACACCTATTATACATCTGATTTTTTCACTTGCTCTCACAGCACTTAGAGCGTTTTCTATAACGCCTTTGGTAATCTGGCTGTCAAAGAGCAGTCCATTCTTGAAAGGACGTACCAGAAGCCCCGAGCTCACCTGTGCATTTATAGCAGATTCTCCAACCGAAATGATACGGCGAGTATCTTTATCGACGAGCACGACGGACGGCTCTCGATCAATTCCGGACGTCACGTCCGAAAGAGTTATATTCGCATAACCCAAATCAAGACCGATTTTTGTTACCATACCGTATCCCTTTCTGAAAATTCTGAATATTCCGCCATCTGCCGCAAGAAAGCGCAAGGCGCAAAGATTGCTTAATCAAAATTAATTATACTATACTTTTAATAAAATTGCAAGGTGTATTTTGAAAATATACTAACTGTAATCACAAATTCTGTTTTTTAAGGTTGTATATCTTTTTATCTCTTTGTTGTTTTCAACCATTCTTCCCGGTATATCAGGTCTGCCGACAAGTATGAGCATTCCCTTTGCTCGTGTTACCGCTGTATAAAGAAGATTTCTAATCATAAGCTGAGGTGCGCAGGAATACATCGGCAGAATAACCACGGGATACTCGCTTCCCTGACTTTTATGAACAGTTATAGCATAAGCTAAATCAAGCTCATCGAGCATATCAAATTTGTATTTAGCCGATTTGTCATCAAAGCGTACGAGTATATACTCTTCCCTCTCGTTTATCTCGTCTATCACACCTATATCTCCGTTAAATATACCGGTGCCGCTTTGTCTTCCGCTCTCCCATTCTATGTCATAATCATTTATGATTTGCATAACCTTATCTCCCTCTCGGAAGAGTGTTGAGCCATGCTGCTTTTCTTTTTTAAACTGTCGCTTCGGATTCAGGCGCTCCTGAAGATGTATGTTCATACGCTCTACTCCGCCTGCCCCCTTCTTCGAGGGTGTTATAACCTGAATACGCTCACGTATTCCGCCGCCATACGTTCTTGGTAATCTTTCGGATATAAGAGTGGCAACCGTTTCGCAAATGTCCCCCTCGTTATCACGCCTTACAAAGAAGAAATCCTTATCAGCCGCTGTAAGCACGGGTAGTTCACCGTTATTTATTTTGTGTGCATTTGTGACTATCAGGCTTTCCTTTGATTGACGGAATATATCGGTAAGTCTTATCGTGGGTATGCGCTCGGATGAGATGAGATCGGATAGCAGATTGCCAGCGCCAACACTTGGCAGCTGATCCGAATCTCCGATAAGTATGAGCCTGCTCCCTCGTCTTATGGCGCGCATAAGCGCTTCGGCAAGATACAGATCCACCATAGAAGCCTCATCAATAATCACAACGTCCTCATCAATGGGATTCTTTTCATTTCGCATAAATCTGTTTTCGTCATTAAGCGTACGCTCTGTTTCGAGCAGTCTGTGTATGGTCTTAGCCTCCGTAGAGGTCGCCTCGCTCATTCTTTTTGCCGCTCTGCCGGTTGGAGCTGCAAGTGCTACTTTCATCCCCACAGCCTTAAAAATGGAATACAGCGCCTTTATTATCGTTGTCTTGCCCGTACCCGGACCTCCGGTAATTATAAGAGCTCCGCACATCATAGCCTCATAAATAGCGCGTCTTTGCATTTCTGCGTATTCTATACCGTTTCCTGCTTCTGCACGCTCTATCAGATAGCTTATGTCATCTGCAGAAAAGCGCTGTGCTCTGTCAATTATTTTAAATATCCGCCCTGCAATATAATCCTCGGCTCTGTCCGCCTTAATGCTCATCACGTATATTTCATCAGAAGTACGATACTTCGAAAGCTTACCCGCATCCGCCAAGCGCTCCAGCTTCTCATATATAACATCCTCGGATAAACCGAGAAGCTTTGATGCCTCGCTCAAAAGCTCGGGATAAGGAAGGCAGGTATGCCCCGAAGCAGATGCCGCTTGGGATAAAAGATGCTCAACACCGCATAAGATTCTGAATTCGGAGTTTTCACTGTGCCCCAGCTTTTTGGCTATCATATCAGCAACAGAAAAAGTCACTCCGCACTCGGGATTGCAGATGATATACGGATTTTCCTTTATCAGTCCGACAGCAGAGCTGCCGAATCTTTTGTATATCTTCATAGAGTCAGCGCTCGGCATATAGTCTTTGCAGAACATAACGACCTCTCGTGCGCCGTTTTGCTCCTTGAAGGATGCTGAAATTGCCGCCGCCTTTTTCATCGTTATTCCGCTGATATCAGTAAGCCATTCGGGGTGGTTTTCTATAACCTCAAAGCTATCCTTGCCGTACTTGTTTACTATCTTAAGCGCTGTAACAGGGCCTATGCCCTTAACCGTCTTTGAGGAAAGATACTGAAGTATTCCGTCTATTTCCTCGGGCAAAGATTTTTCAAAGCGCTCAAAGGAAAACTGCTTTCCGAATTCCTTGTGATAAACCCAAGAGCCAAAAAGCATAACGCACTCTCCCTCGTGCGGCATCGGAATATTTCCCACAGCAGTTATAAGATTGCTATCCTCGTCTGATATTTCGAGGACGGTATATTCGTTTTCTTCGTTATGAAAAACCACGTTTTCTATAACGCCCTTTAAGCTTTCGCCGCTATTCAAAATTATCACCTCCCGACAAAATCAATCTATAATTGAGAGCTTATACTCGCTCGGAGTCATATTCGTATAAAGACGGAAACATTTTGAAAAATACTGCGGATTATCAAAGCCGAGCGTGTCAGCTATCTGCGTTATATTGTATTTTCCCTCTCGTATAAGCCTTTTAGCTTCCTCTATTTTGATTGTGTTGTAATACTTCATAATTCCACCGCTGCGATAGGTGGAAAAAATCGTTTTAATAGCACTCTCGCTCTTTCCGAAGTGCTTTGCCACGTCCGATATACTGCATCTTCCGTATACCCGCTCATCAAGAAAATCAAGTATTTTCTTAAGCTCATACGGAATATCCATATCTCCGATTTTATAGCTTCTGCGCATACTCTTGGTCAGCATATCCTTATTTCTGCGAAGCTTTACAAGCAGTATTTCCAAAAGGTTTTTTGTCATCTGGCTGCTGCCTATGGGCGCACCGTCAAGCCGCTCAAGCTTTTGTAAGAGCGGATTTTTTTCATCAGCAAGTCTGTAAGCGGAGCGCCCCTCGGCAAACAGCATAGAGAGTATGCTCTTTTCCTCTGTATTAAGCCTGAATATTTTACCCTCGAAATATTTCATCTCACGGCTTTTGCACTCAAAGGTCACAATACTAACATTCGGTGCTACGCTGTTATTGCTCACAAGGTTATGAAATTCATTTGGCTTATGGAAGGTAAGCTCACCGCTTTTGAGGATAAACTGCTTTTTGTCTGCGGTGCATATCATCTCGCCCTTATCTATGTATACCATTTCCCAAAAATCGTGACATTCACCGTCGTGCTTGAAATTTTTGGAGAATTCCATATAAAATATCGTGATAAGCTTTTCCACATTAAAGGTTTTTTCAAAACCGTGCCGTGTAAAATTATCTTTCATAAAAAACCTCATTGACTGATTTTATAAATATTATACCTGATTTTGCACTCCATTGCAATAGTAAAATGGTATAATTAAAATAAAGAATGCATTTTATATATTTTTTGTTTTCCGAGTGAGGGGTTGAGCTTCAATGATACTTTGAGCTGTACCTCTGTATGCGACGGTGTGAACGTATAAAAGATATACAAGATATTTTTAATAATTTTAACATAAAGGAGGAGAAAATTACTATGAACTTCAATTCTACTGTAAAAGGCAGCGCCCTTGAGGGCTTTTATCCTGCAGGATGGGATTTCGACAAGATTGATGCTTGTATCGATGCTCCCGAAAAAATAACCGAGCGCCAGGATTTCTGGAACAAGGATTTCACACCCGTTATGTGTAATTCTCTCGGTGAATTCGAGACCTATATGGGTCACGAGATTGCAATGCAGATAAAGCTTGCAAAAGAGCGCGGCGAAAAAATTGCTTTCATACTTCCCGTAGGTCCTATGGGTATGTATAAGTGGGTAGTATACTTCCTCAGAGAGTGGAAGGTATCCTGCGAGCACGTATATACCTTCAATATGGACGAGTGGGCTGATTCCGAGGGTAACACTCTTGCTCCCGACAACAGCGGTGCTTTCCAATACGCTATGGAAAACGCACTCTTCAATCCCCCTTGGTGAATACACAGTTCCGAAGAACCAGAGAAACTTCGCAACCAAGGCTAATCTTCCTACATACCCTGAAAAGATTGCTGCACTTAAGGCAGAGGGCGCAAAGCTCGTGCTTGTTTACGGTATCGGAAGAATGTGCCATATCGCATTCTGGGAGCCTACCTTTGCTGAAGATTATGCAACTGCTGCAGAGTGGGAGAAAGCTCCTTACAGAATCGGCGCTAAAATTCATCCGCTCACAGTTGAGCAGAACGCTCTTACAAGCTTCAAGTCGAGAACAACTCTCGTTCCCTGCAGAGCTAACACAATCGGCCCCGGCCTCTTCCTTCAGGCTGACTATGCAATCGGCGGCGCTGACGGTACTCTTGGCCGTGGAATGCAGTGGCAGGGTATGTCTCTTTGGATGACTCTCCGTCACGGCACAACACCCTGGATAACCTCATCCTACATCCCCACACTTGCCGGCCGTCTGTTCTTCCTTTCCGAGCTTGCAGGTCCGCTTCTTGCAGAGTGTAACTAATATGGCAGAGCGTTATGGTATTGCTGTTGCGGGCAGCGTTATTCTAGATAAAATAAAAGAAATACCCGCATATCCGAATATCGGAGAGCTTGCGAAAATATCGAGCGTAAAATATTCAGTCGGTGGCTGTGTTCCTAACGTTGCCTGCGACATTAAGCGTATGAGATCCGAGCTTGACGTTACGGCTCTCGGACGTGTGGGAAACGACGGTGAGGCTAAATTTATCACCGATTACCTCGAAAATAACGGTGTTGACACCTCGCTTCTCACAACTATGGACGGTGAGCTTACAAGCTTTACCGACGTTATGAGCATTGTCGGCGGTCAGCGTACGTTCTTCAGCTATCCCGTGCCGGAGATTCGTTCGGTATTGATGACGTTGATTTTTCGAAGATAAACGCTAAAATACTGCATCTCGGATATTTCCTGCTTCTGAAGAAAATTGATGAGGGTGACGGAATAAAAATACTTGATGCCGCTACAAAATGCGGTATAAAGACCTCTATCGACCTTGTCAGCGAAAATTCCGACAGATACAGCATTGTGCTCCCCGCACTCCCCTACACCGATTATCTCATTATCAACGAGCTTGAAGCCGGAAAGCTTACCGGTATCGAGCCGACAGACGAGAATATGCCAAAGGTAGCAGAAAAGCTGCTTTCTCTCGGTGTTCGTGAAAAGGTAATCATTCATATGCCGAAGTACGCTATTGCCGCTTCGAGTGAGGGAGTTACCGTTGTTCCCTCGTATGATATACCCAAGGAAGCTATCAAGGGCACAACTGGCGCAGGTGATGCATTCTGCGCAGGAGCGCTTATCGCAATTTACGACGGACGCTCTGACAAAGAGATTCTCGAATTCGCATCGGGCGCTGCCGCTGTATCGCTCTTTGAGGCTGATGCTACGAGCGGTCTTAAATCCGAGGGCGAAATCAAAGAAATATGCAAGAATTTTTCCAGAAGAAAAATAAGCTTGTAAATTTCAGTAAGCCGTTACCGAAAGTTATCTGAAAGAATTCGGATTAAATCGGTTTTCGAAAGATATATACGGATAATTTTACAACAAATAAAAAACAGAAGCAAAAGAAATTTTTGCTTCTGTTTTTTGTCTTCAAACGCTTTTTAGTCATTGTTTTAAAGCCTTTTTAATCAAGCGTTGCAAAGTTCACGGAGCTTATCTGCGATATCGCAGATTTCCCACTTAACGCCAAGCTCTTCTCTGCCCATATGTCCGTATGCGGCAAGTTCCTTATAAATAGGCTTTCTGAGGTCGAATTTCTTTATAATAGCGGCAGGACGAAGGTCAACAAGCTTGTCTACTGCTGCCGAAATCTTTTCTTCGTCAACCTTGGCTGTGCCAAAGGTATCAATCATAACCGAAACAGGCTTTGCTACACCTATTGCATAAGCAATCTGCACCTCGCACTTATCGGCAAGTCCTGCGGCTACGATATTTTTTGCAACGTATCTTGCGGCATAGGAGGCGCTTCTGTCAACCTTTGTCGGGTCTTTACCTGAAAATGCTCCGCCGCCGTGACGGGAGTATCCGCCGTACGTATCAACGATAATCTTTCTTCCCGTAAGGCCTGTATCACCCTGCGGTCCGCCGATAACGAATCTTCCTGTCGGATTTATGTAGATGTTTACCTTACCATCCATAAGATTTTTGGGAACAACCGGGAAAATAACGTTTTCAATTATATCCTTGCGGATTGTTGCGTTATCAATTTCCGCACTGTGCTGCGAGGATACAACGATTGTATCAATACGGCTCGGAACACCGTCAACGTATTCAACGGTAACCTGTGTTTTTCCGTCAGGACGAAGATAAGAGAGCTTGCCCGATTTTCTTACCTCGGTAAGCTTTTTTGCAAGCTTGTGAGCAAGAGAAATAGGCAGGGGCATAAGCTCGGGAGTTTCGTTGCAGGCATAACCGAACATAAGTCCCTGGTCACCGGCACCCGTGTCAAGCTCGTCGGTAATGCTTCCCTCTTTCGCCTCAAGGCTCTTGTCAACTCCGAGCGCTATATCAGCGCTCTGCTCGTGTATTGAGCTGATAACGGCACAGGTAGTTGCGTCAAAGCCGTATTTTGCTCTGTCGTAGCCGATTTCCTTTACCGTTTCTCTTACAACCTTTTGATAGTCAATCTTCGCCTTTGTGGTTATTTCACCCATAACGGTTATGATACCCGTTGTTGCAAAGGTTTCGCAAGCAACACGGCTCATCGGGTCTTCAGCAAGTATTGCATCAAGTATAGAATCCGAAATTTTGTCACAGATTTTATCAGGATGTCCTTCTGTTACCGATTCCGATGTAAAAAGTATTTTTTTCATTTTTTGTCCTTTCGTTATCAAAAGCGAAGGCTCGGGAGTCTTATTCCCGAGCCTCGAGCGCAACTCATCTATCGGGAATTGGCACCTTATATTAAATACAGGTTGCCGGGCTTCACAGGGCCAGTCCCTCCGCCACTCTTGATAAGTAATATTTAATTTTCTGTAAGATTATAGCATAATAAACGACAAAAATCAACCCCCTTTTCAAAAAATATATGACAAAATTAGAAAATGCTTGAAAACACCTGAATTTTATGTTAGAATAGTATATATTAAAATGTACGAAA
>JAZOWX010000068.1:0-5808 GCA_045659405.1 Eubacteriales bacterium | reverse complement strand
TTAACCGCGCGGTAACTTATCCCGGAAAGGTAGAAGAAATACGCGGACTTGAAAATCTTGATAAGGTTATTTCAATTGACCAAAGCCCGATAGGAAGAACGCCGCGCTCAAACCCCGCAACCTATACGGGACTTTTCACCGATATACGAAACCTCTTTGCAAAAACCAAGGACGCAAAGGCAAGGGGCTACGATGCAGGCAGATTTTCATTTAACGTGCGTGGCGGCAGATGCGAAGCCTGCGAGGGTGACGGTGTAAAATGTATAGAAATGAACTTCTTGCCTGACGTTTACGTAAAGTGTGACGTATGTGGCGGTAAGCGCTATAACCGTGACACGCTCGACGTTAAGTATAAGGGCAAAAACATATACGACATACTAGAGATGTCAGTAGAGGAAGGACTTTATTTCTTCGAGGATTTACCCCAGCTTCACAGAAAGCTTAAAACGCTTTATGACGTCGGACTCGGCTATATAAAAATAGGACAGTCCTCGACAACTCTTTCGGGCGGTGAAGCGCAGAGAGTAAAGCTCGCAACCGAGCTTTCAAAGCGCTCAACCGGAAAAACGATATATATCCTCGACGAGCCTACCACAGGACTTCATACAGCAGACGTCGCAAGGCTTATCGAAATACTTCAGCGCCTTGCGGATGCTGGCAATACACTTGTGGTAATCGAGCATAATCTGGACCTTATCAAAACTGCCGATTATATAATCGACCTCGGACCTGAGGGCGGTGACGGCGGCGGTACTGTCGTTGCAAAAGGCACACCCGAGGAGGTTGCGCTGTGCGAAAAATCATACACGGGTATGTTCCTCTGTGATAAGCTGAAATAAGCTGATAAGGACGAAATCTTATTTGCAATCCCGAATTTTATTTGTTTCGGGGTCAATTAAAGGAGAGCTTCTATGTACTACGGAAATATCAAGAAAAACGATATCGCCAACGGTGAGGGTATCAGAACCTCCCTGTTTGTCAGCGGTTGCCGTAACGGCTGTAAGAATTGCTTTAACAGGGAAACCTGGGCGTTTGACTTCGGTGAGCCGTATACCGAAGAGGTCGAGGCGGATATCCTCGATAGCTGCCGCCCGTCATATAACAGAGGGCTTACGGTGCTTGGCGGCGAGCCTATGGAGCCGGAAAATCAAAGAGAGCTGCTCCCGCTTCTGAAAAAATTCAAGGAGCGCTATCCTGATAAAACGATTTGGCTTTATACGGGAAATCTTTATGAGGAATTGACAGGCGGCGTCGGAAACCACTATAAGTGCATAGAGGTTACCGCCGAGCTTCTTTCTTACGTTGATATCCTTGTTGACGGCAGATACGTAGAAGAACAAAAAAGTCTTGGACTTCGCTTCCGTGGCTCGTCTAATCAGCGTGTTGTTGATATGAACAAAACACGTGAGCGTGGCAATATAGTCATCTGGGACGGTTGCAAGGAAGACAAAAAATACGACAAAAAGTAAACAAAAATAGTCATATAGAGGTGTATTATGCAGGTAAAAATCAAAAAGCTTGATGAAAAAGCAATAATTCCCACATACGGAACAGAGTATTCCGCAGGCGCTGACCTTTATGCGCTTTGCGATGCGGACATAACGGTAATGCCGCATGAAACAACACTTGTACATACGGGATTGGCGGTTGAAATTCCCGTGGGATATGCAGGACTTATATATGCAAGAAGCGGTCTTGCATCAAAGCGTTCTCTCGCCCCCGCAAACAAGGTTGGCGTAATTGATGCCGATTACCGTGGCGAGGTTATGGTAGCGCTCCATAACCACTCGGATAAGCCCCAAACAATCTCCGCAGGCGAGCGTATAGCACAGCTTGTTATAGCGCCATTCCTCAAAGCTGAATTCGAGCTTGCAGACGAGCTTTCGGATACTACCCGTGGCGCGGGCGGCTTCGGCTCAACAGGCAAAAAATAATATTTCATCAGAAGTGTAGATATCGCTTCTGCTGACGGATAGGGTGCTTTGCAAGCGAACCCGTACAGCTAATATTTAAACAAAAAAGTCGTGGAAAAATTCCACGACTTTTTGTATTCTCTTACTTTCCGAAAAATTCCTCGGTAAAATAAATATTCCGCTTGTCAATCGAAAACGTTTTGCCCTTCAGGTAATCAAGAGCTGTCGGCTCATCCGAGAATTTGAACGTGAGCTTGTATGAATAGAGCGCTTGGTACTTATAGCCACGACGTCTGTCGGCTGCGTTTATGCCGTACTTGCCGTCACCGATAAGCGGGTGACCGATGTGAGCCATGTGTGCACGTATCTGATGCGTCCTGCCTGTAAGCAGCTCTACTTCAATGAGGGCGTTGCCGCCGGCTGTTCCCACAACCGTGTATTTTGTCAGTATTTCCTTTGCGCCACGTGGCGGATTTTTGTCATACACTCTGACAATGTTTTCCTTTTCGTCCTTTATCAGGTAGGCACAAAGCGTAGCCGTGCGTGGCTCGGGAATTCCGTGAACTGCCGCAAGGTAGCGCTTGTCAAGCTCACGAAGCTTGATTTTTTCATTCATAACACGAAGTGCCTCGGCATTTTTTGCCGCAATAACAATACCGCCCGTGTTTTTATCAATCCTGTTGCAAAGAGCAGGGGCAAATGACAGCTCGTCATTCGGGTTGTACTCGCCACGCTGATAAAGGTAAGCCTGTATATGTGTTATCAGTGTGTTTTTTTGAGTATGCTCGTCCTCGTGTACCGAAATACCGGGGGCTTTGTTGAGCAGCAGTATATTTTCGTCCTCATAAACTATATCCAGCCTCGGTGTAATGCTTTTCAGCTCACCGTTTTGTGCGCTGTCCTTGAAAAACTCCTCGGCAAGGAAGCACTGCACAACGTCGCCGACCTGTAAAATAGTGTTGTTCTCCGCACGCTTTCTGTTTACCTTGATTTTCTTCAGGCGAATGGACTTATAAAGCAATCCCATAGGCAAATCGAGCGCCTTTGTTATGAACTTGTCGAGTCTTTGACCTGCGTCGTTTGTGCCGATTTTTAATTCACGCATAGCGCCCTCCCAAAGAAAATTATACTAAAATTATACATCATGACAGAGCAAAATTCAAGTACCGGAAGCCTATTTTTGGAAGCTTGATAAAAAATGTTCGATTTTACAAATGTTTTGTGCTTTTTTATCTTGAAAAATCGAGCGGAATATATTATACTGTAATTGCAAAATTACAAATAAATTCAGATAAGGAGACTATTATGAATAGACCCGAACTCGTTATACTCGCAGCCGGTATGGGTAGCCGTTACGGTGGACTCAAGCAGATTGACCCGATTGATGACTACGGACATATTATTATCGACTACTCGATTTACGATGCCATGAAAGCCGGTTTTAAGGATATCACCTTTATTATAAAGCATGAGATTGAGGCTGATTTCCGTGCTGTTATGGATAAGCACCTCAGCGGTAAGGATATAAACGTCAAGTATGTATTCCAGGAGCTTAATAAGCTTCCCGAGGGATATTCGATACCCGAAGGACGTAAAAAGCCGTGGGGAACAGCGCATGCGATTCTTTGCTGCCGTGGCATAGTAACAGGTCCCTTTGCGGTTATAAATGCTGACGACTACTATGGCGCAAGCGCCTTTGTACAGATATACGATTTCCTTAAAAACATACCCGAAAACTGTGACAAGCAGCAGTATGCTATGGTTGGCTACAAGCTCGGCAACACGGTAACCGAAAAGGGAAGCGTTGCAAGAGGCGTTTGCGAGGTCGAGGGCGGATATCTTAAGGATATCGTTGAAAACACAGGAATTTATACAGACGGAAAACGTATCTATTCCAAGAATGCTGACGGCACAGAGTGCGAGTACCCCGCAGATACAACGGTTTCTATGAACCTTTGGGGCTTGACTCCCTCCTACATAGAGGAGTGCTATAACCGCTTCCCTGAATTCCTCGATAAAGGAATAAAGGAAAACCCCGAGAAATGCGAGTTCCTGCTTCCCGTTATTGTGGGTGATATGATGAAGGACGGCAGAGCACAGGTTACGGTTATGGAAAGCATTGACAAGTGGTACGGTGTAACCTATAAAGAGGATAAGGAAACCGTCGTTGAAGCGTTTAAGAATATGATAGCTTCCGGCAAGTATCCCAAAGGCTTCTGATTCTAAAAAAAGAGAAAACCTGACGTTTTTCGTCAGGTTTTCTTTGTTTTCTTATATTATTGCGCTTTGTCTGCCTTGGCGGTCAGCGTCCTGCCTGAAAATTCCTCGCTCGGATTTCAAACTTATTAAATAACAATATAAAGTCCGAAAAGCGTTACGGCAAGGGTTGGGAGCGCAACGGTAATACCAATCTTCAAAAAGTCGAAGAATCCCATTTTCAGATGGTGTTTTCCGAGTATTGAACACCACATAATTCCGGCAAGTGCGCCAATAGGAGTGAAGCAAGCGCCCAGATTTGAGCCAACAATTGTTGAGTATATCGCGCGGTGCGTAATTTCGGAATCAAGAGGAATGAAGCCCGAAAACAGAACGCTCATCGGAATATTGTTGACTACGTTTGAGGCAAGGAATGATGCAACACCGTAGGTCGGTATAACGTGATGCTCACCGAGTGCCGAGGCGATTTTTTCGGCAATGCCGAAGCTGCCGAGTGTATTAATCATAATGAACATTGAAATAATAAAAGGGATAAGCTGCCACGGCGCACGCAAAAGACAGGACATCAGCTCTCTTGGCGCTCTTTTTCGCAGAGCCGAAATAATAAGTACGCATATAAATAGGCTTACCGCCGCCAAAAGCGAAACAAGCCACATATCAAGCCCTATGTATGAGCCTATCGCAAGTAGCAGTGTGCATATTGCAAGATGAACTATTCCGCAAATGAGAAGCGGCTTGTTTTCAATGCTAATCGGTGTATGCGTGGTCTGTATGGGAGCTGACAGCTTTTTTCTGAAAAGCAGGAAAAGCGCAACAAATGCGGTAACACCGCCGAGAACGGTAGGAAAAAGCATAACCGAAAGATAAGAAATAAAATCAATACCGCCGCTTGTTGCAAGATAAATATTCGTCGGATTTCCTATAATCAGCATCATACTCCAGGTGTTTGCCGCAACAAACTCTGCGGCAAGGTAGGGGGTAGGGCTGATTTTTGCATTTTTTGCAAAATAACAAATAAATGGGGTAAAGGACAGAATTATTATATCGTTAGACGTGAAAACGGTCAGCACGGAAACGGTGACATACAGTATAAGGAAGAGTCTTAACTGTGAGCCGCCCGCACGT
Source organism: Eubacteriales bacterium (assembly GCA_045659405.1). Classification (GTDB taxonomy): domain Bacteria; phylum Bacillota; class Clostridia; order Oscillospirales; family CAG-272; genus UBA1740. Next base: position 553 of record JAZOWX010000068.1, on the reverse strand, counting down.
CCGAGCGCCAGATTTGCAAGATATCTGAAAAATCCAAGCTCATCAAGAAACACCGAAAGTACGCTCATCGAAATGAAAAGCGCAAGGATTTTTATCGGGTTGACAGCCGTATCTGCGGTAAGCGCACGGAGCGTTTCATTCGGGTCGGCAAGACCGAAAGCGAGCATTGCAATAGCGCCAAATGCGGTGATTACCCAGTATGTATCAAGGTAAATTCTGCCAAGCTTGATTTTAGGCAGAAAAAGTATAGAAAGAATCATCAAAAGACAACTCACAGCGAAAATTGCAATAACCGCACCCATAATACCCTCCAAACAAAAATACCTTAAAGATTTTAATACTTTTTTTATCGGTTGTCAATATAAAAAAGCGCTTTGATGTAAAAATATTACAGACGACAGCAAACCACCCCGTGCAAATCTTTTAAAAAACGAAAAACAGCAAGCCCGGGATTTCAACCCGAAGTTTGCTGTTTTTTGAAAATATGCAAATAAATGGTTACATATTCTGTGGAATTATTCGTTCATAAGCCTTTGTGCCGATGCAGCAATCA
>JAZOWX010000067.1:0-36184 GCA_045659405.1 Eubacteriales bacterium | reverse complement strand
CCACTCGATTCAAGCGATGTGAGCGCGCGGTAAAGCGAAGCTCTGCCTGCATTGATTTCCTCGGCGGTATGCTTAAGATTCAGTTCAAAATCACAGCCGACCTTTTTCTGTAAATTCAAAAGATAAGCTACGAGCTTATTTTCGACGTTTTCCGCAGAAAAGGTAGAAATCTTTTTATTCAAAAATGAAATTCTTCCAATCAAAAAGGAAATGACGTTGTTCGAAATATCGGGGCATAAATTTATCATCTTCATAAGCTCGTCCTTTTTGATGAAATAAATCACAGACGTCCGCTTTGCATATACGTTTGTGGGGAATTCATCCTCGGGCGAGTAAATTGCCGTTATTCCAAAGCTTGAATACGGTAAAAGTGTATTCAGCGGTACACGGCTGTTCTTTGAGACTACCTCGCATTCGCCCTCAAAGACGAAGCCAAGCATTTTTTCAAAGGAATCACAGGAATATATCAGCTCGCCACGCTCAAAGCGCTTTTGTATAACCGCACTTTCTGTAAGAGCCTCTATTTTTTCATCCGGAATATTTCGAAACAGGAAAGTATTAGCGAAAAATTCTGTATTTGTCATAAAATCACCAAAAGTGTATCATTTGATACAATTTTACCACAACGGGGTTACTATGTCAATAGTTTGACAAAAAAATAACAAAAAATCTTTCTCTTTTGCTCGAAAAAACACAGAATTCGAGCCTGAAAAACTTAAAAATATTTGTAAAAGCATTGCAAAAGGCAAAAATGTGTGTTATACTTTTATATGATTTAAAATATTTTTTGAGGTATTTTATGAACCATCTGATTGAAATTTCAGAGAAAATGGGAACCGAGCTTTCCTCTTTTCTCGATTTTATAAAAACCGCCTTCGTTGATTTTGATATAATCGACGCCATAGACATTCTTGTGCTTACGGTTGTATTTATGTGCGTTTTTTCCTTTATTCGGGGAAGAAAAGCAGGCGCTATTCTTATAGCTATTGCAATATGCGTTATGATTTTGGTGCTTTCCAACATCTTCGGACTCGATGCGTTAAGCTACGTGTTCTCTGGCATCTTTAACGTCGGCGCTGTATTCCTGATAATTATCTTCCAGCCTGAAATCAGAGGCGCTCTTGAAAAGGTAGGCTCGGGCTCTATAAGCAGCATACTTAATCTCAGTGAGCAAAAGAAAAAGCGTCAGCTTTATTACAATACAATAGAGAACATCTGTAAGGCTGTAAAGGATCTTTCGCAATCCAAGACGGGTGCGCTTATCGTTTTGGTGCGTACCACAAAGCTTGACGATATAATACAAACCGGTGTAACGATCAATGCGGACGTAAACTCGCTTTTGCTCGGTAACATTTTCTTCAACAACGCACCGCTTCACGACGGAGCTGTTATAGTTGACGAGGGAAGAATTGCAGCAGCCTGCTGTCTGCTTCCGCTTACAAGGCGCTCGGACGTCGATGCAAATCTCGGAACAAGACACAGAGCCGCTATCGGTATCAGTGAGACGAGCGATTCTGTTACCATAGTTGTTTCGGAGGAAACCGGCACGATTTCGGTAGCGTTTGACTGTACGCTGACAAGAGATTACACCCCCGACACTCTTAAGCGCTTTCTTATGCGTAAGCTTCTTAAGCCGCATAAAAATGAAAAATATATTTGACGGTGCACGACAATGAACAAAAAAAATAAAATATTAAGCGTTTCTTCAATACTTTCGCTGCTTATATGTTTGTTTGCGGCAATAGTCGTTTGGCTTTTTGCAAAATATGACATAATGTCCGAGACTCAAGCTGTCGAGGCGGCGGTAAGCGAATTTTTCAGTCTTATTGTATAACGCTTTGTCATACAGAGGTTTTTGCATGAATCCAGCGAATAGGATTTTTGTTGTTAATAATATCAAGCTTCCCGTATGCGCCTCTTTTAAAGAGGCGTTTTCGGTTGCAGGGAAAAAGCTGCGTGCTGTCGGCATTTCTAATCCGAGCGAATACAGAATATACCGCCGCAGCGTTGATGCCAGAAACAAATCGAATATATGCTTCGTTTACTCGGTGTCAGCCACAGCTCCCGACAGCCGCCTGACAGATTCGGAGCTTTCAAAGCACGGAATCAGCCGTATTGATGAGGTGGATACGCTCATACCGCCGCGTGGCGAGGAAAAGCTTTCCGCACCGCCCGTCGTAGTAGGCGCAGGACCCTGTGGACTCTTTGCCGCACTACTGCTTGCCGAGGCGGGATACAATCCCACAATTATTGAGCGTGGCGCAGACGTCGGGGCAAGAATTAATGCCTATAACCGCTTCGTCAACGAGCATATTCTCGATAGCGAATCCAATATACAGTTTGGCGCAGGAGGCGCAGGCACGTTTTCTGACGGCAAGCTCGTTACAAGAATAAACGACCCGATTTCCGCCTACGTTCTTTCGAGATTTGTAGAATTCGGAGCGCCGGAGGATATCCTGTATATCGCAAAGCCGCACATAGGCACGGATATTCTTACGGCGGTTGTTGACAATATGATAAGCCGTATTCAGAAGCTTGGCGGAAGAATACTCTATAACACACGTTTTGAGCATCCCGTATTTTCGGCTGACAAGGTGGTAGCCGTAAAAACAAGCACAGGTGATATCCCTGCGGGAGCTTTGATTCTTGCTCTCGGTCACAGCGCAAGAGATACCTATATGAATCTTCTGAAAACAGGTCTTTCAATCGAAGCTAAATCCTTTTCTGTCGGAATGCGTATCGAGCATCTGACCCGTGATATTGACGAGGCGCTGTACGGTAAAATGGCAGGCGACCCGAATCTCGGCCATGCCGAATATAATCTTTCACACAATACTGCCGTGCGAGGAGTTTATACGTTTTGTATGTGCCCCGGCGGTGAGATTGTTGCCGCAGCAAGTGAGTGCGGCGGTGTTGTAGTAAACGGAATGAGCCGTCGTAAGCGTGACGGCAAAAATTCAAACAGCGCTGTGTGCTGTACGGTTTTCAAGGAGGACTTTGGCAGTACACCGCAAAAGGCTATCGAATATCAGCGCAGCATTGAGCGTCTTGCTTACACAGCGGGCGGCGGTGATTACAGAGCGCCTATAATTACACTTGGTGATTTTATCAGCGGTAAGCTGGAGCACGAGCCGAAGCGCATAATGCCGACCTATATGGGCGGTGATAACGTAAAGCTTGTCCACCCCGATAAATATTTGCCCAAAACAGTAACAGAGGCAATTAAAAATTCATTTTCAGCCTTTGATAAGAAAATCTCTGGCTTTGCCGCACATGATGCAGTTCTTACCGGCCCTGAAACACGCACAAGCGCACCGGTTAGAATTTTAAGAAACAACGAAACGAGAGTTGCTCTCGGTTATGACAATATCTATCCTGCCGGTGAGGGTGCAGGATATGCAGGCGGTATTACAAGCGCCTCGGTTGACGGTATAAAAACCGCAATAGAAATTATTAAAAAATACAAGCCTTGAATGATGGCGGGTGAAATCAAGACCGCCAAGGACTGTCGCCCCTGAAAATCGACACGAAGCAAACACAGTTACGCTTTGTAAAGTTGCACGGGCGCACACGGTCACACTAAAGTTGATAATAATATGGAAGGCGGGAGAAATCCCAATTTTTTTGAAATACTATGATAGAAAATGAAATGAAAAAGGAGAAGCAATGGATACCTCGTTCCATAGTTCCGACCACAGCGGATGCGCAAATCGGAAAAATAGCGAACGAGCTCGGAATTAATCCGATAATCGCAAAGCTTTTGTACAGCCGAGGTTGCCATACTGTAAATGAAGCAAAATCATTTATTTATATGGAAACCGAAATTTTGGCTAATCCCTTTGAAATGGCTGATATGGAAAAGGGAATTGCGCGTGTCAGACACGCTATTGAAAACGGTGAGAAAATAACCGTTTACGGTGACTATGACGTTGACGGTGTCACCTCCGTATGCACGCTCTATCTTTATCTGAAATCGCAGGGAGCAAAGGTGGAGTATTACATCCCCAACAGAACGGGTGAGGGCTACGGTGTTTCCCAAGGAGCGCTCGATGCTATCAAAAGCACGGGTACAAAGCTGGTAATTACAGTTGATACGGGAATAACGGCAAACGACGAGGTGGAATTCGCAAAGAGCATCGGTATGGATTTCGTCATAACCGACCACCACGAGTGCCGTGCGGAGCTTCCCAAAGCCACCGCAGTTATAAATCCCCACAGACCCGACTGTAAGTATCCCTTTAAGGAGCTTGCGGGTGTTGGTGTCGTCTTTAAATTCGTATGCGCTTATGAGGAGCGCTATAACAAGGTTTCAAGACTTGCGGCGGCGGCTAATATATTTTCAGGATATGCGGATCTCGTTGCTATCGGTACTATTGCAGACGTTATGCCGATAAAAGCCGAGAACAGAATTATAGTTGCGTACGGTCTTAAAATGATTGAGGATACCTCACGCCCCGGACTTGAGGCGCTTATGGAGATTTCCTCTCACAAATTCGACACCGCACGTGATAACCGCAGAAAGAAGAAAACGAAGATTACCTCAAGCTATATCGGCTATACGTTAGCACCGAGAATAAATGCCGCAGGAAGAATCAAAAGCGCCACAGAGGCGGTTGAGCTTTTCCTTGAAGAGGACCGTGACAGAGCATACGAAATAGCCGAAGCGCTTTGTACTGCAAACCGTGAAAGGCAAACAGAGGAAAACAAGATAATGCAGGAAGCGTATAAGAAAATAGAGGAGCTTGACGCCGCCTCAAATCCTGTAATCGTTCTTGACTCCGATGATTGGCATCACGGTGTTATAGGTATCGTTTCTTCGAGAATAACCGACAGATATTCACGTCCGTCTATACTTATTTCCTTTGAGGGCAACGACCCGACGCTTCCTTATTCGGAGCAGCTTGGAAAGGGCTCGGGAAGAAGTATTAAGGGAATGAATCTTGTAGACGCCCTTTGTTACTGTAATGAGCATCTTCTCAAATTCGGCGGTCATGAGCTGGCGGCAGGTCTTTCGGTAAAGCGTGAGGAGCTTAATGCTTTCAGAAATAAAATTAACGAGTATGCGAAAAACAACCTTGCGGCAGATGATATGATACCGACTGTGGATACAGATTTTGAAATAGCATTCTCGGATATCTCGGTTTCTCTTGCCGAGGAGATAAGAATACTAGAGCCTTACGGTGTTGATAACCCCGTGCCGGTTTTCGTGCTTAAGGGAGTATTCGTAAATGAAATTTCGGGTGTCAGCGAGGGCAGACACACAAAGCTGACCTTGGGTGACGGTAGACGCACTCAAAGCGCAATGTATTTCTCGATTTCTCCAAATGAAACGGGCGTCAGAGTCGGTGATACGGTTGACGTGCTGTTTAACATCGACATAAACGAATGGGCGGGCAGAAAAAACGTGCAGCTCATTCTGCGTGACATAAAGCTTTCAAGCGGTGAGCGCAAGGATATTGACGTTCAGCGCAAGAGATTTGAAGAAATCAAAGCCGGAGCAAGGTTTGATGCGAGTGAGGATATTATTCCTAAACGTGACGATTTTGCGCAGGTATATAAGCTTATGCTTGCTTCGCAGCATTCGGGCATTGATACGCTTTCGCACCGTGATATTTGCGCAAAGCTCTCCTGCACGGGCTCCGGATTTATCAGCTACATAAAACTCAAAATAATAGTTATGGTTATGCGTGAATTGAACATCGTTCATATCGACGAGATAAGCGACGAGGTATACAAATTTGCCATTCATTATACTACGACCAAAACCGATCTTGAAAAATCGGGAATACTGCGTAAGCTTCGTTCACAGCAAAACCTCTGATTCAGGTAAAAACTATGCAAGATGTTAATTTCAAGCCACTGTCCGACGTTTTGAGAGCGCAGGACAGAGGATATGATTTAGAAAAAATAATAAAAGCCTACGAATGCGCCGCAAGGCTGCACGAGGGGCAGTTCAGACAGAGTGGCGAGCCGTATATAAGCCACCCTGTTGCCGTTGCGTCTATCGTTGCGGGGCTTGGTCTCGACACAGACTCTATTTGTGCGGCACTCTTACACGATACAGTGGAGGATTGCGCAGATAAAACCAACCTCGAATCGCTGGCAAAGGATTTTGGAATCGAGGTTGCAAACCTTGTTGACGGACTTACCAAAATTATACAGGTGGAAATTGCGGATAAGGAAGAGGCGCATATAGAAAATATACGCAAAATGCTCCTCGCTATGAACCGTGACATCAGGGTTATATTTATAAAGCTGTGTGACAGACTTCATAATATGAGAACTCTTGATGCGAAGCGTGAGGAGCGCCAAAGAGCAATAGCGCTTGAAACGATGTATATTTATGCGCCTTTGGCACACAGACTCGGTATACAAAAAATCAAGCAGGAGCTTGAAAACCTCAGCCTTTATTATCTTGACAGAATAGGCTATGACGAGGTTCATGAGGCTATCGACCAAAAGTACGGTCAGAACAGAAACTTTATAGAGGATGCAAAAAATCATCTGAACGAAAAGCTTTTGGAAAATAATATACATTTTTCTCTTGAGGGAAGAATCAAATCCGTATACAGCCTTTACAGGAAAATGTATACGCAAAACAAGCAGTTTGACGAGATATACGATTTTTACGCTCTGCGAATTATAGTTGAAACAGAGCTTGAGTGCTATACGGCGCTCGGTCTTGTCCACGAGATGTTTAAATCTATCCCGGGCAGATTCAAGGACTATATCTCAACACCCAAGCCAAACCTCTACCGCTCGCTTCATACTACGGTTATAGGAAGAAGCGGAATACCGTTTGAGGTACAAATAAGAACCAGACAGATGCACGAGGAGGCAGAATACGGTATTGCCGCGCACTGGAAATACAAATCGGGTGAGCAGGCAGGTAAGGGAATTGACGAAAAGCTTCGCTGGATAGCACAGCTTCTTGAATCTGATGAAAATACACGTGACCCCGACGAGTTTATTCATTCTTTCAAGACGGATATATTCCACGACGAAACCTTCGTGTTTACGCCAAAGGGTGACGTAATATCGCTTCCGCAGGGGTCAACGGTTATCGACTTTGCTTACGCTATCCATTCGGCTGTCGGTAACAAAATGACGGGCGCTAAAGTAAACGGTGTTATCGTACCAATTGATAAAGTGCCGCAAAACGGTGAAATTATCGAGATAATAACCTCGGGCGCTTCGAAAGGGCCTAGCCGTGACTGGCTTAAAATAGTAAAAACCGGTCAGGCACGAAGCAAAATCCGTCAATGGTTCAAAAAAGAGAAGAGAGCCGAAAACATTCTTGTCGGTAAAGCCGAGGTTGAAAAGGAAGTCAGAAGACTCGGAAAGCCTTGCACCGACTCACAGCTTTCGGATATTATACTTACGGTTGCAAAGCGTGTAGGTATAAGCAACACCGACGATTTTTACAACACTCTCGGCTTTGGCGGTATTACGCTTGGGCGCTTTATACCGAAAATAAAGGAAGAGCTTGAAAAGCTCAACGTCGCTGATACTCCGAAAACCGCAGAGGAAGAGCTTTCGCAGGTTAAAATTGATAATGCGCTGAAGAAAAACCGCTCGTCCGGCGGTGTTGTTATCGACGGTGAGACCGGCTTCCAGATTAAGTTTGCAAAATGCTGTAATCCGTTGCCCGGAGACAAAATTATCGGATATATCACACGTGGCTTTGGTGTCTCTATTCATAAGAGCGATTGCCCCAACGTCAATCTTTCACGGCATAACGAGCAAAATCTCTCACGCTGGGTAACGGCTCATTGGGACAAGCCTGAAACACAGCAGGCAAACGAAACTTATCAGGCAAAGCTTCAGATAATTGCAGAGAATGCAATCGGTGTTATAGCGGGAATTTCGGTAGCTCTTGCGGAAATGAAGGTTTCTATCACACAGATAAACACACAGGCGACAAAGGACGGAAGCTCTGCAATAAATCTCACGGTTGAATGCAGAAACGTCTCGCACTTTGACTCGATAGTTTCACGTTTGCGTTCGGTAAAATCGGTACTTTCGGTCAAACGTGGTTACTCAAATTAAGGAGCATATATGACAGCAGTATTACAAAGAGTAAAATCCGCCGCAGTTATTGCAGACGGAGTAGAAAGCGGCAAAATAGACGAGGGCTTATACATTCTTCTCGGTGTAGAGTCGGGAGATACGGAAAATGACGCACAGCTTTTAGCCGAAAAAATATCAAAAATCAGAATTTTCACAGACGAAAACGATAAAATGAATCTTTCGGTATGCGATATAGGGGGCGGTGCGCTCGTTGTTTCCAATTTTACTCTTTGCGCAAATTACAAAAAGGGCAACAGACCGGATTATCTCAAAGCCGAAGCGCCCGAGCGTGCAAAGGCGCTGTATGAATATTTCACCGAGCTTCTTCGGGAAAAAATCAGCCCCGTCGGCACGGGCGTTTTCGGTGCGGATATGCAAACGCATATGGTTACCGACGGACCTGTAACCATAGTTATGCATTCGGAAGTGCTAAAAAAATAATTAAAATGTTCCGAGGTTTTACTGTATGATACTCAAAATTGAGGGTGAAATAAATAAATTCTACGTACAGACGCTGTGTATGGTGTTTTTCCCGGGCGCAACCTTTGCAGAGGGGGAGCAGTCGGGAGAGGATATCCCCGAGGTAACAGTAAAGGTTTACGACGTCGAGGGCGGTAAATCGGCAGAGGTTACTTTAAAGCTTAACGACAGATTTTGCGAAGCCTCAGCAACTGTTTTAGAGGATGAAAATATACTCATATCCACAGCCGCGTCGATTGCTGTCGGCAGAGCGCTTTTCTCTGTCGGAAAGGAGCTTCTCGGACATACTCCCCCCTGGGGCATACTCACCGGTGTGCGCCCGGCAAAGGTGGCCGTCGGACTTCTTGGCGACGGAAAGGGAATACTTAAATCAAAGAAGATTCTGCGTGACGAGTATTTTCTTCATCCGCAAAAGGCGGCGCTTGCAACTGCCGTTGCTTCGTCAGAGCTTAAGATAATAAAGAAAATGCAAAAGGATACGGCATCTTTATATATTTCGATACCGTTTTGTCCGTCAAGATGCTCTTATTGCAGCTTTGTTTCTTACACGACACCGAGACTTTTATCTATGATTGACGAATATCTCGATGCCTTGATATTCGACCTCGAAAAAACCTTTGAAACAGCGGCAAAGCTCGGTGTTAAAATAACGACTGTCTATATTGGCGGCGGTACTCCGTCAACACTTAACGAAGAACAGCTTGAGCGTCTTCTTTCAAAGATTTGCGAGAATATTGATACGGGTGAGCTTCTTGAATTTACTCTTGAAGCGGGCAGACCTGATACCATAACCGAAGAAAAACTCGCGATTGCCAAGCGTGCGGGTGTTACCAGAATAAGCGTAAATCCTCAAACGCTCAACGACAATATACTAAAGGAAATCGGAAGACGTCACACGACAGAGGACTTTTACAGAGCTTACAGAATAGCCAAGGAAAGCGGTATTAAGGATATAAACGTCGATATTATCGCAGGTCTTCCCGGGGATGATTTCAAGAGCTTCTCCGCTACGGTTGACAAGATTATCGAGCTTGCTCCGACGAATATAACCGTACATACCTTCTGTGTAAAAAAGGCATCGGATGCCCTGAAGAACAACTCCAACATATATTCCGCAAGCGGCGGAGACGCAACCAAATGCGTTTCCTACTCACAGCTTAAGGCGAAATTCGCAGGCTATAAGCCGTATTATATGTACAGACAGAAAAATACCGTCGGAAATCTTGAAAACGTCGGCTTTTCGATAGAGGGGCACGAGGGACTTTACAATATCTATATGATGGAAGAGGTTCAGACGATATTCGCTGTGGGTGCGGGTTCTGTAACAAAGCTTGTCAAAAATAACGAAAACGGCACGCTGATAAAGCGTATTTTCAAGCCGAAATATCCGTATGAATATTTGAGAGAGGCTGACAGAGCCGAAAAAGCAAAAGAGCACGAGGCGCAAATACTCGATTTTTTTGCTAAAGAATAACCTATATAATAATAAATATGAAGGTTTGCTAATATATTTTAGCAAATCTTCTTTTCTTTTTATATTGGAGGACGGTGCTTATGCAGATAAAAAACTCAAAGCGTGAGCTGACAATAGATGCGCTTACGCTCACGCTTTCAGCGTTAATGGTAAAGGTCATAGGGGTAATATACAAGCTGCCGCTTTCGTATATGCTTTCGGATGAGGGAATGGGGTACTTCAATTCGGCATACACAATATTCGGAAGCTTTTACGTTATATGTGCCGCAGGTGTGCCAAAGGCTGTGTCAATACTCATCTCGGAGGCACGTGCAAAGGGCGATGATGCGTTGTGTGACAAAATATTGATTTTTACAAGGCGTATATTTTTTATAATAGGAAGCTTTTTTATGCTGCTTTTGCTGATTTTAGCAAAGCCGCTTTCGCTTTTGGTAGGAAACAGCGGCGCTTTTGAGTCGGTAGTCAGCGTTTCTTTTTCGCTTGTGTTCATTTCGGTTTCGGGTGTTATGCGAGGATATCTTAACGGTATGGGCAGACAAATCCCCATTGCCTTGTGTGAGCTTTTAGAAGCCGTTTTCAAGCTCTCCTTTGGCTTGACGTTTGCCAAAATTTCCATTTTGCGTGGGTTAAATTTACAACTAACTGCGGCTTTTGCGGTTTCGGGTATCGCTCTTGGGGCGGCTGCTTCCTCGCTATTCTTATATTTGTGTATCGGGCGCAAAAAGCATAATAAATCAATCTGCACAGCTTACAGCGGTGAGATTTTCAGACATGTTATCAAAATATCGCTTCCGATAGCGTTAAGCTCGTTTTTGATGACGGTTACAAACCTTATAGATTTAAGCTTTACAATGCGAAGACTCCTTGATATAGGCTATACACAGGAAAGCGCCACGGCTCTTTACGGCAATTACACGACTCTTGCCGTGCCGTTTCTCGGCTTATGCATTGCGCTCGTATCACCTATTTCGGTAGCGGTGCTGCCAAAGCTGTCTTCGGCTTACGCAAAGTGCGACCTATCCGAGTATTACAAAAATCTCACACACGCAATAGCGCTCACTTCATTCGTCGGGGCAGGGCTCACATTTGGGTGTATGTATTTTTCTTATGATTGTCTTTCGCTTATCTTTCCGCAAAATTCGGCAAGCATCGGTGCGCCATACCTTTCTATGCTTTCCGTGTCATTCATACTAGCAGGTGTGTTGATTTGTGTTAATACAGCGCTTGAAGCAGGGGGCAAAACGTCAGCTCCGCTTATTTCCATGGGAATCGGGGCTGTGGTAAAAATATGCGCAAGCTATATTCTCTCGGGTAACGAAAATTTCGGCATCGGCGGTGCGGCAATAGGTACGGCATTGTTTTACGGCACAGCTCTTACGGTGTCGCTCATTATGCTGTTCTCGCATACAGCTATAAAGGTGCAAATTTTCATCCCGTTAATCACCTCAATGCTATCGGCACAAGCTTCGGCAATGTGTGCAAAAATCATACAACAGTTGACAAAAAGTGTTATCAGCGGTACAAAAGAAACTCTGCTCGTCGGGTGCATTTATGCAATTTTATACTTGATTTTATCAAGCTTTACGGTTTTTAGAGGAAAAAAAGTCGATAATTCTTGTGATTTTGCACAAAAAGAAAAAAGTCTTTTGTTAAATTATACATAATTTGGTAAAAAATATTAAAAATTTGTGCATAACTATTGAAAAACGATATAAGACTTGCTATAATATATGTGTAATCAAAAAAACCGAAAGGAATTTTAAAATTATGAATAAGACAGATCTCATCAATGTAGTTGCACAGGAAACCGAGCTTAAGAAAAAGGAAGTTGAAGCGGTTGTTAATTCTGCTATAGCAGCTATATCCGCGGCTCTCAAAGAGGGTGATAACGTTCAGCTTATCGGCTTCGGTACATTTGAGGTAAAGGACGTTGCGGCAAGAGAAGGTCGTAACCCCAAGACAGGCGAGGCTATCACTATCGAGGCTTGCAAGCGCCCCGGCTTCACAGCATCCAAGGCTCTCAAGGATCTTGTTAACGGCTGATTAAATGCGTCTTGATAAGTATTTAAAGGTTTCAAGGCTGATAAAGCGCAGAACGGTTGCTAACGAGGCTTGCGACAGCGCACGTATCTCTGTTAACGGCAAGGCGCAAAAGGCTTCTTATGACGTGAAAATCGGAGATTTGATAACAATCTCCTTTGGTGCGAAAACCGTAACCGTTAAGGTTTTGGACATAAGAGAAACCACTAAAAAAGCAGAATCCGTGGGCATGTATGAAATCATGTCCGAGACGGACTCCTGATAGCAAAGAATATTTATAAAAAACATCGCATACTCTTAATTGAGTGCGGTGTTTTTTTATTTTGCAGCGCCAAACTCTATTATCTTGGCGGAGGAATTATGGATACTAATAAGGAAAACGTTACGGTTTATAACAGAGAACGCTTTAATATGTGCGGTGTCACAAATATTGACGCATTTGATGAGGATTACGTTATGTTGAGCGTTGAGCTAGGCTCGGTTACTGTTGAGGGAGAGTCGCTTAAAATAATATCACTTGCCAAAGAGTCGGGCGAAATCAATATCACGGGAAATATAAAATGCATTATATTTTATAATGAAAACGAGGTAAAACGTAAAAAAAGCAAAGGCATATTCAAATGATTCGTTTTTCGCTTTACGAAATTATACGCTCAACTCTTGCGGCTGTAATTTTTGCCGTTGTTATGTGCGCAATTTATGAAATTTTCATCCTTTCGGTACATACTTTGACTATAATATTTTACAAATCCGAATACTATATTTATAAAAAAGGAAATAATATAAAAAAAATAGCAACAGAGTTAAAAGCGAAAATCCTCGAAAATGCAAATCCTCCGTGGCTTAAATACTGTCAGTTTGTTTTCACCTTCAGCTTTGGAATTGCGTATATAATTATGCAATATGTGTTTTGCGACGGTGTTTTCAGGGTGTATTTTTTATCGAGCGTCCTAGTGGCATTTTTAATCTCAAAGCGCTTTTTCAGAAAACGTTTAGGTCGGCTGCTTTTGAATTTTTCCGTTTATTTGGTTTCGGTTTTGGTGTTTTCGGTTTCTTTATTTTTGACACCTATATATTTTATAACCGTAAAAACGTCACGAAAAGCCGTCGGCCTTTTTGTAATCGTTAGAAAAATATTAAAAGTCGGGCGAGGTGTTACGGGGTTTCGACAAAAATAGCTCGACTCGGATGTTAAAATATTCTCAAAGGAAGCTTTTAGCTTATGATAAAAAACAGGGGAAAAAGACGTGGAGAGCATAAATAATCTTGCCGATTTTTATTTTCATCAAGGTACAAATTTCAATGCATACAAATATCTTGGCTGCAACCTGAAAAAAATAGATAATAAATATATATATTCCTTTAGAGTGTGGGCAAAAAATGCCGACTTTGTCGGTGTTATATCCGACTTTTTCGGTTGGGATACACCAAAGCCTATGAATAGAATAACAGACGGGGGAATTTGGGAGCTTGTTTACCCGTCAGACGTCTCTTTAGAAGGACAGGCATATAAATTCAGGGTAATAAGAGGGGAGCAGACTCTCGATAAGGGTGACCCTTACGCTAAAGCCTCACGCGGCTATGACGACGGCGCTTCGCTGATATACCCCGAAGGGGAGTATGCTTGGGAGGATGGGTCGTGGCTTGAATACAGAAAGCAGGAGCTTACACCGCAGGGGAAATATTACCTGAATAAACCTATAAATATATACGAAGTGCATTTAGGAAGCTTTATACGGCATACTGACGGTAGCTATTATACTTACCGTGAGCTTGCCGATATCATAGCTCCCTACGTAAAATCTATGGGATATACCCACGTCGAGACTTTACCCGTGCAGGAATATCCATATGACGGCTCTTGGGGTTATCAGCCGTGCGCCTTTTATTCTCCCACCTGCCGCTTTGGCACACCTGATGATTTTAAATATTTTGTAGATAAAATGCACAGATGCGGCATCGGGGTTATTATGGACTGGGTTTGCGCACACTTTCCAAAGGATGCCTGGGGACTTTATAATTTTGACGGCGGAGCGCTTTATGAATATCAGGGGGACGACAGGGTAGAATCATCAGGCTGGGGAACTCGTTTTTTTGACCTCGGCAGAGAAGAGGTGCAATGCTTCCTTATATCCTGTGCGTTATATTACCTGCGTGAGTTTCATATCGACGGCTTACGTGTTGATGCTGTTGCGTCTATGATATATCTTGATTATGATAAAAAACCGGGCGAGTGGATACCGAATGTTCACGGAACAAACGAAAATCTTGAGGCTACCGCCTTTTTGCGAAAGCTAAATAGCGCCGTTTTTTCGGAATTTCCCGACGTTATTATGGTAGCTGAAGAATCGGGAAGCCACAGTGGGGTAACAACGCCGATATCCGACGGTGGGCTTGGCTTCAGTATGAAGTGGAATATGGGCTTTGCCAATGATTTTTACGAATATCTCTCGCTTGACCCGATTTACAGACGGCATTTTCACAAAGCTCTTAATTTTCCTATTATGTATGCTTTTTCTGAAAATTACTGCCTGCCGATATCGCACGATGAGGTTGTTCACGGCAAACGCTCGTTTATAGATAAAATCTACGGCTCATACGGTGATAAGTTTGAACAGGCTCGTTCAGCGCTTATGCTGATTATGACCTATCCCGGCAAAAAGCTAATGTTTATGGGGTGCGAATTTGCACAGTTTCGTGAGTGGAATTACGATGACTCGCTCGAATGGTTTATGCTTGATTATAAGGAGCATTCGTCATTTCGGGAGTACGTTTGTGAGCTTAATGAATTTTATCTTTCTGAGCCGTCACTTTGGGAGCGTGATTTCGATTCATCGGGATTTGAGTGGATATTACCCGACGAGGCGGATAAGAATACAGTCGCATTTAAAAGAATTTCGGGCGAGGGGGAAGTTATCGTTGTCATTTCCTTCTCGGGAGCTTGGCAGTATATAAGACTTCCTCTTGATTTTCCCGAGAATTTAAGCGTAGTATTCGATAGCCGTGGGGAAATATGGGAAAAAGCTTTACAAACGACCTCTGATAAAGATAATTATTTCTGTGATATAGCGCTTCCGCCATACCGTGGAATAATTATGAAAAGCGAAGAAAAGAGCAAAAAAATTAAACTGAAGCGAGGAGAGGACAATGTACCAGAAAAAAGAACTGATTGCAATGCTGCTGGCAGGCGGACAGGGCTCAAGGCTTTATGATTTAACAAAGGATACGGCAAAGCCCGCAGTATCATTCGGCGGCAAATACAGAATTATAGATTTTCCGCTATCAAACTGCATAAATTCGGGAATTGATACGGTTGGTGTGCTGACGCAGTATCAACCGCTCGCCTTAAACGAATATATAGGAAACGGCGCTCCGTGGGACCTTGACCGCACTCGTGGCGGACTTTCGGTGCTTCCGCCATATCAGGGAAACAAAAAGTCGGATTGGTATCGTGGCACAGCAAATGCGATTTATCAGAATATCGACTTCATAAAGCGCTATAACCCTGAATACGTCCTGATACTCTCGGGTGATCACATATACCGTATGGATTACAGAAAAATGCTAAAGCAGCATAAAAATACCAATGCCGCATGTACGGTTGCCACAATTACCGTGCCGTTTTCAGAAGCTTCACGCTTTGGAATCTGCAATACGAACCCCGACGGCTCTATATATGAATTCGAGGAGAAGCCGAAAAAACCGAAAAACAATCAGGCTTCAATGGGTATCTATATATTTAATGCAAAAAAGCTCATAGAATATCTTGAAATAGACGAGGAAAACGATAACTCGGATAACGATTTCGGCAAAAATATAATACCTAATCTTCTCGGCTGCGGTGAGCGGCTGTTTGCCTACAAATTCGACGGATATTGGCGTGACGTTGGTACGATAGCCTCGCTTTGGGAGGCGAATATGGACCTTATCGGTAATACTCCCGCCATAAATATATCCGACAAGCAATTCAGGATTTATTCTAAAAATACAGCCCGTGCGCCGCAATATCTCGGCAAAAGCTCATCTGTAAAGAATTCTTTAATATCAGAGGGCTGTAAGATTTACGGCAGTGTTGAAAATTCTATCCTTTCGTGCGGTGTTGTTATAGAGGAGGGGGCAAGTGTGCTGGACTCTGTAATTATGGAGGACGTAATTATAAAATCAGGCGCATCGGTCTTCTCATCAATCATAGATTCGGGAAGTATTATAAATGAAAATACAACAGTCGGTGTGTGCGGAGCTAAATCCGACAATATAACCGTTATAGCGAAGGACAGTGAGCTTTTCGCATCAGCACAGGAGGAATTCAAATGGCTATAAGCGCAGCAGGTATTATTTTTTCAAGTCTTAACGACAACAATCTATCCCGACTTACAACAGACCGTGCGGTTGCCGCTATCCCTTTTGCGTGCAGATACAGGCTTGTTGATTTTTGTCTTTCAAATCTTATTAATGCGAGTATATCTAACATAAGCATAGTAGCCAACTACAATTACCGCTCACTGCTGGAGCATATAGGAAGCGGCAAGGATTGGGATCTGGCTCGGCGTAAGGGCGGAATAAATATGATATCTCCGTATCAAACCGCAAAATCCTCATCGCCCAAAATCTTCTCAACCCACCTTGAAGCTCTCAAGAATATGAGGGAATATATCGACGAATACCGTGAGGAATTCGTTGTCCTTATGGACTCTGACCACGTGCTGAATATCGACGTTATGGATATTATAAAATATCACGAAAGCACAAATGCAAACATCACTATCGTTACTAAAAGAATAAACAGTACGTATTCCTCAAAGAACCCACGGCTTATGGTTTCAAGCGTGGCAGGAAAGGTGACAGACCTTTCAATGAGCAGTGCGTATACCGAGAGAAATCCGGAGCTTTGTCTGAATATATACGTTATGCGCACGGTTTACCTCAAAAAGATTATCGAGGAAGCCGAGGCTTACAATCTCGGCAGTCTGACAGAATATATGCTGAAGGGCTTTAAGCATATAAATTGCCGCACTTATCTCTATTCGGGATACGTTGCCTCGGTATCAAGCTTTCTTGATTATTATAAATGCTCAATGGAGCTTATCGGTGACAGCGGCGCCGCCGAGTCCTTGCTATGGCAAAAGGAATCGCCCGTGTACACACGAGTTCATAACTCCGCCCCAAGCGTTTATAAGAGTGAATCAAAGGTGATAAACTCTATGCTCGCAGATGAGTGCGTAATAGAGGGTACTGTCATTAACTCGGTGCTTTTCCGTGGTGTTAAGGTTTCGGCAGGCGCTGTTGTAAAAAACTCCGTATTGTTTTCGGGGACTACGGTTGGAGTCGGTGCGTCGCTAAATTATATCGTCACAGACAAAGACGTGACAGTCACCGACAGCGTTATACTTTCAGGTAATGAAAATATGCCGTTCTATATACCAAAAAGCAAAAAAATATAGTCTATTTCAAGGCAGAACGGAGAAGTTATGAAGATTTTATATGTATCTGGCGAATGTGCGCCATACGTGGCAAGCGGTGGACTCGGTGACGTTATCGGTGCGCTTCCGAAGTATGTGGTAAATAATTGCAAGGCGTGCGAAGCAGAGGTTATATTGCCGCTATACGACGTAGTTGAGGAAAAATACAAAGACGAGCTTTTACACGTATGCGATATCTCCTTTTCGCTATCTTGGCGGGCTGTCAGCGCTTCGGTTTACAAAATCACCTCAAACGGTATAACCCACTATTTTATTAAAAACGATTATTATTTTAAAAGAGGCAGACTCTACGGTGAATATGACGATGCCGAGCGCTTTGCTTTCTTTTCTATGGCGGTTATCGAATTTATAAAAAGTCAAGATATAAAACCTGATATAATACACGCAAACGATTGGCAAAGCGCCGCTGTGGTAATATATTTGAAAACCGTCTTTCGCTTCGATACCGAGCTTTCGAGTGTAAAAACGCTTTACACCATACACAATATCGAATATCAGGGCAAATTTCCAAACGAGATACTTGGTGACGTGTTTGGAATAGACGAGGCTCATCGGGGGATATTGGAGTATGACGGCTGTATAAATCTTACGAAGGGAGCAATCGTCACATCCGACTTCGTTAATACCGTAAGCCCAAATTATGCAAACGAGCTGAAATACGATTTCTTCGCTTTTGGACTCTCGAATATCATTTCCTCGGTTTCATATAAGATGAGCGGTGTTATAAACGGTATAGATTACGAGAAGTTTTCTCCCGAGCGTGGCGGTGATATCTACTTTAGCTATTCAAAAGAAGATTTGGCAGTCGGAAAGCTGAAAAACAAGCGAGAGCTGCAAAAAGAAATAGGACTAGAGCCAAACGAGAAAAAAGCTCTTATTGTTATGATAACAAGACTTGCCGATGGAAAGGGAATTGACCTTGTGCTTCATATCATAGAGGAGCTGCTCACAGAAGATATCCAGCTTGCGGTGCTTGGCACGGGGGATGAAAAATACGAAAATGCGCTGCGACAGCTTGAGGGGCGGCATAGCAATTTCAAGGCTCTGATAAAATTTGACAGAGTATTGTCAAAGAAAATGTATGCCGCAGCCGATATGTTTCTTATGCCCTCAAAAAGCGAGCCGTGCGGTCTTTCGCAAATGATAGCCACCTCATACGGCACAGTCCCTATCGTGCGCTCGGTGGGCGGTCTTTACGATACGATAATTCCTTATGGAAACCCCTGTGCAAACGGATTCAGATTTGATAAATATAATGCCCACGAGCTTCTTTACACGGTTAAAGGCGCTTTGGAAATTTATCGCGATAAAGAAAAATGGCAAGAGCTTTGTAAATCGGTAAAGGAATCCGACTTTTCTTGGAATAATTCTGCCAAGGAATATATTTCGATTTATAAAAAAATAACCAAAAAGGAAACAAAATGATAAACAAGTCAACAGAAAACTCAATAACAGGAAAAAAAGAAAAAATCACAAAAGCGGAGCTTAGGGAAAGAATCGAGGGAAAGCTCCTGATGCGAGGAATCTCGGACATTTCACTTGCCACTGACGAACAGCTCTATCACGCGGTGATGTTCGCAATCAAGGATATAATGCTTGAATACCGCGAGGATTTTAAAAGACGTGCAAGGGCAAACGGGTCTAAAAAAATATGCTATCTTTGTATGGAGTTTTTAGTTGGTAGAGCATTAAAGAACGATACTGTTAATCTCGGAATTTACGATGAGCTTTGCTCGGTGCTATCCGAGCTTGGAACATCCTTTGAAAACGTGTATGCGCACGAGGTTGACCCCGGACTCGGGAATGGCGGACTTGGCAGGCTTGCCGCTTGCTTTATGGATTCTCTTACCGCTATGGATTATCTGGCAAACGGTTATTCCTTGCTTTATGAAAACGGTCTTTTCCGTCAGAAAATTATAGACGGTGAGCAGGTGGAGCTAACGGACGAATGGCTTCAATCCTCGGGTGTCAGACTTGCACCGAGAAACGAAAAGAGTATAGTTATAAGACTTGGCGGTAAAATCGAGGAACGCTGGGAGGGTGACGAGCTTAAAATATTCAATTATGAATACGAGGAAGTAAAAGCCGTGCCGTACGACCTGCTTATCCCCGGCACTGTGACAAACGCTGTAAACACTATACGTCTTTGGCGGGCAAGACCTATGGATACCACCTTTGACAGATATACAACGCAAGAAAACTACCTCAAAAAGTTAAGCGACGTAAGCAGTGCCGAAAATATCACAAAGCAGCTTTATCCCAAGGATGATTATGACGAGGGAAAGCTTTTGAGGCTTACACAGCAATATCTGCTTGTTTCTGCCTCGCTTCAGAGCATCATAAAGGATTATCTTGCGGAAAACGGAAAGCTTGAAAACTTCGAAAACAAGATTTCAATTCATATAAACGACACGCATCCCGCACTCGCTATACCTGAGCTTATGAGAATTTTAATGGACGTATATTCATATTCGTGGGATGCGGCTTGGGGGATTGTTGTCAAGACGATTTCCTACACCAATCATACGGTTATGCCTGAAGCGCTTGAAGCGTGGAGAGTTGATTTGTTCTCGATGAAGCTCCCGCGTATTTATATGATAGTTTCGGAAATAAACAGACGCTTCACTACCGATCTTTGGAATATGTATCCCGGTGATTGGGATAGAATTTCAAGAATGAGCATTGTGGCATACAATCAAGTAAGAATGGCGAATTTATCGGTTGTCGGTTCTCATACGGTCAACGGTGTTTCAAAGCTGCACAGCGAAATTCTCAAAAAAACAATCTTCCACGATTTTTACAAGATGACACCCTGGAAATTCACCAACGTAACCAACGGAGTATTTCACCGCCGCTGGCTCAATAATGCGAATCCCGCACTCTGCGAACTGCTTGACCAGCTTATCGGTGACGGCTACCGTGAAAATGCACAGGAGCTTATAGGGCTTGAAAAATTTACGGATGATACTACGGTGCTTGAGCAAATATCAGAAATAAAAGCCAAAAACAAGGAGCGCTTTGCAGATTTTATTTACAAAAGAACGGCAAACAAAATAGACCCACATTCGATTTTTGACGTACAGATAAAGCGTATGCACGAATACAAAAGACAGCTTTTGAATATTCTTAAGATTATTTCGCTTTACAATAAAATTTTAACAAATCCAAACAGCGATATAACACCAAAGACCTTTATTTTCGGATGCAAAGCAGCTCCCGGATACGTTATGGCAAAAAAGCTGATAAAGCTGATTTGCTTCCTCGCTTCGGAAATCGAAAAAAATCCAAAGGCACGTGATAAGATAAAAATAGTTTTCGTTGAGGAATATAACGTCTCTGTCGCAGAAATACTCATTCCGGCAGCAGATATTTCAGAGCAAATATCGCTAGCGGGCAAGGAAGCGAGCGGAACCGGCTGTATGAAACTTATGATGAACGGTGCTGTGACACTCGGTACAATGGACGGCGCAAACGTCGAAATTTTCGATGCTGTAGGTAAGGATAATATTTATACCTTCGGCCTTAACACAGCAGAGGTTGATGAGCTTTGGCGAAGCGGTTACCGTGCTCGTGAATATTACCATAACTCCCCCGAGCTGAAGTGCGCGATAGACAGACTTTCATATCCTATAGGCGGTGCTGATTTTTCGCATATTGCGGATTATCTTTTGAATTCTGTTTACGGTGTGGCTGACCCGTTTATGTGTCTTGCGGATTTTGATTCCTATACCTACACCTACGGCAAAGCCGTCATAGACTATACCGATAAAATGAAATGGGCAAAAAAATCGCTCATTAACACAGCGAGAAGCGGTATTTTCTCATCAGATAACAGTATAAAAAACTACGCTGAAAATATATGGCATATAAAGCCTGTAGGAAAGAAACAGCCTTGATTAAAACGCATATTAGGAGCAGTCGTGTTCAGATATTTAAAACAAGATAAAAACAGTCTTTGCGGTGAAATTTTATATTTACACAAAAACGGTGCTTCTCACGTCTCGGCATTTGAAAGCAGAGAAAAAGTAAATATTTGTTTGAAAATCCCAACAAAATTAGGTGTAACATCGGCTAAAATCAAGCTCTATTCCGAAAACGGAGCTTATATATCCGATTACAAATCGGTATGGACACACCGCACTTGCAATACCGAATATTTTTGCTTTTGCGAGTGTGATAAGCTACCGATAGGACTTTACTTTTATGAGCTTTCGGTGATAAGCTCGGATGAGGAGCTTTTTGCTACACCGACGGACGGATTGAAGATTCGGTTTTCCACCGACAATAAGCACAGATTTCAGCTTTCCGTGTCAAATTTCAAATACAAAGCACCGCAAAAGAGCTATGGCGGTATAATATATCAGATATTCGTTGACAGATTTGCAAGAGGCGGGAAAATTATAAAAAAAGAGGGCGGAGTATACACCGAAAGCTTTGATTTAATCCCCGAATACCCGAAATATCCCGGTGCGCCGCTAAAAAACAACAGCTTTTGGGGTGGAAATCTGCTCGGCATTGCGGAAATGCTTCCGTATTTTCAAAAGCTCGGTGTAACTCTGCTATATCTGACACCGATTTTTGAATCCCACTCCAATCACAAATACGATACTGCCGACTATATGAGTATAGACAGCGGCTTTGGCGGAGAGGCGGCATTTCGGGAGCTTGTCAAAGAGAGCAAAAAATACGGTATCGGCATAATTCTTGACGGAGTATTCAATCACACGGGTGCTGACAGCATTTATTTTAATAAAAATGGGCGCTACAGCACGCTCGGCGCATATAATTCAATAGACTCCAAGTATTATAATTGGTATGACTTTAAAAGCTATCCCGATGAATATACCTCTTGGTGGGATATAGATATTTTACCGCGCATTAACCCGAATGCCGAGGCCTTCAGAAATTATATTTCGGGCGGCGGCGGAGTTATTGAAAAATATATATCACTCGGAGCATCGGGGTTCAGACTTGACGTTGTTGACGAGCTTGATGATGAATTTGTAGAAAGCATAAAGCATAGACAAAGCATCACGGACAAAAGCAGCTTTCTTTACGGTGAGGTATGGGAGGATGCTTCAAACAAAATAGCATACGGTAAGCGAAAAAAATACTATCTTGGCAAAGAGCTTGACGGTGTGATGAATTATCCTATGCGTCGCGGAATCATAGATTTTATGACAAAGCGTGGCTGCAAGGAGCTGAAATACGCCTTGTATGACGTTTACAATAATGCGCCAAGACGGATATCGGATTTCCAAATGAATCTTCTTGGCTCACACGATACACCGAGAATACTGACCCGACTTTCGGATAGCTTTGACGATAAAAGACCTAACGACGTCCTGCGCACAGCAAAGATGAGCGAAGAGGATAGGGAAGAGGCAAAGCGTCGGCTTAAGTGCGCTTACACGATAATTGCAACGCTACCCGGTATACCGATGATATATTACGGTGACGAGGTTGCCTTGGAGGGGTATTCCGACCCATTCAACAGATTACCGTATCCGTATGGCAGAGAGGACTTCGAGCTATTAGACTTCTATCGGAAAATCGGAAAAATCAGAACAAGACATAAGGTTTATCGCCGCGGTGATTTTAGGGTTTTATACCTTGATGACGAGATTTTAATTTTTGCAAGATATACGAAAAGCTATGCTTATATCACCGCGGCAAACGTCGGAAAATGCAGCTTGAATATAAAATTTAACAGCAAAGTGCAAAATATACTTGACGGCACATCCGGAATGATGTATAATCTATATGAAAACGAGGCCGCCGTTTATCGTGTGCGGCAGAGTGATATATTAGATTTTAAGAAAGAGCTCGTTTCGGACACAGTATGAATTTGATACTCATCGGTATGCCTGCTTGCGGTAAAAGCTGTATGGGCAGAGCCTTGGCAAAAAAACTGAATATGCAGCTTCTTGATACCGATAGGCTTATCGAGAACAACACAGGCAGACTTCTGCAGGATATAATAAACGAGGACGGCCTTGAAGCCTTCAAGCGGCTTGAGGAAGAGACGCTTCTTGGCATCAGTGGGGATAATATGATTATTTCAACAGGCGGAAGTGCCGTTTATTATGACCGAGCTATGCAGCATTTCAAAAACATCGGTATAGTGGTCTATTTATACGTCGGTATTGACCTTTTGAAGAAAAGACTTGGTGATTTTTCAAAAAGGGGAGTTGTACTCGCACCCGGTCAAACCATAGACGACCTGTACGTCGAGCGCACGGCGCTTTACGAAAAATATGCCGACATCGTTATCAACTGTAACGGAAACGCATATCCGAAATATCAGTCATCTCTGATTGAGGCTGTAAAAAATCACAAGCTTTAATAATGCGCAATAAAAAACAGAGCGAGCTATGGGAACAAGTCCCGTTTTCTCGCTCTGTTTTTATCAAATCAGCTTGACTTATTTGCGATTATCTCTTTGAGCGCACGGCAAAAGCTATCAATTTCCCACAGCTTATTCAAGTAGGAAAAGGACACTCTTACTGTGCCGGTTTTATCAGTTCCGAGGAGTCTGTGCGCTGACGGTGAGCAATGGAATCCGCCACGTGTGCAAATACCGTAGCCGTCCAAAAGAGTTGCTGCTTTCGAAGACGGCATATCTTTTATATTAAAGGAAATCACTCCGTTTTCGCCTGATATAAAGCTGATATCGGTAAAATCCAAAAGGCGCTCCTTTAAGCTATCGGTAAGCTTCTCTATATGCTTTTCAATAGCGGAAAGTCCTACCTTGTTTATAAATTCAATGCCCGAACGCAGGGCTACGATTGAGGGGGTAGGGAGCGTCCCCGCCTCATATCTTTCGGGCAGATATTCAGGCATTTCGGGATTCATGCTTTCACTGCCGCTGCCGCCCTCTATATAGCTTTTCCGCACCTTTCCGTCACACATCACGCAAAATCCAACCCCTTGCATTCCAAAGAGTGACTTGTGGCCGGGGGCGCATAAAATATCACACGGGGTCACTTTCAGGTCTATTGCTTTATGACCTATTTTCTGCGAGGCGTCTGCTATGAACAGAAGTTCGTTTTCACGGCATACGTCGGATACCGCACGCATATCTATTTCTTTTCCGTTTACGTTTGAGAGTAAATTACAAATAACGGCTTTTGTATTTTTGCGTATCAAGAACTTAATTTGCGCCCCGACGTCACCGTCGGATGAAAATACAGAATACTCAATACCTCGAGCTTTTGAAAGAGCAAACAGCGGTCTTATCACCGAATTATGCTCTATATCCGAAATTATTACGTGCGCCCCCTCGGGTATTGCCGTTTTTATAGCAAGATTCAGTGCGTGTGTCGCATTTTGAGTAAATATAACGTATTCGGGATTGTCGATATTCAATAGAGCGGCAATAGCCTCTCGAGCCTTATAAATTTCGTCGGCACTTCTTTGCGATAATGCGTGAGAGGAGCGCCCGGGGTTGCCGCAGTAGCATTTTATACACTCACGAACGCTCCTATAAACGCATGGCGGCTTCGGAAAGCTGGTTGCCGCATTGTCGAAATATATCATAAAGTCACCGTTTTATACGGTATACCCAAGGCTTTTAGCTCGTATACCGCAGAATAAACCTCTCCCTCATCTATTTCAAGAGCGAAGCCGCAGCCGTCATGACTATCTGAAACAACTTTAACGAGTTTTGACTCAACCCCCACTCGACGAAGAGCTTTTTTAGCTTTTTGGGCGTACGTGGCCGTGGGAATATATAACGTTACTGTCATTATCCTCAAAACTCCTTCCTTGCGCCACGTTGGCGCACTAATATTTTATGATAAATGATATAAAAGTTGATAAAAGGTCTAGACTTTTGGTAGCATTTGTGTTATACTTGTTGTGTATTTACAGAATTGGAGATATATTATGCTTGAATGCTTCAGCTTTACACCCGAGCTGCAATTCGGTTCTAACTGTTACGTTCTTAAATCGGATAACAAATACTGCATAATAGACCCTTCGGTTTCGTACGAGTCGATAAAGGATACGCTCGGTGATATTTCAGGTTGCGTTAAGTATATCATACTTACGCATTCGCACTTTGACCATATTCTTTCGCTCGACGATTGGCTTGAAAATACCAGGCTTTTCCCATCTATGTCAAAGCGTGCGGCAGAGAATATTAAGGATTCTATGGCAAACTGCTACCGACTGTTTTTCAGACTTGACAAGGGATATCACGGTAAGTGCAATATTTTATCCGAGGGCGACGTCCTGCCGCTCGGTGATGCGGCGCTCCGCATAATCGAAACACCGGGGCACACAAACGGCTCTATATGTATCATAGCAGACGACTTTATTTTCACGGGCGATACTGTTTTTTCGGGTGGCTCGTACGGCAGATGTGATTTGCCGAGCGGTAACAGCTCCGAGCTATCCGTATCAATAAAAAGAATTCTTTGTTATGATGACAAAACAATTTACCCGGGGCACGGTGATAGCACAACGGTGCAGATGGCAAAAAAATACAGATATTTATAACTAAAATTTACTTTTTCCATATTTTGAAACGGAGAATACAATGGAAGAACTTAAAAATAATTTCATACACGATATCATTGATGCAGATATCGCAGAAAATCCCGAGCTTAAAATTCATACCAGATTTCCACCCGAGCCTAACGGATATCTTCATATAGGCTCTGCAAAGGCTATCTGGATAAATGCGATGACCGCAAAAAAATACGGCGGTCTTTTCAACCTGCGCTATGACGACACAAACCCTTCAAAAGAGGATAACGAATACGTCGAGAGCATTTATGAGGATCTCTCGTGGCTTGGCTGTGAGCCGAGCGGCGGTATTTTTTACGGCTCGGACTATTTTGAAAAGTGCTATGAATTTGCTATAAAGCTTATCAAGGACGGCAAGGCATACGTTTGCGACCTCACAGCAGAGCAGCTGCGTGAATACAGAGGTACGCTTACAGAGCCGGGTAAGAACAGCCCGTACAGAGACCGCTCTGTTGAAGAAAACCTTGAGCTTTTCGAAAGAATGAAAAACGGTGAGTTCCCCGACGGAACAAAAACTCTTCGTGCAAAGATTGATATGGCTTCGCCTAATATGAACCTGCGCGACCCCGCAATATACCGTATTCTCCACACCGACCATCACAGACAGGGAAATAAGTGGTGCATTTATCCGCTTTACGATTATGCACATCCTATTCAGGATGCTCTTGAGGGTATTACGCACTCACTTTGCTCAATAGAGTTTGAAAATCACAGACCGCTTTACGAATGGGTGATTGACAATATCGGCTTTGAAAACAAGCCCAAGCAAAGAGAGTTTGCAAGACTCAATGTTACTCACACCGTTATGTCCAAGCGCTATTTGCGCAAGCTTGTAGAGGACGGACTTGTTGACGGTTGGGATGACCCCAGAATGCCCACGCTTTGCGGCTTGCGCCGCCGTGGCTACACCCCGTCTGCTATCTTTGATTTTGTTTCAAGAGCAGGAGTTGCAAAGGCGTACAGCGTTGTTGACTATGAGCTTCTTGAGCATTGTATCCGTGAGGAGCTTAATGAAAGCGCAGACAGAAGAATTGCAATACTTCATCCGATAAAGGTGGTTATAACCAACTATCCCGAGGATAAGGTTGAATACTTCGAGCTTCCAAATAACCCAGCAAACCCCGAAGCCGGAACGAGAAAGGTTGCCTTTACACGTGAGGTTTATATTGACCGTGACGATTTCGCACTTGTTCCGCCGCCTAAATTCTTCAGAATGAAGCCTGACGGAGAGGTAAGGCTTATGGGTGCTTATATCGTTAAGTGCAACGAGGTTATTACGAATGATAACGGTGAGGTTGTTGAAATCCACTGTACTGCCGATATAGAAACAGGAAACGGAATGCCGACAGACGGAAGAAAGGTGATGGGAACTATACACTGGCTCTCTTCAAGCTTTGCAAAGGATACCACCGTTATGCTTTATGATTTCCTCTTCGATATCGAAAACGTTTCGGATATCCCCGAGGGTAAGACCTTTGACGATTACCTCAACACGGCTTCTGCTATGAAAATTGAGGGTGCAAAAATCGAGCCCGCACTTTACGAGGCAAAGGCTTCCGAGAGATTCCAGTTTGTAAGAACAGGCTATTTCGTTAAGGATTCCAAGCACGAAAACGTCTTTAACAGAATAGTAGGACTTAAGGACAGTTATCCCAAAACACAAAAATAATCAAAGTAACGCCGTCATTCTTTGTTAATGACGGCGTTTGTGAAATCTTATGAATTTTTTTGAAAAGCTTTTATTTTATTTATCCGTACCGAAGTGCGTATGCTGCGGTGAACGCCTGACAATCTCGGATACGGCGCTGTGCCGAATATGCAAAAAGGATTATTTTGACCACAAAGCGAGAAATTGCTCGGTTTGCTCAAAAAATTTACCCGAATGCACGTGTACCAATGATTATCTTAAAAATCACAGCATCAAGCGGCTAGTAAAAATATTCAGATATATAAACCGTGATGACAAAGAGCGTAAATTCCCGTCAAATATGCTGATATACAGCCTTAAACGTGATAACAGAAATGACGTTCTTGAATTTCTTGCGCAAGAGCTTGCGGCTTCAATAAAGAAAAATATCGCTCCCACAAAAATGGGATATTTGATAACTTCAGTTCCAAGACGTCCGAAAGCCGTGCGCCATTATGGCATCGACCACGCAAAGCTTCTGGCAAAATCGGTAGCAAAGAAGCTGGATATTCCTTATGCAGTGCTTTTAAAATCAACAGCTAAAGCGCCGCAGAAAAAGATGCACGACAAAGAAAGAATCTCAAATGCAACCTTTGATTATAAGAAAACCAATATCGACGCAAGCGGCAAACGTGTAATAATCGTTGACGACATAGTTACCTCGGGCGCTAGTATGGGAGCGTGTGCAATGCTTATACGTGCGCTTGGTGCGCGCGAAACCGTCGGTGCTGCGCTATCTATCGCATATAAAGATAAATCCGTACAGTTCAATACGAATCCGAGGTACTGAAGCACGAATAAATAAAGTTAAATTTGCCCGTCACTTCGCCGCAGTGCGAAGCTTCGCAATAAAAAAGAACAAACACACAAGATTTTCTCTTGCTGTTTGTTCTTTTTTATTTGTATAAGGTAATAGGATGCATCTGATGAATCAAATGCGAGCTCACACTCAATGAATTCTCAAATTCTCGGTTAGGAGCATCTCCCATTACTATACATTATTTTAAAATCAAAGCTTGGAATAGTTGATCTTTATACCGGGGCCCATCGTGGTTGCGATAACGCAGCTCTTGATGTACTGACCCTTTGCAGCTGCGGGCTTAGCCTTGATAACTGCATTAAGGAGAGTAGAGAAGTTCTCGCCAAGCTTTTCTGCACCGAAGGAAGCCTTTCCGATGGGGCAGTGAATGATATTTGTCTTATCAAGACGGTACTCAATCTTACCTGCTTTAGCCTCTTTAACAGCCTTTGCAACGTCGGGAGTAACAGTACCTGCCTTGGGGTTAGGCATAAGTCCCTTAGGACCAAGCACCTTACCAAGACGACCGATAAGACCCATCATGTCGGGAGAAGCGATAACAACGTCGAACTCGAACCAGTTCTCGGTTGTAATCTTCTGAATGTAATCTTCAGCGCCAACGTAACCAGCGCCTGCTGCAAGAGCAGCGTCAGCCTTGTCGCCGCGAGCGAAAACAAGTGTTCTTACAGTTTTACCTGTACCGTTAGGAAGGACGATAGCGCCTCTTACCTGCTGGTCTGCGTGTCTGGAGTCAACTCCAAGACGGATATGAACCTCAACGGTCTCATCAAATTTAGCCTTTGCGGTCTGGCATACGAGACCGAGAGCCTCGTCTGCATCATAAAGTTTAGCCTTGTCGATAAGCTCGGCACTGGCATTGTATTTTTTACCCATTTTAGCCATTTCTAAACGTCCTCCTCTTACTCTTCTACCGTGATACCCATACTGCGAGCGGTACCTGCTACCATGCTCATAGCAGCTTCAACGGAAGCGGCATTAAGGTCGGGCATTTTAGTTTCTGCGATTTTACGAAGCTGTTCCTTGGAAAGCTGTGCAACCTTTGTCTTGTTGGGAACTGCGGAAGCTGTTTCGATTCCGCAAGCCTTCTTGATAAGAACTGCTGCAGGGGGAGTCTTTGTAACGAAAGTGAAAGAACGGTCTGCAAAAACAGTGATGATAACGGGGATGATAAGTCCGATATCGTTCTTTGTTCTTTCATTGAATTCCTTGGTGAAGTTAGGGATAGAAACACCGTACTGACCAAGTGCAGGACCTACGGGGGGCTGGGGTGTAGCCTTACCTGCGGGAAGCTGCAATTTGATATAACCCATTATTTTCTTTGCCATGATTATAAACCTCCAAATGTGGTATTGAATCGGGAGAATTAAAGATTTTTCTCCCTCCCACTGTACTAATGGCTATGCGGAAGCTTATTCCGCAATGCGTACCTCTTTCATCGAAACGATGATAGGGAAGTCACGCTTTCCGGAGAAAGCAAGAACAACAAGCTCTTGTTTTTCCTCGTTGATTTCACGCACAACACCGCCAAAGCCTGCGAAAGGACCTGAAATAACTTCAACCTTGTCGCCTTCTTTAATCGTGGTTGCCGCCGCATGAGATTCAACGCTGAACATTGCTATTTCAGAATCGGTAAGCGGTGTGGGCTCCGAGCCCGGGCCTACAAATCCTGTAACACCGGTGATGTTTCTTACAACGTGCCAGCTCTCGTCTGTCATCGTCATCTTAACGAACACGTAGCCGGGGAAGAGCTTATTTTCTATAATCTTTTCCTCACCCTTGTCATTCGTTTCAGTCACCGTTTCAACAGGAACCTTGATGTCATATATCAAATGACCAAGTCCTCTGTTCTCAACGATTTTCTCAATGCTGATTTTAACTTTGTTTTCATAACCCGTGTAAGTATGAGCAACGTACCATCTGGGACCGAGATTTTTTTCGTTAATATTACTCATATCAAAGCCTCATTAACCGATAAGCCCTGCAATCGAGTTTACGATAAAGGAAGAAGCAGTATCCACAATAGCGATAGCTACACCAACCGCAACAACGGTGATAACAACAAGCTTTGTGTTTTTGATAAGCTCATCCTTGGGCGTCCAGTAAACCTTTTTCAGTTCACCGGCGGTATCCTTGAAGAATTTCACTATCCTCTTCCAAGCGCGTACAAAGAAGTTCGGACGCTTGGGAGCATTCTTCGAAGCCTTTTTCTTCTCAACGGGAGCCGCTTCAACAGAAGCTTCCAAATTGTTATGATTCTGTTCTGACATATCAAAAAACCTCCCGTATTACTTAGTTTCTTTGTGCAAAGTATGTTTGCGGCAGAAACGGCAGTACTTGTTCATCTCAAGTCTGTCCGGATCATTCTTTTTGTTTTTTGTAGTGTCATAATTTCTTTGCTTGCAGTCCGAGCAAGCGAGTGTAATTTTGACTCTCATATCGGCACCTCCTAATAGAATTCGGGTTAACCCCGTCAATACCTCCCTCAATGGCGGTGGGATTGCGCTTGTCCCAGAAAATAAGCACAAAAAAAGCCCTCCGACAGAGGTACTATGATTATAACACAGGATTTTGGGTTTGTCAATACATTTTTTAAATTTTATTATATATACTTGAAAAAATGGAAAATATGTGATAGAATAAGCTGTAAACGCACTACTTGTGAGGTGATAACAATTTTAATCAAGATACTTGATAGGGAAGCTATGGGTGAGGATACCCCATTTTCACCGCTTTACAGCTTGGGTGAAATTGAAATTTATCCGAGCACGTCAGCAGACGAGCTTAAAGAAAGAATAGCAGATGCAGACATCATCATATTGAACAAAGTAAAAATAAGCAAAGAGGCGATTTCCACAGCAAAAAGGCTACGTCTTATTTGTACTTTTGCAACCGGATATGACAACATAGACGTTGCGGCTTGTAGGGAGCTTGGAATTGCTGTTTGCAACGTCCCCGCATATTCAACAGACAGCGTTGCTCTTATGACGGTAGCAACCGTGCTTTCGCTGCGGACTCACCTGATAGAATACAGAGATTACGTCAACTCGGGCGAATATACAAAATCCGGTGTTGCAAATAAGCTCACCCCGGTATACCACGAAATTTCGGGTAGCAAGTGGGGAATTATCGGATACGGAAATATCGGCAAAGCGGTTGCAAAGGTTGCCAAAGCCCTCGGTGCGGAGGTTATGTTTTATCAGAGGACGCAAAGCGAGGTTGAGGGTTATTCGGATATAGATAAAATTTGCTCGGAGTGCGATATAATAACGCTCCATTGCCCCCTGAACAAGGAAAGCACGGGTCTTATCGACAAAAGACGCATTTCGCTGATGAAGCAGGGTGTGATACTTGTAAACGAGGCCAGAGGCGCAGGTCTTTGTGAGCGTGACGTTGCCGACGCAGTCCTGCTTGGAAAAATCGGAGGCTTCGGTTGCGACGTTTACACGGAAGAGCCGTTTTCCGAAAATCATCCGTACACAGAGCTTCTGGGTATGAAAAACGTTATCCTGACACCTCATTCAGCATGGGCATCCTATGAGGCGAGGGTTCGTTGCGTAAATATCATCTGCGATAATATAAATGCTTTCTTACAGGGCGATTTTAAAAATCGAGTAGATAAATAAGAGCAGAAAGGCTTGCAAAGTGAATTTAGTTAAAATAAAGCTTCAATACACCGATGCTGACAGCTCGGATACTGAAATTAAATACTCGGTAATCGGTTCAGGTCTTGACGGGGCAGAGCTTCTTCTTTTGATGCCGCCTGACGATACGGCACCAATACAAAGGCGAGTTTTCTCACAAGCAAAACGGATACTTAAGGATTTAAAGCAGTCGGGCAAAATTACTTATTTTGCGACTCCTGACAATTTTCTGAAATCCGACACAGTAGCTCAATACGTATACGCAATGTTTCCAAATATCAAAGAGAGCTTACCCGAAATCTCAAACAGCTTCGATTTTCTTCTCGTCAAATATTAAAATAACGGCGTTCTCGATTCGGAGAACGCCGTTATTTATCGCATTTATAAATTAGTTTTGCTTAGACTCCAGATAGCGAACAACATCACCAACGGTGTTGAAGTTGTGGAGATCTTCATCATCAATTTCAATATTAAACTTTTCTTCGCAGAGATAAACGAGATCCGCAAGTTCGAGAGAGTTTACGCCGAGGTCACCGGCAAGTTTTGCGTCCATTGTTACGTCGTCTGCGTTTACACGGCATTCTTCTACAAGAAACTGCTTAATGTTCTCAAACATAGTTTTCCTCCTTAATTCTTTTTTAATTTGTTGTAACCCAACGTTCATAATAATACTATACATTGTTCATTTTGTCAATCCTTTTTCAAAAAAATGGTCAAATTCGACAAATTCCGCAATGTCATTTTGTCTTAATTGCAGTAATTTCCCTAGATAAAAATGTTAAAAAGTTATATCCCATTTTATTGACATTCGAATTGCATTATGCTATACTTAATTTAATAATAAAGATTGTATGTCACTTTTTTCGGGGTGATATGCCGTAATCAGGAGGATTTATGGAATACGGTTGGCTTTGGGTTGCGCTTATTGCGCTTTCGATAATTATTGAGATTTTCACCGATCAGCTGATAGCGATTTGGTTTGTTCCGGGAGCGATAGTGTCGATAATTCTCGATTTTTGTAAGGTTGACTTAATCTGGCAGATACTTGTATTTCTTCTTGTATCAGCGGTTGGAATTATCATTTCACAGAAATTCCTGCGCAAATATATCAAAAGTGCCGCAAAAACGAATATTGAAGCTATTATCGGTGAAAAATGTATTGTAACCGAGAAAATAGATAATTTTGCAGGTGTCGGACAGGTCAAAATCAAAGGGCAGATATGGTCGGCAAGAGGTGTCGGTGACGACGCTGTATTTGAACCCGGCGAGATTCTCACCATCGTAGCAATTGAGGGTGTTAAGCTCATCTGCAGAAAATAACGCTTTTATAAAATTTATTAAATTTGGAGGTATGCTATGTTAAACGCACTTCTTTCCGCTTCGGATAGCGGTCCGCTTATCGTTGTTCTTGTTTTGATTGCAATTGCAATCATCATCCTTATTTCAAACATAAAAATTGTTCCGCAGGCAACAGCACAGATAGTTGAAAGACTTGGAAGCTATAAATCAACCTGGACTACCGGTGTTCACTTCAAAATCCCCTTTATAGAGGTTATTGCAAAGAAGATTACACTTATGGAGCAGGTGGTCGATTTTCCGCCACAGCCGGTTATAACTCGTGATAACGTAAGAATGCAGATAGATACCGTCGTATTCTTCCAGATAACAGACTGTAAGCTTTACACCTATGGTGTAACCAATCCGCTTATGGCAATAGAAAATCTTACCTCTACAACGCTTCGTAACATCATAGGTGAGCTTGACCTTGACCAGACACTTACGTCAAGAGATATTATAAACACAAAAATGCGTGCTATACTCGACGAGGCTACCGACCAGTGGGGAATAAGAGTTAACCGTGTAGAGCTTAAGAATATTATGCCCCCGAAAGAGATACAGGACGCTATGGAAAAGCAGATGAAGGCAGAGCGTGAGCGTCGTGAATCAATTCTTCGTGCCGAGGGTGAGAAAAACTCGACAATTCTTATAGCAGAAGGACAGAAGCAGCAGGCAATTCTCGTCGCTGAAGCAGAAAAGGAATCGGCAATACTCCGTGCCGAAGCCGTAAAGCAGGCAAAGATACGTGAGGCAGAGGGTGAAGCCGAAGCTATACTCAAAATTCAGGAAGCAACAGCGCAGGGTATTAAGATGATAAACGAGGCTAAACCCTCCGAGGCTGTTATAACACTTCGCAGCCTTGAATCCTTCGAGCGTGCGGCAGACGGAAAGGCAACCAAAATCATCATTCCCTCAAACATTCAGGGCATAGCAGGACTTGCAAGCTCGGTTATCGAAGCTGTTAAAGAAGAAAAATAATAATTAAAGCTATATTTACTCCGGGGGCATTACTTGCCCCCGACTATTTTTTCTTAACTTGAAACCCAATATATATATTTGAAGTCCAAACGAGAAAATAATTTAGAAAACTTAAAGAAAAGCTATTGACAAACCGAAAATATTCTGTTATAATTACAAGGCTGTAAAGCGTAATGCGGCTTTAGCTCAGCTGGATAGAGCAACTGCCTTCTAAGCAGTAGGTCGGGGGTTCGAGTCCCTCAAGCCGCGCCACACACACGGTGGGATTAGCTCAGTTGGTTAGAGCGCCAGGTTGTGGCCCTGGAGGTCGTGGGTTCGAATCCCATATCTCACCCCATATAAAAGAAACGCACCAAAATTGGTGCGTTTTTTCTGTTTTTTACAATATTTTTTGTGCATTTTGTATAGATGTTTATAAAATCGCACGGGATTGAAACGAGATAATTTAAAATCGTGTGCCTATTTTTGTGCCTGTCATTTTAATGTTTTTGCGTTTATATATCCGATACAGTTTCCAAGCTTTTGATTATCATTGTTTGGTCGTCCGGCAACATGTGTGAATAAGTGTCAAGCGTTTCTTTTACGCTTGAGTGTCCCAAGTGTTTGCTTAAAGCAACGATAGTCACACCTTTGTGCAAGAGAAGAGAAGCGCACGAATGACGCAGGTCGTGTATTCTGATTCGTTTTACCTCCGCTTTACTTGCAGCTTTTGTCAGATGACGTTCTATGCTTGTTGGCGGTAATGGTGTATCGGCACCGAACACAAATTCAATATTGCTTTCATTTTCGGTCTGCCATGTTTTGTACTCTTTGAGTTGATTCATATAAAACTGTGGGAGAATAACCGTTCGATTGCTTGAGGGAGTTTTGGGAGGTCCGATGTGATAGGGCTTTCCGCTTTCGCCCACCTTAAAAGACAGCGTTTTTGAAATCTTTACCGTGTTATTATCAAAAGAAATATCTTCCCACGTAAGAGCAAGAGCTTCTCCGCGTCTGCATCCGGAAAGGTAAAGCATCTTATAGTAAAGCGAATAAACGATGCTCTCGACCTCTTTTATCATTTTGCGAAATTCATCCGGGGTATAGAAAAGCATTTCCTTTTTCGCTTGAAGATTGCGAGGACGGTCTACTTTATCCATTATGTTCGGAATGTTGTGATACTTTTCTGCGTAATTGTATATTGAGGCTAAATGAGTCACAAGCGTTTTTTGATAGGCATACGAGTATTCGGTGAGAGTTAACTGCCATTCGAGAACGAGAGCAGGGGTGACATCCTCAACGGATACATTTTTAAAGTATGGCAATATCTTGTTACGAACCTTTTTATCTACATCGTAAAACGAGGATTTTTTAACCCTAGCTTTTTTGAAAGCCAAGTAGTTTTCAACCAAAACAGAAAATCTGATTTTTGCGGGGTTCTCTTTCGGGATAGTATTATTTTTATTTTCTTCGGCTTTTTTGTTGTACTCTATCAAATAGGTTTCGTAACCGTACTGCGCCTCTTTTTTTGTTTTGAATCCGGATAACCGAACCTGATGTATTTGTCCGTCTTTGAGAGAAGTTTCACGAAACCTTGCGGACCATAACCCGGATTTTTTGTTTTTTTCGTAACTTGGCATATAGTTTTCCTACTATTTTAACCGT
>JAZOWX010000066.1:0-29580 GCA_045659405.1 Eubacteriales bacterium | reverse complement strand
CCTATGACGAAGATAATATACGACAGCCGCAGGACCAGCCTGCGGCTGTCGGCGGTTTATATTACAAAATAATAAATAATAATTTTTAAAACAACTTTACTTTTTGATAAAAATATGATATACTCTATGAGTAAAAGTATTTTTTTGGCAACTTTAGGAGAAAATTTATGAAATGCCCCTCGTGTAACAACCAGGATTCAAGAGTGCTTGACTCCCGCCCCATAGAGGACGGAGCGAGCATTAAGCGCCGCCGTGAATGCCCCGTGTGCGGCAAGCGCTTCACAACATACGAGGTTATAGATTCTGTTCAGATATCTGTTATAAAGCGTGACGGATCGAGAGAATTTTTTGATAAGCATAAGCTTATGCGCGGAATTGTCAGAGCGTGTCAGAAGCGGCCTGTGCACAGTGAGGATATAGCAACCGCTATTGAAACCGAGCTTCAGAACTCGCTCGTTACCGAGGTAAGCTCGAAGCGCATTGGCGAAATGGTTCTTGAGAGGCTCAAGGAGGAGGATATCGTATCTTACATACGCTTCGCTTCGGTATACCGTGAGTTCAAGGACATAGATTCCTTTATGGAAGAAATTAAAAGCCTTGGCAGCCGTAAAACGACTGTCGTGGGAGGAGACGTAAATGATTAAAAGTATGACAGCCTTTGGCAGAGCAAAGGTTGAGGGTGAAAGACGTGACATAACGATAGAGATAAAGAGCGTCAATTCACGTTTCTTTGACTGCTCGGTAAAAATGCCGAAAGCCTACCTCTATCTTGAAGAAAAAATTAAATCGTACGTTCAGAAAAATGCCGTGTCGCGCGCAAAGGTTGACGTTTTCGTCACGGTTGAAAACCACGGCTCTGAAAAAGGAAATATAGCTATTGATAAGGACGTGGCTTCTGCGTATATATCAGCGCTTCGCAGTCTGCGTGATGAATTCGGACTTCCTGACGATATCAGCGTAATGAGCGTGTCGCGCAATCAGGAAATCTTCACCTATGAAAAAGAGGATGAGGATCCCGAGGCGGAGTGGGAGGCATTCCGCTCGGTGCTTGACGAGTGTATTGCGGGCTACTCGGCTATGAGATGTGCCGAGGGCAAGCGTGCAGAGGATGATATAAAGGCTAAAATCGAGCTTGTGCGCTCTTATGCTGATGAGGTTGAAAAAATATCCAAAGAGGATACTGTCGGCTACCGTGACAAGCTTGAGGCAAGGCTTCGTACAATTCTCGGTGATAACAACGTAGCCGTTGATGAAAACCGCCTTTTGACAGAGTGCGCAATATGGGCTGATAAAATTGCAATAGACGAGGAGCTTGTGCGTCTTCGTTCACACTTCGGTGCTTTTTACGAAATATGCGAAATGGCAGAGCCGTCAGGCAGAAAGCTTGATTTCCTTATGCAGGAATTGAACCGTGAAACCAATACCATCGGCTCGAAGGCAAATAATGCGAAAATAGCGAGAATTGTCGTTAATATGAAGGGTGAGCTTGAAAAAATCCGTGAGCAGGTTCAGAACATAGAATAAGAGGATAGGCACTATGAAATTCATAAATATAGGCTTTGGAAATATGGTATCTGCAGGACGTATAGTTGCGATAGCGTGTCCTGATTCAGCCCCTGTAAAGCGTCTTGTTCAGGATGCCAAGGAGGATAACCGTGTAATAGACGTATCCTGCGGCAGACGCACAAGAGCGGTTATAATAACCGATTCCGACCACGTAATACTCTCGGCTATATATGCCGAAACAATAACCAACCGTCTCGCAAGCGACAGTCAGGACGATGCAGACGATGAAGATGAAGAATAATAATTTATCATAATATAAGGAGATACAGAAAATGATTTATCCTACCATTGACCAGCTTACCAAGGGTGAGTTTAACCGTTATGAGCTTGTAATAGGCGTGGCAAAATGCGCAAGAATAGTTACAGACGAGTACGTTGAGATGCGTAACAAAGCGCAGAAGATGATTGACAACCACGTAACAGAGAAGCCGCTTGCTTCGCTTATCGATCCCGAGTACAAGGATCAGAAGGCTGTAAAGATTGCCATAGCAAAGCTTGAGGACGGAAGATTCCAGATGCATCACCCGAAGGATGAGGATGCGGCTGCTATCGAATAATAACATATAGCAAATAAAAAAACGAGGAGGGCGAGGTATGTTTTGCAAGGTATATCTTTTTGATTTACCGTATCATATTGATCGCCCCTTTGATTACAGCTGCGGCGATAACGTCGTCTGCGGCAGCATAGTAAAAGTCCCCTTTGGAAAGGCGGATAAGCTCCGTCTTGGCGTTGTAGTGTCTTTATCCGAAACAACGGCAGAGGGCGAAAAGATAAAGCCCGTGCATTCGGTTGTATCAGACCGATTCTCAATGAATGAGGAAATGCTCGGGCTGTGCTTATTTATGAAAAAATACACGCTTTGCACCTTTGGCGAGGCGGCTAGGTGTATTCTGCCCCCGGGAGCTTTGTCCGAGCATCTTAATATCAAGTATAAATTTACCTGTCGCCTCACCGTAAGTGCCGATGAGCTTAAGGCTCTGCTTTCGGCAAAAGGAAGAGCGGGTATCAGAAGCTCGGGTCAGCGAATAATTCTTGAATATCTTTCGGATATAGGCTCTGCTGATATCGAGCTTGTACGTGCACAGCCAACTGTAACGTCTGCTAATATAAAAGCTCTGGCGGAGCGAGGAATAATCGAGATTTTGCAAAGAGAAAGCTACCGAAATCCATATTCTGCGTATTCGGGTACGGGTGATAAATCCGAGATAGTGCTTTCCCCTGCGCAAGTGGAAGCATATTCAACAATCGAGCAGCTCTATTCGGATAAGGCGGCACGTGCAGGACTGCTTTTCGGTGTAACCGGAAGCGGAAAAACAAAGGTTATAATGAAGGCGATAGATAAAACTGTCGCGGACGGAAAAAGCGTAATAATGCTTGTTCCCGAAATTGCTCTTACACCGCAGACCGTCAGCATATTCTGCAAAAGATACGGTGAGCGTGTTGCTGTTATACATTCCTCGCTTTCGCAGGGAGAGCGTATAGATGCATGGCGCAGAATAAAGGGCGGCGAGGTGGATTTGGTTATAGGTACACGCTCGGCAATCTTTGCACCGCTTGACAATATCGGAATGATAGTAATAGACGAGGAGCACGAGCATACCTACAAGTCGGAGTCAGATCCGAAATACCACGCAAGAGATATAGCCGCATTCCGTGCTGGAGTACATAATGCGCTTATGCTTTTGGCATCTGCAACACCCTCGCTTGAAAGCTTTTATAAGGCTAAATCGGGTACGTATACCCTAATCCCCTTGCGTGAGCGTTACGGTGGATTCCGTTTGCCGCAGGCTGTCGTTGTCGATATGCGTGAGGAGCTGAAGCTTGGCAACACCTCACCGATAAGCAAAAGGCTGCTTGACGAGCTTGTGTCGGTGGGAGAGCGTGAAGAACAGGCCATAATATTTCTAAACCGTCGAGGGTATAATACACAGATAAGCTGTCGTAGCTGCGGTGATGTAATATCCTGCCCAAGATGCTCGGTGTCGCTTACCTATCATACCTCGGGCGGCGGCGGTAAGCTTATGTGTCACCTTTGCGGTCACAGTGAGCCTCTGCCGAAAAAGTGTCCTGCCTGCGATGCTGCGGAGCTTTCATACCTCGGCTTCGGAACACAAAAGCTGGAGGGCGAGATGCTAAAATACATCTCGGGTATGAACGTGATGCGAATGGATGCCGATACCACCTCGGGTAAGCTTGCCTATGATAAAATGCTTGACGATTTCCGTCGTGGTGCGGCAGATATACTTATAGGTACTCAAATGGTTGCCAAGGGACACGATTTTCCGAGAGTAACGCTTGTCGGTGTAGCTCTTGCCGATACGTCGCTCTACGTCAGCGATTTCAGAGCTAACGAGCGAACCTTTTCGCTTCTCACCCAGGTTGTGGGAAGAGCGGGCCGTGCAAGTGATAACGGAATCGCCGTCATACAGACCTATTCTCCGAAAAACGAAACGATAAGACTTGCCTGCCGTCAGGATTATGAGAGATTCTATGAGGGCGAGATTGCTATAAGACGTGAGCTTTCATATCCGCCGTTTTGCGATATGGTACAGCTTACGCTTACAGCAGATAATGAGGGTGAGCTTTTTGCTGTGTCCGAGAGGCTTAAAAGCTCGGTG
This sequence comes from Eubacteriales bacterium, assembly GCA_045659405.1. GTDB lineage: Bacteria > Bacillota > Clostridia > Oscillospirales > CAG-272 > UBA1740. The sequence goes on along the minus strand of JAZOWX010000066.1, from coordinate 25,395 downwards.
CTTGATAAAATGAGCGGTAAATACAGCGACCAGCCGTTTGTGGCATTCGGCCCGTTTGAGGCGCAGGTGTATAAGGTCAACGATAAATACAGAACAAGAATGATAATAAAATGTAAGCTAAATCCAAAAAGCCGAGAAATGCTCTCCGAGCTGCTTTGTGAATTTTCGGGCATTCGGGGCGCTGTGCTTTCGGTTGATTTAAATCCGCTTACGGTTTGATTATAAAGTATAATAAAAGTGAGGCTGATTAAATGGCAATATTAAAAATAGTGAAGTTCGGTGATGAGCTGTTAAGAAAGGTTTCAAGACCTGTTACCGAGATAACACCCAGAATAACTACTCTTCTTGACGATATGATAGAAACGATGCGCCATGCCGAGGGCTGCGGTCTTGCCGCCCCGCAGGTAGGAGTGCTCAGAAGAATAGCTGTAATCGAGGTTGAGGAGGGCAAGGTTATCGAGCTTATCAACCCAAAAATTATAGCATATTCGGGAAAACAGGAGGAAGCAGAGGGGTGTCTTTCAAATCCCGGCAATTACAGCATCGTGCGACGTCCTGCCGCAGTTACCGTAAGAGCGCTTAACCGTAACGGTGAGGAGTTTGAAATCACAGGTCACGAGCTTTTGGCACGAGCAATCTGTCACGAATGCGACCACCTCGACGGAAAGCTTTTTACAGATTTTGAAATAAGAAAGGTCAGCAAGGAGGAGCTTCGCTGATGCGCATACTCTTTATGGGTACGCCCGAAATATCCGCACTCTGTCTGAAACGTCTTGTAGCTGACGGATATGACGTTATCTGCGCCGTGACGGGCGAGGATAAGCCGAGGGGCAGAAAAATGCAGTTAACCCCAACAGCGGTAAAGCTTGCGGCACAGGAGCTGAATATTCCCGTCATAACCCCGAAAACTCTTCGTGGCGAGGAATTTATGGCACAGCTCACCGAGCTTTCACCCGATATAATAGTAGTTGTCGCTTACGGAAAAATTTTGCCTATCGAGGTTATAAATTATCCGAAATTCGGCTGTGTCAACCTCCACGTATCGCTTCTGCCGAAATACAGAGGAGCTGCCCCGATGCAAAGAGCAATTATGGATGGCGAGAGTGAAACCGGTGTTACGGTTATGCAGATGGACGCAGGACTTGATACGGGCGACGTAATAAGCTGTGAAAGATTTCCTATTGAAAAGGACGATGATTTTGAAGCCGTGCACGATAAATCCGCAGAGATTGGTGCCGGGCTTTTGTCAAAAACTCTTGATGACATCTTCTGTGGCAGAGCCGTGCGCACACCGCAGGATGACAGTCTTGCAAGCTATGCCAAAAAAATCGAAAAATCCGATGCTAAAATAGACTTTACAAAAACTGCCCGAGAGCTTGACTTTATAATAAGAGGTACAACTCCGATTCCGGGTGCTTTTGCATACCTTGGCGATAAAATGCTCAAAATATGCAAAGCCGAGGTTGTGTCGGGTAAAGGACAGGCGGGCGAGGTAATATCACTCGACGGCGGTAAAATAACTATCGCCTGCGGTGAGGGGGCACTTGCTGTCGGTGTCGTTATCCCCGAGGGAAAATCCAAAATGAGTGCCGCTGATTTCATCAGAGGCAGAAAAATCGCAAAAGGAGATATACTCAAGTGATTTATAAGTATGATTTTATACTTTATATTCTTTTTATACTTGCTATCGGACTTACGTTTTACGCACAGTTCAAGGTTTCCTCGACGTTTAACAAATATTCACGTGTAAGAACAGGCAGAGGACAGACTGCTGCCGAGGCCGCAAGAATGATACTCAATTCAAACGGACTTCACCACGTGAGAATAGAGCGGGTGGGCGGAAATCTCACCGACCACTATGACCCAAGAGGCAAGGTTTTGCGTCTTTCCGAGGGAGTTTATGACAGCACCTCTGCGGCGGCTGTCGGAGTTGCGGCGCACGAGGCAGGACACGCAGTACAGCACGCAGTAGGATATATTCCGATAAAAATACGCTCAAAGCTTGTGCCGATAACCAATTTCGCATCAAAAGGCACTTGGCTTCTCATACTTTCGGGCGCAATTTTCTACTACACCGAAATCGGATATATGCTTATAACGGTAGGTATAGGTCTTTTCGCGGTTACCACGCTCTTCCAGCTCGTAACGCTTCCTTGCGAGTTTGATGCATCAAACAGAGCGATGCGTGAGCTTGAGGGATGCGGATGGTATTCGTCAGATGAGCTTTCAGCATCAAGACGTGTTCTTTCAGCGGCGGCACTGACCTACGTTGCATCGCTTCTTGTCAGCGTGCTTCAGCTTTTGCGCCTTATTTCAAGATATTCAAGAAGAAGATGACAGTACTGAAAATAGCACTTGCTTTGCTCAATGAATATGAGCTTGATGCAAAATATGTAAACCTTTCTTTGCAATCTCACGTAGCGGACGCCCTTGATAAAGAAAAAAGAGGTCAGCTTACAGCACTTTTTTACACCGCTGTTGAGCGTAAGCTGACTTACGATTATTATATTTCTTATCTTGCAGGAAGGCAGATATCCAAAATAGAGCTTGAAATAAAAAACATACTTCGCCTCGGGCTTTGTATGCTGCTTGATATGGAAAATATACCCGATTTTGCAGCGGTAAATGAGGCGGTAAGCCTTGTAAGACAAAAAAGCGCAAGAGGGTTTGTCAACGGCGTTTTGCGCCGTGCGAGCAGGGAAAAGGGGAAATTGCCCTTGCCAAAAAAAGAGAAGAGCCTTGCACGATATCTGTCCGTGCGCTATTCGGTAGCGCTTCCGCTTGTCAGAATGTATATTGAATCCTTTGGCGAGGCGGAAGCCGAGCGGTTAATTTCGGCTATGAATACGCCCCGGGGTCTTTCACTTACCGTAAACACGGAGAAAATAACCGTTGATGACTATATTAAACTGCTCTTTGAGCAGAATATATCCGCAAAAAGGTCTCTTTATTCGGATATTTCCTTGCGCCTTGAAAAATCCTATAACCCGAAAAATCTTCCGGGATACGACGAGGGATTTTTCTTTGTCCAGGATGAGGCTTGTGCCGCAGCGGTGTCACTGCTTGAACTTAAGAGCGGAGCAATACTCGCAGACGTCTGCGCAGCACCGGGCGGAAAGAGCTTTGCCGCAGCCGTGCTTTCGGCAGATGGGGCAGAGATACGTTCATTTGATATAAGCGAAGCAAAGCTCCCCTTAATTACAGACGGTGCTAAAAGACTCGGACTTGCGAGTATCCGTGCCGAGGTTTTGGATGCTAAAGAAAACAAAGCCGAGCTTGTCGGTAAGTGCAGTGCGGTTATCTGCGACGTTCCTTGCTCGGGACTTGGAGTTCTTGCGAAAAAGCCTGATTTACGCTATAAGGATATAGACGAGCTTTCAGGACTTTTGGAGCTTCAGGCGGATATTATAGACTCGGCGGCGAATTATCTTATGAGTGGCGGTGTTATGGTTTATTCTACCTGCACCCTCAATCCTGCCGAAAACCTTGGAATTGTGAAAGCATTTCTTGAAAAGCACCCTGATTTTGAGGCTGTCGATTTTAAAATCGGCAACGAGGATTCTTCTTGCGGTTGCTTTACCTTTTTACCGCACGTTCACGAAACTGACGGATTTTTCGTTGCAAAGCTTCGGAAAAAATAATTTTAAAATACATATTCAACTTGTTAGGATACAAAAATGACACAAAAAATCGATCTGTATTCGATGACGCTTGATGAAATCACGGATTTCGTCATATCAATAGGCGAGAAAAAATTCAGAGCCAAGCAAATATACGAGGCGCTTTATTCGGGATGCCCTATATCAGAGATAACAACCTTGTCAAAGCTTCTTCGTGAAAAGCTTACCGAGCTTACGTTAAATACGTTGCCCATGGTTGAAAGAAAGCTTGTATCAAAGCTTGACGGAACTGTAAAATATCTTTTCAAGCTTCACGACGGCGCTTGTATAGAAAGCGTTCTTATGCGCTATAAGCACGGAAATACACTCTGTATTTCAAGTCAGGTTGGCTGTCGTATGGGCTGTCGCTTCTGCGCTTCAACGATAGGCGGCAAGGAAAGAGACCTTTATCCGTCAGAAATGCTCGGTCAGATAATAGCCGCCGAGCGTGATAGCGGCGAGCGTGTTTCAAACGTCGTTATGATGGGTATCGGTGAGCCGCTTGATAATTTTGATAACGTCATTAAATTTTTGCGCCTTGTAAATGCGGAGGGCGGACTCAATATCGGTTACAGACATATATCTTTGTCAACCTCGGGTGTTGTTCCAAAGATAATGGAGCTTGCAGAGCTTGCCTTTCCGATAACGCTTTCGGTATCGCTCCACGCATCAAACGATAAGGCACGCAGTGACATTATGCCGATAAACAATAAATGGAATATATCCGAGCTTCTCTCTGCTTGTGACTATTACTATTCAAAAACGGGAAGAAGAATATCCTTTGAATATACGCTTATACACGGCAAAAACGACACTCCGAGGGATGCCGAAGCCTTGGCTTCGCTTCTGCGCACCTCGCTCGCACCGGGCGCTCCTATCCACGTTAACCTTATACGTGTAAACGAGGTGGCTGAAACAGGCTTCACAGCAGGCGGTGTCGATGAAGCGAACAGATTTGCCGAAATTCTTAATAAAAACGGAGTTGTGGCAACAGTGCGCCGCAGACTCGGTGCAGATGTAAATGCAGCCTGCGGTCAGTTAAGACGTGCAGGACAAAACAAAACGAAAGAGGAAAAGCTTTGATAAAGGAAATAAAGGGAAAGGTAGTAAAGGGACTCGGCGGTCTTTACGATATAAGATGCGGTACAGAGCGCATTGTCTGCCGTGCAAAAGGGGGACTTCGCCGTGACGAGGATAAGCTGCTTGTCGGTGATAACGTGCTTGTAAAAATTGACGATACCGTTTCTGATTCCGTGGTGGTATCAGAGATTTATCCGCGCCGTAACAGTCTTATAAGACCTCCTATGGCAAATCTTGATTTTCTCTTTATTGTGTTTGCGGCAAAAAAGCCCACCCCGGTTATAGAAACCGTAGACAAGCTTATCGCCATAGCCGAGCATAACAGAATTACCCCCGTCCTGATTATAACAAAATCCGACCTTGATTCAGAACTTGCGGCAGAATATCTTGATATATATAAAAAGGTAGGTATTCCCGCTTTCGTCACCTCTGCGGAATACAAAGAGGGAATAGATGTGCTTTCCGAGTACATAAAAAACAACGTGACAGACGGAAAAACCGCCGCCTTTGCGGGTGCATCGGGCGTTGGAAAATCCACGCTTATGAATACGCTGTTTCCAAATCTTTCACTCGAAACTCAAACAATATCCAAGAAAATCGAGCGTGGCAGACATACCACTCGCCACGTTGAAATATTTGATATATCCTGTGATGCTGACACGGGCTTCCTTGCCGACACTCCGGGATTTTCGCTCATAGATTTTGAGCGCTTTGACTTCTTCGGTATAGACGACCTCTTACCCGCATTCCGAGAGTTTTCGGCTTATCTTGGCAAGTGCCGATATTCGGATTGCGCCCACGTTGGCGAATCTGCCGATGAATGCGCAATATGCCGTGCGGCAGAAATAGGTGAAATTTCCCCCTCTCGTTTGCAGTCTTACCGTTCAATATACAGAGTCCTGAAAAATAAGAACGAATATTGAAAAATCAAATTAACTGTTAAGTGACTCGTTATAAACTATATTTCCGAGGAACTCGAAACCGAGAAAAGGCAGAGCTGTGACGTGTTGGAGCTATCGCTCACTCCGGCGCTGCCTTAAATTTCCTCCGTTTAAAAAACTTATATTTTTTTGAAAAACCCCTTGACAAGCTCCAATTTTTTGTGTATAATACCATAGGTATCCTAAGACAGCAGGTTCCGGTAAAAGCGTTCGCTTTCCTGCCGAGGTGACAGTTAACTTATTTTATATATGTTATTTTTGTCCTATCTCGGTGCAATGCGTGTGCGCTTGGATGGGATTTTTTGTTTTAAGAATTTAATGGAGGTGAATGAAATGCCAAGTAATAAGATTCTTGAAGAAAAGAAACAGGTAGTTGAAACTCTTGCTACAAAGCTTAAGGCTGCTGCGGCAGGTGTACTTGTTAAATACGAGGGCATTAAGGTTGCTGACGATACAGAGCTTCGTGCGGCTCTTCGTAAGGCTGGTGTAGATTACACAGTTATGAAGAATACCCTCACAGGCAGAGCGTGTGAGATGGCAGGCCTCGGAGATATGAAACAGTATCTTTCCGGTATGACCGCTATCGCAGTCAGCGAGACCGATCCTCTTGCTCCCGCTAAGATTATGAAAGAATATGCTGACAAAATCGAGTGCTTTGAAATCAAAGCAGGATTTGTTGACGGCGGTGTTCTTGATGCTTCGGGTGTAGAGGCTCTTGCAGCAACTCCCAGCAAGGAAGTTCTTGTTGCTAAGATGATGGGAAGCCTTATGTCGTCCCTTTACAGCTTTGCTTATGTTCTTCAGGCAAAGATCGACAAGGAAAATGGCGGTGAAGAAGCTGCCGAAGCTCCTGCAGAGGCTTAATTCTGTAAAAAAATAATTTAAAAAACATTTGAATAATTCGGAGGATAAAAAAATGAACGAAAAGACCACACAGATTCTTGACCTTGTTAAAGGTCTTACTATTCTTGAACTCGCTGACCTCGTTAAGGCTCTTGAGGAGGAATTCGGCGTATCCGCAGCTCCCGTAGCAGTAGCAGCAGCTCCCGGCGCAGCAGCAGCAGCTCCCGTTGAGGAGAAGACCGAGTTCGACGTTATACTCAAGTCCGCAGGCGACAAGAAGCTCAACGTTATCAAGGTTGCTCGTGAGATCACCGGCCTTGGACTTAAGGAAGCTAAGGACCTTGTTGACAACGCTCCCAAGACTCTCAAAGAGGGCGTATCCAAGGAAGAGGCTGACAAGATCGCTGAGCAGATCACTGCTGCAGGCGGCGAAGTTGAGATTAAGTAATTTCATCTCTACAAAAAAGTGCGACTCTTTAAGTCGCACTTTTTTCTTTTCAAGCAATCTCAAAATACAAAAAGCAGACTTGCCCGCAAGTCTGCTTTTTGTATTTTGTCACTTGTTGTTTTCTTTTCTTTGCGAAAGATAACGCTTTCTTACCATTGTTATAAAGCCTTGAACCCTTTCGGATTGATAATCTCTGTATGTCCAGGGTAGCTTTTGCCACTCGCCCCTTGCCCAAAATAGCGTAAGCTCTGTGTAAATTCCATCAGAGAGCGGAATTCTGAAGCCTGCAGGCTTCGTCGTGGCAAGTAAGAGCCTGCCGTGATTGATAAATCCGGGGTCGATATTTACGTGTCTGTTTCCGCTCTTTGAAAGCTTCATTTCAAGCTCGTTTGTAAATATCTTGATTTCGGCTTGTCTATCGGGGGCGACAAGCTCTCGGAAGCTGTAAATTCTGCGAAGTCCCTCGCCGCCAAGCTCCTCATCGTAGTAGTGCGAAAATTCCTCGGAAAATGAAAATTCGTCGCATACGTCCTCAATTTCTCCGAATTTTTCGGTAAGTGAAGCGAGGGCTGCGTCGAGCAATTCCTTATCGCTGTAAATTATTCCGACAATAAGCTTTTCCTTTTCAAAATTTTGTGCAAGTCCCATAGCTTACTCCTCAAAAAGATCAGAGGATAAATATCTCTCACCGCCGTCAGGGCATATAAACACAATATTTTTCCCGCGGTTTTCCGCCCGCTTTCCTACCTCTATCGCAGCAGCGAGCGCCGCACCTGAGGAAATACCTACGAGAATGCCGACCTTTGTGCCAAGCCTTCTGACCGCAGAATATGCCGCCTCTGTGCTGACGGGAATTACCTCGTCAATTATATCGCAGTTAAGAATTTTCGGTATAAATCCTGCTCCGATACCCTGAAGCTTGTGTGCGCCTGCTATCCCCGCTGAAAGATATGGCGAATCTTTAGGCTCAACCGCAATAACCTTAACGGCGGGATTTTTTTCTTTCAGATATTCACCGACACCGCTGATTGTTCCGCCCGTGCCTACACCCACGACAATAATATCGACACATCCATCGGTGTCTGCGTATATTTCAGGACCCGTGCTTTCTCTGTGTGCGCGTGCGTTTTCGGGGTTGTCAAACTGCGCTGGGATATATGCATCACCTATCTGTGCCTTAAGCTCGTTAGCCTTTTCAATAGCGCCTCGCATACCAAGTGCAGCATCGGTAAGGACTACCTCAGCGCCGTAAGCTCTCATAAGGAGTATGCGCTCACGTGACATATTTTCGGGCATAACGATTATAGCTCTGTAACCGCGTGCCGCTGAAAGTGCCGCAAGTCCTATTCCGGTGTTGCCTGACGTAGGCTCGATTATAACGGTGCTGTCTTTAACAAGCCCTGATTTTATCGCCTCGTCAAGCATATATTTAGCGGCTCTGTCTTTTGCACTGCCGCTTGGATTGCAGAATTCAAGCTTTGCGTACAGCTTTGCCGAAACGCCGTATATCTTTTCTATTTTTTCAAGTCTTAACAGCGGAGTTTTTCCGATAAGCTCATCAGGAGTGTTATATATTCTCATACGTATCTCCGTTTTTATGAAATTTATATCACTATTATACACTATATGTCACCCAAAATCAACAAGTATCAATATTTTTAGGCGAAAACGGTAAATAATAATATATCGGAGGGCTTTGATGTAGGATGTTAGGTTCGTTTATCGGGGGCGCTGTCAGAAAAATTACAAATCTCGGTTTTGTAAAAATATATCTTAACGATTTTAGTGTAAGGCACAACGTATATCTATTGCGAAGCCTTATATCCGGGGTGCTTTATTCTGCGTTCAATATGTTTGCTGCAATTCTTTACGGCAGCCGTTGGTTTTTAGCGGTTTCGGTGTATTACGTTTTGTTGGTAATAACGAGATATATACTTTATCCGGCTGCGAAAAATCAAGCAAAGAATGCGGCTGTATCTCTTTCACTTTACCAAAGGTGTCGGCGTGTCGGAGTGGTGATGCTTTTCTTAAATGTCGCTATGGCGACAATGATTGTTTACACAACGTTGACTTTGAGAGCGCAAAATCACTCTTTAATAGTCATTTATTTTCTCGGAGCTTATTCGATTTCAATATTTGTTTTCAACGTCTTTTCTATTTTTTATAACCGAAGACGCAGACTTCCGTATTCCTACGTCATAGCCAGAATAATATCCTTTTGCGCATCATTTATGTCCTTTTTTAATTTTGTGAATGCGCTTATATATAAGCTTGAAATAAGCAGGAGAGCTGCAAAGCTTATAAACGGCACGGTAGGTGCTGCTGTGATTTCATCCGTGCTTCTTTTATGTATTGCTGTGATATATAAATGCAACAAACGGATTTCGGAGTATAAAACAAGCGGCGTATGAATTTTGTCGCAAAAAGCGCAGAAATTCATAAGATAATGTTAGCGGCACAAACCGCTAATGCAAAAAAGGACAGTATAAATATGGACAGAAACGAAAACGGATTACCGCGAGCCGCATCACAGGAGCGCACCGGCAGACGTAACTGCACGGGTGAGCTGCGCGGCACCGCAAATACGAATAACGGCGGTATGAATGGCGCAGGCTGCGGCCCCGAGGGGCGCGACGGAATGTGCGTTGATTGCCTTGATACAAAGCCGCTCGCTTATTCTTACAACCCTATTCAGCGCTGGCAAATGCTTTATACGGTAGACAAGGCGCTCGGCAGAGGTACTCTTTTCGAGGAGCTTGATAAGCCACTGGGGGTGTACGGAAATGAATAATTCTACAAACAACAGCGCCGATATGGCGGCTCTTATGAAAAAAATACAGTCGCTCAGCTTTGCAAAGGTTGAAAGCGAGCTTTTCCTTGATACTCACCCCGAATGCCGTCAGGCACTCGAATATTACAAAGAGATTGTAAAAAACCTCACGGATGCTATGGATGAGTATTCCGCAAAGTATGGACCGATATTATCTGCTGATGTGCAGGGAGATAAGTGGACCTGGACTGACGGCAAGTGGCCCTGGCATATAACGGGGAAGGAGGACTAATGTATGTGGATTTATGAAAAGAAGCTTCAGTATCCGGTGAAAATTAAGAACCCGAATCCCAGACTTGCAGGTATTATCATTGATGCGCTTGGCGGACCTGACGGTGAGGTGGGCGCAGCTATGCGTTACCTGAATCAGCGCTACGCTATGCCATCAGGCAAGGTAATAGCAACGCTCACCGACATAGGCACAGAGGAACTTGCCCATACCGAAATCGTGTCGAGCTTGCTCTATCAGCTTACGAAGAATCTTTCCGCTGACGAGATGAAGGCAGGCGGATTTGATAAATATTACGTTCAGCACGGTGTGGGAATTTATCCCGCATCCGCAACGGGTGAGCCATTCAATATGGCATCTATACAGTCAAAGGGGGATGCGCTTTGCGACCTTTCCGAAGACCTTGCGGCGGAGCAGAAAGCGAGGGTAACCTATGATAATATCCTCAGACTTTCGGATGACCCCGACGTTAACGACGTAATCAAATTCCTCCGCCAGCGTGAGGTTGTGCATTTCCAGAGATTCGGTGAGGCTATGCGCTCGCTTACTGAGTGATAATCCGACCTCTATCAAAAAAACGGCTGTCTTGAAACCGAGACAGCCGTTTTCTATCAAGCTTATAAATACAGATTTACATTTTTTTCAAAAACTTATTTTTATCGAGCGCAAAGTAAAGCAACGTACCAAGTATTCCTGCTGTAACAAGCTCTCCAAGTCCAACTGTAAGCATCATAAAGGGAATCAGGTCAGCGACCTCGTATACATATTTTAACACGAGCGGCACTATAATTGCGTTTGACAGTACGGTTGGCAGTGTTGAAAGCCAAATGAGCTTTTTGGGAATCTTCCGAAGCAGCCTTGCCCCGATAGCTCCGATGAGCGTTGCAATGCTTCCGAAAATAACGTCACCTATAAGAGCACCCGTTATTAAGTTTGCCGCAATGCAGCCGATGAAAAGTCCCGGCACAGCCTCTGGCAAAAATAGCGGAAGTATGCACAGCATTTCCGAAAGGCGGAACTGAATTACCCCTTTATCAAGCCCGAAAAGCGATGATAAAAAGGTAAGAAGCACGTAAAGTGCGGCAATAGCCGCACCCCTGGTAATGTAAAGGGTTTGTTTTTTCATTTCTTTTCTCCGTAGTTTTGTTTTTTACCGAATTTTCGGGGTGAGGATGGTTTCGAACTCACCGAAAAGAGTATAGCATAAATACGGGGGAATATCAAGTGCTTTTTTATTTGTTTTTTACACAAAATCAGAAAAAGGCAAGAAAATATCGGAAAATGGCGCATCATAGCCCAATTTTCTTTGAAAATTACCATAATCGGACAGCGCTTGAAAAAAACTGGAGTAGCAAGGCGCTTATTTTTCATATATAATGATATTGTACTTAAAAATAAAAGCGAGGTATCAGGTGGAATTTTTAGTAGTAAGCAAAACCAAGCTAAAGGCAATTCTCGACAAAGAGGATATGATAAAATACAAGCTTGATGCAACAGCAACCGAAAGCGACAGCATTGTTACAAGACGAGCTTTTCGTGAAATACTTGCTGTCGCTGTTGAGGAGGTAGGCTTCGATACGGAAAAGGATAAGGTCCTGATTCAGCTCTATCCGTCACGCGACGGCGGAGGAGAGCTGTTCGTTACAAAGCTCGGCACACTTACAAAAAGCGATATCCGAGCTATTTCCGATTCGAATAACGTGACTATGCTTGCGAATGTTTCAAGGCTTTATAAATTCGAAAATCTCGATTCGTTGATTCTCGGGGCAAAAAGTATGCACTCGAGTGATATCGTAAGCGAGGTTTATTATATCGACGGCGCTTATTTTCTTTATGCCGAGGAAAAATGCCAATCGGGCGGTATAAGCGAAATATCAAAGCTGTGCGAGTTTGCTCAAAGGCTTCCCGAAAAGCTTGTGCCTTACATAAAAGAGCAGGGAAAACAAATTTTTTCGTGTGATGCAATTGCAAAAATTTCAGCTCTTTAATAGGCACTGTGTAATGCTTGGTTTTTTAATGCAAATAGTTTCTTGTTTTCGACAAAAATATGACAAATCAATGAAAAAAGTACGGTTTTACAACAAAAACCGTACTTTTTTAAAATGTGTGGATTTAAAAATGCTAAATTGTCGGGCGCTGATAGCTGTTAGCTACCCTATGCAATAACGCATTACTTTTCAAGAGACATCATCATATCAAGTCTTATTTGATGTCTGCCACCCTCATACTCTGCACCGAGAAAAGCATCAACCATCTCAAGCGCAAGGCAAGAGCCGATTACTCTTGCGCCCATGCACATAACGTTTGCGTTGTTGTGGACTCTGGTCATCTTTGCGGAGTATGTATCAGAGCAAAGCGCTGCACGTATACCCTTATGCTTGTTAGCGCACATAGACATACCGATACCTGTTCCGCAGATGAGTATTCCGAAAGAACCGTCAAGATTTTTCTGTACGTTTTCGCAAACTGCTGCTGCAAATTCCGGGTAGTGGCAGGATGCTGTTGAGTTTGTACCCATATCGTGTACCTCATAGCCGAGGCCCATAAGGTAATCCTTTACCTCTTCTTTCAGGGTGTAGCCTGCGCTGTCAGCGCCGATATAAATAATTTTCTTGTCCATTTTATTTGTTCTCCTCTTTTTGTTTTTCTCTCTCTAGTCTTTCACGCTCTGCCTGCGGCATTCTCAAATAAGTCGGTACAATAGCCGAATCGGTAGTGTATTCGCCGCACTCGTATTTTCTTATTGCCACCTTTGCGCAGGACGCTGCGTTTTCGTTAATAAGAAGCTCGGGTGTTTCGCAAAGCGTTATACCAAGCTCTGTAAGCTTTTTGTGTGCCGAATAATATCCGTCGCCGACAAGATAAACGTTTCTATCTTTATATGGCGCAATAAGACCTGCCAGCTCCTCTGCCGATAAAGCGAGGTCATCAGTAATCCGCTCTAAATTGCCGCCTTTTGACTCAAAAACAGCGGTATAATACTGTCCTCGCCTTGCATCCATAACGGGGATGATAATTCCGGGTATTGGCGATAGGTTTTCCGCAAGTGACTCGAGAGTTGAAACTCCGACACAAGGGATATTTTTGCCAAGTGCGAGTCCCTTGACGAGAGCTGTACCGATTCTGACTCCGGTGAAAGAGCCGGGCCCTGTGGTACAAGCAAAAATCTCAATATCCGAAAATGAGATTCCCAGAGTTTTTAAGAGTCCCTCTGCCATAGGAAGCAAAAGCTCGCTGTGCGTGAGTCCGTTGTCTATGTTGCAGCTGCCAAGCAGCTTGTCAGGTGTGCATACTGCGACACTTGCCGCCTTTGCCGTGCTGTCAAAAGCCAGAGTAATCATATTTCAAAACCGTCCGATATCGTTATTTTTCTTTGGCATTCGGAATCGGGTATGCGTTCTATTTTTACGCAAATCTGTTCCTTTGGAAGCTCGTCCTTTACGTTTTCGCTCCACTCGGCAATGCAGTAGCCGTCCTTTTCTATATACTCGTCAAATCCGATAGAATAAAGGTCGTCGGCATCTGATATCCTGTACATATCAAAGTGATAAATGTCGCCCTTTCCGTGGTATTCGTTGACTACCGTGTAGGTGGGACTTTTAACGCACGTAATATCGAGAGGCTTGGCAAATCCTCGCGTGAATGCGGTCTTACCGACGCCCATCTCGCCTTGCATTGAAATGAAGGCCTTTTTCTTATTTTTGTTAAGAAGAGCCGAGCATAAACGCTCGCCAATTTTTTCGGTTTCTTCTGTTGAATTTGTAATAAAAACCATAAATTGTAAACCTTTGTTTATATATCTGCTAAATATTCGTCCTTTTTATCTCCGAGCAGGAATGAAAGAATGGAGTCGTACTCTGCTTTGTATTCCTGTCGTTTGCTGTCGGAAATATCTTTTTTTACTGCAACGAGCAGCGTGTTTTTGGGTGTGTTTTCCGGGTCTGTCAGCTCTTTTGCCAGAACCTCGTATCCGTATGCCTTAAGACGGGCTAAACGTATCGCATCTGTGAATGCTTCGCAAAGCTTTACCGAAAGCTGTGGATATCTTGTGACAAACTCAAGATTTTCATTTTTTATCTTTCCGTTAAGATATCTGTGACAGCAGGGTGTGCTTAAAATAACCCTAGCGCCAAGCTTTGCCGCTGTATCAAGGACGATATCGGTAGCTACGTCGCAGGCGTGCAGCGAAATAACCATATCAACGCTTTCTGTTTTATCAATGTTTGTGATATCGTCATATATGAATTTCATTCCCGAAAAGCCGAGTGTATGCGCTGTGCTTTCGCACCAGCTTATGACGTCACGCTTAAGGTCAACTCCGATGAGCGTTACTTCTCGTCCCCTCATATTTACAAGGTAATGGTATACAGCAAAGCTGAGGTAGCTTTTGCCACAGCACAAGTCGTAAACTTTCAGAGGCCCGTCCTTGGGAAGCTCGGAATATATCTCCTCTATATGCTCAAGGAAGCGGCATATCTGTCTGAATTTCGCCTGTCTTTTATCGTGAACACGGCCACAGGAATCGCTGATGCCAAGCTTGATAAGGAAATCCTCATTTCCATCGAGCATTCTGCTTTTCTTTTTGTCAAGAGCTTCTATTGCGCTTTCAAACTTTGGCTTTGCGCCCGACATCTTGCGGACAAGTGAATCGCCGCCGAGTATAATCTCACCGCGCTTTGCAGTTTTCCATTCGGCATCACCGAGTGTTGTTATAAGGTTAGCCTGCGAGTAGCCGCACAAAAGCTCCGAAATAACCTCGGAAAGCTCTCCCTGACGGACGTTTTTGTGTGATACGGTATTGCCCGGCAGAGAATATTCAAGCGCTAGTATTTTTTGTCCTCTGTGGGCGCACATCCGCCCGCTGACCTTTGATATTTCTGTTGCTTTTGGCTTTGAGAAAACGATTTTTTTAATTATCTCTTTTTCAAAAGCCAATGCCACAATGCGTAAAAACTCATTCTTCATTGCTTGCGTTTTCGGATGCTTCAGCCTTCGGTGCTTTCTTTTTGAAGGATATCTTGTTTTCGGTGCGGTTGGAGATTCTCTCAAGATTCTTTCTGTGACACCAAACGATGATAATTGCCGCAATTATTGCAGAAAGTGCGGTAAGTCCGGGCATTGTCGCACCAAACTGCACCTGGAAAATTCCGTGAAGGACTATGGGGTAGAGTATCGCTACGGTAACAGAGCCGAGCGAAACGTATTTTGATGCCCATACAATCAGTATAAAGAGTGTAATCAGTATAAGGAAAGCAACGGGGGAGAGTATAAGAGCCATGGCCGCAGTAGCAAGCACACCCTTACCGCCCTTGAAGCCGTAATATATGGGGAAGATATGACCGAGAATTGTGAAAAGTCCCGCAATATAGCAGAATCCGCCCGTGCTGATACCGCCAACGTAATTGAAGCCAAAGATTATTGCGGCAAACAAAACCGAAAATACGGTTTTCATAACGTCGCCGAGCAGCGTCAGAAGTGCCGCACCCTTACCGTATGTGCGCAGCATATTTGTCGTGCCTGCGTTTCCGCTGCCGTGACGTCTTATATCGTCACGGTACAAAAGCTTTGAAATAATAATTGAAGAGTTTATACTGCCAAGCAGGTATCCTGCGGCTATTACGAGAAGTGCGCCCAAAATGTAATAGATATAAAAGAGTGTCGGCGGCACTCCGTCGGGATAAAGCGTAACTATAATACCGTTATTCAAAAAATCAAGCATAATACAGCTCCTTATAAAGACTTATACATAATAATTATACAGCATCAGCCCTGACAAGTCAAGAAATATCTTGTAATTTATAAATCTTTGATATATAATTAAAATAACAGCTAACCTACTTTGAACGAAATAGCGGTTATAATGTAAAAGGCGGTGAAATGCGTGAGTAAGCTTCGGGAAATATTTAAAGGGGAAAAAATAGAATACTTTGCGACTCTTTCATTTTCTGACGTGAAATGTGTTAACTCACGACTGCTTACACGTGTCGGCTTTGAGCCGCAGAGTGTTATTGTTTTTCTCGTGCCCTATTATTCGGGTGAAACAGAGAATATCTCACGCTATGCGGCATCTCTTGACTACCACCTCATAATAAAAGGAATAACGGATAACGTCATAAGAGCGCTCTGTGAGCTGTACCCCGATAATCATTTTTGCGGCTTCGGTGACCATTCTCCGATAAACGAAAACCACGCAGCCCTCATCTCGGGCCTTGGTGTTGGGGGCGATAACGGACTTATTATTAATGAAAAATACGGCTCTTACGTATTTATAGGAGATATTATAACCGATATTCCACCCGAAAAGCTGGGAGCTGTACCGCCCGGTGAGGTGGCATCATGTCTTCACTGCGGTGCTTGTCGGGCAGCTTGTCCTACGGGAATACTGCGTGGTGCGGGGGAAGACTGTCTTTCGGCAATAACACAGCGCAAGGGTGAGCTTACGGAGCGTGAGGTAGCGCTTATGAAAAAGGTCGGCACGGTATGGGGCTGTGACGTGTGTCAGAGCGTTTGCCCGTATAATAATTCGGCACAGAAAACTCCGATTGCCGTTTTTTATGAAGAAAGGATAGATGCTCTTTCAAAAGAGCTGCTTTCCTCTATGAGTGACGAGGAGTTCAAAAGACGTGCCTTTGCCTGGAGAGGCAGAGCGGTTGTTGAAAGAAATCTTGATAAGACCGAATAATAAAAAAGTGTGCTTGACGCTCGTCAAGCACACTTTTTGCAAACTAATATTTTCATTTTATAGCTTTTCGCTACTGTCAATTCCGAGAGATGTTTTCTGTGACTCTTCGGTTATATAGTCAAGAGGATTTACCGATGCGTCGTTTACAAGCATCTCAAAATGAAGATGCGCTTCCTCTGCAAGCTCGGAAATTGAGGTGTCACCGACAGTGCCGATTTTATCGCCACGGCTTACCTTGTCACCGACAGAAACTGCAACCGTGCCGTCGTCTGCAAGGTTTGAGTAAACTGTCTTGATGTTACCCGCGTGGGTTATTTCCACAGAAAGGCCGAGAAGGCTGTCAGTATATACCTTGGTGACCTCACCGCCGGCCGCCGCAAATACGTCTGCGCCCTCGTCTGTGCAGATGTCAATGCCCGTGTGTATGCGCCATGCGCCGAGCGTTTCGGAGAAAACGGGTACTGTTGCGCTATGCTGCTGTGAGAGCGTACCCTCTGCGGGGGATACAAAGGTCGTAGCTTCGTTTTCCTTTCCCTCATCCTCGCCGGGGGGTTCATCATCGGGCGGTGTCTGCACGGTGCCGCCGTTATCGGGTGTATCGTTTTTTGTGGATGCGGCAGAGATTATGCCGACTACGATTGCACTTACCGCAAGGATTGCCACGACAATGGCGTATACGATTTTTGCTGCTGTTGGGTTTTCTGAGAACTTAATTTTCTTTTCCATCAGGAGATTCATTCCTTTCATTTCGAAATCTGTATTTATTTTCCTCGGTGAGTGCGCCTTTTATTCAGCGTTTTGGTGAAAATTTTTGCTTCCGCTTTTTGTAAAAATATTTCTCTGTTATATATTGATTTCAAAAGTACGCCAAAAACACGCAAAAACGGTTGACAAGCAGTTAAAAATATAATATAATATTAAAGTTAAAATAACTTATGGAGTTAGGTATGCAGGACAAGATATCACTTGCGGGCGACCTCGGTAGCGGAAAAAGCACCGTATCGTCAATACTTATTGAAAGGCTCGGTGCAGAGTATTATCACACCGGAGCCATAGTACGCTCGGTTGCCGAAAAGCACGGGATGAGCGTTGTTGAGCTTAACATTTATATGGAAACGCACCCCGAAATTGATACCGAAATTGACGACGGACTTCGAGCGCTTTCGGAGGATGAGAGATTCTTGATTATAGATTCGAGAATGGCGTGGCATTTTACAAAGGGTACGTTCAAGGTTTATCTTTCAACCGACGTGCAGACGAGCGCCTGGCGCATAATGAATGCGAACAGAAGAGGTGAGCACGCAGGCACGCTTGAGGATACGGTAAAGGATACTCTTTCCCGTCGTGCGAGTGAGAAAAAGCGCTACTACGAGATGTACGGTGTTGATATAAAGGACCTTACAAACTATGACCTCGTCGTGGATACCACTTATATAACGCCTGATGAGGTTGCAGAGCTTATCGTAAACGGCTTCAGACAGTGGCAGGCGGACAAGTCCTATAAATGCGCATACGTAGCTCCCGAAAGACTTAATTTCCCTGATGATGCTGTCGGTGAGTCGGAGGTTTCTGCGCTCGCTTCGAAAATTGAGTGCGGTGAGTCTGTGCCGAGCGTCGAGATAACCGAAAATGACGGTGAGTTCTATATTCTGTCGGGTGCGGATGTTGCCGTGGCTCGTTCGTTCAATATGGAAAACGTCGTTCCCGCAGTGCTTCTTCCGTATGGCGGCGAGGCGGAAAAGGGAAAATACGTAAAAATGAAAAATTCACTTTGATGATAAGAGGAAACTATGCTTACACTTAAACGTAAAACGGCAGAGCTTTTGGCTGCCGCCGTATCGGAAAAATTCGGAGAGGGACTTCTCTCGTCGGATGAAATATTTGAAATGCTCGAATATCCGCCCGATAAATCTATGGGCGATATCGCACTGCCTTGCTTCCGTCTTTCAAAGACTCTGCGCCGTGCGCCTGTTATGATAGCAAACGAGCTTGCAGCAGCAGTTACCTGCGAGGAGTTTTCCGAGGTTAATGCGCTGTCGGGATATCTTAACCTTAAAATTGCGCCCACAGCCTTTGCTCGCCGTGTCGTATCGGATATCGAAAGATTTGGTGAAAAGTACGGCTCTCCGATGAACGGAGAGGGCAAAACCGTTGTGCTCGACTATTCCTCACCCAACGTTGCAAAGCCTTTCCACATAGGACACCTCGGCACTACCGTCATAGGCCACTCTCTGAAG
Organism: Eubacteriales bacterium; assembly: GCA_045659405.1. Taxonomy (GTDB): domain Bacteria; phylum Bacillota; class Clostridia; order Oscillospirales; family CAG-272; genus UBA1740. The sequence continues at coordinate 6,446 of JAZOWX010000066.1, read as the reverse complement.
CTTCTTCATGAGTTTGCGGGCTACAAATGCGTAGGTATCAATTACCTCGGTGACTGGGGTACGCAGTTCGGTAAGCTTATCGTTGCGTACAAGCTCTGGGGTGATAAAGAAAAGGTAGAGCGTGGCGGTGTTGATGAGCTGGTTGCGCTTTACGTAAGAATAAACAACGAAATCAAAGCGGAAGAGGAGGCAAGTGTCGTAGGACTTCCCGAGGAGGAGGCAAAGGCAAAGCGTCATTCAAAGCTTGCCGATATGTCACGTGCCGAGTTTGCGAAGCTTGAAGCTAACGACGAGGATAACCTTGCTCTTTGGCGCTGGTTTGTTGCAGTAAGCCTTGAAGCCTACAAAAAGACCTACGACCTTCTCGGAATTGACTTCGATAGCTATAAGGGAGAGTCCTTCTATACCGACAAAATGCCAAAGCAGGTGCAGAAGCTGCGTGATATGGGGCTTCTTGAAATAGACGACGGAGCTTCAATAGTAAACCTTGATAAGTGGAATATGCCGGTTTGCCTTATACTCAAGAGCGACGGCTCAACGCTTTACCCCACCCGTGATATTGCCGCAGCGGTTTATCGCCGTGAGGAGTACGACTTCGATAAGATGATTTACGTAACGAGTGCGGCACAGTCGCTCCACTTTGCGCAGTGGTTCAAGGTTGTTGAGCTTATGGGCTACGATTGGTACGATAAGCTCGTGCACGTACCCTACGGTACTGTCAGCATAAACGGAGCCAAGCTCGCCACAAGAACGGGTAACGTAATTCTTCTTAACGACCTCTTTGCCGAGGCGATATCGAGAGTTTACGATATATCGAAGGAAAAGGTTAAGGACGAGGCGGAGTGCCGAAAAATCGCAGAGGCAGTCGGTGTCGGTGCGGTTATATTCTACTACCTTTCCAATAACCGTATGCGTGATATAAACTTTATGATGGAGGATGCGCTCTCGTTTGACGGTAACACGGGTCCCTACGTTCAGTATACCTTTGCCAGAGCTTGCTCGGTGCTTGAAAAAACAGGCGAGTGCTACGCTATGACCGATGCCGAGCTTACCGAGCCCGAGTTCGAGCTTGCCAAGGTTCTTTCGGTATTCCCCGAGCGTGTAAATTCTGCCATTGCGGATTATGAGCCGAGCTGTGTGACAAGATATACTCTTGAGCTTTCTGCCGCATTTAACAGATTCTATCACGAATGTAAAATCGCAAACTGCGAGGATGAGAACGTAAAGAGCAACCGTATAGCGCTCACAAGCGCCGCAAAGCGTACCTTGAAAACAGCTCTCGGCCTTATCTGTATGAAAACACCCGAAAAAATATAATTTAGGAGATAAACGTATGTCAGGACATTCCAAGTGGAATAATATCAAGCATAAGAAAGAAAAATCGGATGCCGCAAAGGCGAAGATTTTCACAAAAATCGGTAAAGAAATGGCTGTCGCAATTAAGGCAGGCGGTCCGGACCCGAACAACAACTCAAAGCTTCGTGACCTTATAGCAAAGGCTAAGGCTAACAACGTTCCCAACGATAACATACAGCGTACAATTAAGAAATTTACCGATAACAGCAATATCGAGTTTGAGGAGATAAGCTACGAGGGCTACGGTCCTTCGGGTGTTGCAATTATTGTTGAGACCTCTACCGATAACAGAAACAGAACTGCAGGAAATGTTCGTGCGTGGTTCAGCAAGTATGGCGGAAATCTCGGACAGAACGGATGCGTTTCCTTTATGTTTGAGGAGCGTGGCGTTATCACCATTGTCGATGAGGACGACGAGATTGAAGAGGATAAGATTATGGAGGATGCGCTCGAGTGCGGCGCTGATGACATCAAGTGCGATGAGGGCGAGTATACCATATACACGCTTCCCTCGGACCTTGACAGCGTAAGAGACGCTATAATCTCTCTTGGCTATAAGATAGAAACTGCCGACGTTGCAAAAATTCCCTCAACCTACGTAACCCTTGAGTCGGAGGAGGATATCGAGAATATGGAAAAAATGCTCGATAAATTCAACGAGGATGATGACGTAAACGCAGTTTATACCAACTGGGATAACTAATGTTTTATCGGCTAAATGTAAATAATGAATTACATTTCGCTTGAATAATCACAGAATAAAGCGAGTATGTATGCAAAACGTGGGCAAACATCGGATGCGAAATTTACGCTTCCCAACTTGCCGGACTTGCCTGCGTCTCGCTTTTTTAAAAGCGGTATTTTCAGAGGAGGTTTAGCATGAGCGAGAGCATTTTCAAGCTTAAAAGCGCTTTTGTACCTACGGGCGATCAGCCCGAGGCAATAGCGAAGCTGACCGAGGGCTTTAATTCGGGCGTCAGAGCGCAAACGCTTCTCGGTGTTACGGGCTCGGGTAAAACCTTTACTATGGCAAACGTTATCGCCAATCTTAACCGTCCCGCACTCGTACTTGCGCACAACAAAACGCTCGCTGCGCAGCTTTGCACAGAGTTTCGTGAGTTTTTGCCCGAAAATGCCGTTGAATATTTCGTGTCCTATTACGACTACTATCAACCCGAGGCTTATATACCCGGCAAGGATATGTATATCGAAAAGGATGCAATGATAAACGATGAAATAGATATGCTTCGTCACAGTGCTACCTCGGCTCTTTTCGAGCGTCGTGACGTTATAATCGTTGCATCTGTTTCCTGCATATATTCTCTCGGTGACCCGCTTGAATATCAGTCGCTTCTTGCGGCTGTGCGTGTTGGAATGGCTATGAGCCGTGACGAGCTTATAAAAAAGCTTGTTTCGATAAACTATGAGCGTAACGACATCAACTTTGTGCGTAATAAATTCAGGGTGAGGGGTGACGTTGTTGAAATTTTCCCCGCATCCAAAAACGACGTTGCTCTGCGTGTTGAGTTTTTCGGTGACGAGATAGACAGAATATCGAAGATAAATACGCTGACGGGAGCTGTCCTTGAGCATCTTTCCTATGCCGCAGTATTTCCTGCTACGCACTATGCGGTTTCGGAGGAAAAGCGTGAGGCGGCACTTGCAGAAATTGAAGCGGAAATGCTTGAGCGTGTTGAATTTTTCAAAAGAGAGGACAAATATCTTGAAGCGCAGAGAATTGAGGAGCGCACACGCTACGATATAGAGATGCTTCGTGAGGTAGGCTTCTGCTCGGGTGTCGAAAACTATTCCCGAGTGTTGGCAGGCCGCCCTGCAGGCTCGACTCCGTATACGCTTCTTGATTATTTTCCGAGCGATTTCATCACGTTTATAGACGAGTCTCACGTTACGCTTCCGCAGGTGCGCGGTATGAGCGGCGGCGACTTTGCAAGAAAGAAAAACCTTGTCGAATTCGGCTTCCGTCTGCCCTCGGCTTTTGATAACCGACCGCTTTTCTTTGAGGAATTTGAGGAAAAAATCGGACAGGTTGCGTTTATCAGCGCAACCCCGGGCGACTATGAATATAACGAGTCTGATGTCGTAGCCGAGCAGCTTATACGTCCTACGGGACTTATCGACCCCGAAATTGTAGTAAAGGGAATAGAAGGGCAGATTGACGACCTCATAGGCGAGATACGAAAGACGGTTGAGCGTGGTGAGAAAACGCTTGTAACCACACTTACAACCTCAATGGCAGAGGACCTTACCGAATATCTCACAACCCACGGAATAAAGGTAAAATATATACATCACCAGGTAGAAACGATTGAGCGTATGCAGATAATCCGTGATTTGCGACTCGGTGAGTTTGACGTGCTTGTCGGAATAAACCTCTTGCGTGAGGGACTTGATATTCCCGAGGTATCACTCGTCGCTATTCTTGATGCGGATAAAGAGGGATTTTTGCGTAGCGAAACCTCGCTTATACAGACTGTCGGAAGAGCGGCAAGAAACCTAAACGGCAGAGTAATAATGTACGCTGACAGCATAACGCGTTCAATGCGCGGTGCTATCGACGAGACAAACCGCCGCCGTGAAATTCAGCAAAAATACAACGAGGAGCACGGCATTGTTCCAAAGAGCATTTCCAAGCGTGTCGGTGACATCATCGAAATCGGAAAAGCCGCAAAGCCGGAGCGTAAAAAGCTTACACGCCCCGAGCGTGAAAAACTTATTGCCGAGCTTACAGCCGAGATGCGTGAGGCGGCAAGGACTCTCGAATTTGAAAAAGCGGCATATCTTCGTGATAAGATAAAAGAACTCAAAAAATAACCTAAAGTATTTTATATACGAAAACAGGATTTGAAAATGTCAAAAAACATAGTTATAAAAGGTGCAAGAGTAAACAATCTCAAAAATATAGATTTGGTAATACCAAGGGATAAGCTTGTCATACTGACAGGACTTTCGGGAAGCGGAAAATCCTCGCTTGCGTTTGATACCTTGTATGCGGAGGGGCACAGACGCTTCGTTGAGAGCCTTTCGTCATACGCACGTATGTTCCTCGGTCAGATGGATAAGCCTGACGTTGATCTTATTGAGGGACTTTCCCCCTCTATTTCAATCGACCAGAAAACTACCTCAAAAAACCCACGTTCAACAGTAGGCACCGTAACCGAGATATACGACTATCTGCGACTGCTTTATGCAAGAGTTGGTGTGCCACACTGTCCGATATGCAATAAGGAAATAAAGCAGCAGACACAAGACCAGATTGTCGAGCGCATACTGACACTTGCCGAGGGTACACGCTTTATGGTACTCGCACCGGTTGTAAACGCACAAAAGGGTATGCACGAAAAGGTGTTTGCCGATGCTGTGCGAGGTGGCTTTGCCCGTGTGCGTGTGGACGGCAATATGTACGACCTCACAGAGGAAATTAAGCTTGACAAAAATATAAAGCACACAATAGATATAGTAGTCGACAGACTTGTAATAAAGCCTCATTTGCGTTCTCGCCTTTCGGATTCTGTCGAGAGTGCTTTGCGTATTGCCGACGGCAGACTCAAAATTGCCGTTGTCGGAGACGGTGAAGAGCTTGAATTTTCGCAGAAATATGCTTGTGAGGAGCACGGGGTCAGCTTCCCTGAACTTGAGCCGAGAATGTTCTCGTTTAACAATCCAATCGGTGCTTGTCCTGAATGTGCGGGTATCGGTAATATGCAGCGTATATCGGTTAAAAAGCTCATACCGAATAAGCACCTGTCTTTAAGAGATGGTGGTATTGCGGCAAACGGCTTTAAATCAATGACCGAGGACTCCTGGACAGGTCCTCTTGTTGCCGCTGCAATGAAGCCTTACGGTGTGACGCTTGACACACCTCTTTCGGAGTATTCCGAGGAGGCAATGAATGCCCTTATGTACGGAACGGGTATTAAAAGGTATAATGTTACAAGGTATTTTGGCGGTAGCAGTAAGGATCAGGAAACCACCTACGACGGTATAGTCCGTATCGTTGAAAAACGAATGAAAATGGCAGGCGGTGACTATTATCAGGAGTTTGTTGAAGAGGTTGCTTGTCCAAGATGCCGTGGCAGACGTCTTTCCGATATTGTCCTCTCTGTAACAGTCGGTGGACTGAATATCGACGAAATATGTAAACTTTCAATTACAAAAATGTTGAATTTTGTCGAAAATCTCACATTTAGCGAAAGCGAAATGCAGATAGCAAAAGAGGTGCTTAAGGAAATAAAGGCACGTCTTAACTTCCTTGTCAGCGTAGGACTTGATTACCTCAATCTTGCAAGATGTGCGGGAACTCTTTCGGGCGGCGGGGCGCAGAGAATTCGCCTTGCAACGCAGATAGGCTCGGCACTGACGGGTGTTCTTTATATCCTTGATGAGCCGAGCATCGGTCTTCATCAGCGTGATAACACAAAGCTCATAGCCACACTCAAAAATCTTCGCGACCTCGGTAACAGCGTTATAGTCGTCGAGCATGACGAGGACACTATGCGCGCGGCTGACTATATAATCGATATAGGCCCCGGGGCTGGAATTCACGGAGGCGAGGTAGTCGCTCACGGTACACCGGATGAGGTTGCCCTGTGCGATAACTCAATTACGGGCAGATACCTTTCGGGCAAGGAGAAAATAAAAATCCCTGCGCAAAGGCGCAGAGGTAACGGTGAGTTTTTGCGCATTATAGGCGCTGCCGAAAACAACCTTAAAAATATCAACGTTGATATACCGCTCGGCTGTTTCGTTGCCATAACGGGCGTTTCGGGTAGTGGAAAATCCTCGCTTATAAATTCCGTTTTGTACAGAACTCTTGCACGAGACCTTAACCGTGCAATCACCTATCCCGGTGAGGTTGAGCGTGTTGAGGGACTTGAGCATCTCGATAAGGTAATAGCGATAGACCAAAGCCCAATCGGCAGAACACCGAGGTCTAACCCCGCAACCTATACGGGACTTTTCACCGATATACGAAACCCCTTTGCAAAAACCAAGGACGCAAAGGCAAGGGGCTACGATGCAGGCAGATTTTCATTTAACGTGCGTGGCGGCAGATGCGAAGCCTGCGAGGG
>JAZOWX010000065.1:0-102408 GCA_045659405.1 Eubacteriales bacterium | reverse complement strand
GAAAGGCTTGGTCTTACGGGGGCGATGATAACCTCGCTTGACACAGCCGAATTCAAGAAGCATTTTTGTGAGCACTTTGACCTGTGTATCGCAGACGTGCCCTGCTCGGGTGAAGGAATGTTCAGAAAAAGCGAGGATGCGCTCGCTATGTGGAGCGAGGAAAACGTTGCCGCCTGTGCAAAAAGGCAGCAGACGATAATAGAAAATGCCGCTCCGCTTATCCGTGGGGGTGGGTATTTACTCTACTCCACCTGCACCTATTCGCTGTCCGAAAACGAGATGATTATAGATGCATTTCTTTGCTCGCACCCCGAGTTTTCGCTTGTTCCCGTGAGGGCGGAGCTTCAGGCTGTTACCGCAGACGGAATAGTGTTCGAGGGCGCAAAATGCAAAACGCTCAACCTTTGCCGCAGATTTTATCCGCACAAGTCAGCAGGCGAGGGGCAGTTTGTCGCACTGCTCAAAAAGGACGAAAATCATCAGAATAAGACTACTATACTTTACAAAAACGAGCTAAAACCGCTAGTCAAAGAGGAAGAGCGAGCAGCGAGGGCATTTTTATCCGACACGCTTCTCCCTGGCGAATACAAGCTTTGGAAGCACAAGGATAAGATTGTCGTTGCCTCATCCGACACACCGCCTATGCCATACGGTGTTATGCTGTATGAGGTTTTGCTCGGAGAAGTCAAGGGCGGACGTGTTCAGCCCTCTCACCACTTTTACTCGGCACTCGGCGGGCGCTTTAAAAGGCGACTTGAGCTGTCCGACTCGCCAAAGCTTTTACATGCCTATCTTTGCGGTGAGCAGATACCCGCACCGGAGAATTTCGGTGTCGGATACTGCGTTGTGACCTATCGGGGAGCTGTAATCGGCGGCGGAAAGTGTATCGGCGATGTGATTAACAATCACTACCCCAAGGGAATCAGAAATAAAAAATAATTAAATTTAGGAGATATAAAAATGGAAAAAATTCTTGCAACAGTTGCGGGCAACGCAATAACAGAGGGCGACGTTGACGCATTCCTTGCCGGTCTTGGCAAAAGAGGTGCGGCATACAACAATGCCGAGGGAAGAAAAATGGTGCTTCAGCAGCTCATCGGAAACAAGCTCTTGCTTCTTGACGCAAAGAGAAATCTGCTTGAGGCAGACCCCGAATTCCGTGCCGAGCTTGCAAAGCTTAAGGACACGCTTCTTGTGAATTTTGCCGCAGAAAAGGCAACGAGAGACGTGCGTGTAACCGCTAAAGACATTGAGGACTACTACAACGAAAACAAAGAGCAGTTTATGAAGGGCGAGACGGTAAACGCAAGTCATATTCTGGTTGAGAGCGAGGAGCAGGCTTATGAAATTCTCGCATCAATCAGGGGCGGCGTTACCTCGTTTGAGGATGCGGCACGTGAGTATTCCTCCTGCCCGTCCAAGGAAAACGGTGGCTCACTCGGTGATTTCGAGCGTGGACAGATGGTGCCCGAATTCGACAAGGCTGTATTCGAAATGCAGGTTGGCGAGATAACCGACAACCCCGTGAAAACACAGTTCGGCTATCACTTAATCAAGCTCAATTCCAAAACCGAAAAGACCGAAACTCCGCTTGAAGAAATAAAAGACCGCCTTGAAGCGGCGCTTCTTGAAGAAAAGCGTGTAAAGGCATACGAGAGCAAGATAAATCAGCTTAAGATTGTGTACCCCGTAGACTTAACCTAAACTCGGACAAACGTAGTTGGGCATAACCGAAAACGAAATGGATATTTTAGGTTGCTTTGATAGTAGCCGAAAATCAACTATAACAAAGCTTTTGTGTTGAAAACCTGCAAAAACGCAGGTTTTCTTCTTTTACATTGATATTTCGTTTTCTATCGTCGTTCAGCCTCCATCTTTGAGGGAGGGTAGCGAAGTGGCAGAACGGTAGTGAATGGCATTGATAATGCCAGAGCCGTTCTGTGACCGAGCCGCAGCGAGAACCGCTTGCGGTGGAAGGAGTCCGCTGTACACTTGTACGCCTTCTCGCTGCGGCTCGGTCACGCTCGGGGTCTTACAGTCCACCGGACTGTAATTCAATACCCTCGCGCCGCTTCGCTACACCAGCCGACGATTTCTGCTCCAACTACGTTTGCCCGGCTTTCGGTACTTATACAAAAAGTCTGCCCACCGAATAGGTGTGGCAGACTTTTTTTCAGGATTGCGAAGCAATCATTTGGGGCTTGGCGAAGCCGAGCATTTGGGGACCGCAAGGTCATTTCAGGATTGCGAAGCAATCATTTGGGGCTTGGCGAAGTCAAGCATTTCTTCACTTTTCAATTCTCGGTGAGGCGAGGATGTCACGTATCATATCCTGATACATTTCCAGCTTGTCGGACAGACAGGAGAATATCAGCATACAGACGTTTTCCTCATCCGCTAAAACGATGCTCGTGTAGTAGTAGCTTTGCTCGGCATCGGTATACATAAAGCTGTAAGCAACGCTTCCGTCAATATCACCGTCATACACGATGCAGTTATATTCGTGCATATCGACAAGAAATTCAGCGAAGCTCCTTGCCGTATAGTCACCGCTGTAATTTTCGAAGGCGTCATCGAGCTGTGAATGACTGTAAGAATAAACCATTACGCTTGAATTAAGAGTTGTGTAAAAGGCGTCTGCCTCCTCGTGCGCTATCAGCTCAAAATGCTCGGGGATGCTGTATGAGAGCGCCTCGGTTTTGTAATTCTTCATTGTGTAATCAAAGTCCCCACCGCAGGAGCAAAGTCCCACAAGAAGCGCTGCGGATAATGCTATACACACGGTTTTCAAAAATCTTTTCATCTCATTCTCCAATTCGGTTTTTATAGTCTTTGGCGGAAGTCTTTTGTATTTGCCGGAGGTGCGGTATCAATTACCGTTTGCATCATATATAAAGTCAAGTCCACGCTCGCCCCAATAGTAGCCCGAGGCATAGCCCGAATCCTCGGGAATATGGACGGTGAAATCCGAGTCCACTCCCGAAAAATCACCCGGGGGCAGAATTTTCTCCTCATTCTGATAATAAATCCAAAGCTCGGAAAGCGAAGAAGCGCCGATAAATGCACCGTCGGCTATCGTATGCAGACTTGTATCGGCGGTAATCACCAGCCGCTCGGCACGGATGCCCGAAAGAGCACCTGCCGAAATCACGCTTACCCGACGGCTGTTATACGCTCTCGGAATTGTCAGCGTATGCGCCTGCCGCCCAAGGCTTGTAAGACCGCTTATGGCATACGAGCCGTCAGGCCGCTCGGTAAAGGTGAAATATTTTTCATTTTCGTCATACAGATCAAGGAATGAATCAAAGGCAGGCAGTGGCGGCTCGCTCGGAATATCAACGGTTACCGCCCTTGGGCTGTCAAGCTCAAAGAGGATATCCTCGGTCAGAGCGGCAGTATATTTGACAGCACCCGCATCGTTAAGGTGGAAATTGGTGTCGTAGAAATATCCCGCACCAAGCACAGAGCGGCTCGGCATACCAAGAATATCACAGTCAAGACGCCCCGAAAGATAATCGGCAAAATCCGAAAGCACCGAGGAATCGTATCCGCCGACAAAGCCCATTTCATTCATCGGGCAGAAATTAAAGTAAACGGTAGCGCCACGGTCACGGCAAAAGTCCACGTAATCGTTAAGATAGTCTATAAAATCGTCCGAAACTATATCCGAGGCGGGATTTATCATATTGCCCGTGTCATAGTAGCTTGGCATTATATTTTCAGCTCTTTCGTACACGAGGTCGCAAAGCTCGTTGAAATTGTCCGAATTATATACCCCGTCGGGGTCAAGATATCCTAATTTTGGATTTGAAAGTCCGTTTTTGTAATAGTCGAGCTTTTCAGCCGTATAATCCCAAAGCCCCGAAATAAGCGAGATTTTGTTCGAGGTGGGAAGCGAAAGAAGCATATCGGCACGTGTGCCTATGGCACGAAACGTCATTTGCGTGTTGAAATAAAGCGAGAGGGTATCCTCATGAAGCTCGGGGGTTACAATCACGATATCGCCCTCACTTATCCCGGCACGTGAGAGGTCGAGCATAAGCTTTGTGCCGAGGGCGGCATAAAGACCGAAATTGACAACCGACATATCGGTATATTCCTCGATAATATCGCTCCTGATGCCAAAGGCAACCGACGAGCCACCGACGATTATTATCTTCTCCCCGTCGGTATCAAGCAGTCTGTCATACTTATCCGGCAGTTCCCCGACAAAGGTTTTTTCAAACGGGTCAGGGAGTAGAAAATATGCGCAGACGGTTATGAAAAGAGGGGATAAGAGCAGTACTGTCAGCAATAGCGCCGAAAGTATTCTTTTAATCATTTTCACCCTATCACCCCCAAAATTTTCTTTAATAAGTAAATGTTTGTTGACTTTTTACACTGGAAAGCCGCAGATTTTGCCTGTTTTGTATTTAGTCAAGCTGTCGGCTTTTCAAGCATTCTGTCAGAACTGAAAATAGATAAAGCTGCTTACCGCATCCTTTGAAAGCAGAAGCGCAAAGGCTAAAACGACAGCCCATATATAATAAACGAAAGAATAATTATGAATAAGCCAAGCAGATGCGCCATCCCCCTCCTCGTATGAGAGCGAGCGGTCAGCAACAAGCAATATGAATATAACCGCCACCGAGGTAACCGTGCTAACGGTGTTAATACCGAGCGTAGCCGACAGATTATCAAAGCGCCAAACGGTAAAGAGTCTTTCGATAAGCGTAAGAGCATCGGCTATGCTGTTCGCACGGAAAAGAAGCCAGGCGAAGCATATAAGAATAAAGGTAATCACACGCCGTATAAACACCACCGAGGCCGAGTCGGAGCTGTACCCGAGACGTGCAAGAAGTCTTTCCCTTGGCGCTGCTGTAAGCTCACCCACTATACGGTAAAGCGCATGAAGCACACCCCACAGCACAAACGTCCAAGCCGCACCGTGCCAAAGGCCCGAAAGAAAGAACACCAAAAACAGGTTAAAGAGGTGACGGCAGCGTGAAACCCTATTGCCGCCAAGCGGTATGTAGACGTAATCACGAAACCAGCCCGAAAGCGAGATATGCCACCTTGCCCAGAATTCCTTTGTGGTGGTGGCGGTGTACGGGTGGTCAAAGTTTTTCATAAGGCGGATGCCCATAATCCTTGCCGCACCGATTGCGATATCGGTATAACCCGAAAAGTCACAGTAAATCTGCACCGCAAAAAGAGCTGTCGCTATCAGGATAGCGGGGGCGGTAGCCGCTTGTGGATTGTTGTAAACCGCATTGACTGCGGGCGCTATCACGTCGGCAACGGCAACCTTTTTGAAAAAGCCGATGAGTATATGCTTCACACCCTTTTCAAAGTCGGATTTTTCAAATTTATGCTCGGATTTGAGCTGTGGAATAAGATTTGTCGGGCGCTCGATAGGACCTGCCACAAGCTGTGGGAAGAATGAAACGAAAAGCGCATAAAGCATAAAGCTGCGCTCGGCTTTCATATCCCCACGGTAAACGTCTATGACGTAGGACAGCGTCTGAAAGGTGTAAAAGGATATTCCGACGGGCAGTATAAGCTCAAGCTCGAATTTACTCGGCGCACCGCCAAAGAGCTTGATAATGCCGAATGCCGTATCCGATACGAAGTTGAAGTACTTGTAAAAGAATAGCACACCAAGGCAAATCACAAGAGTCAGCGTCAGCATAAGGCGGCGAAGCGCAATTTTTTCGCTCCGCTCGATAACGAGCGCCGCAATATACGACACAAGCGTTGTGCCGAGGATGAGGAAAATCAGCTCAAGCTGATAACAGCAGTAGAAATAGTAGCTCGCTATAAGAAGCATAGGTATACGAGCCCGTTTTGGAAGCAGGAAATAAAGCAACGCAACTATTGGGTAGAATATGAGAAACTCCCAGGAATTAAAGGACACTCTTATCACCCCGCTTTCCGAAAATCAAAAAGAAGAGCTGTCGCAAAGCCAAGGACACAGCGTAAAGCATAAACACGAATTCAAGCTCCGCACCGAAATAAAGAAGCGGTAAGTTCGCTATGATATGCAATAGAAGACACAGGAGCGTATAAAGCTTTGCACGAGCCTTGAAAATAGCAGACAAAACGTGCAGAGCGGGTATGCCCACTATGCATAAAAGCATTATTATGTTAAATAAAGTTTGCATTTACCTGCTCCTCTCGAATGTTTTAAGCTCAAGCGTTGAGCGAGGGAATAAATTACGGATTTACAAATCCAAGACCGAATTTCGGCTCGCCCGTGCTGTCAGGCTCAAAAAGACAGCCCTCATAGGACGTACCGACATCAAGGATTCCAAGCGTATCTTCTATACCGAGAATTTCGGCAAGGTCAAGATAGAGGCGGTAGGTGCGGTACACTCTGCCGTAGTCGTTGGGATGGAAAGCGCAGTCGTAGAAATACTCGTGGTTGAATACGTAGTTAAGCGACGAGCCGACAATACCGTCAAGCGAGGTATAGGTATCGAGAATAAGCCTGTCGTATGCCAAAAGCCATGCCTCGGATTTTGCGCTTTGGGAAAGCGAATGCTCGTCTGTCGGCGCAAAGGCAAAGTAAACCCCGGCGCCCGAGGACTTGATTTTATCAAATGCCGCATTCATAGCCTCGCTGTATTCGCTCGCTGTAAAGCTGCACCAATTGTTATCGTTCGGGTCACGCCAATCCGACTCAAGCGCAGATTTTACCATATCGTTCATCGTGACGGTATAGCTGTCGGTATAGGACTTCGTGCTTTCCGAGCGATAGAATTCTCTATCCGCTTTTATACAGTCACCGTCGGTATTCATATCCGGCACCTCAACGATTTGCTCATACCGACTGCCGTTTCTGCCGTATCGGTAATTCTGATTAAAATCGGCAAACGCACCGAATACATTATCGTAATTTGAAATATCAATATTTCTGAAAAGGTTATACATTCCCTCGATATCACGCAGAGTTTTATAGTAGAGCGTGTTCTCGCCCATCATATAAATGCTGTTTTCGGGAGATACAATCACCAGGTCACCGTCGTGGGCATAAGCGCTGATTGCCTCAAGGTACAAAAGTCCGTTCGTGGTTCTCGTTGTGCCGAAGTTTATAACGCTATAACTGCCGATTAGCGCCTCAAGATATTTTGTCGCAAGGCCCTGATACGAGGATGAGCCTGCAATGACGATTATGCGGTTTTCATCCTCGGTGCGAAGAAGCTTCATAAGCTTATATGCAAAGCCGCCCTCGGTAGTAGCGGTAAATCTCGGAGCTATGGTTGCGTTGACGTAGAGGTTTTTGAGGCTTGTGTATGATGCCGCATCAAGCCAGGCGTCCGAAATACTGTAAATTCCGTCGGGATAATAAACCGTCGTAAGACCGCGACAGCCGACAAACGCACCGTCCTCTATTTTAAGAATACGTCTGCCCATAACGAGCGTTTCTATATCCTTATTTCTGAAAGCGCCCTCGGCAATAGCGGTTACGTACTTGCCGCCTATTTTCTCGGGAATTACGACGGTGGTATCATTGCCGAGATAATTCGTTATCATAACACCGTATTTTTCCCAATGCGGAGCTTTTGTCAAGCTCGTGCCGCTCGGCATTGAATATTCAAAATCCCTGACCTCAAAATCGGCACTCGGCGTTTCGCTTTCCCAAATACAGTAAAGCGTGGGAGCTGTGCCGAGGCGGTCTATGTGAAACTTCGAGCCGAGGCTGAAGCTCTCACCGCTGCCGTCAGGCTCGGTATTGTATTCCTTAAGTATATATCCCTCTTTAGAAAAAATACCGTCGTCATAGAAAAGCGATGCCGCACTTGCCTTTTCAAAGTAAGAGGACTTTAAGGATACCGTCAGGATATCAGAATCAAGCGAGGTCGAATAATACTCGCCGCCGCTGAAGTTTGGGCTCTGCGTATTCACCTCTGCACCGTTCAGATTATAGCTGTATTCAACCGTGTCGGAGTAGTTTGCATACAGCATAACGTCGCCTGCCGCATCCGCAATATCAGGAGTCAGGCGGAAGGTATACTCACGAGATATCGAGGCAGGTTCAGCACCGTAGGTCATCTGCATGCCGAAGCTCCAGCCGAGGAACATCCTCGTATCGTCATTTGCCCTGACGGTTATTTCTGTTCCCGCATAGTATTCCTTAATCGGAGCTACGCTGCTTTCGTCGTCAGCGCCCTCTGTGATGAAATAAAATTTATATTTTTGAGTAGTGTCATAGTCAACCTTTTCAAGCTCGAACTGCACTCGAAGGTCTGTTTTGACATCTTTTATTGTCAATTTACCCTTTGCTCTGTCATAACTACCTGCGGAAACAGAGCGCACTATATAATCGTTTGCAATAGTTATATTGAATACGGCATCAGCTCCCGACTTTACCGTCACGGGATTTTGCGACTCTACTGTGAGCCCCTCGGTCTCTGTGACCATAACCTTTTTATCGGTATTTTCGGGCGGCTGCTCCCCCGGTGTACAGGATACAAAAATCAGGCAAAGGAGCATCCCAAGTACAAAAAATATTTTTTTCATACAAACCTCTCAAAACAAAAAATCAAGCTTATTACTCGAAGCTGACACGCTCTGCAATATCAAGAAAGCTCTCCTTTTGTGCCGAAGCTCTGTCTGCCGTCGTAATATACGAAACTATAAAATATGCGTTTGGCGTGGTGTAAAAGGTCATAAGAAAATTAAATTCACCGCCGCTGTCGCTGGTTTTTGTGTAAGTGTAATAGGGTATATCCAAGTGCGTCATAACCTTGGCGACAACCCCGCTTGTGCCAAGATAAAATTTTGCAAATTCAAGCTGTGACATAATCGGGGGTATCCCCTCGTCATAAGCCGCCTCTTTGGAAATTCTGCAAAGCGATACAACCGATACCGAATCCATAAATGCCATATCAATACTGCCGACGTTTGAAAGCGTAAATATGTTTGCCGCACCCGAAGCGTCGTATATGATAAACGGCTCGTCGGGCGAAACCGCCTCATATCCGTCGGGCAAGGAAATAATCATTTCACAGTGCTGATAAGAATTCTTATCACCGCAACAGGTGAGATTAAAAATCAGTATAACGAGCAAAAATGCCGTCAAAATTTTTCTTGTAGCTCTCACGAAATTACCTCTGCTATATCGGCAGGACAGTCAAACACTCTGTCAGCGCCAAGGGTAAGAAGCTCCTCTTTTTTCTGATATCCCCAAGCTACCGCACCGACAAGTCCGACACCCGCATTTTTACCCGTTACTATATCCGATTCCATATCTCCGAAATACGCAACCTCGCCCTTTTCAAGTCCGAATGCCTCTATCATCATATTGAGCATAGCAGGGTCGGGCTTCAGGGGACAGCCGTCAACCGCACCGTAGACCAAATCAAAGTCATCGCCAAAAAAGTGCTTTGCTATCGCCACGGTTGCGCTGTGCTGTTTATTCGAGAGTATTCCAAGCTTTATCCCACGAGCCATAAGCTCACAGATAAGCTCACGTATGCCGTCATACGGCTCGGATAGATAATTCGTCTGCGAGTCGTATGCCGCCTTGTAATCCGCAAAGACGGTTTCGAAAAATTCAGCCGTTGTATATCCGCCGACACGCCTCATACATTTCTCTATCAAATCACGTGCGCCCTTGCCAATTATGGGGAGAATTTCTGCCGCCGTCAATTGTCCTATGCCGTATTTTTGAAATGTTTTGTTTACATAATGTGCGATTGTGTCTATTGTATAAATCAAAGTGCCGTCAAGGTCAAATATACAACCTCTGATCATTTTTGCCTCCGTTTTTTTTGCGTTCTTTGCTTTTGTTAGAAAATTCGGGGGAGCAGTCCTTGCTCCGTTTTTTTGGGTTCTTCGCTTTTTTCGAGAATCCCCCGGAGCGGTCTTTGCTTCGTTTTTTGGTTCTTCGCTTTTTTCGAGAATCCCCCGGAGCAGTCTTTGCTCCGTTTTTGGGGTTCTTCGCTTTTTCCGTGAATCCCCCGGAGCGGTCTTTGCTCCGTTTTTTTGCGTTCTTTATTTATATTTTGGTAAGCTTTGCGTAGGTCGCCATAAGTCTTTTCGTCTCGCCCGAATCAAACCTTACCTCATACAGCACGTCACCGCCCATATCCTTGGCAGAGGCTATAACACCGCTGCCGAATATCGGGTGCGAAACCCTCGTGCCGGGCATAAGCTTTTCAACACCGAAGCTACCCGCACCGCGCGGCTTTGGAGCTGCTGTTGAGAGTGATGGCGCACGTCGCATCTCACGCATATAGTCGCTGCCCTCTGTGTGCGAGGAATAGCCGCCACCGCCGCTCGCTGTCGCACCCGTATAGCTGCCAAGCGGGAATTTGCGCTTTGGTGTCATAAGAGTCATAAGATTTTTCGGAAGCTCCTCACGCACAAACTGCGAAAGACGGTTTCTTGCGCTTCTGCCGTAGAGGATGCGGTCTGTTGCGTAGGTTATATAAAGCTTTTCCTTTGCTCTTGTGATTGCAACGTAGGCGAGTCTTCGCTCCTCGCACATAGCTTCCTTATCAAATAAATTCTGCTGTGAGGGGAAAATTCCGTCCTCCATACCTGCGATAAACACGCAGGGGAATTCAAGTCCCTTTGCCGAGTGGATTGTCATCAGGACGACGGCATCGGCATTTTCATCATACTTGTCAACGTCGCTGACAAGCGAAATTTCCTCAAGAAAACCGATAAGCGTCGGGGTATCTCCCTTGTCGGCAATTCTGTGCTCATACTCAACCGCCGCACTTATAAGCTCCTTGACGTTGGCAGACTTGCCCTCTCCCTCAAAGCCCTCCGAGTCAAGCATTGCACGGTAGCCGCTCGCCTCAAACACCTCGGATATAAGCTCGGATGGGGTTTTGTCCATTGCACGTATTCTGTCGATAAGAGCGGCAAAGCCCGAAAGCCTGTCTGCGCTCTTTGCAAGTGCCGTGTATTCTGCCGCGCGCCGCAGGACGGAGAGCATCGGCTCACCCTCAATGGTAGCAATTTCCTCAATTGCCGCAACCGTCGCATCACCGATTTTGCGCTTTGGCTCGTTTATTACTCGCTTGAGTCTTAAATTATCGTTATCAGACACAAGCAGTACAAGATACGCTATAATATCCTTTATTTCCTTGCGGTCATAGAAGCGAAGTCCGCCGAGTATGCGGTACGGAATTCCGCTTTTCGTAAAGCTTGTTTCAAGCGAGCGGGCAAGCTCGTTTATGCGGTAAAGGACAGCGTAATCCGAATATTTTCTGCCCTCCTTGACACCGCTGATAATCTTATCAATTATCAGCTTACCCTCCTCGTGCTGATTCTGCGCCTCGATAAGCAGGATTTTGTCGCCCTCGCCCTTATCGCACCACAGCTTTTTCTGATGTCTTTTATCATTATTATGAATAACCGCATTTGCCGCATTAAGTATGGTTTCGGTAGAGCGGTAATTCTGTTCAAGCTTTACAACCTTTGCATCCGGGTAGGTCTTGTCAAAGTCGAGAATATTCTCAACGGTTGCGCCTCGGAATGCATAAATGCTCTGGTCATCATCACCCACAACCATTATATTTCTGTATCCGTCAGAAAGCAGCTTTGTCAGCACGAATTGCGCATGGTTTGTGTCCTGATACTCATCGACAAGCACGTATTTAAACTTGTTCTGGTAATACTGCCGCACGTCACTCTCTTTTTCGAGAAGCTGTACCGTGCGCATAATAATGTCGTCAAAATCGACTGCGTTATACTCCATCATCTTATGCTGATAAAGCTTGTAAATCGAGATTATGTCCTTTGCTCTTGGGTCGTTGTCTATCGGATAATCAGAGGGGCCGACGAGCCTGTCCTTTGCCATACTGATAGCGTTTGCAACAGATTTTACGTCAAGCCGTTTTTCGTCAATGCCAAGCTCCTTCATACAGAGCGTGAGCATACGCTTTTTGTCGTCGGTATCGTAAATCGAAAATCCCTCTCGGTAGCCGAGCCTTGAGGCAAATTTGCGCAAAATACGCAGACAAACCGAGTGGAACGTACCCGACCACACGGCATCCGCAGCTCCCGTATCCGAAAGTGCAAGAGAGAGCCTATCCTTGATTTCACGGGCCGCCTTATTCGTAAAGGTTATCGCAAGAACCGACCAGGGGGCGGCAGGACTTTCTGCAAATCCCCTCAAAATCTCGGAAATTTCCTCATCCGACATATTGTTTTGCGCATACTCGAGCGCATCAACCGTAGTTTTCGTAAGTCCCACAGGAACAGCCTCTGAAAAATAGGCGTTACCGTACTTTATAAGATATGCAATTCTGTTGACAAGCACGGTTGTTTTGCCGCTACCCGCACCCGCCAGAACAAGCAGAGGCCCGTTTACGGTAAAGACGGTTTCGTACTGCCATCTGTTGAGCCGTTTTCCGTATATTTTTCTGAAAAGCTGACGCTTCAGGTCAATGTATCTTTGTTCGAGCTGTTGCATTTTGTACCTCGTTTACCAATCTTTAAATGCGGAAGCCGTAAACGCTCCGATTTATATCGCCCGACACCCTTTTCATAAGCTGCCGAAGCGTTTCGTATTTTTTACCACTTAAATATTCATCAGGTCGACATTCTTTCATTCAATCGACACACAAATACAAATTATATCCGCCCCGACTTTCACTCAAATTCCTATATTTTGAGCAAAATCGAAAAGCTGATTTTTTTGATTTTCCACAATTCGGTTTGTTGAAAATGTGGAAAACTTTTTGTCGAAAAAAGCGAAAAAAGCGAGTAATTTCCTGCTTTTGGGGAAAATCGCCCCGAGTTTTCCACAGCGTGGAGCTTTCTGCCCCGTCTTTGCTGTGCAATACTCAAAAGCTTCACTTTTCCGTTTTTTCGCTGTTACAAGGAGCGGGGCACCGCCCCACGTCGCATTTTGCATTTTTTGCTTCTGCTTTGTTTTTTCCGCTCCGCAAGTTCGTAAAAAGTGCGGAATTTTTGAAAGTCAGCGTTTTTTTACGCTCTTTTTTGTAATTTTTGTAGGTTTTGACAAAGCTTTTCCGCTTTTTTTGGTTTTTTTGTTATCTTTGGACAATTTTGAGCGTGAATTGCCCCGTGAGAGCCTTTCCGCCTCACCGAGAATTCGCACAGATTCGTCACCGAAAACTCTTTGGAGCTTGGATTTTCCGCTCCTGCCCGAGCTGTGGCTTTTATCTCTTGGCGCTGTCGGCTTTTTTCCGCGCGGCTCAAATCTTCCGCCGCCGAATGCAGGTCTGACAAGACATTCCGCACCGTTGCCGATAAGCTCCTCACGCCCCGCAAGCTTCAGCGCCTCACGCACAAGATTTGCATTTTCAGGCTTTGAGAATTGGAGCAGCGCACGCTGGAGCTGCTTTTCGTGATAGTCGGTAGTGACGTAAACGCTCTTTCCTGTCATCGGGTGTATTCCCGTAAAGTACATAACCGTCGAAATCGTGCCGGGGGTGGGATAAAAATCCTGCACCTGCTCTGGGGAATATCCCCATTTTTTAAGCCAGAGCGCCATTTCAACAGCGTCATTCATAGTTGCGCCGGGGTGGCTCGACATAAGATACGGCACAAGATACTGCTCAAGCCCCGCTTCCTTTGTAAGCTTGAAAAAGCGTGTCTTGAATTTTTCAAAGACCTCGACGGACGGCTTGCCCATCATAAGAAGCGCACCGTTTGCGCAATGCTCGGGGGCAACCTTAAGCTGTCCTGAAACGTGGCGCTCGACAAGCTGACGGAAGAAGCTGTCGTCACTGTCATATATAAGGTAGTCAAATCTGATTCCCGAACGCACGAACACCTTTTTCACTTTAGGAAGCTTTTCAATTTCCGAAAGGATATGCGCATATTCGGTGTGCGAAACCTCAAGATTTTTGCAAGGGGTTGGAGCAAGGCATTTTTTGCTCGGACACACACCGTTATTTTTTTGCAGCTTACACGAGGGGTATCTGAAATTTGCCGTAGGGCCGCCAACGTCGTTTATGTAGCCCTTAAAGTCGGGCATCTCGGATATCAGCCTTGCCTCGGCAACAACGCTCGCCTCGCTTCGTGAGCGCACCTCTCGCCCCTGATGAAATGCGATAGCGCAGAAGTTACAAGCGCCAAAGCAACCGCGGTTGTGCGTTATCGAGAACTTCACCTCGGTGATTGCAGGTACACCGCCAAGCGGCTCGTAGTCGGGGTGATAATCCCTGGCATACGGCAAAGCATATACACGGTCAAGCTCCTCACGCTCAAGCGGCGGCATAGGCGGATTCTGCACGAGCATTTTGTCACCGTAATATTCGATTACAGCCTTGCCACGCACCGAATCCGTGTTTTTATACTGAATGGCAAACGCTTTTGCATAAAGGCGCTTGTCAGATTTTAATTCGTCGTAATCTCCGACACAAGCCGACTCGAAGTGTACCCTCTCGTCACGTCCTGCAAGATAGACCGTGCCGCGCACGTCTCTGATTTTCTTCACCGGCACACCTCGTGAAAGAAGCTCAGCTATCCGAAGAATTATATTTTCGCCCATACCGTAGGTCAGAATATCAGCCCGTGAGTCAACAAGAATACTGCGGCGCACCTTGTCGTCCCAGTAGTCGTAATGCGCAAAGCGGCGCAGCGACGCTTCAAGTCCGCCGATGATAATCGGCACGTCTCCGTATGCCTCACGTATTCTGTTACAGTAAACGATAATCGCACGGTCAGGGCGCTTTCCCATTACACCGCCTGCGGTATAATAGTCGTAGCCACGGCGCTTTTTGGACACCGTGTAATGAGCAACCATTGAGTCAATATTGCCTGATGACACCAAAAATGCCAACTTTGGTTTACCAAACCGTTTAAAATCCGCACAGCTCTTGTAATCAGGCTGTGCAAGAATTGCAACACGGAAGCCTGCCGCTTCAAGAACTCTCGTTATTATAGCAGCGCCAAAAGACGGATGATCCACGTATGAATCACCCGTTACGTATACAAAATCAACGTCCGACCAATTTCTTGCCCTAACGTCATCAGCTGACACAGGCAAAAAGTCGTTTCTGTTTTTGCTCATATTTTCTCCTTTTGGTGCAATTCAGCACATTAACTAACCTGCGAAAAAGATTTCATCCGCCAAGGTCATTTCACGATTGCGGAGCAATCTTTTGGGGCTTGGCGAAGTCAAGCATTTGGGGACCGCAAGGTCGTTTCACGAGGTAATTTACTGCTCAAGCGTAAAGCTTTCAAGCTCTACCTCGCTCTGTGTGCCGTCCTGCATATTTCGAAGCGGCGCACGGCCAGCATCAATTTCCGAGTCACCGATAATCAGGGTGTACTCTGCACCGATTTTGTTGGCATATTTCATCTGCGCCTTAAG
Source organism: Eubacteriales bacterium (assembly GCA_045659405.1). Classification (GTDB taxonomy): domain Bacteria; phylum Bacillota; class Clostridia; order Oscillospirales; family CAG-272; genus UBA1740. The sequence continues at coordinate 87,122 of JAZOWX010000065.1, read as the reverse complement.
GCTTCTGCCGACAATGTCGCACTCGGCATAAACACCCGACTGACGCTGACGCTCGACAATACCGAGAGCCTTTATCATTGCACGCTCACCGAGAGCCGCAATATAGAGCTTCGGGCGCTTTTCCTCTATTTTATCAACACCTGCCTCACGCATAGCGAGGATAATTCTCGTTATACCCATACCGAAGCCGATACCCGAAAGAGACGGGCCGCCAAGAGATTCAACGAGGCCGTCGTATCTGCCGCCGCCGCAAACCGTGGACTGTGCGCCAATGCCCTCGGCAATAAACTCAAACACAGCGCCCGTGTAATAATCAAGTCCTCTTACAATTCCCGTATCGACAACGTATTCAATACCCATTTCGTCAAGGGCGGCTTTCAGCATATCAAAGTCGTGCGCACAGCCCTCGCAAAGATGCTCAACGGTTTTGGGTGCTGATGCGGCTATTTTGTGACAAGCGTCCACCTTGCAGTCAAGAAGACGCAGGGGGTTCTTTTTAAGTCTGTCACGGCAGGTATCGCAAAGGCACTCCTCACGCTCGGTGAAATAAGAAACGAGCGCCTCACGGTATGAGGGGCGGCAGGTCTTACAGCCTATCGAGTTGATATGGAGCTTTACGTTTTTAAGTCCGAGTCTTTTTATAACGGATGCGGCAAGTGCTATCGCTGTGGCATCCGAGGTCGGATTTGTCGAGCCGAACATTTCCGTACCGAACTGGAAAAACTCACGGCTTCTTCCCGCCTGCGGCTTTTCGTGTCTGAAGCAGGATATAATGTAGTAATATTTGAGCGGCATCGGGTCGGAGCATTTGCCGTTTTCGATTATCGCTCTGGCAACCGAGGCTGTACCTTCGGGGCGCAGAGAAATAGAGCGGTTTTCCTCTCTGTCAGCAAACGTGTACATCTCCTTTTGCACCACGTCCGTGGTATCACCGACACCTCTTACGAAAAGCTCGGTGTTCTCAAAGGTAGGAGTACGAATTTCTCCGTAACCGTATTTTTCAGCTTCCTCCCTCATTATTCCCTCAACGTATCTGAAAAGAGGGGTTTCGCCGGGAAGTATGTCCATTGTGCCTTTAATCTTCTGTATCATTTTGTATTCCTTCTTCGTGTGCAATATTCATTAAGTAATCAAGCCGCTCTCTGTCACCCAGCCATTCGAGCATTCCGACAACCGCCTCAAATCCCGTAGCCATACGGTAATCGGCAAGTCGCGCGTGCTTCGGCTTGTTCAGGTGGGTTGAGTTTTCCGCCCTTTTGTATACCTCATATTCGTCGGGTAAAAGCTCCGACTTTATTTTCTTCATCAGCTCTGCCTGGCGCTCGGCGGTAACGTATTTTTGCGCCTCGGTATTAAGCTCTCCCGATTTTGAAATCCCCCGCCCGACGAGCATCCGCCTCACGTAAAGCGAATGGGCGGCATCGCCAAGATAGGCAAGAGCCATAACCGATGGCAGGTCTGTACCGTTTACTTTTTCGTGCATAGCTCCTCTTTACTCACCGTATTTTGCCCTTATTGCGGCAATTTCACGCTTAACCTCCAAAAGCCGAAGCTCTAACTGCGCAAGTCTTTTATCCGTTTCGCTGTCAAGCTGAAGCTCGCTGTTAAACTTCTCTCGGTAATCAGAAACCGAGGGAACGTCGGTAATTTTTATACCGTCACCGTAATCGTATACCGTATCCAGCATACGCAAAAAATCGTCGCTCGTCGTTTCGTCACTTCCCGAGTTTTCCGAGCTGTAATCTCCGTAATGCGCTCCGTAGCCGTAATTCTTTCTGTCAAGCTCAAACTGAACCGAAAATACCAAAGCTCCGCGGCTCTTGAGCGTCTCGAGGAATGAATTCTTCGAAAGCTTTCCCGACGAGTTAAAGCCGAGCGCCTCGCAATAGGTAAGCGGCTCGTAGAAGTTCTGATAGGATACTATTTTTCTTTCATAGGTTTCCTGAATTACGTGCTCAATTCCGTGCGCATCAAGTACGGTTTTTATCTCTTCTGTAAATATTGGTTTACCTTTTCGGTCGTATTCGAACATATAGTAGGGCTTTTCCTCTACCTCACCGTAGACGTAAAGAGTCTTTGGAAAGCTAATTCCAAGCTCCGCTGTCTTACCCCGAAGCTCGGTAAGATAAGCGTCAAGCGCCGCCGAGCCGTCGTAAAGAACAGCCGAGGAAAATCCTGCCGTAAGCATACTCTGGTATTGCTTCACCGTCATATTCAGGCTATCGCCCGGCAATGATGCGTTTGATAAGCAGATAGTACCCGTCATACCAAAGGTTGCCATTACAGGCTTTATCGAATCATAAACGAGTCTGTGCGGTGTTCTGCAAAGAAAGGTGATTGTCGGAATTCTTTTTGATTCCTTATCCGAAAGCAGCTTTATTTCACGCTCCAGCGCTATCTGTTCGGAGACAAGCCCCGAGCTTACAAGCTCGTCCTGCATCATCTGATAATTTTTTTCGTATTCGCTCGCCGCCCTGAAATCCTCGTATATGATACCAACCAGCACGGCAAAAAACAAGGTTACCGTAATAAGCAGCGTAGCCCACAGTGCAGGTCTTCTTTCACGCATAGAATCACCTCCTCGAAAAATCGTCTCCTTTAATTATAAATAATAAGAGAATATTTGTCAAGGTAAAATATTTTTGTAAAATACTTGAAATCAAGACTCGGTATGTGGTATAATTGATTCACGGGGTACACTTTCCAAAAAAGCTGTGCGATATGCACAAAAAAGCAGGAATTTTGTCACCGATATGCGCATTTTTCGCATTACACAGGAGTTTAGATTGGATTTAGGATACGTAAAAAGAAATTTTGACGAAACACTCGGTGAGATTGCCGAGCTTTCGAAAAAATATTCGGACACCGCCGTGACGCTCGTCGCTGTTACCAAGAGCGCTACGGATGAGGAGGTTTTGGCGCTTTGCAAAAGCGGCGCTTCGGATATCGGTGAAAACAGACCGCAGATGCTTCGTGCAAGAGCCGAGCTTCTCGGTGCGAACGCTCTTTCATCAAGGATGCACGCTATCGGCTCTATTCAGCGCAATAAGGCAAAAATCGTCGTAAGCTGTGCTGACGTCGTTCATTCGCTCGACAGCATTCGCCTTGCCGAGGCTATTGATAAGGAAGCCGCTGCGCGCGGTATAACCGTGCCTGTTCTTATCGAAATCAATTCGGCAAAAGAGGCGGCAAAGGGCGGAATTTTGCCCGAGGAGGCGGAGAGCTTTTTGCTTGAAGTGAAAAAATTCCAAAACCTGCAGCCACGGGGAATTATGACGATAGGGCCGGTATGTGAAAACAGCGAGGATATTCGTCCGTATTTCCGTCTTGCTAAAAATATATATGATGATTTAAATTCACGCTACGGCTTTTCGGGCGGCGGAATCCTCTCAATGGGTATGAGCGACAGCTACCGTATCGCAATTGAGGAGGGCTCTACACTCGTCCGCATCGGGCGTAGGTTATTCATAAAGTAAGGAGTAATTAAAATGTTTGAAAGACTCGCAGAAAAGCTTAACAAAAAATCCTCCGAGGAGGAAATCAAGTTCAAATCCTTTACCGAAAGCGTAACCGAGGATATAGAAACAAAGCCCGAGCCGACGCTCGAGCAGACAGCAGCTCCTGCGGCAAACCCCGCCAACATAGAGCTTAAGGTGACAAGACCTGAAAAATTTGCCGACGTCAGCACTATTGCCGACTATCTTCTCGACGGCTGCACTGTCGTTTTGAATATGGAGCTTATGGATAAATCGGCAGGCGTGCGTATGCTCGACTTCCTCAACGGTGTTACCTATTCGCTCGGCGGAGATATAAAGAACGTTTCTCCCGGCACATATATAATCACACCTCACAACATAGACATAACCGACTGATTATCGGTAAAGCTACGTAAGACGGCGGCAAACGAGCCGTCGCAAAAATTCTGAACAGCTACAGACAGAGCTGTCGCAAACACAAAGCTTTGTGACGGCTCTGCTTTTTTTGGGGGAGCTTTAACTTGTTAATCCTTGATATAATTGCCCGAGTGGTTTCTCTTGCCCTGACGGTCACCTCATACGCTATGGCGCTGCGTATGATTTTGCCGCTTTTCGTAGAGCCGGAGAATAGCAAAATTTATATATTCACCTGCATTTTGAGCGAGCCTGTCGTTGCGCCCGTACGTGCTGTTATGTCGGCTTTCGGCTTTGATAACAGTATGCCGTTTGACCTCGCCCTGCCCACAGCATATTTTCTGCTGTTTATAATACAACTGTTCTTACCAACGATATAGGATAAGCCGCCACGGGCGGCAATGAAATGCTTGACTTCGCCAAGCCACAAATGACCTTGCGGTCACCAAATGCTCGGCTTCGCCAAGGCCCAAATGATTGCTTTGCAATCGTGAAATGCCTTTCGGCATTAAGGGATTATTTCATTCGCCAAGCCACAAATGATTGCTTTGCAATCCTAGAATGAACCACACTCCACAGTCAAAAAAAGGAGAAAGTTATGAAACCGATAAAGGATATACTGCAAAAACTGCGTGCGCCTTTCAAAATTAAAAGACGTGAGCTTTTTATCTCATTGTCCGTAATAGCGCTTGCAATTATACTCGACCAGCTGACCAAGCTTCTTGCGGTAAAATTTTTAAAGCCTATTCCGACCTGCCCGCTGATTGAGGGCGCTTTGCACCTGACCTATCACGAAAACCGAGGTGCGGCTTTCGGTATGTTTGCCGACCAAAGATGGATTTTTATGACGGTATCCACGGTTTTGATAATCGGGCTTTTGATTTACCTGCTTCTCGGAAAGTGCGAAAATATGCTTTACTCGGTGTCAATCTCGATGATAATCGGCGGCGGTATCGGCAATATGATAGACCGCACGGCACTCGGATACGTTGTCGATTTTATTGATTTCAGACTTATTAATTTCGCTATATTCAACGGAGCTGACAGCTTCGTTTGTGTTGGTTCGGGACTTCTTGTTTTGGCTCTCGTGCTTGACATTGTAAAAGAGGTGAAAGCCAAAAAATGACACTTATTGTTGACATTTCAGGCGCAATTCGCCTTGATTCATACATATCTTCGGTTACAGAGCTTTCGAGAAGTGCGGCAGTCCGTGCGATAGAGGACGGCAGAGTTCTGGTAAACGGAGAGGTGGTTTTAGAAAAAAAGCACACGCTTTTGGGCGGTGAGATAATAGAGCTTACAGAGGACGCACCGAGGGAATACGAGGCCGAGGCCGAGGATATTCCGCTCGACGTGGTTTTTGAGGACGAGGACATAATCGTGATAAACAAGCCGTCGGGTATGGTAGTACACCCCGCCCCGGGCAACTACTCCGGCACGCTTGTCAATGCGCTTCTGTATTACTGCCGTGATTCGCTTTCGGGCATTGGCGGTGTTATGCGCCCCGGAATCGTGCATAGAATTGACAAGGATACAAGCGGCCTTTTGGTGGTTGCGAAAAACGATTTTGCTCATACGGCGCTCTCCGAGGAGCTGAAATACCACGGAATCGTGCGTGAATATCACGCCATAGTCAAGGGCGGATTTCGTGATGATAGCGGCACGGTCACAGGACATATCGGCAGACATCCGATAGACCGCAAAAAAATGGCTGTACTGCCCGAGGGAGCGGCAGGCGCAAGAGATGCGACGACGCATTACGAGGTTGTCGAGCGCTTTGAGGGGCTTACCCACCTGCGGCTCTATCTTGAAACCGGAAGAACGCACCAGATTCGTGTTCATATGGCGCACATCGGGCATCCGCTCATCGGTGACGAGCTTTACGGCAGCACAAAAACCCGATTTGAAAAGGAGCATCACGCACTGCTCGACGGCCAGGCATTACACGCAAGAGCGCTCACCCTGACGCATCCGAGGACAAAAGAGAGAATGACCTTTGAGTGCGAATTCCCTGACAACTTCCAAAAGCTTCTCAAAATTTTAGAAGCAGACAACTAAAAACAAAAGGAAAAACCTGCGATACCAAGTCGCAGGTTTTGTGTTTTACTGTTTTAAATCATACCGGTAGAAAAAGTCCATAAATATCAAAGAATTTCGCAGAAATTCAACGTCTTATTTAATCTTTTCTCTGTCAAGAATGGCGGTTGAGAATGTCTGTTGCTACGTGAAAAACGGACTTTTTCGGTCTTGGCAAATATGGCATCACGGGCGAACGGATTTAGAGCAGAAATCGTCGGCTGACGAGCGTAGCGAAGCGGCGCGAGGGTATTGAATTACAGTCCGGTGGACTGTAAGACCCCGAGCGTGACCGAGCCGCAGCGAGAAGCTGTACGAGGGTACAGCGACTCCTTCCACCGCAAGCGGTCCCCTTCCCTCAAAGATGGAGGCTGAACGGAGATAGAACGAAAAACCAATTCAGTAAGAGGAAAACCGTAGGTTTCCGACCTTGATTTCCTCGGGTTTACAAATAAAGTCATAGGGGTACTGTGTTTTTCACAATACCCCTTGTTTTTTATTCGGTTATGCCTAAATGCGTCAGCCCGATATTCCGGGATAGGCAGATTTAGACAAGAAGCGCCGCTTTCGGGGCGTGAGGCGTACAAGGGTACGTCGAGTCCCGAAAACGGCGGTAGAAAAAGTCCATAAATATCGAAGAATTTCGAAGAAATTCAACATCTTATTGTCTTACAGTTTTTTCGCCGAGTAAATTGAATTTTTTATTTATTCTCGGACTTTTTCGGTCTTGGCAAATATGGCATCACGGAATCAGAGAACCTTGCTTAAGAATTCCTGCAACCTCTGATTTTTCGGATGATTAAACACCTCGTCGGGTGTTCCCTCCTCGGCTATAATGCCGCCGTCCATAAAGAGAATTCTGCCAGCAACCTCTTTGGCAAAGCCCATTTCGTGGGTAACGATAACCATTGTCATACCCTCGTTTGCAAGCTCCTTTATAAGGTCAAGAACCTCGCCTACCATTTCGGGGTCGAGTGCCGAGGTCGGCTCATCAAAGAGTATAACCTGGGGGTTCATCGCAAGTGCTCTGACAATTGCTATTCTCTGCTTCTGACCGCCAGAGAGCGTCGAGGGATAGACGTTTGCCTTTTCGGTGAGGCCTATGCGCTCAAGAAGCTCGTATGCACGTGCTTTCGCATTTTCCTTGATTTTCTCGACGGTGGTGTCCGGCTCGACTATTTTTTCGGGTCTTTTTGTCAGCTTATACCACAAATTCTTGCGTTTTAATGCTTTGAGGCGCTTTGTCTGCAAATACACGGGTGCGAGCATTATATTCTCGATAACCGTCTTGTTGTGAAAGAGGTTAAACTGCTGGAATACCATTCCTATTTTTTCACGGTGGATATTTATATCAACGCTCATATCGGCAATGTCAACACCGTCGAAGATTATCGAGCCGCCGCTTGGGTCTTCCATACAGTTAATACAACGCAAAAACGTGGATTTTCCGCATCCCGACGGTCCTATAATCGCTATACGCTCACCGTTATGTATGTCAAGATTTATGCTCTTGAGTACCTCGTGGTCGCCGAATTTCTTTTGAAGATTTTCAATCGAAAAAAGCGGAGCTGTGTTATTTGAATTTACTGCATCTTTCATATTCGTATCACCTTCCGTCCGCCGCGCGCAAACGCTTTTCTATCGCCTTAATTCCAAACGTGAGCGCATATACTATTGCAAGATAGAAGCAGGCAGCTACCGACATCGGAACGATGTAGCTCGCCATATTGTTACCTGCGCCTATAACCTTTGCCGCTTGGGTAAGGTCGTACATACCTATCATACTGACTATCGAGGTTTCCTTTATCAAGGCTATAAGCTCGTTACCGATAGCGGGGATAACGTTTTTTATCGCCTGCGGAATAACAATCTTGATAAGCGTAATTCCGCTCGGAAGTCCAAGAGCACGGCCCGCCTCGGTCTGTCCTCTATCAACCGACAAAATACCACCCCTGATGCTCTCTGAAACGTATGCGCCGGAGTTTATACCAAAGGCAAGAATAGCCGTTATCTGTTCGGGGAATCCACGAATAGCAAAAATCGCATACATCATAATAAAGAGCTGAAGCGCCATGGGCGTACCCCTTATTATTGTAACGTATACTTTACAAATAATCTTCGGAAGCTTCATAACCGCCGAATTAGGCGAAATCGCAACGAGCGCTACGACAGTTCCGATAAGCAGACCAAGCACGGCTGCAAAGACCGATACGAGCAGCGTTGTACCAAGGCCGGTAAACAGCATACTCATATATTTTTCGGAGCTTAACAGCTCCCATATTTCAGCAAAAAAGCCCATTATAATTTCCTTTATAACACGGAAAAAGAACTGTGCCGAGGGCACGGTTCTTTTTCTTTTAGTTTATTATTCTTCGTCGTTAAGTCCCATATGCTCCATAACCATCTCGAGAATCTGCTCATCGCCAAGCTCGGCAAGAACTGCGTTGATAGCTTCAAGAAGCTCGTCGTTACCCTTGGTTACGCAGATAGCGTACTGCTCTTCAACAGGAGCGTCATCAGCATCGGTCTCACCCGAGTAGTAAAGAGGATAAGCATTGAGTGACTTGGAGGAGTTTGCTACAAGGTACTGTGCGGGAAGCTGGTCGATGATGAACACGTCTGCTGTAACCTCAAGAGCGTCAACAGCCGCCTGCGCATCAGGCATCTCGACGTGGTCGGTATCTGTTCCGTAAAGAACACCTGCATAGCCGTAATCGTTATCCTCGGTAGCGTTAATCTCACCGTCTGTGTAAATCCAACCGGTAGTGTCTATCTGGGTAGCAACCTTAAGTCCTGCAAGAGCTTCCCAAACTATGTACTCAACACCGTTAAAAGTCTTGGTAGCAACTTCTACGCTGTCGGGAACAACTACGTACTGAATAGAAGTGTAATAGGGGTTGGAGAATGCAACCTTTTCCTGACGAGCTTCGGTAATTGTGATACCTGCTGCGCCGCAATCTGCTATTGTACCCTCTGCTACGTTGTCGATAATAGTACCGAAGTCACCGTCTTTCCAAACGATTTCCTTACCGAGCTTTTCACCAACGAGCGCCATAATATCTACGTCAACGCCTACGATTTCTGTTCCGTCATAGTACTCAAAGGGAGCGAAATATGCGTTTGTACGAACTATGATTTTATCTTCACTGGAAAAGCATGATGTGAGTGCAAAGGCTGCGCCAACCATAACGGCAAGTGCAAGAATGAGCGAAATAATTTTTTTCATTGTTTTTTCTCCTTTTCGGATTTTCTCCGTTTTTGTTTTGATGACACAATTATACACCCCACAACGCATAAAGTCAAGCTTTTTTGCAAAAAAATTCATTTTTGTTGCATTTTTATTCATTTCGCGGTGATTTTTACGTTTTTTTGTGCATTTTAACCAAATAAAGTCTCTTTTATTTTAGAATAATGAATTTTCAAGTTAAAGTTTTTGCCCCTGCGCACGCCCTCGCAAACTTATTTAGCGTTGCATAAACTCGAATTTTCGCATATTTATGCATTTTATGCGGAATAACCAAACGAGGCAACCCCGGCAGAGCCACGGTGATATCTTCACTTTGTTCAGGTGATATCGTACGTCAAGCCGCACGGTGAAATCTTATGTGCCTTCCCCGGTGGGGGAAGGTGTCGTACGAGCGAGGGCGTCAGCGAGTATGACGGATGAGGCGCTTGTTTTCGTTCAGATGATATCCAAGGCTCGCCTTGGATGAAGCCAAGAATTTGGGGACCGCAAGGTCATTTCAAGCTTGGCGAAGCCGAGCATTTGTGGACCGAAAGGATTTCATCTCGCAGCGGATCGGTCACGGAACGGACTCCTTCCATTCAGGCTCCATCCCCGAGGGAGCTGTCGAGCTTGCGAGACTGAGGGAGTTTAGGACTCCTTCCACCGCAAGCGGTTCTCGCCGCGGCTCGGTCACAGAACGGCTCCGGCATTATCTATGCCATTCACTACCCTTCTGCCGCTTCGCTACCCTCCCTCAAGAGGGAGGCTAGTCACGCCTCACACCCCTGTGTCCTCATAAATCCACTTTTTAATTGTTTTATACGAGTTGAACGTGCGGTAGCCTTTATCTCTTATCAACAGCTCGAGCTTGGTGATGTAAACAGCCAGCTTATCGGGGGCGACAAGCTTTGTTAGTCTACTGTACTGCTCGGCAGTCATACTGACAAGCTCGTGTCTGCCGACGTTGTGAAATTCATATTTCGGGTGGGGCGAATTCATATCAATAATATCCAGCGCATTTAATCCGAGCTTTTCCAATCGCTCTGCTGACGGCAGCAGCAGCTCGGCATCATTCGGCGGCGCTTCAACATCATCATAGCGGCAATCCCCCGCATCCTTTGTGCTTCGGTAGCCTATGCGCTTGTCATAGCTGCATTTTTCTACGCATCCTTTTTCAACAAGCTTCTGCAACACACGCCCAACCGTGCTTAAGGACAGGCCGCACGCACGTGCAAGGTAGCTTTGCGAGCCGTAAAAGCACCCGGCATTAGCCTTTGTAAATGAATATATCACCGCAAACACAAGCAGCTCGTGACCGCCAAGTCCAAGCTCCGCCAGCATAAAATTGCGTATATTATAGTTAAAATCAAACTTTTGTGTCATTTCCGCATTTCTCCCGAAATTTTCTTACAAGAACATTTTAACAGCAAAAACGCAGAAAGTAAGTATATTACAGCTACAAAATAATTGTTAAATCGGCTAGCATTTTTGTGCATTTTACCCAAAACCGATATTAACAAGCTTACGGCAAACCTGCCGTGTCATAAAGCGCCTTTGGCGAAGATTGCGCCCACGCGCGTTCTTTTGATGAATATATGTATGTATGTTTGTTTCTCTATTATCTCTTATATTATTGTCTGTCAATTTGACGTACCCCCTCTGTCAATCTGACGGTGTTTTTCAAAAGCTTGACCTTTCAGGCAAAATTTGATTTTTACCCCACGGTGAGCGCTAAAGCCGCTGTCGAAGCCGCCCGAATATGCCGTCCTGCGAGTTTATCCGAATATGCCACCCTGCGTATTGATTTTTTCCTACCTTTGTGATAGAATATCTATTATAAAAGGAAAAACAAAGGCTCAATCGGGGCTGAAGCTTTTTTTCATAAAAATCGGAGATTTTAAATGATAGCATTATCGGTAAGCGACGTTTGCCTTTCCTTTGGCACGGACGAGATTTTGAAGAATATTTCATTCTCACTCAATGAGGGCGAGAGACTTGGCATCGTTGGCGTGAACGGGGCGGGAAAAAGCTCACTGTTCAGAATTATCACAAATGAATATACGCCCACGGGCGGCGCAGTTTATATACAAAAGGGGCTTACCGTAGGTATGCTGGAGCAGAACCCCGACCTGACAGCGCTCCCACGAGAGCTGACAGCGCTCGAATATCTGTATACCGCCTTTCAAAGGCTTATAGCGCTTGAGGGCGAGATTGCAAAAACCGAGGCGGCACTCGCCGAGGCGGCGGCAGATGAGGCAATTACGCTTTCGGCAAGACTGCTCGCACAGAACGAGAGCTTTATAAAAGAGGGCGGACTTGAATTTCGTGGCAGGTGCCGCAGTACGCTTTTGCGGCTCGGCTTTGACGAGGAGCTTATAAACAGACGGATAGAAACTCTCTCGGGCGGTCAGTATACACGACTGGCTCTTGCAAGGCTTTTGGTCAGCGAGCCTGATATACTTATGCTCGACGAGCCGACAAACCACCTGGACACGGATGCACTTGCCTGGCTTGAGGGCTTTATCTCATCATATAAAAAGACGGTGCTTATAATATCGCACGACAGATATTTTCTTGACAAAACCACAGAAAAAACGCTCAACATACAGCACGGTCAGGCGAAGCTTTATCACGGCTCTTACAGCATAGCAAGAGAAATGCAGGATGCCGACAACGCATCGCTTGAACGGCGCTACCGTGAGCAGCAAAAGGTTATAAAGAAAATTCAGGCAAACATTGAATTTCAGCGCAGGTGTAACAGAGAGCATAATTTCGTTACAATCCGCTCAAAGGAAAAACAGCTTGCAAGAATGGAAAAAATCGAGCTGCCAAAGAGTGCGGAGCGGACGGTGCGTGTATCCTTTGCAAGTGAGGGCGAGAGTGCCGGGGACGTAATTTCGATTCGTGAGCTTAACTTCGGCTACGGACAAAGACAGCTCATCAGCAACCTTTCCACTCTTATAAGACGTGACGAGCGTGTGATGATACTCGGCCCAAACGGCTCGGGAAAATCAACTCTGATGAAGCTTATTATGGGCAGACTCACTCCGCTCGGCGGCAGAATCGAGCTTGGCTACAATATTAAGATAGGTTATTACGACCAGGAAAACCGTGGACTTGACCTTACGAAAACCGTATTTTCCGAGCTTCGTGACGAATACCCCGACAAAACGAATCTGGAGCTTCGCTCGACACTTGCACTCTTTCTCTTTGGTGAGGAGGATATGGACAAGCCGATTTCGACGCTTTCGGGCGGTGAGCGTGCAAGGCTGACGCTCTCGAAGCTTGTATTAAAAAAGGTAAATTTGCTCCTGCTTGACGAGCCGACAAACCACCTGGATATGGCATCCTGCGAGGCGCTTGAAAATGCCCTGCTTGCCTTTGACGGTACGATTGTTGCGGTATCGCACGACAGATATTTCATAAACAGAATAGCAACGAGGATAATCGAGCTTGACCCCAAAACCCCGGGCGGTGCGCTTAACTACATCCTTGAGGACGGTGACGATGCCTTTGCGGCATATCTTGAGCTACGTGCGAAAATAAAGGAGTCAAGCTCGGAGATTCGTGAGGAAAAGGCGGACACCGCCGCCAAGCTTGACTACGAGGAGCGCAAGCGTGAAAATGCAAAGCGCAGAAGCGAGCAAAAGCGCCGTGAACGTGCCGAAGCCGAGATAGAAAAGCTTGAAGCCGAGATAACCGCACTCGACGAGGAGCTTTTCGGCTCTGCCGCAAGCGACTACGTAAGAGCTGCCGAAATCGACAAAAGAAAGAGCGAAATCGAGGAGCGCCTCTTGGAGCTTTATGAGATTGTTATGTGACAAAAACGAATAAAATGAAAATAAATGTTTTCATTTTACGGTAAAATTCTATATTACCTGCCAATAAAAAAGGACAGAGAATGTTTCTACATTTTCTGTCTTTTTTGTTTTATAACATTTATCAATCTTAAAAAGTTCCCCGTTTATCTTACCTTTGGCACTCTACGTTCCGTTTTGGTTTTAGCTTATTCCTCGGTAATCAAAATTATTTTTCTGCCAATTTTATTCGCATAATTTATGGTATACCGTGTTCCTTTTGAGCAACCGTCCCATATTATCAATGCCATATCACAAAGCTCTACCATTTTCTCATTCCGTTTGAGCGGAGCACTTCTTCCGTAAAGGGAATACTGCGGACGCAAAATAAGCTTTGACAGACGTTTTTTATCCGCATATTCTTCCGCCAACGTGTCTATTCCGCCAGCACCCCCTGAAATAATCATTGTTGTTTCTTTCGTAACGTGTTTTTCCAAATCATATTCTTTAATACTTCTTGACCCCACGACAAGCAATTTCATAGTTATCTCCTCAATGTTGAAGCAAACCTTATGTAATTTATAAGGTTTATTATATTTTACCATATAACAATTAAAAAGTAAATAAGGTAAAATGTTTTTGTCAAATACTAGGATATCGAGTTTGCTTCGAATATTATATAATTGCAGCGAGGTCATAATGATAGATAGCCAATATAAAATGAATTTGATTAAAATAGGCTTAAAAATTGCTTATTACAGAAAGCTACAAGGGATGACGCAGGAGGAGCTTGCAGAGGAGTGCGATTTGTCTTGCGGCTATGTTTCGCAGCTTGAAGCGCCCAATTGCTTTTTCTGCCCTTCGCTAAAAACCTTGTTCAAAATTGCAGAGGTTCTTGGCACTACGGTTTCAAAGCTTACGGATATAGAAGATTAAGGGCTTGCGCAGCGGTGCTTTTCCGAAGCGCTCACAACCCTCAAAAACAGAATAAAAACAAAAGATAAACGAGGCACAGCAAAAAGCTGTGCCTCGTATTTTTTATAATTAAAGCCGTGTGATTGCATAGACAGCGCTGACAGTCGCTACTGCTTTATATATATAAAGTCGGAAGCGACCTGCCCCGCCCTTTTCGGGCGGGGTGTTTGTCTATTTTGCACAAAATGCGCTGTTAAAAGCGCTTGAAGTTTGGAATATAACTATACTTACTCGGCGAATTTTTTGATGTATAATCGAGATGCGAACGGCAGGCTACGCCAATCGCAATATGCCGTTTTATTTCTTTGTAGCCGAGAAAAAAGACGGCAAGTAAGGGCGGAAGCCACACCGAAAAATGAGCCTCTATACCGAATGAAAATTCTCTTTGGATACTCATTTAGCCGTGGCAACCGACGCTCTTACAACCACGGATAGAGATGAATTGCGTTTGAAAGGAGAGATTACAATATGGCAAGGCTGAAATACAGCAATGACCTGCCGAGGAAAATGTACTGCTATTTTTCCTCGTATGAGGGGAGCGGCGCTCCGCCGAGCTTTGATAAATTTGCAAGAAGCATAGGCACGACGCTTGCTGTGCTTTTGAGCTTCAGAGGACACAAAAAATTTGACGAGGCATACACCGAATGCAACGAAATCAGGAGAGATTATCTTATAGACGGCGCGTTGACGAAGCGGTTTGACTCATCATTTACAAAGTATCTTCTCGACTCGGAGACAGAGGGCGGCACGGGCGAGGTTTCAATAACGCTCGAGGTGCAAGAATGAAGCTTCCGCTTTCGGTTACCAAAAAGCAAAAGCTCTTTTTGGACGCTACCGAGGACGAGGTTTTATTCGGCGGTGCGGCAGGCGGCGGCAAATCATTCGGTCAGATGGTTGATGCGCTTCTGTTCGCTGTAAAATACCCGAAATCCCGTCAGCTCATACTTCGCAGAACATTTTCCGAGCTTGACAAATCTCTCATACGCTTAAGCTTATCTCTCTACCCTAAAGAAATCTATACTCACAACTCATCCTCCCACACGGGAAAATTCAAAAACGGCTCATTTATTGATTTCGGCTATTGCGCAACCGAAAACGACGTTTATCAGTATCAAAGCGCAGAATATGACGTCATCCGCTTTGATGAGCTTACGCATTTTACCGAGTCGCAATACATCTATCTTATATCACGGGTGCGTGGAGCTAACAGCTTCCCAAAGCAGATAAAATCCACCACCAACCCCGGCGGTATCGGTCATAGCTGGGTAAAGCGACGCTTCGTAGACCCGAAAGCTCCGAGCACAAGCTTTCTTGGCGAGGACGGTATGAAAAGAATTTTCATCCCCTCTTTTCTTGACGACAACAGCTTTCTCACATCAAAGGACCCAACCTACCGAGATAGGCTTTTAGCTCTGCCCGAGCGTGAAAGACGGGCGCTGCTTAACGGTGACTGGAATATTTTTGAGGGTCAGTATTTCTCGGAATTTTCCTATAAGGACCACGTTATCACACCCTTTGAAATTCCCGAGGGCTGGCGCAAATACCGAACTATTGATTACGGTCTTGACCGCCTTGCCACCCTTTGGATAGCGGTAGCGCCCGACGGCTGTGCCTACGTTTACCGTGAATACTGCGAGTCGGGGCTTCCTATCAGCCGTGCGGCTGCCGCCATAACCGAGAGGACACCGAGGGGCGAGGACATTTACGCAACGCTCGCACCCCCCGACCTTTGGAGCCGTGGGCAGGAGAGCGGACGTACAAAGGCGAGTATCTTCTCCGAATACGGAGTATGCTTCACAAAAACCTCTAACGACAGAGAAAGCGGCTGGCTTGCAGTAAAGGAGCTACTGATAGCAAATCGGCTGAAGATATTCTCGCACTGTACCGAAATTATAAACACGCTCCCCGCCCTGACAGTAGACAAGCTGCGCCCCACCGACTGCGCAACCGAGCCGCACGAAATAACACACGCACCCGACGCTTTGCGAGGCTTTGCCGTGTTCTATGCGAGGCCCTCGGAAAAGAGCGAGCGAGTACGGTTTGCAAATTGGACGGCGGATATGTGGGAGGACTACGTCGGAGCTGACGAGGACGGAAAAAAATATCTAAAAACCAAATACGGAGAACCAACGTGAAAACAGAATACAAAACAAAATCCGAAAAGCTGGATTTTTTCAAGTCGCTTTACGAGAGCGCAAGGCTTGCCGCAGGCGAGACCTTTGATAAGCTCGACAGCTATATGCGACAATACCGAGGCTCTGCGGAAATTGACGGCTCGCCCGAATCGGCGCTGACCGTAAGAAACATCACCTACGAAATGATAGAAAGCCAGATTTCCTCGGACATCCCCGCACCCAAGGTTGAGCCGGAATATTACAGCGAGGCGGGTATCCGCAATGCGCACACGGTTGAGCGGCTGTGCTATGCGATGAGAGAAAGACTCCCCTTTGCAGAGCTTAACGACCTTGACGAGCGCTACACCTATATATACGGCTCGAGCGTATGGCATATCGAGTGGGATAACACGAAGTACGAGGGCGGTATCGGCGGTGTCAAAATTCAATGTATATCTCCGCTCGATTTCCTGCCGCAACCGGGTATATATTCGGTTGACGATATGGAATACTGCTTCATTCGCTTTACAACCACTCGCGGTGAGCTTAAACGCAAGTACGGAATAAAGGACGAGGAGTGCGATTTGGCAGAGTGTGAGCTTGAATTTGCAGGAGCGCCAGACGAGTCGGACACGGTCGGGGTGATTATATGCTACTACCGCGACGAGCGGGGCGAGGTCGGTCAGTTCGTCTTTTCGGGCGGACTTACCCTGCTTGACATTCCCTCCTACTACAAGCGCAAGATAAAGCGCTGTCAAATCTGCAATAAAGAGGAGGAGCATTGCCTGTGTGAAAATCCCGATTTCAAATCGGAAAATCAGATTTTCGAGAGTATAAGCAAACAACAGTTTGCAAAATATGGCATTTTCGACAAGGTTGGCGAGGATTTCTTCGATGATAACGAGGGCAATATTCCCTACTACACACCGAACAGCTTCCCTATCGTTGTGCGCAAAAACACCTCGGTTGAAAAGTCGCTTTACGGTCAATCCGACTGCGAGTACATTCGCCCGGAGCAGCAGGCGATAAACAAAATAGAGTCAAGAATTCTGCAAAAGCTCCTGCGTGCAGGTATAACACCGGTTATGCCGGAGGATGCGAGAGTGACGCTCAACAATTCGGTATTCGGGCAGGTTATAAAAATGAAGCCCGGTGAGAGTGCGGCGCAATACGGCAAGGTTGATACCACACCGAACATTGCCCAGGACATTGCCGAGGCGGAAAGGCTTTACGACCACAGCAAACGAATACTCGGTATTTCGGACGCATATCAGGGAATTGATATGAACTCAAACGAGTCGGGCTATGCAAAGCAGCTGCGAATTTCGCAGGCGGCGGGCAGACTTAACTCTAAAAAGAAGATGAAGCACACGGCTTATGCCGCACTTGACCGAAAAATCTTCGAGCATTATCTTGCCTTTGCCGACGAGCCGAGGGTGGTAAGCTACCGTGATGCATACGGCAGAATTCACAACGAGCATTTCAACCGTTACAGCTTTATCGGATACGATATCAGAAGCGGTGAATATCACTACGACGACTCCTATCTTTTCAGCACGGACACAGGCGGCGGTGAGGAATATTCACGTGAGGCGCTGTGGCAAAGAAATCTCGAAAATCTGCGTGCAGGAACGCTAGGCGAGCCGACAGACCCGAAATCACTGCTCCGCTATTGGCAATGCCAGGAGCGTGCGCACTACCCCTACGCAAAGGAAAACGTAGAATACTTTACAGAAATAATAAACAGCAGGGAGGTTTATCAGATTGGCAACGGCATATAGCTCTTACGACGACTATATAAATCGTCTGAAAAGAAAAAACGAGCCTGTGGCATATTCCGCTTTTGTTAGAGAAGAACTGAAAAGTGCCGAGGCGGATTACCTCACCGCTATGAAGGATGCACGTGCCGACTCCGCCAAGGCTATGCCGACCTACGGTGTTAGTGCCGAGAGGTTAGGCGGCTCGGGACTTACCTCGGGCGGATATGCTGAATATCTGTCCGAGCTTGCAAAGGATAGCTTGAAAAGCGCCGCCAAAATTGCCGAGGCAAAATACGGTGAAAAGGAGCAAAAGGCAAGAATTTCCTATGCCGACTACATAGACAAGTATACGAAAAATCAGGAAAAGCTTTTCACAAGCGTCGTTTCTGACATGACAAAGGCAACGCTTACCGACTACAACGCTATGCTTGAATTTGCAAATACGGCAGGGCTTTCAGGCTCTTATGCGAAACGTGCGGCGGACAGCGCTATGGCAGCTGTCACCGAAAAGCTTCGTAAAAGCGTACTTTCCGCTATAAATAACGAGGGATATTCAGAGGCTGAAAGCTATGAATATGCGCTGAAGCTTGGACTTAAAGAAAGCATCGCACGTGAGCTTGCGGAATACGCAAGAAAGATGAACGAGATAAAGCTTGACGGCGGTTATCTCGAAGGACTAAAGAACAAACAGTAAAGGAGAAAAAGTATGAAGAACAAGGAATATTCGGTATATGCAACAAACGGGGGCGGTATGATTAAATCCCCCAAGGGTGCGCCCAAGGGCGAGCCAAAGGTAACAAAGCAGAAATCCGACACCGACCTTCGCGCAAAAAGGAGAGCTTAATTTATGGACGAGCTTAACTTTACGGATATCGGAGAGGCTATGGACACTGTGGCAGAGGATAACACCGCCCAAAACGAGCTAATCACAGACGGCACGGGCGAGGCTGACGTCATAGAGGATACCGATGATGAGGTGGCTGATGCCGACGAAGAAGTATCTGATGCCGACGAAGAAGCGGCTGATGTCGATTATGCCGCTATGGAAAAGGATGACGTTGCCGAATTGCGTCGGGAGTTTTACTCGGCAAGAGAGCTTCAGAGCATCACCGAGCTTGACAATCCCGTAAGATTTGCCGAGCTGCGTGAGCTTGGGCTTTCGGCAAGAGAGGCATACCTTGCAACCCAGAGGGTAAGCCACCGTGACAACCGCTCTCACCTTTGCGGCAGTGTGCCAAAAGCGGCGGGCGGCATAGCCCCCGCCATGTCGCGAGCAGAGCTTAAATCCGCCCGTGAAATTTTCTCCGGCATGAGCGATACGGAAATCCAATCTCTTTACAAAAGAGTAGCAAAATAACAAAATATGTAATCTAACGGTTACATTTTATTGATAAACCGAAAAAATAAACTAGGTCAAAAAGCTTTTTCGGCTGTCAAAACCTTCGATTAATATTAACTGCGTTATGCGCACTTCCAAATCAAGGTTTTGCCGAAAGATAAGCCTTTGACATTGCAAATTTTAAAGAATTGAAAGGAAATTAATATGATAATCTATTCAAAATCTTCAGGCGTTACCAACGCCGCAATCGGCAAGCTTGAAACACCCATTAAAATGGTTATCGAGCATGAGAGCGATATACTTACCAAAAAGGGCGGTATTTGCGACTGGCTCTTTAACGTTGAAAAGAGCAATAAGTTCGGCGAGACCATTGTAGGTCAGAACGAATTTGACGTATTCCGTGCGGCAGCCGAGGGCGAAGCGGCAGAGGGCGACACAATCAGCGAAACCTACCGTAAGTTCATCGAGCATATTCAGTTTATGAAGGAATTCACCATCACCGCAGAAATGATGGAGGACGCAAACTACGGTGTTGCGGCAGATGCAAAGCGCAGAGCGGAAAACTTCACAAGAGCCTACTACAAGACTATGCACAAGATTTGCGAGTACGCCCTCTCGGCGGCAACTGCGACAAGCGGCAGCTTTGCAGGCGCTACTATTGACCTCACCGCTCCCGACTCGCTTCCGCTTTTCAACAAGGCGCACAAGTGGGGTATCGGAGAGAAGCAGGGCACACAGTCCAACTTCTTCTACGGCGATATTTTCAAAAACGGCGGCACAGCATCCGCAGCGCAGTTTGAGGAGGCGCTCGGTGAGCTTGCAGTTAAGATGAGAAACCTCAAGGACGAAAACGGTGAGGCGCTCGGCTATACTGCCGACACCATTATTCTTCCCGGTAACCGTCCTGTGGCAGAGGCTATCGCAAAGAAGGTCTGCGGCTCGCAGGGTGCGCTCGGCAACGGCTACAACGACATCAACCTTCAGTACGGCAACTGGAATATCGTCGTTATGCCCGGCTGGCAGTCAACCGACGACAGACTTATGATAATGTCCTCCGAGGCAAACAGAAATCTTTCGGGTAATATGTTCTTCAACCGTGTTCCCCTCACCGTTTCAAGCTGGGTGGACAACCACACGGGCAACTACATCTGGAACGGCAGATGCCGCTTCGGTGTCGGCTTCGGTACTTACAAGCACATCCTGCTTGCGGTTGATTCGACCGGCGCCATTGACGGTGCAAGCGCTCTTTGAGCAACCGAATAAGATGAAATGATTGCCTTGCAATCTTTAATTGACCAAACGGTCTTTGAATGATTGCTTCGCAACCGCTAAAACAGAGCGAGCCGCTCGTAATTCAAAAAAGCTAAATTGCGAGTGGCGAAGCTCGACGTGACTATGTGACAAGGTTTGTTTGGGGCAGAAATCGTCGGCTGAACAGCGTAAGATGAAAATTTATTTCCTACGTTTCTTATTCGATTATGCCCAAAATAAACCGCAAACTGTGACGAGGTTTGTTGTGGAAATCATTTCATTTGCAAGGCATATTTCACCTTTATAAAGTAAATCACAGAGGGGTTTTGCCATAATTTAACATTCAAATTTCGCTAACCCCTATTAAAAAAACAATGAAGTTGGAACTAACATGACACTAAATAACCTACACGACGAGGTTTGCGCCCTCGCTTTCGAGGACGGCATAACCATTGATAAAAGCTTCATCGCCTCGGCAAACAGAGCGCTTATGACTATTTTCACCGAGCGCCCCGTGGCAAAGACGGTAAGGCTTTATACAAAAGAGCAAAAGCCGCTGATTTACAAGGATACTATTATCCACCGAGGCGGCATAGAGCAGACGCTGAAGCTCTGCGGCAGGTCCTATATCTTCAGGGTGAGCGGCAAGGGCAGATTTACCATATCCGACGGAATTGCAAAAACAGAGCGGAGCTTCGACGGTGACGGTATAGTATTCCGTGGATTTATACGAAGTGCTGATGCGACACTCACGCTTTCGGGTGAGTACACCTACACCGTTTACGGCTTTACCTGCTATGGCGAGCTGTATTCCGAAAAGGAAAGCGATATCAGGGAATACACACAAAGCTCAAGCTACGATATCAATCAGCTTTTCGGAGATTTTCACAGCTTTCTCGAGCTGCCGAAAACAAAGGACGGCACGGTTACCGATGCCGTAATGCAAAACGGCATACTGATGCTCCCCTTTGGAAAATACGACGAGGTTTATCTGACCTATGCCAGAATGCCAAGGCGCATTTCTGCCGACGAGCCCGACTCGGAAATTGATATTTCGGGCGAATGCAGACCCCTGCTCCCGCTACTCACCACGGCATATTTGTGGCTCGACGACGATGCCGAAAAGGCGCAGTACTATATGTCGCTTTACAAGTCGGATATGAGCTTCATAAGACGGTATAACACCTCGATATCGGGCGGCGAATACCGTGACGTTTTGGGGTGGGCGTGATGGCTGTAAAAAGTAAAAATTACCTCGGCTCAAAATCAGAATTCACCTGCTCGTATAAGGATATGCTCGGTGTTGACTTTTCCTCGGACGGCTCGGGAATTTCAACACGCAGATTTTCCTACCTTGAAAATATGTACCGAGACTATGACGGTGCGGGAGCTTCGGTCACGGAGAGTATTCCCGGCTTCCGTAAAATACTTGAGACCGGCGAGCGGATAAACGGCATTTACTCTCGCTTCGGACGTGATGCCGAGGTACATATCATAGTACACGCAGGGTCGCATCTTTACACGTTTCCGCTCGGTAAAATTGATACCTGCCATGATATCACACCGATTTTCGAGCTTTCGGACACAAAAAGCCACGCAAGAGCCTTTGGCGACGTGCTTTATCTTTTCGACGGTGCGGGAATAATTGCGGTAAGCGGTGACGGGGCTGTCAGGGTGAGTGACGATGCATCGGTTGCGCCCTACGTTCCCACCACCTACTTAAACGGCAAGGAATACGAGCAGAGAAATCTTCTGACACGTCGCTTCTTTGAGCGTAATTTTATCGGAAGCTGTTCGGAATTCGGCCACGGAACGAGGGGCTTGACCTACGAAATACTCTCGGAGGAGGACGGAAGTGCAATTCTCACCTCGGACGGCACCACCTCGGGAGTTGTTTATATTCCGTCAAGCGTCAGAATTAACGGAAGGCCCTACACGGTTACCGAAATCGGCGCAAATGCCTTCAGATCAAACAGAAATATAACCGCAGTTCATATCTCGGATGGCGTAAAAACGATAGGCAAGCAAGCATTTTACAGATGCTCCTCGCTGCAAACGGTAATGACGCCCGACTCTATTGAGGAAATATGCACCTCGGCATTCGAGGGGTGCGTGGCCCTGACCGACTTTCAGGTTGGCGGCGGACTTAAAAAATACGGCACGGGAATTTTCGAGGGCTGTGAGGCGCTTGGTGAAATCAGATATTCGATGAACCTTACAAACTATATGGAAATCGAGAATTACGTCGAAAGCACCAAGTTTACAATTCTTTTCGACGTTGTAAATCTCACCCGTGCGGTTGAAATCCCGATACACACCCCGACTAAGGAGGTTTGCGACGTAACCCTTGACGGTGTGAGCATTGCGTACAGCACGGTAAGCGAGGATGGCTATATCCGCGCTGTGGTAATTGAAACCGAGAACAAATACACGCTTGAGGGACACGAGATAAAAATCGAGGCAAGAGTCTGCGACGACCTGCCGCACAGCTCGCCCACCTCGCCTGACATTCTTTCAATTTCGGGCGGTATTGACGCCTGTGAGATGATTCTCGGCTGCACGGTATCCGAGGCATTTGACGGAAGAATGTTCGTCAGCGGAAACCCGAAGCTGCCAAACACCGTTTTTTATTCAGCAAGAGATTCCAGCGGCAACAACAATCCGCTTTATTTCGGCTCGCTGAATTATTTTAACGACGGTATCGGCGGACACAGAGTTCGGGCGCTGCTCGGAACGTCAAATATGCTTGCCGTATTCAAAAGCGGAGACGACGGCTGCGGCAGTATATTCTACCACGCACCAAAAGAGACCGAGAGCGATATCCTGCCGAAGATATACCCGACAGCCTACGTTCATTCCGGCTTATATGCAAAGGGCGGCGCAATATCCTTCTTCGACGATGCACTGTTTATAAGTCCGCTCGGTGTGTGCGCTCTTGAAAAGCAGTCTATCAATCTTGACAGAAGCATAGTCTGCCGCTCGCACAATATAAACGCAAGTCTTCTTTCACAAAGGCTTGAGGACGTAAGGCTTTCCGAGTGGTGCGGATATCTTGTGCTTCTTGCAGACGACAATATCTATCTTGCCGACTCTCGCTCTACCTTTACCCACGAAACAGGCGGTGTTGAATACGAATGGTATTACCTCAAGGGCATCGGCACTTACAAAAACGACAGCCGTGTATACAGATATTCCTCGACGGCACACGAGGGCTTTCTCACCCACCCGAATATATCCGAGGCGGCAAACGGCACGGTTTACAGCACAGTGACCGAGGGTGGCGAAACGGTCTACTACGTAAGCCCCGAGGCAGACCTGCGCTACGAGGTAACACCGACAGAGGAGTTTTCGGGCGGTGACTTTTCGCCTGCGTGCGAGCTGCTCTCAATTTACGGATACCTCATCTTCGGCACACAAAGCGGTGACGTGTGCGTATTCAATAACGACAAGCGAGGCGTACCCCCAAAAAGGCTTGAGGCTCTTGCCGATTTTGATGCCGAGGAGTACCGTGAAAAAATGGGAAGACGGATACACACCGACTTTTATTCCTTTGCAAATCATGCGCCAAGATATGCTCTAATCACCGCAAATGACAACTGTGGTTTACCGCATTTGACAAAAAACACGGTGAAGAACTCGCTTACGGTAAAGTGCCGCGCGTTCTCGTCGAGCAAGCTTATATGCGAGGTTGGCACAGACCGCTCGGGCTACCGAGAGACCACAAGCTTCCCCGGCGGCGAGCTTGATTTCACAGCGCTTGATTTCGGTACGCTTTCGGCAAACACCTCCTCATCCTTTACCGTGCCTATCGGTGAGCATGAAAAAGGCTGGGTAGAAAAGCAGCTTGCCTTTTACTCGGACGAGTACGCATCCCCCTTTGGTATATACTCGATAACCTACCGATTTACGGTAAAGGGCAAAATCAAAAAACAGTAACAAAGAAAGGAATAAACTATGGTAAGTAAAATACTTACGGAGGATATAGAGGCGCTCAAGGTCTCCTCGCTGCCGACCCGCCCGACAGCGCCCACCTCATTTGGCGGAAAGGGCTACACCGCCGCCGAAATGAAGGCGGCATTTGACAGACTTCCGCTTTTCATAATTGAAAAATTCAATCAGCTTGTGGACTCTATCAGCGCAGGCGAGGGCGAATCAATTACAGCGCTTATCCCCACGGGAATCAGAGAAGGACACACGCTGTCCGAGCTGTTATCCGATATTAAAAACGGCAATTTCTCCTCTTATCTTGACGTTTACGGTGAAACGCTCACAGAGCGTATAGAGCGCTTTATCGGTGACGCTACCGAGATAAAGGAGATATCCGAAATAATCCTTCGCGAAATCAAGGCAGTCAAGCGTGATATGGGCGACGGCTACACCGCCCGTGAGTACGTCGTGCTTGATTGCGGAACACCGAAGATGAGAACGGAGGGAATGCCTGATGCCGAATAAAGTAAAGCACCTGCGCGGCAGTGATGCCGAATGGGCGGAAAACGACGTTGTTATAGACGACGGTGAGCTTGCCCTCTCAAAAAGCGAGGGCGGAAGATACAGAATAAAAATCGGCAACGGAGAGAGCAAATTTTCAGAGCTTGAAATGCTCGGCGGCGAGGTCAAAGAGCCGAGCGGCACAACAATCAGGCTCTCACACTGCCACGACATAAGATTTGGCGAGATGTCACGTCTGACGATATATGGCCCTTTCAGCTATGAAAAGGATTTCTACTGCGTGCTGACCTTTGATTCGGGCAATACTCCGACGACTCTTTCTTATGCGAAAGGTCTGGTACGCTTCACAGGACACTCGGTTATAGGAGATAAGCTCGTTCCGGAGTCAAATATGCACTACACGGCGGTATTCTGGTATGACGGAAAGCTTCAATGCCACGTGAGAGGTATCGAAAATGCATAGCCGCATATTACACCGACTTTCTGATGCGGCAAGCGGAAGCGAGTGTGCCGTTGGCTCTTACTGCCTTTCCTACAACTCATCCTGCGATGACAACCTCGAAAATCTTGTGATATACGGAAAGGCAAATACGATTTCGTCACCGCTCGGAACGCTTGACCAATCGACGGGAAAATACAATATCAAGGTGCGCATACACGGAATTAATCTGATAGACGGCTTTGATTTTTTCGAGGCTATGGCAACAATGTACTCGTCCTACATTGAGTGTATGTTTGACGAGGACAGCTACTTTCAGTACAGGTACGACTACGCTGATGAATATGCGAATATCATCGGCTCTAACCCAAAGCTTTTCAAGGAAAATACCGTGTACACCTTCCGCTTCCACTTCATAGGTCAGAGAAATTCAAGCACTGGTATACAGATATGCTACACCGACTCAAGCAGTGAGGACATTATGTCGGGCGACAGCGACGACTGCTACATAGCCTACACAAGCGTCGAGGGAAAAACCATATCCGAAATAAAGCTCTCGCAGATACCGACGGCAGATTATTACAGAATAGAGGTCTTGAGCTTCGGTATATTCGAGGGAGCGCACGACTACGACTATTTCGATTACTACCGAGGCTATGAGTACACGATAAGTATGTCAAACCCCTTATGCGGCCATACGGTTGGGGGTGTCGGTATTTACGACACCTTTGACTGGAAAAACAAAAGCAGCACGATAAGAATTATGCGTACTACCTTTACCCGTGATAAAGCATTCTTTGCCGAAATTCCCTCAGACCCGCAGATAATTCAGCTTCATCTTCCCGTCCCTGCCGATATGAACAGACCTATGGACCTTTTCTACACCTATCCCCGAAAGGATAGCGTGGAGGACATAATTGGCGTGGAATATGCATATACGTTGGTGGACGAGAGCACCGTATATTTTTCGCCGTACTTCGGAATTTACACTGCGAGCCAAGCCTTTTCGTACCCCAAGAGTATCGTATACGCAAGAGCCGAAAAGCTCTACGTTAAGGAAAATTCCTGCATAGATATTCCAAGAGTGGCAAAGGGATACGTGGGAATAGAGGTGTACGGTAGCGGAGTGCCCAACAAGCTTTTAGCATACTACAAAAAATAACGTCACAAAGAAGAAAGGAATTAAAATGTACGGAAAACTTGACAATAACGGCAGTATTACCTTCTATAACGGATATTCGATAACGCTCGGAGATATGATAGTAACCAATCCCACAGCAGAGGATTTAGCGAGTGCGGGATACAAGCCCGTGCAGGGTAACGGATACGTAATCAACACAACCGACTCAAAGCTGACGGTGGAATACACCGATATGGGCAGCTACATTCTTATGATACATAAAACAGAGGACGGATATATGGGCAGTGAGCCTTCGGAGGATGAATACTATGACTAATTCTCTTTATAAAGACAGCTCTCCTTACGTCTGCGCCTGCGCCCGTTGCGAGGGCGAGGAGCTGAAGCTGACGGTAATCGGCGCTCCGGATGGCGCAGAAATAAGCCTCGGCGGCGCTTTTGCAAGGCTTTTTGGGGATAGCGGCTCTATTCGGACCTCAAAAATCCCCCTTGGCATACACACCCTGTTTTTACACCTAAAGGGGCAGACGATTGCGCTTTGCAGGATAGAGAAAAGCGATGATGCTATCCGCCGCATATACACCGACGAGGATGTCATAAGAGTCGAGAGTGCGTGTATCAAATTAAACCAAAGGCTGACCTTACTTGAGGGCAAGGTGAAAAGGCTTGAGAGCGAAGCCTTTGAAAGCGTATTGTTTTAAAAACACAAAAAAGGAGTAAAAAATGAAACAAATCTTTACATTTCTTATATCAACCATACTCATCTGCGCACTTGCGCTGACCGCCTCGGCTTCGGGAAATGAGGTCGCAGAGCAGTCCTCGGAGCAAATCGCTGTGGCAACCGCACAAGTGCAAGCGCCGATAGGCACGGGCAGCGCACCGAGCAAAGAGGGCGCTCCCACCGTCGAGAGCACACCAACAGACGAGGGCGCACCAACTCCCGACAGCGCTCCAACCGACGAGGGCGCACCGAGCGGAGAGGACTACAATATTTTCGAGCTGATTTTTGATAAAATATGCGACTATTCGGGCGAGATATTCTGCGCTCTGACGCTCATCGGCACGGCTGTGCTTTCCTTTGCCTATAAAAAGGGACTGTTGCCGCTTGTAAGAAATTCACTCACGGCAATAGCGGGGGCGCTCGGACAGCTTAAGGAAAATACCGAGCTTGGCACGGGAGCTTTGAGCGAGCAGAGCGAAAAAATGAAAGAGAGCCTCGGACGTGCGGAATCCGTGCTGAAAAGCTTCGAGGAAAAGCTCACAGCGCTTGAGGCTAGCCTTTCTGGCATAGACAGACTTGAGAAAACGCAGGCGTCAACCGAAATAATTTTGCGCTGTCAGATAGACGCCCTCTCTGAAGTTTTTATGTCTTCTTCTCTGCCCGAATACAGAAAGGCGGCGCTCGGTGAAAAATTGAATAAGATGCGGGAGGCGCTCGGTGATGCATCAGGTCAAAGAGCAGAATAACGTCAGCGCTTGGGTTTTGCGGCTTTTGGGAGTGATGTTTTCGGTAGCTCCGCCTGCTGTATGCACTCTGCTTTATTTTCCGCTCTGTCGGGACAGCGAGCCTGAAAAGCTGATATCTCTTTGGGCTATGCTCCTGCTTATCATCTCGTTTCTGCCGCTTATGCGCATAGTGACGGCAAGGCTGAAAACACCGTCGGCAACAACCGTGTGGTTTATAATTTTCGCACTCTTTTACCTGCTTTGTAAAATAGCCGACGAGATGATTGTGATATCCTTTTTCGGATTTCTCGGAAATCTTTTAGGCTCGGTATTCTTCAGACTTGCAAAGAAAACGAGGGTGAAAAATGAATGACTTTGAGCTTTCGCTTCTGAATTCGGACGCTATACTTAAAAAGGGGTATATGAGCATAATCAACAACGCAGGAAAGGCTGTTGCGCTGATAACGCTTGCGGTTGCCGTTTTGGTGACCTTTACCGATATCGGCTTTATCGGCAGGCTGAATGAAAACGTCACAGGCACGGTACTGCTTATGCTGCTTGCGTCCTATCTTATGTATTTTTCAATGGAGTCATCCGGCGAGAGGCTCGGACGTGAGAGCGAGGAATATCAGGCGGCACTTGCACACTACAATGCGGCGGCAGAAAAAATAAAGCCGAACAACATCTACGCTCTGCGTGAGTTTTGCAAGGACTATTCGCTCCGTGAGCTGGGCTTTCGCCGTGAGGGTGTGCTTATGAAATACGGCTTGACGCTCTCCGACTACGAGCGCATAAAGAGCGAGGGCGCGGCAACCAAAAACGAGCGTCGAATCTTTCGCAAGGTCTTCGGGATGAAGCCGACGGAGCTTACCCCGGGAATGCTTCTATCCTTTGATGCAAAGACGAAAAGTGAGCTGCAAAGCCCTGAAAAAAACAAGCTTTTCTCTATGCTGATGAGGCTTATCCCCGCCACGGTTTCGGTCTTTTTCACAGGAGCGGTGGTGCTTGGGGCAAAGGACGGACTTGATGCGATGACGGTGATAGAGAGCATAATGAAGCTCTCTGCCCTGCCGATAATCGCAATCAAGGGCTACGTCGCAGGATACAGCTACACAAAGGATAAGGCAAGTCTGTGGCTTTCTACAAAGGCAAAGCTTCTTTCCTCATTTCTTTCGGGGTGTAACTCCGAAGAGGTGTGCGAGGAAAAATAAAGCAAAGGCAAACGGCTAAAAGCTTCGGCTTTATTGACTTTGTTCGCGCGATATGTTAAAATTATAAAAAAACGAAAAAGGGGGGCGCACTTATGCGATACGCAAAGGAAAAAGACTGCATTCTTATGGACATCCGCGAGTTTGTCAGCATCGCAAGAGGGCGGTTTGCGCCTACCCCGATTTGTGACGAGGATGAGCCAAGGCGTATTGCCTCTGCCGATGCGGTAGCCAAAAAGCTTATCCCCGGTGTTGAAAAATTCACACCCCACTACACCTTTGAAACACCCGTCGCACGCTTTGAGATTAACTTTGACGATGCATACGAGAGGGCGGGTGAAATCTATGTTTTCGCAGAGCTTGAGGGAGAGGCAAAAGCGCCTGACCGTGAGCTTGAAAAGCAGTGCCGAGCCGAGGCGTATATCAGTGGCTATATATACGCAAAAGAACGCTCTTTGAATGCTGTAAAGTTAATTATGGTTTACAATAACAGCATTTTCGGTTATTTTGGCTGTAAAGAAGAGTTTACAAGCATAAAGAAGCTTGAGAGCTTCTTCAACAAGTGCGTATGCGCAACCGTCATATATGCAAGGCCAGAAATTGACCGTGTTACAAAGAGGCTGCCAACACTTGCCGATATGCGTTTTCCCTACCCCGATATAAGAGAGGGACAGTCGAGCTTTATACATTCGGCATACCGTGCAATCTCGAGGGGCGGCAGGCTGATTGGGGCAGCTCCGACAGGCACGGGAAAGACGGTATCCGCCCTCTACCCCGCACTTCGTGCATACGGTGGCGGCAGGTGCGATAAAATATTCTACTTTACCCCGAAGTCAACCACGGCAGAGGCGGCACGTGATTGCCTTATGCGTATGAGTGAGGTTGGCGCTATCATCCGAGGGGTGATTCTTTCCTCAAAGGAAAATTCCTGCGAGTCAGGACTCATTTGTAAAAGACGGAAAAATCTGTGCAAGAATCAAAAATTCAACAAGCTTGCGGATGCGGCACTCGCCCTTTACGAAATGGGCAAAACCGTAGTAACGCTCACCGATGCACGTACTGTTGCAAGAGAGTTTTCGGTCTGCCCGTACGAGCTGCTTCTCACCTATTCCGAGCTTTGCGACGTTGTAATCTGCGACTTCAATTATCTGTTTGACCCGCAGGTTTACATAAGACGGTATTTCACCTCGGGCGGCGGATACGCATTTCTGTTTGACGAGGCGCACAACCTGCCCGACAGAGCCCAGAGCATATATTCTGCCGAAATCACCGACACCGAGCTTGAAGCGCCGCTGTGCTGTGAGCTGATAGGCGAGCTTTCGCCCCTGCGTGCGGCAGTAAGCGAGGCTGTTTTAAAATTCAGAAAAACGCTCAACGCATACCTTCGTGACGAGATGCGTCATGACAGCCACGGTGATACGGTTGCCGCCACGCACATGAGCGAGGTTCCGGGTGAGATTTACGGAATTTTTTCCTCACTTGCAGAGTGTACCGAGATTGAGCTTTTGCGCTCCTATTCGGCAAATGACGATAGGGGCGAGGACAGAATCCGCTTTTTGCGAAGCTATCTGTACACGGTAAAAAAGCTTTATTCGGCGCTTATGCGCTATGACAGCTCGTACGAAACCTTTATGTTCTTGTCGGGCGGCACGCTCCGCTTGAAGCTGTTTTGCGTTGACCCCTCGGGCGAAATTTCAAAAAGGCTCGACCTCGGCTCGTCCGCGGTATTCTTCTCCGCAACGCTCTCACCGCTCTACTATTACAGCGCAATGCTCGGTCTTGGCAGAGATGCCGAGCTTTTAGAGGTTGACTCCCCCTTTACACGAGGTCAGCTTTCGGTGTCGATTATGGACAAGGTCGGCACAAGGCTTTCGGAAAGAGAGGACACGTTATCCGCTGTTTGCAAAATAATTGCCGCTACGGTTTCGGCAAAGCGAGGAAATTATATGATTTTCTCACCGTCGTTTGCCTATTCCGAGGCATTGGCGGCGGCTTTTGCTTCAAAATACCCGAAAATTCAGGTAATTTCGCAAAAGAGGGATATGACACGTGCCGAAAAGAGCGCATTTATTGAAAAATTCAAGGACAAAAACGACAAATCATACCTTATCGGATTCTGCGTTATGGGCGGAATATACTCCGAGGGCATTGACCTTGCGGGTGACAGCCTTATCGGCGCAGTTATAGTCGGCATCGGAATCCCCGCTCTCTCCTTTGAGCGTGAAGCAATGCGTCAGTACTACGACGAGAGGTTTGAGGAGGGTATGCAGTTTGCATACGTTTACCCCGGAATAAACAGGGTTTTGCAGGCAGGCGGCAGAGTTATCCGACGTGAGGACGACTACGGTGTGCTTGTGCTTATAGACGACAGATTTGATGACCCGATATATAAGAAAACTATGCCAAAGCTATGGTCGGGTATGAAATTTATTCCTGACGCAAAGCTTCTTCGAGAGGAGCTTGACAAATTCTGGGCTGAAAGCGGAAAAAGCTTTGACACGGCTCAAACGTGACAGCAGACTCCCGAAACAACCCCAGCACCGCCCCTAAAGATTGAGGCTATAATAAAACAGCGTGAGCTTGCCCGGCTTCGGGCAATCTCTTTTTTTTGAAAAAATTCCGATTTTAACAGTGCTATTACAAGTTTTTTCTTTGATAATTCATATTTTTTGCCGTTTTTAGCCCCACACGCACGTGCGTGCGCCCTATGTTAAATTTGCGTAAAATAACGTTTTTTGTATTGACTTTTACCATGCTCTGTGTTAAAATATAGCCGCAAAAAAGGGAGTAGTTGACATATTTTACAGATTTCGGATTTCCTGAAACCGCTTTCTGTCAATATGCTTGGTATTTTCGTCATCACAGCGCACATCGCTCGGAAATATCACGTTTTTCGAACAAGACTTTTGGTACTTACGGCAAGTCAGCCGTCGTTCACAGTCAGCAAAGTGTGAGCAAAGCAGTACCGAGGTCTTTATTTTTGTGATTTTTTAAAATAAATAATACATACCGAAAGGAAAAAACAATGAAGGAACTTTTAGCATTATTCGACCCCGTTTTGGAATTCGGTAAGGACGGAAACTGGAAAATGATCATTATGTGGGTCATTGGCGGAATCCTGATTTACCTCGCAATCAAAAAAGAAATCGAGCCTCCCCTGCTTCTGCCGATAGGCTTCGGTGCAATCCTGATGAACTTCCCCGGAGTTGTATCCGAAAAGGTGCAGACAATTTGCGCAATATGCGGTGAGGTATTCAACGAAGCTACCGCTAACGCCTGCTGTACCGCAGAGCATCTCGTAGAACAGACCGTACACGTGTATCACGGTATCGCAGAGCCGCTGCATGAGCTTTACAACGCAGGTATAGCAAACGAGCTGTTCCCGCTGCTATTGTTCATCGGTATCGGTGCGATGATTGACTTTGGTCCGCTTCTTTCCAACCCCAAGCTTATGATTTTCGGAGCTGCCGCACAGTTCGGTATATTCTTCACCCTCTGCATGGCTTCGATATTCTTCCCCGAGGCAAGAGATTATGCGTCTATCGCTATTATCGGTGCGGCAGACGGTCCTACCTCTATCGTCGTTGCTAACGCACTCGGCTCAAACTACGTCGGTGCAATTACGGTTGCGGCATACTCCTATATGGCGCTCGTTCCTATCATACAGCCCCCTGTAATCAAGCTGCTCACTACCAGGGGCGAGAGAAAAATCCGTATGGCATACGCTGCAAAATCGGTAAGCAAAACCACAAAAATTCTCTTCCCGATTATCATCTCTATCGTTGCTTGCGTATTCGTACCCTCGGCAGGCTCGCTTATCGGCTTCCTTATGTTCGGTAACCTTATCCGCGAGTGCGGTGTGCTTGAGTCAATTTCCGAAACAGCGCAAAAGGTACTTGCAAACCTTGTAACTATATTCCTCGGTATAACAATCGCTTTCAATATG
Organism: Eubacteriales bacterium; assembly: GCA_045659405.1. Classification (GTDB taxonomy): domain Bacteria; phylum Bacillota; class Clostridia; order Oscillospirales; family CAG-272; genus UBA1740. Next base: position 54,068 of record JAZOWX010000065.1, on the reverse strand, counting down.
AACGCAAATCAGTTCCTTGCGGTTGAAACCCTGCTCATTCTCGGCCTCGGTCTTATCGCATTCGTTGTCGATACCGCAGGCGGTGTGCTCTTCGCAAAGCTTTACAACGTAATTATGAAGCTGCTCGGCAAACCGCTCATCAACCCGATGATAGGAGCTGCGGGTATTTCCGCATTCCCCATGGCGGGCAGAATCGTTCACAAGCTCGGACTTGAAGAGGATAACCAGAACTTCCTCCTTATGCACTCTATCGGTGTAAACGTATCAGGTCAGATTGCATCGGTTATCGCAGGCTCGCTCGTGCTTAGCATGTTCTTGCCGTTAGTTTGATGAAAAGGAGCAGAGTTATGAATTTACAGTTTGAACCTATTAGTTTTGTTAAGAACCTCGTATATATGGGTGTCGGTATGCTCGGAGTATTCATCATTATCGGAGTAATCACCGCAGCTACCTACGCAATAGGCGCACTCACGGCATCTAAAAAATAATCCTTAAAAGCTTGTAAAAGCAATCAAAACATCACAAAATGGCAACCTTTATTGTCATTTTGTGGTGTTTTTTGTTTAAAAAGCAAAACGAGCGCAAACAATCAACGCTTCAAAATCAAATCTGCCAAAGCGCATTTTTGTATGTGCCCCCTTGGCGCAGACAGCAAGAACAAAAGAGGATTACCGACGGGCGGATTTAGTATCACACGACGGCACGGCCTTTTTTTGGGGAATCGGATTTTTCGTGAAGCTCGCCGAAAAATATTCACAATTTTTCAAAAAATGTTAAAAATCCTCTTGCTTTTTTTCAAATATATGGTATAATATAAACAAAATAATATTTTAAAGGAGATTTTCCCATGGATATGTTAAAACCCTACATCGAGATGCTCGATCTCAAAGCGTATCTCGGCAACTCGGCTCTTATTGCAGGCGTTACTCTTGCTGATCTTGCAGTAGCAGTTGCTGCAGTTGCAGTTGTTCTTCTCGCACTCTTCTCACGTTACGGCTACACCGTAATGAATAAGGCATTCTGCCTCGTTGGCGCTGCCGCTTTCGCTTACGTTGGAACAGGAATAATCGTTCCCAAGTTCCTTGCAGGCATCGCTCTTCCTATGGGCATTAGCATTAGCGCTGTTGTTGGTCTTGTTCTTGCTGCTATCGGCGGTCTTATTATGTGCCGCGCTAACAAGCTTGGCCTCTTCCTTCTCGGCGCAATCATCGGCTACGTTGCAGTTCCTGCATTCATTCCCGCAGGTCTCATTCCCGCCGCTATTCCCGCAATCGCAGTTAACGCTGTTGCTGCAATTCTCGTAGGCCTTGTTCTTCGCTTCTTCTTCAAGCCCATCTTCGTACTCATCTCCGCTCTTGTTGGTATGATAGGTGCTGCTGCGATTCTCGGTGTTGCTCTCTTTGGCCCTGCTATGGACCCCATCTTCTTCATCGTATTCGCAGTTATCGGTCTTATCGTTGGTATCATCAACGCAAAGAAGCAGTTCGCTGACGCAAAGTAGTAATTTCTATATAAAATTACATAAAATTCGGGGTTGTCGTATTCAGGCATAACCGAATAAAGCCGTAGGGGTATTGTGGAAAACACAGTACCCCTACGGCTTTTTTTAGTAAAAAACGCACCTGCCAAGCTTTCACTTTATAAGCTTTAAATTCACTTTATAAGCCTTAAATTCTCTCTGTAAGCTTTAAATTCACTCCATAAGCTTTCTCATTTTTTCGATTGCGCCCTTTTCAATCCTTGACACCTGCGCCTGGCTTATTCCGACCTCCTCGGCTATTTCCATTTGCGTTCTGCCCTTATAAAAGCGCTTGTAAATTATCGACCACTCACGCTCGTTAAGATGCGTCAGCGCCTCCTTGAGGGCGATATTTTCCACCCAGATATCATCGCTCTCTCCATCATCCTTCAGCTTATCTATTACGTAAACCGAATCCTCACCGTCACCGAAAACCGAATCAAAAATCGAAATCGGCTCGATTATTGCCTCCATAGCCTCACCGACAGAGCGCTGCGGCACGTCGAGCCTTTTTGCTATTTCGGCAAGTGTTGGCTCACGTTGCTCTTTGCTTATTATATCCTCTTTTACCATCAGCGCCTTGTATGCCAAATCACGCATACCGCGCGACACTCTTACCGAATTGTTATCACGCTGATACCGTCTTACCTCACCGATAATCATCGGCACAGCATAGGTTGAAAACCTGACGTCAAGCTCAAGGTTGAAATTATCTATCGCCTTCATAAGTCCGATGCACCCCACCTGAAAAAGGTCGTCTACCGTCTCACGCTTTGGGGTAAATCTTCCTATTACAGATAAAACGAGACGCAAATTCCCCATTATCATTGCATCTCTTGCCTCTCGTCTTTCGGCATCCGTGCCATTCTTTACTCTGTACAAAAGCTCTCGTTTTTCGTCCTCGTTAAGTGCCTTAAGCTTTGCCGTATCAACTCCGCAGATTTCAACCTTGTTTAATCGCATAATATCTGCTCCCCTTTGACTTTCCTGTCAAAGTTAGTATTGCCAAATTCGGGATAAATAGTCGTAATTTGTGTTTTTTCGAAGGCAGACGGAATAGGTAAAATATGGCTTTAAAGCTCACCTATATATATTAATGTAAAGAAATACGAGAGCCGGTGTCCTCTGCCATCTTATTACATTTTTGCCATAGGCTCACTATTGAAAAAAACACCTTTGTTTGCTACACTTTACATAGCCACAGAGCGGCGGAAGATTGAATTTTCGCCTTTGCTTCCACCGCCGGTTATGGCAAAAATAGAAAGGAGGACTTAATGAAAAAAGCACTCAAGAGGTGCTTTGCTTTGATTTTTGCATTCACGTTTATCTTTTTGATGCTTCCAACACGAGCTTCAGCCTCAAATTATACCAAAAATGAGCTGCGGCTATTTGGCATTGGAAACAAAAATCTTCACAGCTATATGTCACTTGAAATCTACGTTAGAGAGGCAAAGCTTTCAGAGCAAGCACTTGTAATCAACTCACAGATATATGTACCCGTAAGAGCTTTTTCCGATTCTGTCATCACAAACGCACAGGTTACATATAACAGCAAAAGCCGCACTATAACCGTCACAGGAGAGGGCCTTACGCTCACAGCGACAGACGGCGCATACGTCGTATGGGCAAACGGACGTGCTCTGTTTTCAACATCACCCGTCACCATTCTTTCAAACGGAAGAATGTATGCTCCGCTCGATACGCTTGTGAAAGCGTGCGGTTTAAGCTTTACAAACAGCACTTCTTCGGTAAGGGTTTACGGCAGATATTCAGCGCTTTTACCGGCTGAAAAATTCTACCGCGATGACGAGGTGCTGTGGCTTGCGCGAATCATCAGCGCAGAGAGCCGCGGCGAGTCGCTTATCGGGCAGATAGCCGTCGGCAACGTCATACTCAACAGAGTAGCGTCAAGAGATTTCCCGAACACTATTTACAGCGTAATCTTTGACCGCAAATACGGTGTTCAGTTTACGCCCGTAGCAAACGGAACAATCTATAACACCCCAGGCTACACCGAGACTCTTGCCGCTAAAATCTGTCTTGAAGGTACACGGCTTTCGGAGAACATTTTATTCTTTATGGCGCCCAAGTACTCGACCTCGTTCTGGATTGTCAATACGAGAAAATACGCTTTTTCAATCGGCGGACACGATTTCTTCGAATAATTCTTTAAAAACGCTAAATTTTAAAAATTCGCTTGAAAAATTTTCCGAATTATTATATACTGTAATAGGAGCAATTCCCCGACTCTAAAGAACAAAAAACTACAAGCCGTACCCACGGCGGATAGGAGCTTTTTTATGGTATATAAAATCAACATCAAGGGCCTTGAGCGTGATTTGCCGCTCTGCCCCATTAACGAGGAGCTTTATATTGGAGCATTCGTGCTTTTCGGAGACGTGGAGCTTACCGAGCACTGCGCAGCCGAGCTTTACAAAATAGCACCCGAGCACGACGTTATGATAACCGCAGAATCAAAGGGTATTCCCCTGATTCACGCTATGTGCCGCATTTCGGGCAAAAACCGCTACGTCCTTGCACGCAAGTCGGTTAAGCTTTATATGAAAGACGTGGTAAAATGCGAGACAAAGTCTATCACCACAACAAACGGACAGACTCTTTACATAGACGGTGACGATGCCGAATATCTCAAGGGTAAGCGTGTGCTTATCGTTGACGACGTAATAAGCACGGGCGGTTCGCTCCTGTCGCTTGAAAACCTCGTTTTGCAGGCAGGCGGCGAAATCGTGGGCAAAATGGCTATCCTTGCCGAGGGCGATGCTATCGAAAGAAAGGATATAACATACCTCGCACCGCTTCCGCTCTTTGACAAAAACGGAAACGCACTTTAATAGGCAGCTTTTCTAACCGAACTCCTCCACCGCTTTGCGGAGCCCCCTCGCAGAGGGAGCCGAGAATCTTGCACCATTGCCGCTTTTCGATAAAAACGGAAACGCACTTTAATAGGCAGGTTTTCTAACCGAACTCCTCCACGGTAAGCGGTGGAGTGAGTATGTTCCGCTATTAAAGGCCGATTGAACAAAACAGCCCGATGGCAATTTGCCATCGGGCTTTATATTTTATGAAGACGGGCTACCCTATACTGCGAGAGGGGTACAAAGGTACACAGGCTGCCCTGACCATAAAGTCAAGACAGCCTGTTTTTGGTTTTTATTATCGTTTTCTACCGTAACGCCCGATTTTGGGTGTTATGGTATTTTAGTTTAATCAGTTGTCTGCAAGATACGCATCAGCCGCTGCAGCAAAGCTGTAAAGCGCCGAAGCGAGATCGTAAGCAGTAAGCTCATCTGCCACAGGAGCAACCGCAGCTATATACGCTACAAGGTCGTATGCACCGACAGCGCCGCCTACCTCTACCGAGATAAGGTCGTTTGTAGCTGCTACGTCGCAATCGTATACAACGAATCCGTCAACAGCCGCATATTCTACACCGTTGATAGTGAGCGCCTCAACGCCGTCTGCAACCTCGAACACGAATGCAATTCTGCTGTTAAGCTGAAGACTTGCGTAAAGAACGTACTCGGATATAGCCGCAACGTCCTTTGCGGTTTCTGCTGTGGGAGCGGATACCTCGTATTCACCGATAAGAGCTGCAACGTCAGCATTTTCCGCACCGTCAAAGTACTTGTAGGACTCGTTTGCATAAACGAGCATAGCAGAAACAAGCGCCTTTACCGAATCTTTGGCTTCCTTATCCGCGAGCAGCTTCTCTGCATATCCGAGAATGCTTACGCTCTTGTATACAACGTCGGTATACGTACCGTCGGAAACCGTGATAGCATATACGATATTTCTGTGAATCTGATTGGGGCTTATAGCAACAGAGGTTACAACGTAGTACTCAGCGCCATCACCAAGAATTACAGTATTCTCGGGGTTGATAAGGTTTTCACCGTCGGGTGTCATAAGCGAAATCTTCGTTATCTCGGAAAGCACGGGAACGTAGATAGAAACGGTAAGCTCGCTCGAGATATTAACGTTATGCCGAACCTCAACCTCTGCATCAATACCGTATACAACCTCGCTTACCATAACCTGTGCGTCTGCCTGAATGCTATCAAGGTCAGCGTCACCGATAGCCTCGATAACAAACTTCGAAAGGTTGACGTAAGGCTTGCCGTCTACAACACCGCTGCTCAAAGCGCCATTATAAACAACCTTTGCGCCACGGAAGTAAGTCTCTTCCCCGATAGTGTTGCCATCAGCATCACACCAGGTAACCGTAACTGTTTCGGGGGTAGCGGACGAGTGAAGCGTCTTATAAGCAAGGTAGTAAACCTCATCACCTACCGTAACAGGAATGTTCCATACGGCATCCTCGTTTACAACGTAGGATGCATCAAGAACAAGTCCCTCGGTGTTGACTGTTACACCGCCGGCTACGTTATATGCGATATCCTTAACGAGAACGGTAGTACCGTTGTTTGTCAGAGTTTTAACCGTAGGCTTGCAGTTTATGAAATTACAGCCTGTGATTTCTCTCTTTGTGGTCGATGCTGGCATACCACTGTGGAAAGCAAGCTTGCCCATAAATTCGGGATAGGTTGCTCCATTAGGAGTTGCAACGAAGGTTGTACCCTCAACATAGAGTGCAGCAAGCGAATCGAGCTGAATGAGGCAAGCGCCCGCCGTTGTATTCATAAGTACACTGTTGGTAATGAAAATCGTACCCTTAAGACCGACAGTGTCAGAACAGGTTATTGCACCGCCCGCGCCGCTTGCAATAATAATCGCATCGTCAATATAGTTTGCATGGTTGAAAATTTCGTTGTAATTGCCAAGAGTCTTACAGTTGAAGGTAATCTGATTATCGCCAACCCTTGCCGCCATATCAGCAGAAAGCTTCGAGTTACCGATATTAACCTTGTTCGTATTGGTGTTAGAGTTTATAAGCTCCTTACCCTTACCCTCGGTGTACATTCTTACTCTCATGTGAGAGATGATTTTTAACATGGGGCTTGAGCCGGTATCTACCGAAGCTCCGGGCCTCGAGGAGAAGAGATAGAAGTTCGTCGTCACACCGCCATTGCTTCTGCCTGCGGCAAGCTCGAAGTCACCAAGACCTATGGCATATTCTGTCATCTGGGGGTCGTCGGCGCTCTTAACAGCGTAGAAGGGCGTGTTAGAAACCTGCTCCCAGGGAGAATTTGCATCCTTACGCTCCCATACGGTAAAGTTCTTGTTGTATCTTCTGATCGGAACCTTGCCATCCTCTTTCGCTCCGTCATACTGATAAATGAAGTTTGAAAGATCCGAGGAGAACAGGAAATTGTTTTTAGTAACAATCTTGTGACCGTTGAGGTCAATGTAAATATTACCGTTTATATTAGTGTTTATCGTTTTGTCTGTGTATATATCACGAAGAAGTACGATTACCTTGTCACGTGCTTTTTCGCCCTCGCCGTTGAATTTGCCGGACATAAACACGTTATTTGTTTCCGCAAGCTCGTCGTAGCTGCCGCCAAAGGCTATAAAGTCGCCGTTAAGCTCTGTTACCGCATAGTCTGCGTCAAGGTCGTAAATCTCATCGAATACAGCGTAAACCGTTATCGAGGATACGCTACCGTCGATGTAAGGAAGATCAGCGCCAAGGTTTGCGTTATCCGGTGTTTCGCCCCAGCCCTTGAAGTTGATGATTCTGTAATCGCTGAATCTCCAGCCGGCTGCAAGCGAGCCGTTATATACCGCATAGTTGCCTGCCGCAACAAGCATTTCCTCCGTACCCGTGTCTGTTACAAGCTTAACGCTTATAAGCTCGTATGCCTTTGCGGGGATAAAGTCGATAAATCCGCGCGAGGTTATCGATTTATAGGTTGCCGAGGTGTGCTTGAATTCATATCCTACGAAGTTTCTTACGGATATTTCTTTTTCTATCGACTGCATTCCTGCAATATTGGAAAGAAGCTCGATCTTATCTCCGTCCTTAGCATCAGCGTAAGCCTCGGCAAAGGTCTTATACTTCTTGCCGTTGAGCTTTGCCTCGTAGCTGTTGTCCGAATACCATTTATCCGACCATTCGTCCTTTTCGGGAGCGAAAATATCTATGTAGCTGCCCTCGGCAATCGGGTAACAGGTGCATGCGATAGCAAGAATTCGAAGATCACCGAAATCATCTGTGGAGTTAGTAACACAGCCCTTGCCAAGCTTCAAGCCGTCCTTGGAAAGCACGTCAAGCGAATCGGCATACTGGAGAGCCACGTTATCCGCAATGGGAACGAATTTGCCGTTTGCCAATTTGGGCAGATATATAGCCGTGTTGGTTACCGAAACCTTACCCTTACCCGAAACAAAATAGGAGTCGCATTCTGTCTTGAGATCGGTGGTTTCATTCATATAATACTGCTGTCCGAGCAGAGTCATAGAGAATACGGAGTTGTCGATTTTCACCTCAAGTGCGTCGCTTGTAGCAATCGCAACTCTTGCGTATTCAACGTTACAGCCGTCAAACTCAACGACAGCGTTATTTCCTCTCAAAACGTAGTTATTGCTTTGAAGAAGAAGTGTTTCATCGTTGTTATAGGAAAGCTTGTTGCACTGCTCGATATCGCAATCCTCAAACAGAAGAATGGGCTTGATGCAGGTCGCAGGTCTCGCCTCACCCGACAGGTGTGTGATAATTACGTTTGATGCAGCGAACATCTCGGTGTTCTTTACGTATATATGAGGTCTTTCAACAATCTTGTCATCAACCGTGTCGGACAGCACAGCGGTAGCCGTACCCTCGGTCTTGATTACAGCCGACTGCATTCCGGTGCCGTCTATATTAAGCAGCTCGGAATCCTCAATTATAATCTCTGCATTGCCTGCCTGACGAACAACGGCAGCATTATAGCCGTAGGATACGAATTCGCAATCCGAAACCGTAACCTTACCGTTTCTGGCGTTAACTATGGGCGTTGAAATACCGCCCTTTGCATTGACGGTAACACCCTCAATTACAATACACGCATCTCTATCCTTTTCTATGCCAAATACACCGTTCTTATCGCCAAAGTTTATAACAGTTCCGTTTTTAAAGGTAAGCACAGAGCCTGCGCCCCTTGCGAATATAGCCGCCTTAACCTCTCTGTCCTTTGTCGCTCCGGGATCTCTGATAGGACCGACGTTCGACACGTCAAGCGTTTTTCCGTTAAGGTCAATCGTGAGTGCAAGCTTATCAAGCTCAAGCGTGAGCCCCTCTGATGCGCCGAGCGTCACGTCCTTTACGAGCGTGATCGTAACCGCCTCGGGGTCACCGTTTTCGTCAACAGCCGTCTGGCCGTTTGCCGCCGCAACCGCCGCAGAAAGCGATGTGTACTCTTCGTCGCCGATTTTAGCAACCGTGTCATCTGCCGCAAAAGCGGAAATGGCGATCACACCGAGCAGCATCGAAAGCGAAAGCAGTATCACAAGCAATTTGTGTAATCTTTTCATATAGTAAGACTCCTTAAAATATACTTTTTATTTATTGTATCATATTGCCGCATTTTTTTCAATTAACTTTTATAATAAAATTTGCAGCCGCTTTTTATGAAACATTTACATATATTTATGAAAATACCATATTTTGTATAGCTTTTTCGGGCTTTACGGACTTATAGCCAACGTCAGCCCGAGGCAAATTCACCAAAAGCCATATGAATCCTCATATTTGAGTCGGTTATCCCCCTTGTGACGTCCACTCGCGAAGTAAAAGTGCTGTCACCAGACAGCGCAGCCGTCGCAGCCGTCGCATCAACCCGAGCGACAAGCCCCTTGCCCTGCCCGCAAGCTGTATGCTCGGCATAGCCGAGGGCGCTGAAATCAGGGCGGCTCGCTCCGTCGGCACACGGTTTTTTGGCAGGTGCAAAAAACAATACACACGTCGCTTGAAGTCACAGCTTCGCTCGGCGCTTTGTACCGTATCAAATATCAAAATTCGCTCGGCAATAAACGGCTTCGGCTCACCCTGAATCGCAGGCAACACGACAGCCGTATATATTGAAAACGTGGCAGCCCGTGCAAAAGGAGCGCTCTCTCGTAGCCATAGCCTTTGCAGGTCGGAACATCGGTGTAAACGGGCAAAATCCTATCAAAAAGTCAATGATTGTTAGCATATTGTTAGGTTTTGCCGTTTGCGCCACGCTTTCAATCGCGCTTCATGCGCTTCAAAAATACGAGCCTCATATATTCGTTTCGAGCGGTGTCGAGGCTGTCTCTTTTGCGCTTTTGTAGGAATGAAAGACAGCCTTTACTGCAAGCGGCTATAAGCGACTCACGCAGGTCAGCCGACGATTAAAGCCGCAGCCGAAATGAGAGCCGCGGCTGCCGTCATAACCGAGGCAACACCGTGCGGATTAAATCCGAGCGCTATGAGCTTGTGGTGTATATGCCCACGGTCTGCCGAAAACGGGTGCTTCCCAAGAGCGGCACGTCTTATAACCGTGCTTGTCAGCTCGACGATATACGGTAAAAATGCAAAAATTGCGCCGCCGTCAGCACCGCCGTAAAGAAAGGTTACCGCCGCAAAATAACCGAGAAATCCCGCACCCGATTCACCGAGATAAATTTTCGCAGGTATGTTGTGCGGCAAAAATCCGAGAACCGAAAAGAAAACCAGCCCTGCCGCAGAATTGCCTGACAAAAAAAGCAGCGGTACAAGAGCCAGCGTTGCGCAAAGTCCGTCTGCGCCGTCTGACATATTAAAGGCATTCATAATAAGAAGTATAAACAGAGCGTTGCCCAAAACACGCAGAAAATAAGTCATCGGCAGGGCAAAATCCGAAAAATCGGTCATATAAAGTGCGCTTATAAGCGACAAAGCCGCACCGAGCGTCAGTTTTTTTGCCGCCCCGTAAGAAAAAACGTCGTCAGCCGCGCCTATGATGACAGAAGCCGCACCAAAGGTGAGCTGCAGGAAAGCAAGTCTGTCGGGCGCTGTGCCAACCCCACCGCCAAAAATACGAAAATCCGCCCCGACAAGCAGAAAATCAAGAATCAAGCCCACCGCAAAGGCTGAATATATCCCGACACCGCCAAGCTTTGGCATAGGCATTTTGTGAAGCTTTCGCCCACCGTCGGGCAGGTCAACAGCACCCACACGAAATGAAAGCTTCGCTATATGCAGCGCTAAAGCATAGGATAAAAGGCAGGTTATGGGATAGAGCAAAAGAATGAAGTCCATAGGCATACCACCTCGAGTTTTTATATATTGTGAGATGATAAATTTATTTTAAACGGATATTTCGGATTTCCGCATTTTTCGGGCGATACGCAAGACGCCCGAGCGCCCTTTTGGCTTCAGAATTTACTTTTTTGAAATTTGCTCTAAAATTTCGCATTAACCTATTGACAAAAAAATATTTTTTTGATATAATACTAACCGTCACGGACAAAACTCAATATGCTGCTATGGCTCAGTTGGTAGAGCACATCCTTGGTAAGGATGAGGTCCCCAGTTCAAATCTGGCTAGCAGCTCCAAAAAGGCGTCACCCTATTGGGTGACTCTTTTTTGGCTCTACTCACGCTTTGAGCTGCGTGTTTGCAAAGCAAACCCCGGTTCACATACCCCGCTCGAAGCTCGAAGAGCTTGTTCTTCAGGCGCAGAGCGTGGGTATCTTCGCCATAGGCGAATACCTGTGGTAGCACAGTCACCCGATTGGGTGACGCTTTTTTGGCTCTACTCACGCTTTGAGCTGCGTGTTTGCATAGCAAACCCCGGTTCGCATACCCCGCTCGAAGCTCGAAGAGCTTGTTCTTCAGGCGCAGAGCGTGGGTATCTTCGCCATAGGCGAATACCTGTGGTAGCATAGCGCTTCTGTGCTGTGCATTGAAAAACGTTTTGTAGTCGGCTTTTTTGGCTCTACTCACGCTTTAAGCTGCGTGTTTGCAAAGCAAACTCCACTCATGAGAATCCGAGCGTTTTTCGCTGAAATCTCACTTCCCTTTACAAAACCATTTTTGAGAAATAGGAAATTCCGAGCCTAACGGGTCCTGTCCGTCCGAATTTTCGAAGATGAGTTTGACGGTATCCGTCATTTTCACAGCGCTGCAAAGCTGTATCGGTGCATCTCCGATAAAGCCGTCTGTGATACCACCGTGATAACGGAAGGCTACCTCATATTTTGGGAATCGCAAAGAAACGTCAAACGTTTTCTCACAATGATAAAGGCGAAGCTCCCGCTCGACAATTTCTCCTGACTTGCGTCTGACAGTGGCTTTCACATTTTCGTCCGACATGCGGTCATCAAGCTCCAGAATTTCACCGACACTATGCAAAAACGTATTTTTTTCTTGACCGACTCCGAGCAAAAGCACGTATCCGTTCTGCTGATAAAGCTTACCAAAGCAGCTTTCCGGCGCTGTCGGTGTCTTGATAAATTGGTCATCCTTTACGAATGCCTCGGCTTTCGCCCTGTCACCGAACACAACGGTAGAAAGCATAGGATTTTCCGAGCGTACGCCGTCAGCTCTTTCAATAGCTATTTTTGCTAAAATACCGAGGTCAGTTTCCGAGCTAAGCATATCAAGTGAATTTCCTTGCCGAAAAACCAGTTGCCTGCGGTGTGGGCAGGCACACAGAATAATCCGCCCTTTTCGGTAAAATACTCTATCAGCGTGTCAAGAAAAGCCTCAGCGCCCCCCTCAAACCCGCCAACCGTGCGGAACGCAGAATGCATCATAACCACGCTGTCCTGCGGCGCTTTCATATTTCTCAATTGCTTTAATATATCCTGCTTTGAATACATACTATCTCCTAAAGTCGCATATCTGTCTTTTCAAAATTTTTCGAGCCAAGGGCTAATAGAATTCGAACGGATTTCGGTTCAGCACCCTATTAAAGTACGAATTCACAAAGAATATCGGGCATAAATATGCCGATTTATATATCCCCTCTGTGTGTTCGATTTAGCTGGGTGTTGGCTAATTATACCATATGCTTACTGCAAAGTCAATGAATAATATAGAATACAAGAAGACACCACAAACGTGGTGTCCTATTCTTCGGTTTTATAGCGGAATTTGCCGCCCTGCAAGGCTTTCGACACGAAAGCGGCGGAGCAATGTGGCGCATACCGTCGCAGACGGTATCTTGCCCGGCGAGCAAGGGAAATTGTAAGTTTATGTAACGGCTTTTTCACTCTTATAGGATTTGGTGCGAGCGGCAATACCGCCCACGACTTCGTCGCTCGGGGAGATTCCTGCTACGAGTCACCACGAAATGAAAAAAGCACCCATTCGGGTGCTATAGCGGAATTTCATCACAGATGAATATTTCCTGCCTTGCCGCTTACAAGCGAGCTTGACACGGCTGCGGCGGAAATGCGAACCGCAGTCCGTTGCTCTGCAACGGAGGCGTGTTCGATGAGGCTGCGGGTTAGCAAAAAGAACGTCACCCGATTGGGTGACGTTCTTTTTGGTGACTCGTAGCGGAATCGAACCGCTGTTACAGCCGTGAAAGGGCCGTGTCTTAACCGCTTGACCAACGAGCCGGCGGTGGTAGCGGATGTCGGATTTGAACCAACGACCTGCCGGGTATGAACCGGACGCTCTAGCCAACTGAGCTAATCCGCCAAATGTATTTCTTTACAAACCGCTTGAACATTATATCATACGATTTTCAAAAAGTCAATAGCTTTGGAAAAAGATTTTGCTCATTTTTTATTTTTCCGTTTTGCGATTATTCTATTCTTAATTGACAATTAGAATTATATATGCTAAAATATATGATATGAAAAAGGAATTTTTGGAGTGCGGACGGGTGTGTGCGGCACACGGTGTTCGCGGAATTTTAAAGGTGGAGCCTTGGTGTGACTCCCCGAAGGTTTTAGCGGCGCAGAGGCGAGTGTTCGTTGCCGATTCTGACGGCAAATACAACGAGTATAAGGTAGCTTCTGCATCTGTTAGCGGAAACCTTGTTTTGCTCGGCCTTCTCGGTGTTTCTTCGAGAGAGGAAGCTTTCGCTATGAAAAATACAGTCCTCTATCTCAAAAGAGAGGATATCCCCGTAAAGCCCGGGCAGATGCTGCTTCAGGATATGATAGGTCTTGACGTAATTGACGTCGATACCGGACGTGTTTACGGAAAAATAAAGGACATCACAGATGCTCCGAGGAGCAAAATTTATACGGTACAGACCGAGGGGGGCGAGGTGCTTTTCCCCGCTGTCAGCGAATTTGTAAAGGAGATAGACGAAAATCGAGGCGTTTTTGTGCGCCCGATACCCGGCTTCTTTGACGAGGTATGAAATTTGACGTTATGACGCTCTTCCCCGATATGGTAAACACGGTACTCGGAGAGAGCATAATAGGCAGAGCCAGGAAGGCGGGTATTATCTCGCTTCGCTCGCACAATATACGTGACTTTAGCACCAACAAGCACAGAAATACAGACGATACCCCGTATGGCGGCGGTGTCGGAATGGTTATGACCTGCCAGCCGATTTACGACTGCTATCGCAGTATCGTAGATTCAGCGCCCGACGGAGAGCGTCAGCGTGTCATATATATGTCTCCGCGCGGCAGGATCTTTACGCACGCAGTTGCAAAGGAGCTTACCGACTATGACAGACTGATATTTCTTTGCGGTCATTACGAGGGTGTTGACCAGCGAATAATAGACGAGATAGTAGACGAGGAAATATCAATCGGTGACTACGTTGTGACCGGCGGTGAAATCCCCGCTTGTATCGTTATAGACTCGGTGTCAAGACTGCTTGAGGGTACGCTCTCATCCCCAGAATGCTACGAGGGTGAGTCGCACGCTTCGGGTATTCTCGAATATCCGCAGTACACAAAGCCTCGCAGCTTTTTAGGCAGAGAGGTTCCCGAGGTGCTGCTGTCGGGCGACCACGCAAAAATAGAGCGCTACCGTCACGAAGAGGCGGTAAAGATAACCCGTGAAAGACGCCCCGAGCTGCTTATTTTGCACCCCGAATACGAAGCTGCGCTTCAGCCGAAGAAAAAGCGGAGGACGGTGAAAAAAAGTGAAGAATAACACACTCGCCTCGCTTATCAAGGGATACGAATTTTGCGACGGTCAGCGTGAAAAGAGCTTCTTCTGCCGCAAATTCAGCGGAAAGGTTTCGAGAAAAAGCGCAGAATTCTTTTCTCCACTCAAAAGCCTTACAAACGCTCTTGCCTACACGAAGCTTCGCAATTACGGCATACTCTTTCTGCTTTTCGGTCTGTTGACTATATTCATTCAGTTTGCAAAAAGCTCACTCGGCGCATCCGGCACAGATGCTTACGGGGCGCTGATTGTAGGCGCTTCGTTTTCGCTTATTGCAGCGACGCTTCTCATTTTTGACAAGCCACTGTCAGAGGGGCTTCAGGAATGGGCTGTCACAGATTTTATCCTTTTTGACTTTTTGAGAATAAAAAAGTCGGTTACAAAAAGTGAGCGCACAATGAACGCTCCCACAGCCGCCTTTATCGGTATTCTTCTTGCGGCGCTTGGGTATTTCATTCCCGCCAGAACCGTAGCTTTGGCTATCGGTGCGACGATTTATCTTGCCGTTGCCATAGCCTCACCCGAATTTTCGCTATTTACCACACTACTCGTGCTTCCTATAACCCCGATTTTTGAGTTTGACAGAACAATTCTCTCTGTTCTTATCGCTATTTGCGCACTTTCGTTTACAAGAAAGGTGCTGACGGGAAAGCGAGTATACAGCTTTGAGCAGTACGACCTTGTGATACTGATGATGCTATTCTTTATGCTCATAAGCGGTATTTTCCTCGGCGGTATGTCCTCATTTATAAATTCGATGTTCTCGTTGGCTCTTGCGCTGGGATATTTTGCGGCAAGTAACATAATTACGAACAGACGCCTTTACGAGTGCGCACTGACGGCAATATCGCTCTCATCCCTGCCGATTTCGGTAATGACCGCGGTAGAGTTTATAAAAGCCTCGGTTAGCTCGGATATATCGCTCGCCGAGTACGAAATTACGGCAACCTTTACCTCGGGCGGTACGCTTTCCGCCTTTCTAACCGTGGCGGCAATATGCTCCTATCTCTTGTTCAAATACTTTGAGCGAGGACGTGCGGGAATGATTTTCGCAGTTCTTTTACTGCTTGATATCATCGCCATAATTCTTGCAACAAGAGTAGATGCAATTACAGCAATCCTGATAAGCGCAATCCTCATTACCGCCGCTTCGAAGAACAAAAAAGCACTATATTTGACGATAATTATTTACATTTTATTGCATTTTGTGTATTTTATACCCGAAAGCGCTATCATATCACTTGCAGAAAAAACAGGCCTCAACCCGACGGTTGTCACCGAGCGTGCCGCAGCAACAGCCGCCTCGGCAAAGCTGCTTGTCAAAAACCTGCTCTTTGGTGTCGGTATCGGTGAAGCTCCGTTTTCACAGGCTATATCGGACATCACGGGAGTTGCCTACAAAAGCTCGGGAAATCTGCTCTTACAGCTTGGGTGCGAGGGCGGAATTTTCGTGCCGATGCTCTTCCTTATCCTGATGCTGATACGCTCGGCTCACGTTTACAAATACCTGCCCTATGCGCACAAATCGGTCACCTCTGCATCGCTTACTATGAGCGGCACTGTGTACTCGCTTCTTTTGCTCGGTATTTTCGAGAACGTGTTTGCAGACCCTGCTATATACTGTCTTTTCTTCGTTGTATTCGGTATCGGAAGCGCAATGCTCAGGGCTTCAAAAACCGAGCATGACGAGCGGCTCGGATATTTCACAGACACGCTCTCAATGCAATCCTCGTCGGTGGATATCGACGTTGATTAGAGAAAAATCTGCATTTTTATGCATTTTTCAGCAAGGATATTCCTTTATTTATATACTTTTTGTGAAAAAATTTCAAAGCTTTTTTGTAAAAAAGTATTGATTTTTGTATTTCTTTTTGGTATACTTGTTATATTAAGACAGCTCGAAGGAGATATTTCGATGGTATCACGCAACGTTACAATACAGAACAGCGTAGGCTTGCACGCAAGACCCGCAACCTTCTTTATCCAGAAAGCGAACTCATACAAGTGTTCTGTTTGGGTTGAAAAGGATGATTGCCGTGTGAATGCAAAGAGCTTGCTCGGAGTTCTCTCCCTCGGCATAGTTAAGGGTACGACAATAACCCTCATCGCTGACGGAATAGACGAGGCAAAGGCTGTTGTGGGGCTTTGTGACCTTATTGACAGCGGTTTTGCCGAGTAAATCCTATAACGACAAAAAACGGCAGTACGAAGCTGCCGTTTTTGTTTTACCACAAAAGCGTCGGGCCGGCTTTCGGACTCCTTAATTTTATCCGTATACAGGGCCCTGCCGAGATTTTCAACTACCGATATTCTCAATTACCGAGATTTTCAACAGCGAGATTTTTAACTGCCGAGATTTTCAACTACCGATATTTCAAACTACCGATATTTTCAACTGCCGAGATTTGCAGATAAAATCTTCTGCGCATCGGTAAATTTCTTACAACATTTTAAAAAGGGGAGGTGCAAAGGTGACACGAATAGAAAGATTGCGTAAAAAGGCAAATTCCCTGCCTATGTCCCCCGGCATATACATTATGAAGGATGCCGAGGAAAAAATCATCTACGTCGGAAAGTCTAAAAAGCTCAAAAACCGTGTCACAAGCTATTTTACAGGTACGCACCACACCCCGAAAACCGAGCGTATGGTCAGCCACGTTGCCGACTTTGATTACATCGTGTGCGACACGGAAATCGAGGCGCTCACGCTTGAAAACGTGCTTATCAAAAAGCACACTCCAAAATACAACGTAAGACTGAAGGATGCAAAATCCTATCCGTATATAAAGGTTACGTCCGAGGACTTTCCGAAGCTTTTCGTTACCCGTGACAGAAGGTCGGATAAGGGCAGATATTTCGGCCCTTACAGAAGCGCAGACGAGGCGCACACAGCGCTGGAGGTGGTTATGAAGATTTTCACCCTGCCCACCTGCCGCCGCTCGTTTCCAAAGGATATCGGGCGAGAGCGCCCTTGTATTTACAAGGATATGGGCCGCTGTATTGCGCCCTGCACGGGTAAGGTTTCGGGCGCTGAATACCGTGCGCTCGTAAAATGCGCAGAATGGGTGCTGTCAGGCAACGTAGCCGGCACTCGTGAGCTTCTGGTATCGAATATGAACGAAGCCGCAGAAAACCTCGAATTCGAGCGTGCCGCAGCAATCAGGGACAGCATTAAGGCGCTCGAGCAGCTTTCGGAAAAGCAAAAGGTCGTAGCCGACGAGCGTGTGAGCCGTGATATATTTGCGCTGTACACCTCACCTGCCGAAAGCATTCTCGCAATGCTGACAATCCGTGGCGGCGCACTCATAAACAAAAACGAATTCACCCTGACAGGCGGCGAGGTTTCGGGAGAGGACGTAATTTCGCTCATTGCCGATTATTACGACAGCGACGGTGATACTCCGCGCGAAATCCTGCTTGATTTCCCGCTTCCCGAGGAGGAGATTTCGCTTCTGTCCGAATATCTTTCGTTTGGCAAAAAGTACAAGGTAGCCGTAAAAATTCCCGAGCGTGGAGATGCAAGACGACTGTGCGATATGGCACTTGCAAACGCAAAGGAAGCCGAAAGACAGCACCGACTTTCAGAGGAGCGTGAGAACAAAAGTCTCAAAAAGCTTACAGAGCTTCTCGGACTTTCGGAAATACCGAAGCGAATCGAAGCGTACGATATATCCAACATAGGCCGTGAGCATATCACAGCATCAATGGTAGTATACGCAGACGGAAAGCTAAAGCGCTCGGATTACAGAAGCTTTAACATCAAGAGCGTCACGGATGCGCCCGACGACTACGCTTCAATGCGTGAGGCACTCGAACGTCGGCTTTCGCATATCGGTGACGGCACAGCATCGCTCTCTGACGAGCCGAGCCTCATTCTGGTTGACGGCGGTGTCGGACACGTTGGCGTGGCAAAGGAGGCGCTCCTCGGAGCAACTCTTGATATCCCGGTGTTTGGTATGGTAAAGGACGACTTCCATAAAACGCGTGCGCTGACAGACGGAGAACGTGAGATTTCCATAGCAATTGAGCCTTCCGTGTACTCTTTTGTTTACAATTTGCAGGAAGAAGCGCACAGATTTGCCGTGAAGCACTCGCAGGATGCGAAGAAAAAAACGCTCACTCATTCCTCGCTCGAAAAGATTTCGGGCATCGGCCCTGCCAAGGCAAAGCTGTTGCTTTCGGCAATGTCGCTCTCCGAAATACGAGTTGCGAGTGTTAGCGAGCTTATGAAAATAAAGGGAATCGGCAAAGGCGATGCCACACGGATATACGAGCATTTCAAGAAGCTTTCAGGAGGACGCAGAAAATGATTCAGATAATAACCGGCACAGCAAAGGGAAAGAGGCTGAAAACGCTGGAGGGCGATGCCACCCGTCCAACCTCGCAAAGGATAAAGGAGGCAATGTTTTCCTCTATACAGTTTGACATAGAGGGCAGACGTGTGCTTGACCTTTTCGCAGGCTCGGGACAGCTCGGACTTGAGGCCCTCTCACGAGGAGCTTCGGGCGTTATGTTCACCGATATGTCACGTGATGCCGAGAATATAGTCAAGGAAAACGCAAAGTCGCTCGGATTTTTCGACAAGTGCCGTTACCTTGTTACAGACTACCGCAACTATATCCGAAAGGCATCGGGGAAAGAGAGATTTGACCTCGTTTTTATTGACCCGCCATACGGTATGATGTGCGCTGCTGATGCGGTAGTGAGACTGCTTGACGGGGATATGCTGAACGACGGCGCTCTGCTGGTGCTTGAGATGGGCGAGGAAAATATAGATTTCGAGAGCCCGGAATTTGCCGCCTTCGAAGTGCTTAAGCACACGCATTACGGCAAAAAAACAACGCTCGCTGTGCTGCTGTATCACGCAGGGCGCTGATGGGAGAGCGGCTATGAAGGTTATTCTTCCCGGCAGCTATGACCCCGTGACACTCGGGCATCTTGAAATCATAAAGCGTGCCGCACAAAAGTATGACGAGCTTTTCGTCACCGTGTTTATCAATCCCGAAAAAAACTATCGCTTTACCCCGTCGGAGCGTGTGGAAATGCTGCGGCTCGCAACAAAAGATATTCCCTCTGTAACCGTGGATTACTACCCCGGGCGGGTGGTTGATTATATGCGTCTGCACGGAATAGAAAAAATCGTCAAGGGATACAGAAACGATACCGACCTCGAATACGAAAAGCGCCAGGCAGAGTACAATCTCAAGGAGGGCGGCTTTGAAACCGAGCTTATCCCGTCAGGCGAGGACTTTTCGAATATAAGCTCGACACTTGCAAGAGAGAAAATTGATTGCAGTGCGGAGCTGTGCGAAATTTTACCCTCGGCTGTTATCGAGTTTATAAAAAAGCATTGACAAAACGGCTTTTTTGTACTAAAATATTTTATTGTATGATATATGCGGTATATGATATACTATATACCTATCTCATTCTGAAAGGACGTCAGGAAAATGAAAGAAAAGATTGAACAGCTCTGCACACTCTTTGACAGCAGGGTTGCCGAGGCAAAAAGCTCCGAGGATATAGAGGCAATCAGAATAGATTTCCTTGGCAAAAAGGGACATATTGCCGAGCTTATGAAGGGACTTCGCGACGCTACGGACAAGCGTGCGGCAGGTCAGCTTATAAACGAGCTGAAAACCAAGATTGAGGGCGGCATTGATGCGGCTCTTGCCACAATCAAGAATGCCGAAATCGAAGCAAAGATAAGAAGTGCAAAAAAATACACACCCTCTATGAGACGGCGCCGTGAGCTTGGCTCGTATCACCCCATCACTCTTGCGACAAGAGAGGTTGAGGAGATATTCGTAAGCATGGGCTTCACAATCGAGGACTATGCCGAAATCGTTGACGATTACGAGTGCTTTGAGGCGCTCAACATACCCAAGCATCACCCCGCACGTGATATGCAGGATACCTATTATCTTGAAAACGGTCAGCTTCTTAAGACGCAGACCTCTGCCGCACAGAATGCGATAATGAAGAAATACGGCGCACCGCTTCGTGCGATTTTCCCCGGCAGATGCTTCAGAAACGAGACTACCGACGCCTGTCACGAGAATACCTTCATCCAGATGGAGGGTATGATGATTGACAAGGATATATCTATTTCAAACCTCATTTACTTTATGAAAACAATGCTCTCCGAGGTGTTCAAGAGGGATATAAAGGTGCGTCTGCGCCCCGGCTTCTTCCCATTTGTCGAGCCCGGCTTTGAGCTTGATATCAACTGCCTTATCTGCGGTGGAGAGGGATGTCCGTCCTGCAAAAACTCGGGCTGGCTTGAGCTTTGCCCCTGCGGTATGATACACCCCAACGTTTTGAGAGAGGGCGGTATAGACCCCGAGGAGTATACAGGCTTTGCCTTTGGTCTCGGTCTTACCCGTCTTGCAATGATGAAATACGGCGTTAAGGATATCCGTGACTTCAACAGCGGTAACCTCAAGGCGCTCTCGCAGTTCAAATCTATATAAGGAGGTCAGGAAAAGATGTTTTTATCAATGAATTGGATAGGCGACTTTGTTGACCTTTCGGGATTTGACAAGGTACAGCTTATAAAGAATTTCACCCTCTCCACAGCAGAGGTTGAGGATATAATAATCAAGGGTGAGGACACGCACGGTGTTATAGTTGCCGAGATTGTTTCGGTTGAAAATCACCCAAGCTCCAAAAAGCTTCACCTCTTGAAGGTAAACACGGGCAGCGAGATTGTTGACATTGTCTGCGGCGCTCCCAACGTAAGAGTCGGACTCAAGGTTGCTCTTGCGACAGCGGGAGGCGCTGTATGCGGCCACCCGATTGCTCCTGCGACAATTGCAGGCTTTACATCCTACGGTATGTGCTGCTCCGAAGCAGAGCTTGGAATCAGCGACGACCACTCGGGCATCTGGGAGCTTGACCCAAGTCTGCCCCTTGGCGCTGATATCAAGTCGATATACGATATCGACGACATAATCTTTGAGGTTGATAACAAGTCGCTTACAAACCGCCCCGACCTTTGGAGTCACTACGGTATGGCAAGAGAGTTTGCAACCCTCACAGGCAGAGAGCTTAAGCTCCCCGCAACAGACGACCTCACAGCATATTCAAATCTTCCCGCCGTTGCGATTGACGTACGCGCAACCGAGCTTGTATGGCGTTATTCGGCTATAAAGGTTGAAAACATTCTTCGCAAGGTAAGCCCTGTAAATATGAGAATCCGCCTTTACTACTGCGGCTCCCGTGCTATCAATTTCCTTGCCGACCTTACAAACTACGTAATGATGGAGCTCGGTCAGCCGATGCACGCATTTGACAATGCGGTAGTTGACAAAATCGAGGTTCAGACATTCCCTGCGGGTACAAAATTCGAAACACTTGACGGTGTAGTCCGTGATATCGACGGAAATATGCTTATGATTACCTCGGACGACAAGCCCGTTGCCGTAGCAGGCGTTATGGGCGGCGAGGCATCAAAGATAGAGGACACAACCACCTCACTTCTTCTTGAATCTGCGACCTTTGACGGTATTTCGGTAAGAAAAACCACGACAAGACTCGGACTTCGTACAGATGCTTCGATGAGATATGAGAAGATGCTCGACCCCGAGCTTTGCTCGCTTGCGACAGCACGACTTCTTTACCTGCTCAAGGAGTATGATGCAGATTGCAGAATTACTTCAAGCTTCACCGACTCTTACGTAAAGCATTACGAGACGATAGTACTCGAATTTGACAAGAGATACGTTGACCGCTACACAGGTATTGATATCTCCGTCGAGCAGATAGTAAAAACGCTTACAGCCCTTGGCTTCGGTGTGAAGCAGGACGGTGATAATTTCACAGTTACAGTACCCTCTTGGCGTGCTACTAAAGACGTTACGATAAAGGCTGATATAATTGAGGAAATCACAAGAATTTACGGCTACGACAACTTTGAGATATTCACATCCGAAAGTCCGCTTCTTCCCGTACGCAAGGAGCTGCTCAAATCGCACGAGGACAGAATGAGAGATATTCTCGTAAAAGAACACGCAATGCACGAGGTTCACTCCTACATTTGGTCTGATGCGGCACGTAACCGTGAGCTTGGTATACAAACCGTGGAAAGCGTTAAGATAATCAACGCATCAAATCCCGACAACGCCTATATAAGAACTACGATGCTCCCGACACTTCTTTCCTATGCGGCTGATAACAAGAGCTATGCCGACAGCTTCTCTATCTTTGAGATAGGACATACCGTTGACGTAAAGCTTGATGCCGCAAGAGCAAACTATTGCACCGAAAGAAAGAAGCTTGGCGCTGTGCTCTTCACAAGAGTACTTGGCGAGGAAGCGCTCTTTACAAAGGCGACAGATGCCGTATGCGACCTTGTCGAGGAAATTCTTCACAAGGACGTAAGCTTTGCGCCCGCTGTAAATTATGCCGACTACTGCCACCCCGAAAACACCTTTGATATTTGCGTTTGCGACAGCGTTATCGGTTATCTTTCGGTAGCGCACCCCACAGTATCCGATAACATCGACAAGAAATGCTCGCTCGCATTCTTCGAGATAGATACCGAGGCATTTGCAAAGATAGCGGCAGGCACAACGGTTTATGCCGAGCCGTCCAAATTCCCCGGGGTTGAGATAGATATGACCTTTAACACAGGCACAGAGCGCCTTGACTTTGATGCCGCAAAAGCGGCTGCCGAGGAAGCTTCGGGCGGAATGCTTAAGGAATGCTATCTTCAGGACGTATACGAAAAGGAAAACGGCTATGCAATAACGCTCCGTTTCGCCTTTGAGGCGCAGGACCGCACGCTTTCCAAAGGAGAGCTTGTTCCCGTAACCGAAAAAATAGCGGCAGCTCTTGCCACCTTGGGTATGGTTGTTTAATTACACCTCATCCACCGCACTTCGCCTTCCCCTGTGGGGGAAGGTGGCAGCCGTAGGCTGACGGATGAGGAGTCATTTCATATTGCTTTTTGCAACATCTCATATAAAATAAAATATCCCCCACGGGCTTTATTGCCCGTGGGGGTATTGTTTTTTAGACTAATTCTTATGAATCAGTTGCCTGCTCCAGCATTCTGCTGAGCTGCAAGCCATGCATTGTAGTAGCTGAGAATAACGTCCGAAATAGCCTCGTCCGAAATCTCATACTTGACGTTTCCGTCGGTGTCAGTAACAACGTCGCCGTTTTCGTCCTTTACTTCTATATAAAGTCCCTCTTCAACAAGATCTTCCATTGTCTTGTCACCGAAGTTTTCAAGAACGAATTCAGCCATACCCTTGGCAACCTCTTCGTCAACTACGGGCGTATCGTCGGTCGAGCCCTCTTCCTTAAGAGTGTTATCAAGAGCATCCGAAATAGCGCCGGAAACGCTTTCAATAGCTTCCTGCTTTTCTTCTTCGGTCTTCTCGCTGTACTTTGTTCCGCCGTCTGTAACGATTACGTTATCTGCAACGACGTTATCAAGCTCACCCTTTGCCTCGGTGTAGGTTTCCTCGATTTCCTCGAAGTCACTTGCGCCGCCTTCAGCACCCTCACCGGTAGTGCCGTTTATCATAAGCGAAAGCGAAATCTTGGTGAAGTCTGTAACTATGGGCTTGGTGTTATCGTTTGTCTTAAGAGTTGCAACAATGCGGTCAACTATTGTCTCGCCTGTTCCCTCATCCTTTTCGGAAAGGATTCCAACGGCATCTGCATTCTCTTCAAGCACGCCTGCATCAACGAGTATTACGAATACCTCTGCAACAGTCTGTACGTCATAAACAACGGTTTCAGCGGTGCTTCTGCCGAATACGTCTGCAACCGATGCAACAAGCATATCAAACGGAGCGCCAACGTTTATAAGGTCGATATCCGCGGACAAGCTGCGTGTAAGAGCAAGAAGCACGGGGTTGAGGTCACTGTTTGCTTCAAACTCTGCAAGGATAAGGTCGATAACGGTTTCGTTAGCTGCCGCATTTACAGCGGGATCTGTGAAGATCGTTACAACGTCAACCGAGATGTTACCCTCGTCAGACATAAGTCCGTTGGTATCAAGAATTTCGATAATATTGGAAATAGTCACAACGTCACGGTCAAGCTTATCAACGGTGTCGATTTGTGCGAATACCTCCATAGCTGCGATTACGAAGGAGAGTGTAGGCTCTGCAAGCTCGCCAAGCGATATCTCGATATCGTCGTCGCCCGCTTCGCCGTCATAGTAGTTTACAACACCGCCCGAAAGGCCTGTTACAACCTCAAGAAGGAAGCTCTGAAGGTCATCGGTGGTGAACTCGTCGATTGCCTTGTTGATAGGTGTATTACCGTCACCGTCCTTGGTAAGAAGTGCGAGCATATCGCCGTCACCGCTAACCTCAAGGAGTACGATAACGTCACCGAGTGCGTTGATGTCTGCCTTTACGTCGGTGAGGTTATCCGCACCGTGAAGAAGGTTGAACATTGCCTTTGTGATAACCGCCATTGTGGGGTCGGAGCCTGCGTCAAGCTCGTCGGAAATAGTTTCGGTAAGAGCAGCTGTAAGCTCATCGTCGTAACGTGTACCCTCGAAGATTTCGATAATCTGAACGAGAAGGCTGTCTTCCTCGCCCTCACGGCCAAAGATAGCTTCGAGCTCGTCAATATTCTCTTCGCTGCCATCACCGAGAAGACCCTCGCTGTCAAGAAGCGTTACAGCCTCGGAGATATATCCTACGTCGTTCTTTATATCGGTTATAGATGCAGTTCTTGCTATTTCCTCAAGAAGAGGTCCAACAATAGATGCTGTAAGAGCATCTGCACCGTCAAGCATCAGATAATTGCCGTTGTCATCCTTTGTTGCGATAGACTTGTAAGCATTTACAAGCGGATCTTTAAAGTTGGTAGCTTCGAGCTTACCGATAACGGTTAGGATAAGGGTTTCGTCCTCGTCTGCCTCTTTTACAAAGAGTATCGAAAGCGCATCTGCGCCATCCTCAAACGCACCGCTGTTGTTAAGAAGGATTATAACCTCCTGAAGCACCTCGATATCTGCTGTGATGCTTGCAAGAGTTGCTTCATCTGCTGTGAATACGTCAAGGAAGGGCTGAATCACCTCAGCGGTTGCCTCGTCAGCATCCTCAAGGAATGCAGGGTCGGAAGCAATTGCCTGGATAGCTCCGAGAATAGCATCGTCAAATCTTGAAGCAGCGAGCTTGTTAAGAGCTGCTATAATAACGCTCTCCTCACCCTCTTCTGCACCGAAGAGAAGCTCTACGTAGTCTGTGTCTTCGTTGAATTCGATATCACCTACAAGAGCAAATACGTCCTGAATAACCTGAATGTCACCCTTGAGTGTAGTGATGCTGTCGGTTTCGGCAATAACTGCGATAACCTCCATCAGCACGTCCTCAATATCCTCGGGCATATCCGAATCCTCGAACAGAGGAAGGTTGCCTGCGACAATCTCGTCAGCCGCACCTGTGATGATTTCCAGAATAAGAGTTTCAAGCGCTTCGTTTTCATCAACTATATCAAGGATAGCGTCTATAACACAGTCCTCGTTAAGAAGAAGCACGTTAAGAAGCTCATCCTCGTCGAAATCGTCATCGGTGATACCCGACTCTTCGATTTCTCTGTATATCTCTATAACTGTATCAATATCTGCGATAACGTCGTCTACCGACTCCATATCGCCGAAGTGTGCAAGTACGGGGTTAAGAAGGAATGCATATTCCTCGGATTCCTCGGGAAGCTCAAGTGTGCCGTCCTCGATTGCCTCGGCTGCGCCCGAGATAATTTCCATTATCATAGCGTCAAGAGCTGCGTTTTCAGCAAATCTGCCAAGGATTGTGTTGATAAGGGGAGTCTCACCCTCTTCGCAAAGAAGGAATACCTCGATATCAAACTCTGCATCCTCGTCAAGCATACCTGCGTCGTCAAGGTCTTTCATAACAGCAATGATAGTATCAAGGTCAGCTATAATTCCCGAAATACTGCTCATGTCTGCGAAGTGGTCGAGCACGGGGTTGATTACGAAGCCGAATTCGGTCATCTCCTCGGGGAGATCTTCGATTTCGTTGTTTCTGATTGCTTCGGCAGCGCCTGCGATGATTTCCATCATCATAGCGTCAAGAGCTTCGTTTTCAACGAATCTGCCGAGCATGGTTTTGATAAGAGGAGTTTCGCCCTCTTCTGCAAAGATGAAGTCCTCGAATGCAATTTCGGAGTCTTCCTCAAATATACCTGTGCCTGCGATGTCTCTCATAACTGCGAGCATCGTCTTAACGTCATCAACGATTCCTGTAAGGCTCGTCATTTCAGCGAAGTGGTCGAGCACGGGATTAATAGCGAATGCAAACGAATTAATCTCCTCGGGAAGATCCTCTATTTCACCGTTCTTGATAGCATCAGCAAGGATATCAAACGCATCGAGAACGATTGTGTTGAAGTTGGGGTTCTCTGCAAACGCATTAAGAACGAGGATAATCATATTCTCATCATCAGGAGCGGTGATAAGAGCTATGGGATCAAGCTCGTCAGTCTCTGCAAGGATGCCCGAATCAGCAACTATGAAGAATACCTTGCAAAGAGTACCGAGGTCGGACTTAACGGTAGCCGCTGTGCTGTTACCGTATACCGAAATCGCAGATGCAACGATTTCATCAAAGGGAGCGGGAACGTCCTCAAGAAGCTCGCTGTTGGAGCCGATAGCATTAGCCGCAGCCTTGAAGCCTGCAACGATAATGTCACGGGTGAGCGGCTCTGCCATAATCTTATCAATGATACCGGTAATTGTATCCTTATCATCCTGTGTGAGAGCTGTAATATCAATATCTGCAAGACCCATAGCATCAACAGCTATGCCTACAAGCGAGGGGATAGTCTGTCTTGCATCCTGCTTCTGACCGCCGATCTTAACGGTAGAAAGCTGCTTGCTTATAAGGTTACCGCCAAACTTGTTTACGAGTTTCAGAGCAGGGCTTTCAGCAACGTCTGCAAGGTACTCGTCGTACATAGCGAGAATTTCGGATACGTCAAACTC
The DNA here is from genome assembly GCA_045659405.1 of Eubacteriales bacterium. Classification (GTDB taxonomy): domain Bacteria; phylum Bacillota; class Clostridia; order Oscillospirales; family CAG-272; genus UBA1740. The sequence continues at coordinate 26,582 of JAZOWX010000065.1, read as the reverse complement.
ACCCTCATCCTCGTCGCCGCCACCGTTTTCGGTAGAAGCCATAACAGTCTGCTCATCAAGTCTTTCTATCTGCGCAACCGTATCCGAAACGATGCCCATAAGTCCGCTTACGGGAACGAGTATAGCTGCCGCAACAACAAGTCCCTGAACAGCACCGAGTGCAAGACCTGCAAGACGTGTCCACCAGTTGTTTCTCTTTTTAGTGAAGCCGCAAGCACCGCTGATTATAGCGTGTACTATAAGCATGATTGCGCTTATGAAAATGAAGACAAGCACAAACACAATAGGAGCTACAATAAGCGTCATGGGAAGAGCAAGAATCTGCTGTACAGCGCTGGGGTCGATTGCGTTGAGGATTGCCAGAGCAAGTCCGTCCATTTCCGCAAACGCTTCGCCTGCGCCAAGCTCGGTAAGCGCCTCTTGCAGAGTTTTTCCGTCAAAGAAGCCTATAAGAGCGTTGGTAATTCCTGTTGCCGCAAGAACCGAAATCACGATAGACGCGATAATCGTCAGAAAACGAACCGTCTGACGAGTAAGTCCTCGTGACAAGCCCTTAAGAGCGCCAAGGAGCATCAGGACGCCGCATACACCGGCAATTCCGAGCGCTATGTACGCTGTAACGGTGTCTTTGGCGAGCATTTCCTGAACATGAGAAATAATATCCATTTTGTTTCCTCCAAAGTCAAAATATTTTAATATAACTACATGATACTACATTTGGTTAATAATGTCAAGCGTTTTTTCTTATTTTGCCGTTTTGTTTTTATCTTTCACGATTTGCACCGCCTTAAGAACGGCAATCTGCGTTTTGGAGTCCTCGATTTCGCCCGACATAACCATAGCGTAAAGACGCTCGAGAGGGATTTTTTCCATTTCTATAAATTCATCGTCGTCGGGTGAGGTTTCGGTAAAGGTTATATCCTCTGCAATATACATATAAACGCTTTCGGAAAGTATTGCGGGCGAGCCGAGCATCTTGCCGATATAGGTGTATTTCCCCGCAACAGCCCCTGTTTCCTCACGAAGCTCACGCGCGGCGGCGGAAAGCGGCTCTTCGTCGGCAGAGTTCAGCTTTCCCGCAGGTATTTCAAGCAGCACCCTGCCTGCGGCATAGCGGTATTGGCGCTCCATTATAACAGCGCCGTCCGAAAGCAGAGGAAGCACGCACACAGCGCCCACGTGCTTACAGTACTCACGGTATGAGCGCTCACCGTTAGGCAAAAGCACCTCGTCCTTTACGACGTGAAGCAGCTTGCCGTGAAAAATTTCCTCGCCCGACAGCTTTTTTTCTTCTAAATTCATAATTAATTCCCCCATATTGGCGTTTTACAAGCATAGGCTTAAAAGCTATCCCCCCGACGCAGACTGCACCTGTGAGCATCCGCACCGAGGGGATATAGTTTGTTTGCAAGGGAGAGCAATCCCCATAGCAGGACAAAAGCATTTTGCGCTTTTTTAAACAACTCAATTAGCGTGAAGCCCAAAAGGACATCACGCTAACACATCTTTTGCTTTTAAATTTTGAGATTACCAGTTGATATCGTAGTCGGGAGTATTACCGTCACCGCTCGTGAAAATCTCGGTACCGCTTACGTTGAGAACAACTATCTCGGGAGCTTCGTACTTTTTCATAATTATAACCTCTCAAATTTGGAAAGACTATTCTTTGTAACTATTTTACCACGGTGTTTGCGGTTTGTCAAGTTTTTTTGTTAAAAATCCCTCCGGGTTGCCATTTTTGTGAAATTACACTATTTTATTCATCATTTGTTCGGTAATTTCAACCGAAACAGAAAGCTCCGAGCCGTCTCTTGTAATTCCAAAGGTAACGGTATCTCCCACGCGCACTCGCAGCATAAGGTCGATAACCTGGAAGCTTCTCGTTATATCGTAGCTTTCCCCACCGACGGTAAGCGTATTTATGATATCGCCCACGAAGAGCTTATTCTTTGCGGCAGCGTCCGCAGCAACCTCGGAAACCGCAACAGTTTCTATTTTAGTTATTTCGGCTGTCTGCTCGTCGTATTCGGTTCTGCTTGCCGCCACACCGACGTTTATACCGAGAACGCACTTGTAAACGCTCTCGTTTTCCTTGCCGTCGCAGTAGTCTATTATGTTCTCGACTACGTATTTCGCCACGTTTGAGGGGATTGCATAACCCACGTTATCGGTATCGTCCGAAATCTTTTTCGCATTTACAATTCCGAGAAGCTCGCCCTTGGCATTATACAGACCGCCGCCCGAATTTCCCGAATTGACGGGTGCGCTCGTTCTCATAACCCTCATCTCCACGCTCGTCACACCGTCAAGCGACATAGTTATATACTCGCTGTCGATGTTTATATAGCCTGCGGTTGCCGACATTCCGCTCGGATTTCCGACGATTATTGCGGTTTCAAGTATAGCCACCCCGTCAGAATCCGCAAAGCTTGCGGCAAGTGCGTTTCCGCTCTTCAAAACCTCGCTGCCCTCAACCTTCAAGACCGCAAGGTCGTATGCCATAGAGCCGCCGATATAGGTTGCGGGGATTGCGTATTTTTCATACTCCATACCGTAAAGGTACAGATTTATTTTGTCCGAAATCTTATTTGCGGCGGTGGATTTCGAGTGATATACGACGTGATAGTTGGTTATGATATAAGCGTCGCCGCTTTCCTTATCAAGGCTGTATATGACGCCCGAGCCGCCCTGCGCCTCGGTCTTGCTCACCGTCTGCGTATAGGGCCAGTAGTAATAGTATTTGGTATCAAACTCGCATCTTATGCTGACGGTTGACAAAACCGCACGACTTGCGCTGACAACGTCGTTTGTTCCCTCTACCGTTATATTTACGTTGTTGACGCTTCCGCTCTCTATATTTCCTATCATATTAAGAACGTCAGCCTCGGTCAGATAGTTTTCACCGCCGTCAGAGACGACAAGGCAGGAGCAAAGCTGACACAGCGTAAGGACGAGAGCCGCAGTCAAAATCATAATTCTTTTTTTCATACAGGTTTCCTCCGTTGGGAATTGCAAATGTATAATCCGTACCCAAATTATACCTCATATTTATTAAGATACTGTTAACTAAAATCATATAATGAGAAAACAAAAATCCGCACTTGCGTAAATACTTTTCAAAAAAGCTCGGTACAAGCCGTGATTCCCCGACAATTCCGACAATGCCCGCCTTGACAATTCGAGCCGCCCGTGATACAATATATCGGATATAAAGATTTAACGCTGATTTGAAACGAGGTGAGCCTGCATTGAGGATATACGAATATGGCAAGGACGTAATTCCGAGAACACCGTGCGCCCTGGCTATAGGACTGTTTGACGGTGTGCATACGGCTCACAGAGAGCTTATAAAAAGAGCGCTTGCACGTGCAAAAGAGCTTTCCCTGCCCCTCGGTGTCTTTACGTTCAGCTCGGACAGCGATATAAAGAGCGGCACACGGCGCATATATACTACCGAGCAGAGGCTTTCCATTCTTGCCGAGCTTGGCGTCAGCTTTTGCGTGCTGTCGGATTTTTCAAGCATTCGCAATATGAGCGCCCGTGAATTTGCAGAGGGTGTTCTTTACCGTGAGCTTGGCTGTCGTCTTTGCGCTGTCGGCTATAACTTTAAATTCGGTTGCGGTGCTGTGGCGGATACCGCGGTGCTTTCGGAAATAATGACGTCGCTCGGCGGCGAGCTGCTCGTATGCGAGGAGCAGAAATACCGCGGTGAGGAAATTTCTTCAAGTATAATCAGAAATATGCTCTCGGCAGGTGACGTAGAGGGGGCGGGAAAGCTTCTTGGCGAGGAGTATTTTGCCCGTGGCTACGTAACTCACGGACGCGGAATCGGCTCATCAAGGCTTGGTATCCCGACGATAAACATATCCTTTGCGGATAACGCTCTGATACCGCGACTGGGTGTTTACACAGCCTCTGCCGTGGTTGACGGTGTGGCACATCCCGCGATTGTAAACATCGGAGTCTGTCCGACACTCGGCGAGAGAAAAATTCATATAGAGGCTCATCTTTTCAACTTTTCAGGCGACCTTTACGGCAAATACGTCAGGGTTAATTTCCTTTCGTTTTTGCGTGACGAAAAACATTTCTCGGACGAAAATGAGCTGAAAATGCAAATAAAAGCTGACATTTCAGCCGCTATTGACAAAAACAGAGGTGTAAAATGAACAATAATTGGACTAAACTCACAGTCAAGTGTACGACAGAAAATATCGACACGGTAGCCGCCGTTATGGGTATGCTCGAGACCTCGCTTATGATAGAGGATTACAGCGACTTTTCCTTTTCGGGAATGTATGGCGAGCTTGTTGACGACTCAATACTTAACGCTGATAAATCGCACGGAGCTGTGTCAATTTTCGTGCCTGAGGAAAGACCGCTTCCCGAATACCGTGCCTTTCTTGCCGAGCGCTTCAGCTCGCTTGGAATTGAGGTAAGCTACGAAATATCGGGTATATGCGAGGACGACTGGGCGGAAAACTGGAAGAAATACTACAAGCCCGTGCATCTTGGCAGAGTTACTGTTGTGCCGAGGTGGGAGAAATATGAGCCGACTGCCGATGAAATTATAGTCAGAATGGACCCCGGTATGGCATTCGGCACGGGTACGCACGAAACGACGAGGCTTGTCATCAGGCTTATGCAGGACGAGGAGCTTTCAGGACTTCGTGTGCTTGACGTCGGCACGGGCTCGGGAATACTCTCAATTTGCGCATCAAAGCTTGGCGCAAAGAAGATACACGCATACGACATAGACCCTGTTGCCGTAAAGGTGGCGCTCGACAACGTTGTTTCGGAGGGCTGTGACAATATAGAGGTCGGTGTATCAGACCTGCTTGCTGGCGTTGACACGTCGGCCGGAAAATTTGATTTCTGCGTTGCCAATATAGTGGCTGATATAATTCTGCGTATGCTTCCCGACATCGGAAGCTGTCTTACAGAGGATGCGCCTCTTATTCTTTCGGGAATTATTGCACCGAGAGAGGACGAGGTAATTTCCGCGGCGGCGGAATACGGCTACCGAGTAGTCAAAAAAATAAACGAAAACGATTGGGTTGCGCTTATGTTGAGCCGCAAGCCCGAGTAAAAACAGAAGCGAATTGTAAAAAGGCTTATTAACAGGTCGGAGGTGAGGACTTTATGCCAAACTTTTTCGTAGATGCCAAAGAAATCGGGGACAAAGAGGTGCGTATTTTCGGAGATGATGCGCATCACATCGCACGCTCCCTGCGTATGGCAGAGGGAGATTCCATAACCGTCAGTGACGGTGAGGGTACACAGTATACCGCAAGGCTTACGAGAATACGTGACGACGAGTGCCTCGCAAAAATAGAGGAAAGCCGTGAGGGCTTTGGCGAGAGTCCGATAAGAATTACGCTTTTTATGGCTTACCCGAAATCCGACAAGCTTGAGCTTATTATACAAAAGGCAACCGAGCTTGGTGTTTGCGAAGTCATCCCCTTTGAATCCGCAAGATGCATAAAGCGCCCAAAGGCGGACAAGGCTGAAAAGACGACGGCAAGGCTTGGGAGAATTGCAATGGAAGCGGCAAAGCAATGCTCACGCTCACGCATTCCGAAAATACACGGTGCTGTAAGCTTTTCCGAGGTTACGAAAATGCTGGACGGATATGACCTGACGCTGTTCTGTTACGAGGGAGCTTCACGTGATATGTCTTGCAAGCGTGTGCTTTGCGAGGCGGGTGCAAATATTCGCACAGTATCGGTAATCGTAGGCTGCGAGGGCGGATTTACAACCGACGAGGCAGAGCGGCTTATCAATGCGGGTGCTACACCGATAAGCCTTGGCGAGCGCATTTTGCGCTGCGAAACAGCGCCCGACTTTATCCTCTCCGCTCTTTCCTATCACTTCGAGCTTGACTGATTGATTTCGGCATAGCCAAAGCAAAAATTCAATAAATTTCACGGATACTGTACGTTTTGTATTTGCTAAACAAAATTTCACAGAAAATTTGTAAAAAATTTGTGTATTTAACGATATTTTTTCAAAAAACTATTGAAAAACGTCAAAATTTAGTGTAGAATGTAGTACAGTATTAACAAAGCTACGCAAAACGCTCTTGTTTTTGCGTGGTTTTTGATTTTCCAATCTTTTAATAAAAGTCACAGGAGTACTTTTCTTTTATGTCAAACAGGTTGTTTCAAACAGTAATACACCAGATGCGCGACGTTATAGGCCGCACTGTGGGCGTTATAGATGAAAACGGTATCATCGTAGCCTGCAGCGAGCTTGGCAGAATAGGTGAATCAAGACAGCGAATCAGAGAGGAGCTTCTTTATGCCTCCTCCACCTCATCTCTCACGCTTGAGGGCTTTACTTACAGATTTGTAATAAGCGGCACGCAAAAGCTTGACACAATCGTGTTTGTCGAGGGTGTTGATAAGGAAACCGACAGAATGGCGCAGATGCTTTCTGTCTCGCTTGGAAACATCAAGGTTCTTTATGATGAAAAATATGACAAATGCTCGTTTGTGAAGAACATCATTCTTGACAACATTCTTCCGAGCGATATATACGTCAAATCCAATGAGCTTCATTTCAGCAATGATGAAAGCCGCGTGGTATACAACATAAAATTCCAGAGCGAGGGCGACGGTGTTCCCTACGAGATTGTTCTGGAATACATAAACGACAAAAACAAGGATTACGTTATCAGCATAAGCGAGCTTGACGTCGTTGTTGTAAAGGAGCTTGAAAAGGGCTCGGATACAGAGACGGCTGAAAAGTTTGCAAAGGAGCTTGCCAAGAGCATCGAAAAGGAACACGGCAGAAAGGTGCTTATCGGTATATCCTCGATAGTCGACAACCTTAAGAATCTCGCTATGGCTTACAAGGAATCGAGAATTGCGCTCGAGGTAGGAAAGGTGTTCGATATTGAGCGCACCACTATGTCCTATGAGAACCTCGGTATCGGCAGACTTATATATCAGCTCCCAACGACGCTTTGCGAAATATTCCTTGGCGAGGTGTTCAACAAGGGCTCGCTTGAGTCGCTCGATAAGGAAACGCTTATGACCGTGCAGAGCTTCTTCGAAAACAACCTTAACGTTTCGGAAACCTCAAGAAAGCTCTTCGTTCACAGAAACACGCTTGTATACAGACTTGAAAAGATAAGAAAGCTTACAGGACTTGACCTTCGTGAATTCGAGCACGCAGTTACCTTCAAGGTTGCGCTTATGGTTAAGAAATATCTTACCAGCAAGCCTACAAAGTTCTGAATATAGACGAGCTATCTGATAATTTTCTATCATTCTGATAAAAATAAAAGCATATATTTATTTGCCGTGAAGTATTCGGGATTGAAAAAGCAAAGCGCTTTGGCTCTTTACCGAAAATGCTTTCACGGCTTAAAAAATGTACTGCACAAAACGAGGATTTATAATTTAAATAAGGATTAAAGCAATGAAAAAGAAGCTTTTTACCGCAATTTTGTGTGTGATTGTTCTTTCTCTGTCGACAGCTCTGTTTTCGTGCAATTTAAACTTACCCGAGAAAGAACCGATGCCCCCAAAGGAGCAGCTCTACGCAAATATCGAGAGTGCCGAGGGTGAGGCTGCTTACAAATACGTTTCACAGTATCTTAGCCGCTGGGGCTTCACCTATTACTCATCGGCAAAGCTCATACTGGTTGAGGATAAATTTCAGAAATACTACGTTGAGGAGCTTCCCTCCACCTACGAGCTGGCGCTGACCGTCGCATACGATTTTCTTGATAACCGCTACGACAAGCTCGATATCACCAATATGACCGACGTGACCACGGCTATCGTGGATTCTTACGTTGCGGCTATCGGTGACGACTATGCATTTTACCGCACACCCGATGAGTATGAAGAATATGACCAGGGTATGAGCGGTGAATTCTGCGGAATCGGTGTCACAATAGAGCACAACTATACCAACGGAACAATGCTTATAACCTCGGTAATGAAGGATTCGCCCGCCGAGTCGGCAGGATTTTTACCGGGTGACTATATAATCGGAGTTGACGGCAAGTCGATAGAGGAGCTGGGCTTTGACGGCACGGCAAACGCCATAAAGGGTGTCGAGGGCACACAGGTAAGCGTTACCGTCAAAAGAGGCGAGGATGAGCTTACCCTTATCGCAACAAGAGCAAAGATTACCGAGCAAACCGTATATTACGAGATGCTTGAGGACAATATAGGTTACATTCAGATAACCTCTTTCAAAAACAACACCGCCCTGCAGTTTGGCGATGCGCTTGATTTCATAAAGGATAACGGTGCTGTCGGTGTTATATTCGACCTTCGCTCAAACGGCGGCGGATATCTTCACGCAGCGCTCTCTATGATAGACTATCTCGTACCCGAAAACGTGACTATCACGTCATATAGCTACGCAGGAATGTCCTTTTTCGAAAAGACGAAAAATCCCGATTCGCTCGGTATGCCCTGCGTTGTTTTATGCAATCAGTACTCGGCATCCGCCGCAGAGCTTTTCACCTCCGCAATCAGGGATTACGGACAGATGGGACTGCTTGACGAGTGCATTGTCGGTACTGTAACCTACGGCAAGGGTATAATGCAGACCACCTTCGGCTTTACCGACGGCTCTTCTGTTACAATGACTATTGCCTACTACTATACACCGCTTGGCGAGAACTATCACGGCGAGGGCATAACACCCGATACCGTTGTAGAAAACACGGACGGTACAGACCGCCAGCTCGCCACAGCTATAATCGAACTTTTAGCAAAAATATCCAATTAATGCAAACATATATTCACATTTTGTTGATAAAATTTGATTTTAATAAAAATATATAAACTGTTGAGGAGAACAAAAAATGTCGGAATCAAAGACATATACCCCCGCCGGATTTAAGGCGCTTCAGGACGAGCTTGACTATCTTGTAAACGTCAAGGTAGAAGAAAACAAGAAGGATATTTCCACAGCGCGCGCATTCGGTGACCTTTCGGAAAACAGCGAATACGACGAGGCTAAACAGGAGCAGGGAAAAATCCACGCAAGAATTGACGAGCTTCGTGAGATGATAGCAAATGCGAAGGTCATTGACGAGTCGCAGATAGACGAGAGCAAAATCAGCGTTGGCTCTATCGTTGAGCTTCACAACGTTGAAAGAAACAAGGATTTTGTATATCACATAGTTGGCTCTTATGAGACAGACCCCTTGAACGGAAAAATCTCGGATTCTTCCCCGATAGGACTTGCTCTTCTCGGTGCATCGGCAGGCGACGAGGTTGTCGTTTCGGGTGTCAGAGAGCAGCATCTCATCATAAAGAGCGTTTCAAGAGCAAAAGAGGCTTGACTATAAAGAGAGGCGGATACTTTCTATGGCAGAAAATAAGAACGTTAACGAATACAATTCCACAAGCGAGCTTCAGATAAGACGTGAGAAGCTTGCGGCACTTACAGATGCGGGCAAGAATCCCTTTGAGATAACAAAGTACGATGCTACGCATACCGCAAAGTGCGCTATTGAAGAATTTGAGAGCCGTGAGGCGACACTCGCAGAGGGCGAGGAGATAACCGTAAGAGTTGCGGGCAGAATGGTAAGCCGCAGAATTATGGGTAAGGCTTCCTTTGCTCACCTGCTCGACACAGACGGCAAGATTCAGCTTTACGTCGCACGTGATGACGTTGGCGAGGAGGACTATGCCGCTTTCAAGAAATGGGACGTTGGTGACATCATCGGCGTTGAGGGTATTCTCTTCAGAACAAGGACAGGCGAGGTTTCCGTACACGCAAAAAGTATAGTTTTGCTTGCAAAATCCTTGCTTCCGCTGCCTGAAAAGTTTCACGGACTCACAAATCTTGAACAGAGATACAGACAAAGATACGTAGACCTTATCGTAAATCCCGAGGTTAAGGACACCTTTGTAAAGCGTTCACTGATACTCAAGGGCATCCGTGAATATCTTGACGGCAAGGGATTCCTTGAGGTTGATACACCGATACTTCTCCCCCTTGAAATCGGAGCATCGGCTCGTCCTTTTGTAACTCATCACAACACACTTGACATTGATATGTACCTTCGTATCGAGACCGAGCTTTACCTCAAGCGCCTTATTGTAGGCGGTATGAACAAGGTATACGAGGTCGGCAGAATTTTCAGAAACGAGGGTATGGACACAAAGCATAACCCCGAGTTCACCTCGGTTGAGCTTTATCAGGCATTCACCGATTACTACGGAATGATGGACCTTGTCGAGGAGCTTTACAAGAAGCTTGCAAACGAGGTTTGCGGCGGCACAAAAATCACCTACCAGGGTACTGAAATCGACCTTGGCAAGTGGGAGCGCCTTACTATGGTTGAGGCTGTTAAGAAATATTCGGGAATCGACTACAACGACTGGGCATCCGACGAGGATGCAAGAGCGGCTGCAAAGCTTCACCACGTTGAAGTTCCCGCTGATGCAACACGCGGTACTGTTCTTGTCGAGCTGTTTGACGCTTTCGTTGAGGACAAGCTCGTACAGCCCACGTTCATCTACGACTACCCTGTTGAAAACAGCCCGCTTGCAAAGCGCAAGCCCGAGAATCCCCTCTTCACAGAGAGATTCGAGTATTTCATCAACTGCACCGAGTTCGGAAACGCATTCTCCGAGCTTAACGACCCCATCGACCAGAAGGCGAGATTTGAAAATCAGGTTGCTAAAAAGCGCCTCGAAGACCCGAACACGTCAGCCGAGGTTGATTACGACTACATCACAGCGCTCGAATACGGTATGCCCCCCACAGGCGGTCTCGGCTTCGGTGTTGACAGACTCGTTATGCTCCTCACAGATTCGGCTTCAATCCGTGACGTGCTTCTGTTCCCGACTATGAAGCCTGAAGTATAAGCTTCATTTTCCCCAGCAAGTTTATCCCCTCCACCTTCGCATAGTCGCAAACTCTCTCCTACGCAAGCCTCGGCTCTGTTTGCTCCTTGCTATGGGCGGTTTCGCTTCGCCAAAAAGCGTCCACAGGAAGCTTTTTGCCTTGCTACCCGACAATGAAGCCTGAAGTATAAGCTTCATTCTCCCCGGCAAGTTCACAATGAAGCCGGAGGCTTGATTTAAAGTACCTAATACACACAATAAAAATCCTCTCTACTCGCTGTGAGAGGATTTTCTTATAAACAGCAATAAAATTCTAATTTTCAGTAGCAATATAGAAATCAAAGGCTTTTTACTGTATAATAAAAGTCGAAAAAAGGAATTCGAAATATTTTTAGAATATCCGAAAAATTCAAATTCAAAACGCAAAAGGATGGGCGACTACAATGGACGGAAAAGAAATTCTTCACGGAATACGTATAGGCAGACACGGCTTTAAGCCCGAAGAGGTTATGTAGTGGATTGATAAAAACGTAATAGCATACGGACTTAACTTTATGCGTTTTAACTCATCCGGCGTTGCGATAGAGCCTCACTATTTTAAAGAGTGGGCGAGGTATCTTGCGGATAACAAGATTTATTTCGCGTTTCAAGGTCGCACCAAAGAACAAATGGGCTTCGACCGTGAAATTGCGCTCGAAATGAAGAAAATCGCAGGAAAATATTACCTTTGTAATTTATGCAGAGCCGAGATCGGCTCTTGGTACGCCGTCCACAATTATGGACCTGACACGCTTGATCACGAAACGCTATCGGATGGAAAAAAATACGTTGCCGAAAAGCTGAAAGAGGCAATAAGCGACGTTTACTATGACGATAGCATTCCCACGGTTTCCATTGAGGCTTCGGCGATGATTTCCACTATTGCGGAGCAGAGTGATTTCCCATTCCTTGAAGCTCTTTGCGGTGACACGGAGGTTATGATTCCCTTGACGCGCGGTGTAGCAAAAGCTAACGGCAAGGAGCGCTGGGGCACGTATATGGCTCACGAGTGGTATGCGGGAACGAGAAACCTTGACCCGCTCAAAATGAAGCGCTTACCTATTGCTTATCGTTACGCATATCTTTCAGGCTCTAACGTTTTGGTTCTGGAAAGCGGAAATGAGGACGTTTGCTCTCGGGATACCTATCTTGATAAAAGACTCGGATATGACCACCCGATTTGCAAGGAATACCGTCAATTCTTAAAGGAATTCGGTGAATTTATAAGAGAGGACAAGCGTCCGTTCGGCAATCCCGAGGTGAAGTTTGCATTCGTGCAGGGCAATCTTGATGGATACAGTCCTTTCAGAATGAGCGGTCATCTGTGGAACTGCCACAACAACGACGACTACGCTTTTTCCTCCCCCGAATATATGTGGCGTATATTCGATAGCATCTGTAACAAACGCTCTTGGTGCAATATGCTCAACTTCGGAAGCCACGACCTCAGCGGAGCCCCGGGCTACGGTCTTTACGATATTATACCCGCAACAGCGCCCTATGAGGTGATGGCGAAATACGATTATCTCGTTTTCGTTGGCTGGAATACCATGGCCGAAGAGATTTACGAAAATCTTAAAAGCTTCGTTAAGGGCGGCGGAAAGCTCTTTATGACAGCGGCGCACCTTAACACCTCAGAAAAGCGCAATGGCGAAATGAAGCTTATACACGACGGTAAGGTTTCGGATCTTTTCGGATGCGACCTTGATGCAAAAAATCCGGTTCACGCCAACCGCACCTACACCTTCCTTGAAAGTATAGTTCCCGGGGTTACGTACCCGTTCTGTATGGATTGGTTCCCCGAGGGATATATGAACTACGCGCGTATAGAGAGAAATATCGTTGCCGAAACGGGCAAGCTTTGTAACGAATCGCTACTGGAATACACGCCAAAGGATCTCGCCGAGATGGATGCGTGGATGACCGAGAATAAATGTGGCGACGGATACGCAATTTTGATGACCTGCCTCGACTATCCGAGCACGGCAGCCTTTGCAGCTTACAGCAGCGTAGTACGAGCGCTTATGATAGCCAGCCACAAGGAAGCCGACGTCAAGGTTTACGGCGGCGACAAGTTAAGATTTTCGGTTTACAAAGGGGATAGAATTTATCTTCTTAACACCGATTTTGACTGTAAGATTTTTGCGACAGTTGACAACGGCAAGGAAAAAAGAGAATTTATTCTTGAGCCCGGAGAATTAAAATCGGTTTCATATTTTTGATTCGCCAAGATTAACGGCAAAGCGAACAAAAGCCAAACAATAATACAACAGAAAAGAGCTATGAAACGGTAGTTTTTTACCCATCATAGCTCTTTTTGCAATCAATATCGCCGATGCAATTATTTTCGGCACAGACACCCGAATATCACCCCCGAAAACCGCAAATAATAAAACGGGGTGATTTTATGAAAAAGGTTAAGAAATACTGCGTATTTTTTGCAGTCGGCGGTACGGGATATGCCATAGTAGAGCTTCTATGGCGTGGCAGAACGCACTGGTCAATGATGATAGCAGGCGGTATATGCTTTATCACGTTTTCGGTTATTGCCGATATGTTCCGAGAAAAGCCGCTTATATATAAGGCTGTGATGTGCTCGCTGTCGGTGACGACGGTTGAGTTTATTTTCGGTGTGATATTCAACATAATACTAAAGAAAAACGTGTGGAATTACAGTAATATGCCGCTCAATTTTCTCGGGCAGATATGCCCACTTTACAGCCTGCTTTGGGGCGGACTTTCGCTTGTCTTTCTGCCCGTAGCGCAGTTTCTCAATGCGAAATTCGAGGCTTGATTTTTATCCTCACAAAATATCGGCTTTAAAAATCAGGTTCGGCCAAATAGCAAAACGGCAACGAAGCATAGCGCTCTCGTTGCCGTTTTTGCGCACGGTTTTTACAATCCGTTCACCTTATTCGTGTTGACTTATCTCGGAAAATGATGTATAATTTTAAAGGACCGAAAAATTATAAAAGGATTTTACATATGCCCGAAGAAAATAACACCCAATATAAAATGAATTTCAAACAGCGTATAGAAAACTTTTGGTATCACTACAAGTGGCACACGCTGATAGCGCTGTTTATCATAGTGACCGTTACGGTATGCACTCTGCAGTTTTGCGAGAAAAACTCATATGACGTATACGTTATGTATGCCGGCGGCGGAGAATTGAGTCGCACCTCGGAGGACGGGGATTTTCCCGAATATCAAAAGGCTGTTTCCTCACTCGCAAAATATGCAGACGACTACGACGGTGACGGCAAGGTCTCGATAGCTCTTGCGGCGCTTTACGTTCCCTCGAATGCGGATATCGAAGCCATAAAGGCGGCGGGTGAAACTCCAAATTACCCACGTATTTACGATAACTCAAGGGTGTTCTCGGACAATATGCTGCACAGCGATTATTTTCTTTGCTTTCTTTCCGAGGAGCAGTTTTTGAAATACTGCGCAGAAGAGGTGCCGGTTTTTGATAAAATAGAGGACTACACAAAGGACGGCAAGGATTACGAATACGTCAACGAATACGGCATCAGACTCTCCTCGCTCGGCATTTATTCACGTGACGGAATACGCAATCTGCCAAGCGACACGGTGGTATGTATAAGACAGCTTGGCGCTGTTTCCACACGGCTCGATAAGGTCACAGAACGTGCCTACAATCGTGCAGGCGAGCTGCTCTCGGAGCTTTTAGGATAACCGCACGCTTTTTCATTATTTTCATATAATGCTATCGGGCGTCAAAAACGTCAGAATGGAGATTATATGAAAATTGTAATAGTACGCTCTCCGAAATTTTTGTCATATATACTCGCAAAGATATTCGGAGTACAGCTCACCAAGAATTAGATATTACGGCAGTAAAAATACAGCTTATATGAGCTTTGTCAAAACAAAACTTTAAAAAGCGTTATACATCAGTAAAAAAGAGGTTGGATTTCATTTCAAATCCAACCTCTTTCTATGTCATTTAGCATTATTTTCTAACTATTATTTACTTATTCTTGAAGAATTGATACAAATAGCAGGGTATCATACCGTTATAAAGCTTACGCACCTTGTCAGCACGCTTGCCGTAAAAGCGCTCAAACGAGGGGTGCGAGGTTATTATATACACCTGCCAGGGCGCAAGTGAACGAAAATGCTCACCAATGCCTCGGTAAAGCTTCTCTGCCTCACCGACAGTTCCGAGTCTCTCGCCATAGGGCGGATTTGTTACGATAGTGCCTCGCATACCGCCCGAGGTGATTTTTCGGCAGTCCATTTGCATAACACGAATGCTTTCCGAAACTCCCGCCGCCACAGCATTTCTTTCGGTAAGCGCTACACAGGGTGCTGAAATATCCGATGCATAAGCTTGGAATGCGCTTTTTACCTCGGTGTCCGAAGCCTCCTCCTTTGCCAAATCGAACCGCCCCTTACCTATATAAGGAAAGCTCTCTGCGGCAAAGCTGCGCCGCTTTCCGGGCGCTATATTATTCATAATCATTGCCGCCTCAATGGCAATAGTGCCACTGCCGCACATCGGGTCCCATAATAGGACGTCCTCTCTCGGACGGGAAATTTTCGCTATTGCGGCGGCAAGCGTTTCTCTTATCGGTGCGGCATTCGACTCCTTACGGTAGCCTCTTTTATGAAGCGGCATACCCGAGGTGTCTATCATAAGCGATGCTGTGTCGTTAAGAATGAAAAACTCAACCTTGAAGCGAGCCCCGGTTTCCTCAAATATCTGTATGCCGTAATGCTCTGACATACTGCGTACTATCGCCTTTTTAATAATCGCCTGGCAGTCGGGAATTGAGAACAGCTTGGATTTTATAGAGTGCCCCGACACGGGGAACTCACCCGTTTTAGTAATATAATCTGCCCACGGCATAGCACGAACTCCCTCAAAAAGCTCGTCAAAGCTTTCGGCTCTCGTTCTGCCGACCTCGATATAAATACGCTCCGCATAGCGTAAAAATACGTTTGAAAGCGCAACGCCCTCCTCGTCTGCGGCAAAGCTGACTCTGCCGTCTATCGTAGATATTCTCTCGTATCCGAGTGCGTCTATCTCCTCACCGAGCAGATGCTCGAGTCCGAAAAGACAGGTTGCAACAAGTGTAAGCTTCATTTAAAATCTCCAAAATCAAATATAAAGCAGAACTTCAGGCGAGAATTTTGATTCTCGCCTGAAAAAATCTTTGTTCGTCAATAAATGTTTACAAAAATCACTTTTCCGGTATATAATTCTCAAATATAATCATATCAAATCCGTTATCGTATGCAGCCTTTTCCTCCTCGGGTGAACGCACGGTCCACGCAACGGTCACAGGCTTGAAAAGCGCCTTTACCGCACGGAATGAAAACATATCTGCGTGTGAGTGGCGGTATGCCACAAAGTCAGGATTGCATATTCGGTTAATAAGAAGATTCTCTGCAAGGAAGAATTTAAAGCCACGGTGCTTGGGATCGTTCGTATACCTTTGAGCAAGTATTCCACGCCCAACATCCGGCATTTCCTTTGCGAATTCAGCAACCGTAAACGGGTCAAAGGACTCGACTACGAAGTCGCCCTTGTAACTGCGCAAAAGCTCTGCTGTGGCCTTGGCAACACCGCTCTCGCCCGAGTTGTGCTTCAGCTCAACAATGAGCGGCACCTTGCCCCCGACAAGCTCCAAAACCTCCCTGAAGGTCGGTATTTTTTCATCACTGCCGAGAAGCTTCATCTGCCCAAGCTCCTCTGCTGTAAAATCAACCAGCCTTGCCGATTTGCCTACCATTCTGTCAAGCGTAGCGTCGTGGAACACAACTACTTCGCCGCCCTTTACCGTATGCACGTCAAGCTCTATTCCAAAGCCACCCTCAACTGCAAGACGGAATGCCTCAAGAGAGTTTTCGGGCACCGATTCGCTGTGTAAGCCTCTGTGAGCGTATTTGAAGCCACGGAATTTTTCAAGCACACCGCGGCGAGCGCCGGGCTTAATAAGAATGACGTAAACACAAGCGAGAATGAGTAAAATGCCAAGCAACGAAAGTCCCACTATTAACCAAGGATTCATATATTTCTCCCAAACCGCACAAGCGGCAATTTATTTATCAGTCGTCAGCACCGCCAAGACTTTCGAGAGCGCCCTTTGTCTCGGGCTTTGCATCTCCGTGCTTAACGAAGAACATAGTAACGAATGCGCACGCTACGCAGATAGATGCGTAGGGGAACAAGGGGCTCATATTACCCGCAAGGTCCATAATTGCACCCGAAAGAATGGGGGTAAGCACCTGCGCCGACATCGAAGCGGCATAATACCAACCGGTATATTTACCCGTATCTCCTGCCTTTGCAAGCTCAACAACCATCGGGAAGGAGTTTACGTTTATAGTTGCCCAAGCAATACCTGCAAAAGCAAATATGATATACATAAATACAGGACTGCTGTTCGCTGTCATAAAGATTGCGATAAAGAAGGCGGTAGCAAGCATTGCAACACCTACAAGTATGGTCTTTTTTCTACCGAACTTGGATGCTAAAATACCTACGGGGATATAAGCCACAATAGCGCCTGCCTGCGCAATAAGAAGAGTTACGTCGTAGCTCTGATTCAAAACGCTGTCAGCGTAAAGCGAATACTTTGATGTGATTGCATTGTAGCCCATATACCAAAGAGCAACAGATGCAAGGATAAGAAGAAGCGAGATAAGCTGGTCCTTGGGAAGCTTTTTACCTGCGTTTTCATCTGCGCTCTTATCCGGCGTTTCATCTATACCGAGTTTTAAGCTTTCAGCTTCCATTTCGCTAGCCCAAAGGTTTTCCTTAACAGTCAGGAGGAAAACGATAAGACCCGCAAGCATAATTCCGCAAACACCGATATAGTACGGCATAAAGTTATCCATATGGTCTTTTCCAACCGTTATAAACGTACCGAGTGCAAGTACCAAAAGTCCGCCCGCAGTACCCATAAGGTTGATTATTGCATTTCCCTTGGAACGAAGCGGCTTTACCGTAACGTCAGGCATAAGAGCAACCGCAGGAGAGCGGAAGGTAGCCATTGATATAAGCGTTACGAGAAGCACGGTGATGAACAGCCAAAGGCTGCCGATAAGCGGAATCATAATAAATGCTATAACCGAGCAAATCGTACCAAAGAAGATAAATACCGTTCTCTTACCGTACTTGGTTTTCACCTTGTCCGAAAGTCCGCCGAAAAGCGGAAGCATAAATACCGCCAGAACGTTATCCAGCGCCATAATTATACCCGACTCTGTTTGAGTCATATTGAACTTATAGGTCATAAGCATCGGGATTGTTTTGTCATACGCCTGCCAGAATGCGCTGATAATAAAGAACGCAAAGCCGACAAGTATGGTTCTCTTGTAATTAAGCTTCATAAAAACTCCATTCCGCTACGAGCTCTCTTTTTTGATATATCACCTCGTAGCCTTACAGCCTATATTTTAACACACGTGCATATTTTTGTCAACTATAATATATTTTATACCTTATCCCTTTTAGTTTAATATATTGAGTGAATAGAGTATTAACAAATTTTGTTAGACCTGTTCACTCCTTTTTCTTTTTCCTGGCTTACGAGCAAGTCCAGGAAGAAGAAAAAGGAAAACAATAAAAAACAAAAAAAGGAAAAAGGAGAAAAAACAATGAAAAAAATTCTTATTGGTGCAGAGAGAAGCTGCGGAACTATCGAGGAGGGCAAGCGTAAGATTGAGTACGATAACATCAAACTTTATCTTGCCAACTACCGTCAGGGTGACGGAAAAGGATTTTCCATCGGCAAGGCTGTCGAACCGGTAAAAATTAAGACAGAAGACTTCCCGGAGGTTGCCGGAATATCGGTAAAAGAGTTCCTCACGAATTTTGAGAAGAAATATATGTTCTGCAAGGTTCGTGTCCTGGGTGAAATGAACGACTACGATAGGCTCGAGGTTGATGAGGTCAGATTCACAACGAAAAAGTGTTTCGAGCTGTGGCGTGAGCTGCGTGAAGAAGAGGTCAACAAGAAGCTCGAGAAGCTCTCTGAAGATGATGAAGAAGAAATTATCGCTGATTTTGATGACTTCGAAATAGATACCGAAACAGGAGAGGTTTCCTAAGCGAAACCTCTTCAAAAAAATACATTTTTCCGTTCTTGGGGGCGTGACTGTAATACGCCTCACAGATAAAACGGCAAAAATCCTTGTAAATCAAGGAAAAATTCTCAAAAAAAGAGTTCTCAAAAATGGTTTTGAGAACTGAAAGGAAAAGAAAATGCTCGGAGTTGTGAAACGTTCGTTAATATTCAATGAGTTCACCGCAGAAGAGCAAGAAAAGTATTTTTCTATCAAAGAAAAAGCGGTATCGCACCACGTAGATACACTTTACTATTCCGTATTCCTGAAAGACGATGATGTGAATACAACAGATCATCGGATAAACGGACTTTTGGAGCAGCTTCGAGAACGAAAGCAAGTAAAGCTTAATAATACAAAAGAAGACGTGCAATTTTTTGATTTATCCGTCGGAGCTTTCGGGGCTGCCGTGTCTGCCGGTCTTTATATGAACCGTCTGACGTATGAAGAAAACTTTGATATCTTCATAACGGATTACATACCGAATAAAGATACACCGAGAATTCAAGTACAGTTACGTACACGTTCGCTTGTTCTTGACGGTCTTTACGGCGCTATAAAGCAGTCGTATGAAGCTGTAAAACGAATACTTGATTTTTACGGTCTTGAAATAGCTGAAATAGCTGAAAACCGTATAGACTACGCTTTTCACACAAATTGTATTCAAAAGCCTATGGAAATGTTTTCAGACGAAAGCCTGAAAGCGCACCTGGTAACTTCTTACCGTGAGTTATGGAAACACGTTTGGATAACAAGCCGCAAAGAGGATTTTTTTGACCTGGATTATTTTGCACTTGGTTCTAGAAAATCAAATAACGTATTTTTTCGTGTGTACAACAAAGCAAAAGAAGTTATTCAGATGAATTATAAAGGTTTCTTCTTTGCCTTATGGCGAGAACGTGGTCTTATATCTGAGTACGACCAGTTCGTATATGAAAAAGCTTACGAAATGAAATCATTCAAGACCGGCTGCCTTGTGGGCCGTATTGAATGGTATTTGAAATTCGGTAAAGACGATGAGCTGAAAGCAAAGCTTCGGAAGTTGCTTCTGTCGTGCAACGTCAAGAGCGATAATAATCCTCACATGGAGAAAGAGTTAAAAGGGGTTCTTCCCCCACCGACTGTTGTGTTAAACCTCGAGTTTGAAACCAAACGTAAATTTTATTTAAAATTAGGCGGTTTTATTGCCCGGTGCAAATATCAGCATAACGAAACGGAGGTTCTTCGGAGATTGTATAAAGTTCTTTCGATTCGTCGTGAAATAGTAGACAAGCTTTTTACCGACGTTGTTTCGTTTCTTGAGGATAGAAACGACGTTGAATCTCCCGAAATGGACTTTTGGCGAAGAATACGCCGTGTCAGAATTAAAGACCAACCGGACAAGCCTACGCTCGAGGCCTGGTATTCATATTCAAGGAATCTCGACGTAAGGCGAACGAAACGTTCGTTTAGCGGCAATTTGGCAAGCCTTGCGATGCTGCATCGAGGCGAAGCATCCGAGTCAACCTTCTCGGAGGATTTGTGGGATGCGCTTTCTCAGATAAACGATAACGATATAGTGGACTTTGACAGAAGTGTTTTTGATACGTTAACGCCAAGCTCTTACGAGAACATACAAAAACGCAAAAGTCGGCAGCTGCGAAGCATTCTGAAAAAAGCACAAGCTCCGGAAGTTGTGGAATACGAGGAACTCTTTGATGATGAAATACTAATTGAAAATTACGAACAACAAAAAGAATTAGAAAATCAGTATAACGAAATTAAACGCAGTAAAGAAGCATTACGAGTATCTCGAAGAGCGCCGCAAGAGCGAAAAGAGAGGTAGCGGTCAATACAATTACGTTTGGCGTGAAAATATGAAAAAAGAGAGGTGACAGCTCGTGAGTCGTAGAAAAAATAAATCGAGAGATAGACCTCGAGGACGGCGAGGAGCGAAGAATGACATAAAGTCGGGCATAGCTGCGCTTTTATGCTGCATCTTAGCAGCTGGCGCCGGTTCTTCGCTCTTTGGTATGTCGTACGACCTATTTTCTGACGGGACAGGTGATAGCGTTCCCGGCGATGAAATAGTCGATAATATACCTTCACCTTTGCCCGAAAAGGATGTCACAGAGGGTGTCATCTCTGCCGTAGCTTATGAAAAAGGTAACGGCAAGTATAAAGATAACTCAATGTCGTTCACAGAATACATACTCAAAAATACGACGTACGGTAACGGCTCAACCGCTATTTTCGATAGCAGCGTCAACCGAGAGATTTACCAAGTAAACACTTACAGCACGATAAACGGCTCGTCTGATGTGGACAAGTCCTGGATTAGCGTGCTTTCCGAAGACGAAGATAACGTCATTGACGTCGGTAAAGCTGACCGGGATTACGGTGTAGATTGCTATAAAAACTATCTATACGCAAAATCTTTACGTGCTCGAGGCGAGTATTACGTTTTTGAAACCGATTTTCGTTTGGTTGAATGCACCGGCATTTTAAACGACGACGTAAGCAAGGAAGACGAAAACGTAGTGGTGTCCCGGGACCTTGCGTGCTATTTCAAAATTAAGCTGTTATCCGATGACGATTATTATGCGGATTTCTTTACTCTTTACGGCGTAACGAGCCCCGACAGCGACAAGGTGTATCTCTCGCTTGACGAGTACGAATATGAGGGTAATTTGCTCTGCGGCTTTGATAAAAGCTCCTGGGCGAATATCCGCATAGAGTACACACCGGGCGGAACTGTCGGAATCTACGTAAACGGTGAGCTTGTTTATGAGCTGAGCGTTTCATCAGAAGCTGAAGACACGTATTTTCACAGCGTTTGTATAGCAGCTGAACGTGTTGCAATGAAAATGAGTTATCAGATAGATAACGTTTACGTCAGCGCTGTCGGCGAGTATGAGGATAATTCGGTAGGACATACCCCGGATTTACCTGCTGATGACTGGCAATAAAAAAAGCTTTGCCCGGCTTAATGGGCGGAAAGGAAAAACATAATGGCTAAAACAAAAAATAGAACCGGCTCTCGTTGGAGCTGGAAAAAAATAATAAGCGTTGTTGTTTGTGTTGTGATTCTTGCAGTGTGTGTAGGCGGTGCTTCCGCGCTGTTTATGAATGATAGTAAAATTATACGGAGCTCTGAATTCACCGTAGGCGCTCTTGACGAATTTGGAAAAGCGAACAGCAGCGAACAGTCCATTTACACGAAAGAAGCATTTGAGTGTATTGGACTTCGTGTAGAGCCTGATTTTGAATTCAAGGGTACGTTTGACGTTTATTATTACGATTATAACGGAACTCTTATTGAAATGAAGCGCGGACTTGACGTAATATATGACGAGGATTTCCCTCTTGCAAAAATGGCTCGTGTCGTTATAAATCCCGAAATTCCGAACATTGAAGATGAGGAAGAGTTCAAAATAAGATTTTGGGAAGTGTATGAATATGCAAGCCAATTTAAGATAACTGTTGATAAGAAGCAGGAATATCTCTATGAGGACAGCGAGAATCTTTATCTGGCTTCTAAGCTCAAGAACGGCAAGACGTTCTATTCTACAAACGTTACCGATTGGAATTCTATCGAGCTTGTAGATAAGGTTGACGTTTCGGTAACCGAGCAGATAGCTGTTGACGGTAGCTTCGAAACGTACGACGTGTTCGTTTGGGTCGAGGAAACCGAGGGCGCATGGCCTACGTTGGGACTCTTTGACGCAGACGGTAATATTATTTATTCAAAAGGCGATGGAAGAAACGGTTACATATACGACAACGTAAGTCCGACCAATCTTATAAAGCCTTGTTGGGTAAAGCTTACCATAGATATACCCGAGCTTGAGAGCTACGAGGGTGTTCACCTTATGGTACAGATTCCGAATGATTCTTCCGGGCAGGCTCCGGCAAATAATTGCTATATCTTTGGATATAACGACTAAACAATAACAAAAACGAAAGCGAGGTAAAGAAAAATGAAAAGACGAGTGTTAAGCTTCATACTTTGCCTCGCTTTGTTTTTTACGCTTGGCGGCAGCCTTTGGCTCTCCCTGGGCGTAAGCTCGAGGGCGGCAGAGGTGACTTATTCCAACGTTCTCGATGACCTCAAGAAAGACAGCAGCTTCAACGAAGCTGATTATCCGAGCGTACCGGGCGATTATTCGCTAAAAGTTATTCAGATAGCCGAGAGCGAAAGCGGTGAGCTGTTTCTCTATGTGTATCAGCCGGGTAAGGAAACGAAAGATTTACGTGCAAAGTACATAAATATGTCGCTCCAAGAGCCGACAGACCGGGAAGCGAGCTACGACCTTTACGGCCTCAC
This sequence comes from Eubacteriales bacterium, assembly GCA_045659405.1. Lineage (GTDB taxonomy): Bacteria > Bacillota > Clostridia > Oscillospirales > CAG-272 > UBA1740. The sequence goes on along the minus strand of JAZOWX010000065.1, from coordinate 3,314 downwards.
GTGGCTGAACGGCAACGGTGTGTTCGATAAATATCTCGTAAACGGTGCAAGCGTTTCTGATGAAACGTATAGGTACTACACAATAGCCGGCATTTACCGAGCTTTTGACGAAAGCTTGGGTGATACCGAAAGCGAAACCATCGATACTGTGCAATGTAAGTCTTATGGTGTAGGACAAGCTTGGTGTACATATTACGTTAATAATGTTTTGATATGCGAATCCGAGAAAATCGACTATGTCGATATAGATATAGTAGCAAGCGGCACGGTACGCTATACCAACGGTTTCAAACTATATGTATCTAAATGCGACAGCCACTACGTAGGATTTTCAGTCGAAAATTTCAATGTGGATAAGATTTACGATGCAGATATAACGTATCAGTATCGAAGTGTCACAGAAGTATACGGTTTAAGTTATTCGTGTGTTTATGGCGATTGGGTTATTGTAAAGAAAGATACTTTAACTGACAAGGAAATAGGCAGTAATACCGGCGATGGACTTTTCGGAAAAAAATATACGTGGGATAGAATTCAAACCATTGAGAGTTTTTTGATGCAAACTGAAGATGATGCTTGTGAGGAATTTTCGGAAGAAGAAAGAAACGAGTTGCTTAAAGCCGATTATGTGTTTCAGTTTCTGGAAACGGAATATTCGGTTCAAACCGGTTCATCAGTCAATATAAGATCTTATGAAACGCAGAACATCGGAGTTTTGCGGTTGCACTTTTTATCCGAGGGTAAGGTTTATAATTTAGGCGTTGTTGGTGATCTGGTAGGTACCGATACTGTTCCGGATATTGAAATAACAATACCGGATAATATTCAAAATAGTTTTGAGGAAATGAGTTGGATATTAAAGCTCATACTTTCGATAGCTATTATTGCATTGTTGATTTATGCGTGGAACTCTTTCATCTGGCCGTTTATAAAGTTTATCTTTAGCGGTATAGAATTCATATTCACAGATATATTAGTACCGCTAATTAAGCTACCGTTCAATCTTATAGGCTGGATTTTCGGCTGGCTATTCGGAAAATAAAAAAGAGCGACTTTCGTCACTCTTTGTTGATGTTTTTGATGTTTTTTTCTTCATCGTGTGAAGTGTTTGGGTTATTTGCACTTGTGCTAAAATCCTTAATTAGAAATTGAACTATTAGTGTGATAACTACACCTAGAACGATACCTATGATAAATTCCTCAAGCCCGAAATCTAAGCCAATTTCAGCATCTGGTTTGTTGTCGGTTCCAACAAGACTAAGCAAAAAATTAAGCATAGTAATACCTCAAAAACATTTTTAACCATTATACACCCGGGAAGAGAGGATGTCAAGGGCGTGAAAGACGTGCAAGAAAACCTTTGATTTAAGTTATAATGAACAGCTTGCTTTTAGAGAGCTATTCATCTTCAAGATAATTTATCGTATTCGGATTGTAGTTGCTTAATTTTTTCTTGAGTGCACTTCCGAGACCTTCAATATCGTCGTGTTCGTAAGTGCAAATTAAAGTTACTTTTAATTTACGATAAATATCAAGCTTATAACTCATGCTTTCTTTGTATTGTTCGTCATTATCCATTCCCCAGTGCTCGATATATATATTTTTGTCGGGCAAATAAAAATCGGGGTGTATTAAGTAGTTCGGGTCGTTATTGATAGACAATTCGGGTTCGTAATAATGTCTTATCTTGTATTTGTTAAGAAAATTGTCTATTGCACGTTCTGATTTACTTTTAACAACGTGACCGTCCTCGCATTTGTATTTATTGTAATATCTTGATTCGTGCACCTTGATTTCTTTTGCTTTGATTAAGGATATTACGAGTTCTTTGTTGCGATATTCTTTATAGCATTTTGAACAAAGAAAATGTTCGCTATTTTCTTTTTCTTCACCGCAGCATATGCAAAAACCGGGTGAATATGATTCGAAGTTTTCTTCGTATTCATCATCTTCTAAAACAACTAAATCTTCAAAATGTTCTTCCGCGTATTCTTTTACTTTGTCGTAACATTCCCTACATAGCGGAAAACCGTGACTGTTATTGCCGCAAATTTCGCATTCATTTTCGTTGTTATAGCAATCTTTGCATAAAGGATATTTGCCGCTATATTTGCCGCATTTTTCACAATACATAGGAAAGCACCTCAATTAAAATTTAAAACAATTATACACCGCTATGGCGAGCTTGTCAAGCCGTGTGAATAATAAAACCGTCCTTTCGGACGGCTGCATACATACTCTTTTGTGATTAGTTTTTGATGAAATTGTAAATTGCTTTCAGGACTTTGCCGAGTAGAGAAAGCAATTCAGCAATAAGCTCAAAAAAGCTCTTTAAAATATCAACTATTTTAAGTACAACTTGCATAAAAACTCCTTTTCTTGTTTGGTAGGTAGAAAGGAATGGGGTAGGAGTTGTTGCAAGAGTGTGTATGCAAATAGAATTATACACCCCATTGAAAAGCTTGTCAAGGGTGTAGGAAGGAAGCGAAGCTATGGAGCTATTCTTTCAAATATTGCTCACGGCTGTTGTGACGTGCTTTGTGCAGTCTATATTCTTGGACCTGCGAGAGCATCGGCGCCGACATCGGAACGAGCGAACGGATAAACGTAGAAAATAAAAAAATAACCGTCAAAAGACGGTTATCGAAAAACGGTTGACTATCGTTTTTTGCGAGTTCGCAGGCCAGTTTACCTCAACCTCAACTCTGTCGGACCCCGACGCTTATAGTCATCGAAATAATTTTATCATAGGAGTTTAGAAATGTCAAGTATTTATCAGCCAAAACGTAAAGAATTAGCGAAAGTCAAGGTTATGTCTTCTGAAAACTATTCGAAAAATCGCAAAAAATTGAACCTGATAGGAAGTATTCAGCGGTGCTGTACAAATTTTATTACTACACAACGTAATAAAAAGACCGGAAAGTGTTCTTTTGTTGATGATACATCTTCCTTAACAAAGCGTTCGAAAAATGATGTGGTTAAATTCTTTATGGATAAGGATAACAAGAATAAAGAAGTCGTTTATCTTGTTGTACCTAAATCAACGTCAAAGCGAGGTAAAAAGTAATGGCTTTTAAGACTAAGCGAGAGAAACAAGCTTTTAGAATCGGTCTTTTTGCCGGTATTAAAAAAGGCAAAAAACGCAAGGTGGTAGATACCCCCGACCAAAAGGCTTGGCGTAAAAATATGCTCGTTTGGGATAATGGTAGTAACTATTCCATTCAACCCCGAAAAAAGTCTTCTAAAAAGCGAAAAACAAAATACAGTAAGAATGACGGTGCAAAAGTAAAGGGTATCTATATAGACGGCATTTT
>JAZOWX010000064.1:0-30080 GCA_045659405.1 Eubacteriales bacterium | reverse complement strand
TTCGTATGTGATAGCGGTCTTGGTGTAGTAAGCAGCCTTAGCGTTTCTCTTACCAACCTCTTTAACGAGGTCCGTACCGTCAGCAAATCCGGCAAGATATCTCTTAGAACCGGAAGAAAGCTCACCGTTGTGAGAGTGCATGTTTGCTGCAAACTTAAGGGTGGTCTTTTCCCAAGGATAGTTACCGGGCTGGATAAGTACTGCTGCGCAAAGGTCGCATACGTCATCCTCGTCCTCATCCTCGTGAGTGCATTCGGGCGGAGCTACTTCTTCAATACAGCCATCGCTGTCGCAGAAGCCGTCACCGTCGTCGTCAACGTGGTTTGTGCATGCAGGGGGTGTAACCTGAACGGGAGCGCCGCAGCCGGCAGTGTCACAAACACCGTCCTTGTTAGCATCTGTATGATTGGTGCAGGGAGTAGCGGCGGGAGTACACGATGCCATCATACCAACAACCATGATCATAGCCAGAAGCAGACAAAAGATTCTGTTTTTCATTGTTTTTCTCCTTTTGATATAGTTTTTTAAAAAACATTCATCTTAAACAACACATACTACACAATTATATACACGCAATATGCACATAATATATATATATAGCGAGTATTGCACAACAATGATAGCACAAATACTTTGGTAAGTCAAGTAATATATTGAAACTAGATGTATTTTTTACATAATTAACAAAAGTGTACAGCAGAGTTTGTGCAGAATTTGAGCTTTTTCCGTATGCGAAACGCACAAAAAGCGTCGGATGTCAAATTTTTATTGACTTTTCGGGGGAACTGTGGCATAATGTTCTGTGTTATGCATCTTTTGTTGCCGAGCGGGGCTGGCGCGTGCCGACCTTCTGCGGAAATTCCCACGGCTCACACGGGGTGCATACAGCTATACGCCAAAAGGAGAAACGGTTTTAGTAATGGAAAAAATATACAAGCTTTATCCCTCCGTCCACGATAACGTATGGGGCGGAAACAAGCTCAGGGCATACGGCAAAAAGAGCGAGTCTGACAGAATAGCCGAAAGCTGGGAGCTTTCATTCGTTCCGGGAGCGGAGGCAAAAACAGAGGACGGTACTGTGCTGTCCGAAAAATTCCCACGCTCCGTGTGGGGAGAAAACTGTCGGAATTTTGAATTTTTCCCGACTCTTACAAAATTCATAGATGCAAGAGAGAAGCTTTCCGTGCAGGTGCATCCGAGCGACGAGTATGCTCTGCGAAACGAGGGGCAGTACGGAAAGACCGAAATGTGGTACGTTGTCGAGGCGGATGAGGGCGCAGGAATATATATGGGACTCTCAAAAGCCGTTACGGCTGAAAAGTTTGCGGATATGGTAAGCGACGGAAGCGTTGAGAGCGTTCTTAAATTCCACCGTGTAAAGGCGGGGGATATCTTCTTCATACCTGCAGGCACGGTACACGCTATATGCGAGGGAGTTCTCATATTTGAAATTCAGCAAAACAGCACGCTCACCTACCGCCTTTATGATTATATGCGCCGTGACAAAAACGGTGGACTCAGAGAGCTTCACGTGGACAAGGCTATGCTGGTTTGTGACCTTTCGGAATACAAGTACGAGACTGCGCCCGATGATGAGCTTATCGGCTCTTGTAAATACTTCGACGTAAGACGTTGTGAAATTTCGTCGGAGAAGACGTTCTACGTTGGCGAGGATTCCTTCCTCTCACTCAGCGTTGTGTCGGGAGAGGGTACTGTCGAGGGACTTTCGGCAAGTGCGGGAGACAGTTATTTTTCTCCTGCAAATTCGGGTGAAATTAAAGTTACGGGAAATCTCACGGCTCTCGCAATTTCCATACCAAAATGCTGAAAATGCAAAGTTAAGTTGTAAAATTGTTTCGAAAATGAGAAAAAGCGCCGTCAATCCCCGACCTTTGTCTGTGGAGATTTTGGCGCTTTTTCGTTTATATTCCCCTTTGTCCAAGCTCTTTGTCCAGCATATAAATCCCTGCGGTGTTTTCACCGAGCAGCGTTACCTTTGAGAGCAGAGCGGCGGCATTTTTTTCTTCCTCTTTCTGCTCGGCTATGAAGCTGTCGAGAAACTGCATTGTGCGATAGTCGTGCTCGGACTCCGCTTCAAAGTATATCGTGTTTATAAGCGAGGTTATATATTTTTCGTGACCGAGCGATGCGTGCAGGGGGTCTGTAAGCTTGTTCGGCTCGTATTCCACCCTCGGTATCTCGCCAAAGCTTACCGCCTCGCCACAGTCTTCGAGGTAATGAAGAAACTCCTCTGCGTGAGAAAGCTCCTCTTTAGCCTGAAGATTAAACCAATGACTGAAGCCCGAAAGACCGAGTCTTGAATAAAAATGCGAAAATTCAAGATAGATGTATGCCGAATACAGCTCGTGATTGAACTGCTGCGAGAGAAGATTTGAAACCACTTCCTTCATAATAACCGATACTCCTTTATTTTCCTTTGTATCAATATTATGCACCGTGCGAGGCGGCTTTAAACGGTGAGGAGATTAATTTGTAAGCTTTTGCCGAAAGTAAGTCAGGGCTTTATCGCTCCTGTGTTTATTATGAACGCAATCGAGCGCTCGTTTAACAGCGGTAAGTGCGAGTCGGTCAACAAAATAGAGCTTTAACTTTCAAAAACCGCAAAAACGGTTATATAATAAAAAGCAGATGATAGCGTGAGCCTATCATCTGCTTTTTTATAATAAGTAAATAACAGTAGTCAAAAAAGCGGTATTTTTGACTTATGAAACAGAAAATGCTTTTATTTATTTCTGCGTCTTTCTGCGTAAATTCTGTAATCGTCACCGTCGAACATAAGCACGGTTACACCTGCTCCGAGCAGGCGAGAGCTTATTCGTCCCTCGTATTTTGTGATAAGCTCCTCTGTTGAAAGGTTTGTTGAAACCACCGTGGGCAGCGCTCGGTTCTGTCGTGTGTTTATGAGATTGTAAAGGCAGGATATGGTAAACTGATTCACAAACTCCGTGCCAAGGTCGTCGATTATGAGCAGGTCGCATTCAAGGTATTTATCCGCCTTTGGCTCATACGGGCCGTAGCCGCTCTTGAATCTGTCGCACTCAAAGTCCGAAACTATATTCTGCGAGCTGTCGTAAATGACGTTATATCCCGATTCAATAACCGTTTTTGCAATAGAGGTTGAGATATGAGTTTTTCCCACACCCGTTCTTCCCATAAGCAAAAGATTTCCGTACGGCTTAACGAAGCTCTCGGCAAATGCCCTCGCCTTGGCTACGTTTATCTTCATGTGCTCATAAAGCTCGCTGTCGGCACGGTATCTTTCAAGGTCAAAGTTTTCAAAGCTCTGCTTATCTATGAGTCTGCCGATGCCCGACGTTTTGATATTTTCGGTGATAAGCATTTTTTTGAAGCAGGAGCAAAGCTTCATATCAACCGAGCCTGTGTCCGAGCAAAGCGGACAGGTGAATTTCGGTTCGGTATAGTCCTCGGGATAACCGAGCTTTACAAGCTCCTCTTTGCGCTTTTTCTGCAGCCTCTGATTTTTTTCCTTTATAGGCGCTATGTCAAGGCCGCCGCATGCCGCGCGGAAAAGCTCGGGGCCTGTCATATTAAGCTCCTCGTCGATAGTACGGATAGCCTCGGATTTTGCCCTGACCTCCTCGTCACGCATAGCAGCGCTGCTTATCGCACGGCTGCGAAGCTCTTCTATTTTTTCCTTTACCTTGCGGTAGTTTTCGTTTGCGTACATTGTAGACAGTCCTCTCTTTCGGGGTTATTTTTCCTCTGTGCCGTAGCTGCGCTCAAGCGCACGCATAAGAGCATCCTCGGCAGAAAAAGCAGCGTATTTCGGCACTCCACCCTCTGCCTTTTTGTCGGATTTCGGCTTTGAGGATTTTTTGTTTTGTGCGGCAAGCGTAGCTCTGTCACGCTCTGTAAGAGCAATGCAGTCGCTAATCGTTTTGCATCCCGCCTCGTGCCAGCGTGCGAGAATGTGGTCTATGTATTTTGCATTGTACTTTTCGGTATTTGCTATGCATATTTCATACGCTTCGCTGATAATTTCTTCGGAAAATCCATAGTCGTATATCCATCTTCTGAAATACTCATGCTCGGATTTTGTAAGCGCTCTGTTGTAAAATTTGAAGAATTTGCGAAGTCTTGCGACGGCATCGTTTGAGCGGTTTTTTTCTTCTATGTAAGATTGCAGAGCATCGGGTGTATCTATCTCACGCTCAACAAGCTTTATAGCTTCGTTAACAAGCCTTGTGACGGTAAGCTTACCAAGGTCGGCAAGATGCGCACCGAGATTGAGAATATATTCCTCCGAAAGCGAATATGACGTGTGAAGCGCAACTATTTTCTTGACCTGACCTGTGGAAAGAGCAGGCTTTCCGAGAAGCTGCGCAAATTCGGCTATGAGAGCGGCGAGTCCCTTATCCCTTATATCCTCGGCTACCTTTACGGCGCTGTCCTCGTCAGGCTCGTCTATCGGTGCTTCAAATTCTTCTGATATGGCATCACGTCGAATGAGGATTTTTTCCTCCTCGAAAAGTGTAAGCGCAGAGCGACACCTTGCCGCTGAAACACCTGCCGCCTCCGCTATCCTGTCTTCTGTTGCGGCACGGTCTGCCATAACGGCAACAAGCACACGAAGCTCGTCCTTTGTAGCTTCAAGAAACACCTCTTTGCCAAAAAGCTCCTCTGTGTTAATCTCAAATATTCTTTCAGACATCCGATTCGTCCTCCTCGCCCCGTAGCTTCAGCTCGTAGCAAAGCGTCATAAGCGAGTCACCGAGGTGTATGTTTTCAACTATGACCGAATCGTTGGGGGCTTTAAGCTCCATGTTTGCAAAGTTCCATATTCCGCGCACCTTGCAATCTGCGAGCACGCTGACTATATCAGCCGCCGCTTCCTTCGGCACTGTAAGCACTCCGATATCTACCTTGTTATTTTTGCAGAAGTCGGAAAGCGTTGATATCGGATATACGGGCAGAGAACAAATCTCTTTTCCGAAAAGCTCCTCTTTCACGTCAAACATTGCAATTCTCGTCACACCGCGGCGCTCAAACATATGCGTTGCCGCAAGCGCACGTCCGAGGTTACCCGCACCGATGATTATGGCGTTGTAACCCTCTTCAACACCGAGAAGCTCGGCAATTTTTCCGTGAAGATATTTGATGTTATATCCGTATCCCTGCTGACCGAAGCCGCCGAAGTAGTTGAAATCCTGTCTTATCTGCGAGGCGGTAACACCCATTATTTTAGAAAGCTTTCCCGATGAAATTCTGAGCTTTCCGTCACGCAATAAATCGCTGAGATATCTGTGGTATCTCGGCAGCCTTTTGATTACTGCGCTTGATACCTGCGGCTTTTGTAAGCCTGCAAGCTTTTTTTCGTAAGTTCCGTGTATTTTGTCAATACTTTCCATTTATGTAAACCTTTCTTTGCATTACCTGATTATACTGTCTTCGGATGAAGCGTTGAGCGAGCTGTCGTGCGAGATGCCGCTCTTGTAGTCGTAGTAGCCCTGCGCTGCTATCATTGCGGCATTGTCACCGCAGTATTCGAGCTTGGGTATGAAGATTTTAACGCCACGTCTTTGCGCAAGAGCTGTAAGCTCACGGCGCAGATGCGAGTTTGCCGTAACACCGCCTGCCCCGACAAGCGGGAGCGAGGGGTTTCTCTCAAGCGCCAAATCAAGCTGCCTTACAACAGCCTCGGTAGCCTCATAGGTGTATTTTGCCGCAAATGCCGCTCTGTCTATTTCTTCACCAAGCATTTCGTATCTGTGAAGCAGATTTATTGCTGCTGTCTTAAGCCCCGAGAATGAGAAATCAAGGCTTCCGTCGTGAAGTGCGGGGGAGGGTAGGGTAAACTGTGAAAAAGCAGGACTTTTCCTGTATTTCTTATAGAAGCTTTCACAGTCGTCGGTCGCCTTTATAAATCCCTCGCGAGAAAGCTCGTCAAAGCCACGTCCTGCGGGATACGGTATACCTATTATGCGCCCGATTTTGTCATACGACTCACCGATAGCATCATCTCTTGTACTGCCTATTTCGGTGTAATCGGTGTAGCTGTTTACACGGTATATTGAGGTATGACCGCCGGATGCGGCAAATGCGATAAAGGGCGGCTTCGGCGCATCCTTGTCCGAGCAAAGATAGGACGCTGCAATATGCCCCTTTATGTGGTCAACACCGACAAGCGGTATATTGTTTGCCACAGCGACAGCCTTTGCGTAATTGACACCGACAAGTAAAGCACCGATAAGTCCCGGGTTTGCGGTAACCGCAACAAGACCTATATCCGCAAGGCTGACGTCTGCGACCTTTAGCGCCTCGTAGGTGATTTCTGATATCGCTTCAATATGAGCCCTGCTGGCTATTTCGGGTACGACTCCGCCGTAAAGACGGTGCGTGGCTATTTGTGAGGCTACAATATTTGAGCGCACACAAAAGCCGCCTCTTTTTCTCTCTACTACTGCGACAGAGGTTTCGTCGCAGGAGCTTTCAAATGCTAAAATTATCATCTGTCACCTTGCCGTGCAACATTATCACGGCGTCCTCGGTAGGATTTTTGTAATAGTTACGTCTTTTTGAAATTGTTCTGAAGCCGTATTGTCTGTAAAGAGAGATTGCGGGAAGGTTACTCTCCCTTACCTCGAGAAACAGCGCTTCGAGTCCGCGCCCTCTTGAGGTTTTTACCGAATAGTCGAGAAGCCTGTACGCAATTCCGCGCTGTCTGTATTTTCCGTCGGTTGCTATTCTGTAAAGCTCGCCCTCGGGGGGTATGAGCCTGCCGATAAAATAGGCAACGACACGTCCGCCGTCAAGTGCGGAAAAGCACATAGCGCCCTCCGAACACAAAATATCGGATATTGAGCGCTCGGAATATGGGTCGGGGAAGGACTCCGCCTCGATTCTCGCTACGTCACGCACGTCTGCATTTATCATTCTGCGAAATTCCATCAGAGTATATCTCCAAATTTTTCACGCATTTTTTCAAGTATCATATCACGTGCGGTATAAACGTCGGGTGCATTCGGTGAGCAGCCTGCGGCAAGTCTGTGTCCGCCGCCCGAAAGCTCCGCCGCCACCGAGGCAACGTCGTATTTGGTTGAACGCAACGACGCTTTGATTTTTTTATCGTCTGTTTCCTTTACGATGAATGCAATTTCCGCTCCCCTGACCGAGCGTACTATATCTACCGCTGTGTCGAAATATTCAAATTCAATACCGAGGCTTGTCCGCTCGTCAAGCGTGAGAGTTGCGGCGGCTATGCGGCCACCCGAATAAAGCTCGATTTTAGAGGCTATAAGCCCCTCGGCCTGTATTTGCTTCTGTGATTTTTGCGAGAATAAAAGATGATTTATCGCAGCGTGGTCAGCACCCGCCTCGATAAGCTTTGCCGCCATACGGTAGCTGTTTGGCGTTGCGGATGCATAGGAAAATCTGCCCGTATCCGAGCAAAGCGCTGCGTAAAGCGGGTTTGCAATTTCCTTTGTAAGCTTTATTTTACCGAGCGACACAAGCTCCTCTATAACACCGAACAGCACCTCGGCGGCGCTCGATTCGCCCGGTATTTTGTAGCAGGGCGCAAAAGACTCTCCCACCTCGTGGTGGTCTATCATAAGCGAAATTTCGGATATGGACTCCGAAACACCGCCGAGCTGCGGTACGGATGCAACGTCAACGCTGATAAAATCACCGGTTGATAAATCTCGGCACTCGGGAATTCCCTCGACTATAAAGGCGAGTCTTTCGGGTATTTTATCTGCCGACACGTAGGACGCAGATATGCCGAGCTGCTCATATACCCTGATAAGAGCTGTGGCTGTGCCGACAGTATCTGCGTCAGGATGCACGTGCATTATTATTTTCGGATTTTTCATTCCGAGCAGCCGCTCGGTGCATTCTCTTTTATTGAGAAGCTTATATTGCTTACTGTTCATCTTTTTTGTCTTCTTCGTTTTCTTTTTCTTCCTTGCCCCGATTAATCTCCTCGAGCAGTCTTGCAATCTTTGCACCGTGCTCAATAGAGCCGTCCTTTGAAAACGCAAGCTCGGGTGTTATGCGCAGATTGAGGGTTTTTGCCAGATGATGACGCAAAATACCCGTGCATTTTTTAAGTCCTTCCTTTGCCTCGTCGGCATCGCCGATAGCAGAAAAATAGACCGTCGCATATTTGAGGTCGGGCGCAACCTCTGCGCGCGTTATGCTGACAAAATTGTTTATAACCTTTGGCTCACGCAGCTCACCGAGCGCTATTGCAAGCTCCTTTGCAACCGCATCGTTTATGCGGCCTCTTCTGTATTTAGCCATCTTTTTACTCCTCTCAAGTATAGAGAATTTTTCCGTTTTCCTCTGTTTTTATCTCGTTTGCGATTACCGAAGCTCCGATAGCTGCGGAATCGACTGTTTTCACTGTTTTTAAGTTTTTTTCAAAAATGCCTCGCACGTGCGAAAAATGCGTACATCCAAGAACAAGCGTATCTGTGCCGAGCGAATCTATTTTTTCGCAAATTTCAAGAATTTCTGTCTCGAGCGCCTCTTTTTCACAACGCCCCTCAATAAGTCCGACAAGCCCCTGACAAGGGATAGAATATACCGAAGCTTCGGGATTTATTCTTTTAATCTCCGCCCCGAAAGCTCCGGATAAGACGGTTGTCTGTGTTGCTATAACGGTGATTTTGCCGTTTTCGGTAAGCCCTGCCGCAATCTTTGCCGTGGGTGATATTATCGGAATTGAAATATCCCGGTATTCGGTGGGTAGAAAGCTATGAACCGTGCTTGCCGTGCAGCAGGCAATAAGAATTTTTTCTGCGCCAAAGGCAACAAGGCGTCTGATGTCCTCACAGACAAGACACACAAGCTCTGCTGTGCTTTTCGTACCGTACGGTGAATTTTTTCTGTCGGCAAGATAGGCAATATCAACTCTTGGGAGCATACCCCGTACGTATTTGAGCGAGGCTATACCGCCCCTGCCGCTGTCGAATATTCCTATCATACAGGCAGTGCGGCTTCGATAAGCTCACACACCATTTTTTCCCCGTCAAGCCCCCACTCACCGATAAGCGCGGGATAAAGGCTGGACTCGGTCATGCCGGGAATCGTGTTTATTTCGTTGAAGTATATTTTGCCATCTGCGAGAAAATAGTCTATACGGCACAGATGCCGTATCCCCAGCGCCAAAACCAGCGATTTTGAATATTCACGGATTAGCTCGGCATCACCGCCCTCAAGTGAGGGGTGGGGATTTACGGTAGCTGACGACTGCTCGGAGTATTTTTCGTCGAAGCTGTAAAATCCGCTTTTGCAGGATATTTCACCGGGATTTGTAAATATTTCATTACATTTAGTTTTCAAATATGCAACTTCAAGCTCTTTTGGAGCTTCGAGCATCTTTTCTATCATCACACGCCCGTCAGACATTCTGTGTGCCGTCCTGTATGCCGGAGCAAAGTCGGCTCTTTTTAAAACGGGCGAGCAGCCAAACGAGCTGCCTTCGGCTGTTGGCTTTATAAACATCGGATAGCCGATTTTTTCCTCGGCACAGCGCATAAGCTCGAAAACGTCGTTTTCTTCGGTGCCGCATTCGGTGTAAATCCAAGGCAGCGTCGGTATTCCGAGCGCCTCGGCAAAGGTCTTTGTATAAGCCTTGTTATGGCAGAGGACCGAAGCTCGGCTGTCAGCTCCGACAAATGCTATTTTTGCGCATTCCAAAGCGCCCTGAACCGTGCCGTCCTCTCCTCCTACACCGTGCAGTATGGGAATTGCGGCATCAACCTCAAGCACCTTGCCGAAAAGCATAAATCCGCTTTTGCACCCAAGGCGCACGGGGTAGGTAGTGATGCCGAGTGCCGAGCCCTCCTCGATTTTTTTCGGGCTTTGGGCAATCGGATACATCGTCCATTTTCCGCATTTCGATATGTATATAGGTATCGGTGTATATTTCTTTCTGTCTATGAGCCTTATAAAATACTCTGCGCTTTTTACCGAAATGGAATGCTCCCTGCCGACTCCGCCAAAAATTACGGCTATCTTTTTCTTTTTTGATATCAGCTTCATCTCATCACCTCACCACAGTATATGCTGTGCGTGGGGTAATGGATAATGATGCGGTCTTTTGGCTTAAGGTATTTTCCGTAACACGGCAACTCTGTCACAGCCTGAAAGGTCTGTTAAGATTTCACACGTCATACGGTTGTCTTGCGCTATGCTTTTGAGAGCTTTTCCCATCGCATAGCCTATCTCAAAGGCGATAAAGCCCTCGTCGGCTATAAGGTCACGGTAGAACGCTGTTATTTTTTTATAAAATTCGAGTCCGTCATCTCCGCCGACAAATGCAATTCTTGGCTCTTTGTGTATTTCGGGCGAAAGTGCGGGGTATTCTGCTTCTGTGACGTATGGCGGATTTGAAAGCAGGGCAAAGCAACGCTCGGCGGGGGGTGCTTCAAGCACGTCTGCCAAAACGAAGCGCACACGGTCAGAAAGCCCAAGCCTTTCGGCATTGCCTTTTGCGACAAGGAGCGCCGCCTCGGATATATCTATGGCATAAGCCGAGGTGTTTTTCGTGTTGTTAAGTACAGAGAGCGCTACACAGCCTGAGCCTGTGCAAAGGTCAATAAAGTCAGCACCGTCGGGGATATTTTTCACCGCAAAATTAACCAGACACTCAGTGTCGTCACGGGGAATAAGACAGTCCTGCGTGACAGCGTAGCTTTCCTTGTAAAAATCGGTATATCCTATAACGTATTCAAGAGGTATGCGCTCGGCTCTTTTCTTTATTGCGAGCGCCGCTTCGCCGCCGTCCTCAACCTCACCGCCAAGCACGAGGCGCTCCATTGGTATTTTTCCGATTTTATTGAATATCTGTCTTGCATCGTACAGCGGATTTTCAACCCCTGCATTTTTCAAAATTTCGACAGCTTGGGCAAGTGTCATTTTTCTTCACCATTTCGAGCTTCCGCATCCTCTGCGCTGTCGCTGTTTATGAGAGCTTCGGTAGGCTCTGCGGTTTCTGAAGCTTGAGCGCTCCCCTCATCCGTGATTAGCTCGGATTTTTCCTCGAGCCCCGGATTTTCCTGCTTACGCTCCCAGGGTGCGGCATTGTAAAACTCCATAAATTCGGGAACCTCGTCACGAAGCGCACCCTTAAGAGATATTATGGCTACCTCAAGCATATCCTCGGTAGGCTCTTTCGTGGTTATCCTTTGCACCCAAAGGCCGGGAGCTGAAAGAATACGTGTGAAAATGTTGTCGTGCTTTCCCGAAAATCTGATTATCTCATAGCCGAGGCCCATAAGTATCGGTAGCACAAGCAGTCTTATTCCCGTGTAGGCAAACGTGCCGAGGCCGGGCAGAATTTTGCGGATGAAGAAGCCTATGAATATTCCGAGCAGTATCATAAAGAACATAAAGCTTGTACCGCATCTCGGATGGAAGCGAGAGTGGCGCTTTGCGTTTTCGGGTGTCAGCTCATCCCCTGCCTCATAGCAGGCGATAGATTTATGCTCCGCACCGTGGTACATAAAGGTACGCTTGATGTCCGGCATAAGCGATACGAGCGAAAGATAAGCAAGGAAAATACCAATCTTCGCAACACCCTCTATCAGCGCACGCCATTCCCCGATTTTGCCGTTTACAAAATAGTTGATAAGGTCGGCGATAGCGCTCGGCAAGAAGATAAAGAGAAATACCGAAAGAGCAAGTCCCAGCACCAAAGCAATTCCCATAATGAAATCCGTGAATCTGATTCCGAGATGCTTTTTGAGCCACTTTTCAAATTTTCCGTCCTCCTCCTCGATACCGAGAGCATCTGCGGATACGGTAAGAGTTTTCACGCTGAGCGCCATCATTTCGATGAAATTGACAACACCGCGGATTATCGGCAAATCAAGTATTTTGTGGCGGGTTCTTGCAGACACAAAGTCGTCTGCGGTTACGGTAAGCTCACCGTTTTCCTTACGGCAGGTTGTCACCGTGCGGTTGCCCGCCTTCATCATAACACCCTCGAGGACAGCCTGACCGCCAACACGGCCAAGACGCCCGTTTGGGCAAGTGCATTTATTTTTTTCCATAGTTTAAAAAGCTCCGTTTTGTAGCATATTACATTATTTTACCACACCTCGGAAGAAAAATAAATACCTTATTTAAAAATTTAACAATTTATTATTTATTAAAGTTTTGCCCCTTTGTGTCAATGTCCTTTTTCGGCATTCTTACAATCAGGCGCAAAAAGGCTTTTTTATCGAATGGAATAAGCGGATAAAGATATCTGTATTTTTTCGAAACGGTGGTGTTTGTGGCAATAAGGAGCACGGCTATTCCAAGTCCTAAAACAAATCCCCAAATTCCGAGGAAGAAGACGAGAATCAGAGTCACAACACGGCAGAATTTGAATGCGTAGCCAAGCTCGTGGTTTTGCTGTGCAAAATTTGCAATAGCCACAAATGCCATATAGAGAATGACGTCACCGCACAGCCAACCGATTTCAACGGCAAAGTCACCGAGGATGAGCGCACCGACTATGGATAGAGAGTTTGAGAGCATATCGGGCGTGTTCATAGAGGCAATTTTCAGACCGTCTATCGCCACCTCGGCAAGTAAAAGCTGAAGCATTATAGGCAGAGCGCCCGGGTTATCGGGCCGCAGGAAAAGCAGCGCTTCTGGTAAAAGGTGCGAATATTCGAGGTACAGATACCAAAGCGGTGTTATTACAACCGAAAATAGAAGAATAAACGTTCTGACAAGCCGCAGATAAGTGCCGGTGAGGGGAGGGTAGTAGTAATCGCCCGCCTGCTCAAGATAGTTGAAAATAGATGTCGGCAGAAGCATTGCCTGCGGCGAGGTGTCGCATATCACAACGATGCTGCCCTCCAGAAGCTGAGCTGCGGCGGTGTCGGGACGCTCTGTGATGCGTATTTTCGGAAATGGATTGAACCATCCGTGTCGCACAAGGCTTTCTGCAAGGCTTCGGAAGCCGAGCGTCAGCGTCCTCGGAGAAACCGAGGTCAGCTTTTTTCTTATTTCCTCAACCTCGTCGGGCTTTGCAACACCGTCAACGTAGCACATAACGACGTCGGTCCTTGACGAGCCGCCCATATTAAAATGCTCCATTGTGAGCCTTGGGTCACGAATTCGCCGCCTTATCAGAGCGGTATTCATAACCAGCGTTTCAACAAATCCGTCGTGTGCGCCCTGCATAACCCTGTCGGTGTCGGGTTCTTCGGTGCTTCGTGCGGGATATGTTCTGACGTCAACGAGTATAGCCTTGTTTTCAAAGGTTTCGGCAAAAAGCGCCGCTTGTCCCGAGAGTATTGCCGTGATAGCGCTTTCGGGGCTTGACGTGACGTCAACCTCGACGTACGGAAGCTTTTTTTCGACAGCCTCTATATCCCCAAGCTCCTTTAGTGACAAGAAGGTTTGCATTATCCTTTGCATTTCTCCGTCCTTGACGAAGCCGTCGATATAAAAGAAGCATATATCACGTTTGCAGATTGACAGATGACGCTCGATGACGTCAAAATTTTTATCCGCCCGAAGCTTTTCCGACATAAGCTTTATATTGTCGGCATAAAAGTAGGAAAAGCTCTCGGAGCTATCTGTTTTTTTGACCTTCATAAAAATCCTTTTTTGCTTTATTTTGCCGAGTGCCCCCCGAAAATATACGAATTATCCGTTTTTTAATTGACACAAAAATAAAAGGGTGCTAAAATGGTTTTGTGATTATTTGTTTTTGGGAGTGCGTATGTCGGAAAAGAAAAAAAGCCTTTGGCTTACACCTTTTAAAAAAATTCGGATTTTTTCCTATGATACGGTAGAGTCCACTAATCTTCTGGCAAAGCAGCTTGCCGGGGGCGGCTGTCCTGATGCTGTGTTTTGTGCAAAGGGGCAGAGCGGCGGCAGAGGCAGACTTGGCAGAAGCTTTTCGTCAGCCTTTGGCAAAGGACTTTATATGAGCATTCTCATTCACCCGAAAAAAAGTATTTCGGATGCCCTCAAGCTAACCGCACTTGCCGGTGTGGCAGTCTGCCGAGCGATAGAAAAAAACACCGACCTTTCCCCGAAAATAAAGTGGGTAAACGATATTCAGATAGAGGGGAAAAAGGTAGCGGGTATACTTGCAGAGGGCGAATTTGATGAGTGCGGCGGGCTGAAATATGCCGTGATTGGCATAGGACTTAACATTCTCAAGCGGGATTTCGGAGAGCTTTTGGAAATTGCCGCAGCGCTCGAGGACTTTACCGCACCCGCACCGAGTGCGGATGCCCTACTTTCGGATATCCTGCGTGAGTTTTACCGCCTTTACCGAAAAAAAGAGCATTCCCGTGAGCTTGAATACTACCGTGCGCATTCTTCGGTGATAGGCCGTGACGTCACCGTATACAGAGGCGGTGAAGCTTATCCCGCCCGTGCTTTGGACGTTGATGAAAATTTTGCACTCGTTGTAAGCGACGGAGAAAAAACCTCGCCGATTACAAGTGCCGAGGTGACAATCAGAGTCGTAAAATGACCTCGCTTTTTCACAAGCCGGGAAGCAAAATGGCTTTGCTTTTCACAAGCCGAAAAGAAAAAATGACATTGACCTTTAAAAACAAAAAGCAGCCGTTTCTGTTCGAAACGACTGCTTTTTGTAAATATGTATTTGCAAATATTGCGTTTTTGATTAAAGATTTATGGTGTTGCAAATCGAATAAAGCTGCTCCATCTGCGCTTTCTTTCTTGCGATATCAGCCTTCATCTTTTCTATTTGCTCGGGTGTGAATGCGTCAAGGTCGCCGTCCTTCAGCTTGCCCTTATACATTCTGTCAAGAATGAGAGCGTAATTGATTTCTGTCGAAATGATGTTGCCCTGTCTTTCACACATAACGATATTGGAGTTTCCGTTGATAAGCTCCTCTACTGCGTGAACGCCGTAGCGAGATGCAAGAACTCTGTCGCAAAGGTTGGGGTTACCGCCTCTTATGATATGAGCAAATCTTGCGAACTTGGTTTCAACGCCTGTTTCACGCTCTATCTTTTCTGCAAGATTCGGAGCATATTCCTTACCGAGTCCCTCTGAAACAATAACTATGAAATTACGCTTTCCAATCTTTTTCGCCTCGTTGATCTTTTTGCAAAGAGCGTCTGTGTCAAAATCAAACTCGGGGATTATAGCTGCCGTTGCACCCGAAGCGATACCTGTGTTGAGTGCGATATCACCGGCATTTCTTCCCATAACCTCAACTACGTTGCAGCGTGCGTGAGATTCGCAGGTATCACGAAGCTTATCTACAAGGTCGATTACCGTATTCATAGCGGTATCGAAGCCTATTGTGTTGTCTGTTGAGGTAATGTCGTTATCTATTGTAGCAGGAATTCCAACGCAGGGAATGCCGTGTGCTGTCAGGTCGGTTGCTCCTCTGAACGTGCCGTCACCGCCGATGGCTACTATTCCGTCAATGCCGAGCTTTTTGCAGGTTTCGACAGCGCAGCTCATACCCTCTTCGGTTTTGAATTCGGGGCATCTGTCCGAATAGAGCACTGTTCCGCCCTTATTTATAATGTTCGAAACGTCACGAAGTCCGAGGGGCTTTATATCTCCGCTGATAAGTCCCGAATATCCTCTGTAAATACCTACCACTTCAACACCGTGCGAAAGCGCCGCTCTTGTAACCGCTCTTACTGCGGCATTCATGCCCGGAGCATCACCGCCCGAGGTAAGTACGCCTATTCTCTTAAACTGTTTCATTTGCTTCTCCTGTTGGTACATAAATTAAGTTACAATACATTATACAACAAAAAATTACCTATTGCAATACCTTTTTCGATAAAAATCCAACCTATGTTTATTGACAAACGTTTATTTTAGTGATATAATATCTTAAAATCAATTGTGTTTGATAAAAATCAGTTTCGCTTGGAAAAGGAGAGCTCGAATGGATATAGCTATTATTGCAGACAACAACAAAAAAGAGCTTATGGCACAATTCTGTATTGCTTACTGCGGAATTTTGAGCCGTCATCACCTTTGTGCTACGCAGTCTACCGGTGGATATATAGCAGACGCTACCGGACTTAAGATAGAAACCTACCTTTCGGGGCACTCGGGCGGTACCGAGCAGATAGCCTCGAAGATATCTTACAACGAAATAGACCTTGTGTTCTATTTCAGAAGCACCGACCCCGCAAAGGAAATTTCTGACGGTGAAAATAATCTGTTGCGTCTTTGCGACGTTTACAACATTCCTCTGGCGACAAATCTCGCATCTGCCGAGGCGCTTGTTCTTGCGCTTGATAACGGCACTCTGGATTGGAGAAATCTCATCAATCCGAGAAGCGAGTATAACCTCAAAAAAAGAAGAAAGTGATAAAGCGACAAAAACGGAGGCGAGTCTTTCGTTTTTGTCATTTTTGAAATATGGAAAAAAACAGCTTTTACGTATGCGTGCGCTCACACGTTGAAAATCTTGACGATTTCGGACTCACGGAGAGTACCGAGAGTGACGTTGTGACAACACCGTGCGAGCTTGCCGTGCGCGGCGGTGCAGCACGTATTTCTTATAAAACCGAAAGCGATGGGGTAACTACCGAAACCGAAATTACGGTTTCAAGACGAGGCGTTATGCTTGCACGTCACGGCGGAATCGAAAGCGTTATGGAGTTTTTGGAGGGGCAGACAACCAAAACTCTTTACCGTATACCGCCCTATGCATTTGATGCCGAGATAGATACGAAAAGAATCAAAAACACCCTCTCGGGTGACGGTGGAACTCTTGAGCTTTTGTACCTGCTTTCAATCGGCGGTGCAAAAAAGAAAATGCGTCTTTCTTTAACGGTTGGGTGCGGAGCTTGATTGGTTGGTAAAAAGGAAAAATGCCGAGAGGTGAGCTATGGAGCTTAATGAATTCAAGTCAAAACTGAAAAGCAAATCGCTCGGCGGCGCATATCTTTTTGTCGGTGAGGAGGAATACCTGAAGCGGTATTACCTCGATGAATTGAAAAAATGTGCGATAGAAGATGAAACCTTTGCAATGTTCAACCATTCGCTCTTTGACGGTGTTGAGGTTGACAAAGCCGCTGTGCTTGAGGCTATTACCTCACCGCCTATGATGAGTGATTTTAAGCTTGTCGAGTGGAGATATGCACGTGTCGGAAACGGACGGGGCGAGATAACTCAAAAGGCGCTTTCGGAGCTTGCCGAGGCGGCAAGAGAAAACAGCTTTTGTGTTTTTGCCGTTATGATATCCGACCCTGATTTTGACCTCGGAACACAGAAAAAGCCCACCAAACAGCTCGAAGCCTTTTCAAAGTCGTTTGACGTTTTGCGCTTTGACAAATCCACAGATGCACAGCTTATGTCCTGGATAAAGCGGCACTTTGACTCATTCGGCATTGAGATAATGCGCCCTGCCGCAGAGGCAATGATAGCGCAGATAGGTCATTCTATGGACAACCTGAAGGGTGAGATAGACAAGCTTACCGCATTTGCGGGAGCAAGGGGGCTTTCGTCTATAACCCCCGAAACCGTAAAAGAGGTTTGCTCGTCGAATATTGAGGCTGATGCGTTTGCTCTGAAAAATGCGCTCTCCGAGCGAGACAGACGACTTGCATACGTGGCGCTTTCCGACCTGAAAAATAAGAAAACCGATGCGACAGCCGTGATAAACAGCCTTGCGGGCTTTTACAGCGAGGCGCTGACGGTTGCTTCGCTGCTTGATGACGGAATGGATAGGGCGGCTATTGAAGCCGAGCTGAAAATACACCCGTACCGACTTAAAATGTGTATAGCGTCGGTTACGAAATACGGCACGGCGCACATAGTGCGTGCGGTAAACCGACTTGCCGAAATAGACGCAAAGGCAAAGTCACAGCAGACAAACGCCTTTGGCGCAATAGAAATGTTTATAGCAGAATACGTTTGAAAGGAAATATGATAAAAATGAATTTTAAAAGAATACTCGCAGCTTTCGTTCTTGCTTTTATGCTTGCGGGGGTGATGTTAAGCCTTGCATCCTGCGACGATAAGTACGAGATTGAAGAGCCTGACTATATCGAGATAGCTGTTAAGGATTACGGTGTAATAACCGTAAAGCTTGATTGGAATAACGCACCGAGAACCTGCAAGAATTTTGTTAATCTTGCAAACGAGGGATTTTATGACGGTCTGACCTTCCACAGAATAATTGAGAACTTTATGATTCAGGGTGGCGACCCCAAGGCAAACGGCTCGGGCGGAAGCCCCAATAAAATCTTCGGTGAGTTTTCGGAAAACGGACATCGCAACAGGCTCTCGCATAAGAGGGGCGTTATATCAATGGCGAGATCCGACGCTTACAACTCTGCTTCAAGTCAGTTCTTTATCTGCAATGCCGATTCAACCTACCTTGACGGAAGCTATGCCGCATTCGGCTACGTTACCGAGGGTATGGATATCGTCGATAGAGTTACGGCTGATTTCGTAGGATTCACCACGGGCGGTGTAATAAAGGATAAGGCGAAGCAGCCGGTTATTGAGTATATAAGAGTCGTACAAAGCGATCAACAGTGACAAAATAACCAAAATATCACGCAAGGTTTTCAAAATATTATAAAAAAATGCGATTGACATACGTCAATCTGTGTGCTAAAATATTAAAAATACAGGTTAGTAAAATAAAGTGAGGTAAAAATATGGCAACCATTATTAACGAACCGTCCCACACCTTCAGCGAATATTTGCTTATTCCCGGATACACCGACGAAAGATGTATTCCCGCAAACGTTTCGCTCAAAACTCCTCTTGTAAAGTACCGCAAGGGCGAGGAGGAATGTCCTCTTACTATGAATATTCCGATGACCTCTGCTATAATGCAGTCGGTATCGAATGATACACTTGCGATAGCTCTTGCTAAAGAGGGTGGCGTTTCCTTCATCTACGGCTCACAGTCGATAGAGAGCGAGGCGGCTATGGTAGCCAGAGTTAAAAACTACAAGGCAGGCTTCGTTGTAAGCGACTCCAACCTCACACCCGACAATACTCTTGCAGACGTTCTTGCGCTTGTAGAGGAAAACGGACACTCCACTATGGCTGTTACCGACGACGGCACCTCCACAGGTAAGCTTCTCGGTATAGTTACAGGCAGAGATTACAGAGTAAGCCGTATGAGCACGGATGAAAAGGTTTCGTCCTTTATGACACCTCTTGAAAAGCTCGTTACCGCACCCGAGGGAACAACTCTTAAGGAAGCTAACGATATAATCTGGGAAAATAAGCTTAACTCGCTCCCGATTGTTGATAAAAACGGCAATCTTAAGTATTTCGTATTCCGCAAGGACTACTCTCAACACAAGGAAAATCCCCAGGAGCTTCTTGACAAGAACAAGAGCTACGTTGTAGGTGCGGGTATCAATACGCTCGACTACGAAAAGCGTGTTCCCGCTCTTATTGAGGCAGGCGCTGACGTGCTTTGCATAGTCTCGTCCGAGGGATATACAATCTGGCAGAAGAAGACGCTTGATTTCATCCGTCAAAAGTACGGTGACACAGTAAAGGTAGGAGCAGGTAACGTTGTTGACAGAGACGGCTTTATGTTCCTTGCAGAGGCGGGTGCCGACTTCATCAAAATCGGTATCGGCGGCGGTTCTATCTGTATCACCCGTGAGCAGAAGGGTATAGGCAGAGGTCAGGCAAGTGCTGTTATCGAGGTTGCAAAGGCTCGTGACGAGTATTTCAAGAAGACAGGTGTATATATTCCGATTTGCTCTGACGGCGGTATCGTTCACGATTACCACATCACACTTGCTCTTGCTATGGGCTCTGATTTTGTAATGCTCGGCAGATACTTCGCAAGATTTGACGAGAGCCCCACACCGAAGATTATGGTTAACGGCACTTACGTTAAGGAGTATTGGGGCGAGGGCTCTAACAGAGCGAGAAACTGGCAGAGATACGACCTTGGCGGTAAGGCAAAGCTTTCCTTTGAGGAGGGTGTTGATTCTTACGTAACCTACGCAGGCTCGCTTCACGATAACGTAGAGAAGTCGCTTTACAAGGTTAAGTCCACAATGTGCAACTGCGGTGCTATCTCTATTCCCGAGCTTCAGGAGAATGCAAAGATGACGCTCGTATCCTCGACAAGTATTGTTGAGGGCGGATATCACGACGTAATGCTCCGCAACACAACCTCTGTATAAAGTATACTATAATGAATAAAAGGGACTGCCCCCGCGGCAGTCCCAAATAGATTAAAAGGAATCGTTTTTGATGAATACGGTATTTATTCCCGAGGGATATAAATCTCCCCTTGACGTATACAAAACTCAAAAGGCTATTGCTTTCATAAAAGAAACGTTTCAGCGCAAGCTTTCGCACGCACTCAACTTGAAGCGTGTCAGCGCACCGCTTTTTGTACCTGAAACGTCAGGACTTAACGATAACCTTAACGGTCACGAGCGTCCTGTCAGCTTCGATATTCCCGCTGTCGGAGAGTGTGCGCAGGTTGTGCATTCTCTTGCTAAATGGAAGCGTCTGGCGCTTAAAAATTATCATTTCTACGTTGGCAACGGTCTTTACACGGATATGAACGCAATTCGCCGTGACGAGGACCTTGACAACATACATTCGATATACGTTGACCAGTGGGACTGGGAAAAGGTTATAAGCGAAAAAGAGCGTACACTCGACTATCTTAAGCAAACGGCGCAAATAATTGTTGACGTAATATGCGATACAAACGAGGCTCTTGGCAAAGCTTTCCCTGAACTGAAGATTAAAATTGAGCGTAATATGTCGGCAGTTACAACGCTTGAGCTTGAAGCGATGTATCCCAACCTTACGCCCGAGGAGCGTGAAACCGAGTACGTAAAGCAGCATAAAACAGCTCTTGTTATGCAGATAGGCGGCAAGCTGAAGAGCGGCGGTGTACACGGTGGCAGAGCGCCCGACTACGACGATTGGGAGCTTAACGGTGATATAATATTCTACAACGAGGTGTTAGGCCGTGCCTTTGAGATTTCCTCTATGGGTGTGCGTGTTGATGCTGTCTCTCTTGCTCGTCAGTTGGATGAGCGTGGCTGTAATGAGCGCCGTGAGCTTCCTTTCCATAAAATGCTGCTTGCGGGCGAGCTTCCCCTGACTGTTGGCGGCGGTATCGGTCAGTCAAGACTTTGTATGCTTATGATGGGTACGGCACATATCGGTGAGGTGCAGTCGAGTATTTGGGATAGAGAAACTCACGAAAAGTGTGAGGCAGCAGGCATAAGACTTCTGTAATGTTAACGAAAAAATTTCCGAAAAATATTGATTTTAGCGTATATTTTTGATAAAATTGAGATAGAAAGCATATATTTTATATAGGCTTCGGCAATTTTTTGTAGGAGGATTTTATAATGGATTTACTTAAAAAGATTTTTCCGCTTTCCTTTAAGTATGCAAAGGACGTAGCAAATCTCATCATAGGTATCATCGTTTACCTTGTTGCAGGTGCTATCGGCGCAGTTGTTATAAGCATTGCTTCGCTCGTGCCGATTGTCGGCTGGCTCATAGGCGCACTTGGCGGCCTTGTTGACGTATACGTTGCTGTGGGTGTTGTACTGCAGATACTCGTATTCTTAAAGATAGTAAAATAAGCGGCAGATAGTAAAAAAAGAATAAACATGGGCGACCTGCTTTATGGCAGGTCGCCCAACTAAGTTTGCCCATAAGGGCAAGTGAAGTTTACTTCGTAAGTGAAGTTATCCTGCGGATAGTGAAGTTTTGCCTATGGCAAAGTGGGCAAACTTAACTTCACTTGTGCATAGCACAAACTTCACTGCAAAGCAACTTCACTTTCACGTTAGTGAAAACTTCACCTATTACTGCCCGAAAACAAAAGTATAACACACTATACCGTGCAGGGCGAGGCGTGTGAAAAGGAGTACGAATCAATACTCGTACTCCTTTTGTTTTTGCGGTTGGTAAAACCTGCTTTATGGCAGGTCGCCCATGTCTTTTCCTTTTTCTGTTTATCTACGCAGAGCAAAACGATTCGAAGCGTAATTTTCAGTTTGTGTTTCTATGGGAAAGCTCTTATATTTCTTCGATTTTTATGAGGCTGGTCGTTCCCGACTGCCCTGTTGTGTTTCCGCCTGTTATTACGACTCTGTCACCGCTCTTCAGGGAAAGCTCTTTTTTTGCAATGCTCTTTGCCATATAGAACAGCACGTCGGTAGATGTGTATTTTTCGCACATAGCAGGTATCACACCCCAAGAGAGGGCAAGGCGCCGCCAGGTGCTTTCGTTTGTGGTAAGGCCTATTATTGCAACGGGTGGGCGGTGGCGTGAAACCATTCTTGCCGTCATACCCGAAAGCGAGCAGGCTACGATTGCCTTTGCTCCGAGGTCTATCGACACACCGCAGGTTGAGTGCGATATTGCGTCAACCGAATTCTTTATCTGGAAATCAGAGGCATAGAAGCGTTTTTTATAGTTGATGTTACACTCTGTGGTTTCGGCAATTTTCGCCATAGTCTGTAAGGCTAAAATCGGATATTTTCCCGCCGCTGTTTCACCCGAAAGCATAATTGCGCTCGTGCCGTCGTAAACCGCATTCGCAACGTCGGATATCTCGGCTCTTGTCGGTCTTGGATTGTTTATCATTGATTCGAGCATTTCGGTTGCGGTAATTACACGCTTGCCGAGCAGTCGGCATTTTGTAATAAGCTTTTTCTGTATTGCGGGAAGCTGCTCAAAGGGTACTTCGACACCCATATCGCCTCTTGCTATCATGATGCCGTCACAGCATTGACAGATTTCCTCTATATTGTCAAATCCCGACTGATTTTCTATCTTTGCGATAAGCTCAACGTCGGCTGTACCAAGCGTTTTGAGATATTCCTTTACGTCAAGCAGGTCCTGACGGCAGGAAACAAATGAGCAGGCAATATAATCAACTCCGTGCGATATACCGAATGCGATGTCATCCTTGTCCACGTCAGAAAGGTATTTTTGCTTCATAACCTTACCGGGGAAGCTCATACTCTTTCTGTCCGAAAGCTCACCGCCCGAGGTAACTCGGCAAATGATTTCAGTCCCTTCTATTTTTTCTACGGAAAACGCCAAAAGACCGTTATTGAGCAATATTGTGTCGCCTGCTGAAAGCTCGTCGTTCAGCTTCTTATAGCTTACCGAAACTCTCGTTTGGTCACCGATTATATCCTCTGTCGTAAAGCTGAATTTATCACCGTCACGAAGATTTATCTTACCGCCCGCAAAGGTCTTTATGCGGTATTCAGGGCCCTTTGTGTCGAGCATTATCGCAATCGGAAGCCCAAGCTCCTCTCTGACCTCTTTTATAAGATTTATACGTCTTTCGTGGTCGGCATAAACACCGTGCGAGAAGTTCAGCCTTGCAACGTTCATACCGGCTTTGCAAAGTCCGATAAGAACCTCACGGCTGTCGCTGGCAGGTCCTATGGTGCAAACGATTTTGGTTTTACGCATTGTTATTTTTCCTCCAAAGCTTGTGCGAGTCTTTGTTTTTTGCAAATTCAAATAGGTTTCAATTCACCAAATCGCATAATATGCAAATATAAGTTATGATTTTTTGCAAAAAACAATTGTTTTTATCTTCGTTTATGGGATAGGCTGCAAGTTATTTTACGGTTGCTGTGCCGTCTTCATTGTAAATGATTCTGTCGCCCGAAGAGCATATAGCATCAACGTAGTCGAGGTATTCCTTCTTCGTAGCGAACAGGGGCTTGAATTCCGCCTTTATTGTCTTTGCCTCTTTTGCACCGTCGCAAAGCAGCATATAGAGCATTGCGACCTGCCATTTTGCCGAGTTCACGCAGGCAGCGATTGGGTCGGTGATATAATAGTCATTGCCGTGGCTCGTTCCCACAGCGCCGCCGGCATAGGGATGAACGACAGGCATAATGCAGGAAAGGTCACCCATATCCGTGCTTCCCTTGCTGAACTGTTCGGGCTTGTAGGTAACCTGCAAATCCGGCAGTACAAGCTCGAATGCAGATTTTGCAAGCTGCATCATATTGCTGTCGTTATAAAGCGGTGCATATCCGGGATTGTCGATTATCTCAACGTTTGCACCAAGTGATAGTGCCGCTCCTGCGAGCGCACGGTTTACCTTTTTATTTTCACGAAGAATTGCCTCGTAGGTCATACCGCGCACGTAGCTTTCCATATTAACCGTGTCGGGGATTGCGTTTACCATACTGCCGCCTGCGGTAACAATCGGGTGAACTCTTATACATTCATCGTCAATAAAGGTTTCACGGATTGCGTTTATCGCATTGAGTCCGCAGTTTGCCGCATAAAGTGCGTTTATACCACGGTGCGGAG
The DNA here is from genome assembly GCA_045659405.1 of Eubacteriales bacterium. Classification (GTDB taxonomy): domain Bacteria; phylum Bacillota; class Clostridia; order Oscillospirales; family CAG-272; genus UBA1740. The sequence goes on along the minus strand of JAZOWX010000064.1, from coordinate 5,818 downwards.
CGCCGCCTGCGTGAGCCGCCTTGCCCTTGTATATTATACGCTTTGCAATACAGCCGTTCGAGCCGCCCCGTACACCGTAGCTACTCGAGGTGTGAATCATAAGCGCTATGTCAACGCTGTCAAAATAGCCACGGCTGAGAAATTCGCTCTTGCCTCCGAAATATTTTATTTTTCCGTTACGCTTAAGCTCCGAGCGGTACTCGATTTCGAGCAGCTCCTCGGCGGGAACTGCGCAAAGACGGATTCTGCCCGAAAGCGTGTCAAGCACTTCGGGTTCTTTCAGCGCTGCGGCAATACCGAGAAGCGCCGCTGACTGCGCATTGTGACCGCAGGAATGAACAGCGCCTGTTTCCTTGTCGCACTCGGGGTGCGTCGGGCAGATGATAGAATCAAGCTCTCCGAGCACCAAAACTTCAGGGCCCTCTCTGCCCGTATCAATTATCGTATAAAATCCTGTTATACCCTCTGCCATAGTAAGCTCGTAGCCAAGCTCACGGAATTTTTCCGCCATATAGGAGCTGGTTTTCACCTCTTTATAGCCTGTTTCGGGGTTTTGCCAGATGTATCTTTCCGCATCAAGTATAAGCTTTTCGTGTTTATCTATGGCACGGTTTATAATTTCTCTGATTTCCATCCTTGTTTCCACCTTTGCTTTTATCTAACCTTATTTTGTACCGAAATCGGTTTTTGAAACAATATATTTAAAGACGCTCCCTCTGACACGAAAAAATTATTCTGCAAGCTCGCCAAAGCTTTTGATATATCGGTCTGCTGCCGCTTTCATTTCGTCTATACAGTCTTTGGATGAGTCGTCGTATATTCCGTAGGCCATCATACCTGCAAGCTTTGCGGTTTTTACAGCGTTTACGTTGTCGTCAACAAAGATAATTTTCTCCATAGGTTTGCCTATTTTCTCTGCCGCCATTTTGTATATTTCGGGGTTTGCCTTTGTGGTTTTAAAGTCGTCCGAGGACCATACGTTATCAAATAAATCCCAAATTCCGAGCCGCACAAGGCAGGGGTCGAGCATAATATGCGGACTTGCGGTAAGAATGTTAAGTCCACAGCACCGACGCTTCAGCTCACGAAGGGTTTTTATTACACCGTTTTTTGGTAATGTTGTGAGCGTATTCATAGCGAGCGTATTCGTTCATCTTTTCTACAAGCTCGTCTGTGGGAAGGGGTATCCCAATCGTACGAAAATATTCAGCCGTGCCGTGGTATCCGAGCGGCGTGATGATTTTAACAATATCCTCGCTGTATTTTATTTTATGCTCGTCGAGTATGCGAAGCATAACCGATACAAAGGTCGGCATTGAATCGACGAGTGTTCCGTCAAAATCAAATAGGTAGGTTTTTTCTGTTGTTTTCATATCAGGTTGCCTTTTTATCTTTTATCATCCTCGGTTGAGCCGAGGAAATCCCCCGTCGACTCAAAATCCGACCTGACTTTTTCAAAATCTATTTTGCCAATCTTCATTTCGCTGTAAAGCATTTTGGCAAGATAATGGACGTTTGCCGATGCCACACCCTTGGAGTTTCCCAGCACGATAACTCCGATTTTGCGTTTTTTGTTCAAAACGACAGAGGAGCGGAAGGTGCCGACTCCGCCAACGTGCCAAAGCTGATTTGATTTTTTATACGTATGCCAGCCGATACAGGCGGCAAGATTTCTGTTTTCGGCAAGTGAGCGCTCGCATATTCTGTGAGCTTGGATTATATACGGCTTACTGCTCTTGATTTGCACTGCAATGTAAGCGAGCATATCCTCTACGTTGCTGACAAGACCGCCCCCGGCAATATATGGGTTATTTCTGTTCCAGCGCCAGAATTTCAGCGTGCGACTACCGTATGCCGACATTGGATTTCTTGATTGCTCGGGCAGGGAAATTACGGTGTTTTTCATACCAAGCTCACACTGAACGAAATCCTCAATAAGGTCGGAAAAGCTTTTTCCCGTAACCGCCTCGGCAACGACTGCAAGTATGGCGAAAGGGAAATCCGAGTAGGAGTAGCCGTACGCTTTTTTTCGCCTGCGTCCTCGACGTCCGAGACATTTCAGCACGGTTTCTTTGGTGCAGTGCTCGTAAATATTGCGTCTTGCATAGCCGTGAGCGAGGAGCGACGGTACGGTTATCTCGGCAGGGGTCAGATGCCCGTAGCCGGCTGTGTGGGTGAGTAGCTCATAGAGCGTCGGATAATTTCCAAGGGGCAAATCGAGATACTCTGATACACTCTTATCAAGCTCAAGCTTTCCTTGACCGACAAGACTTAATATCAGGTGCGCCGTTGTGGTCTTGCTGATAGAGCCTATATCGTAAAAGCAGTCGAGAGGTTTTGGCTCGTTGCTGATAACGTACAGCTTTCCGCCACGGTAAAAGCCTGCTGTCAGCGACTGATTTTTCGAGAGGGAAAGATATTTACTTATTGAGCTTGTAACCTTTGGACGAAAAGCGTCGCTTCTCAAAAATTCAATCACTGATAAAACTCCTTTTGGAATTAATTCTGCTAAAACAGATAAAAATGCACACTTTTATTTGCATTATGCTGGGGATTTTTTGTTGAGGGTCTTTGTCACCAGATAAACGGTATGAGTCTGTATTTCGTCTTTTTCTTGTATTCCGCATATCCTATAAGTTCATCTGTCAGGAGCTTTTCCTCATTTAAAATACGGATAACGATTATCGGGGGATAAAGCGCAAAAGCTATTAAGCCCCAAAACGAGCCGAGCACAAGAGGTATCGGTAGGAACATAAGCAGCGTTGCAAGATACATCGGGTGTCGCAGGATAGCGTAAAGACCTGTGCTGACAACCTTTTGATTTTCCTGTATTTCAACCGTTCTTGACAGATATGCGTTTTCACGCATAACCTCGGCATACGTAGCGTAGCCGAGCAAAAAGAGCAGAGCGGCAACCGTTACAAGCCACGCAGGAACGACAGACCACCCGAAGCGATAGTCGAGCGCTGAAATCAGGAATCCTATCGGGAACATAAGAGCCGAAAGTGCGATAACACCCTTTTGGGCGCTCTCTTTTTCCTTGTTGTCAAGTCGTTTTTCAAGAAGCGTCGGTGCTTTTATAAAAAGGACAACACCCATAATAAGCATAGGAACGAAAAGCAGTGCAATAAAGAGCCACGCTCCGGGATAATGGAAAGTCCACGCAGGTAAGAACAAGAGCATACCTATCATAATCAATCCCATTACGTATTTTATCAGTGCGTTGAAAATAAGCTTCATTAATTTCTCCTTGTTTTGAATATCAATTTGCGATATAGCGGTTGTTTTAAGGCTCGGTTTTATCAAAACAAATTGATTTCATACCGTCACTTTTTGCCCTGTAATCAGAGTTAATATCCAAGCTCATCGTCTATCAGAAGAATTTCAATATCACCCATCAGGGGCTTTTCCCATAATACGACAAGTCCTCTGCATATCCTCGACGGACTGTTGCAATCATAACAGCGGTCTGCACCGATGGCGCAGGGGGTATTTACACCAAGCCGCTTTGCGTTTTTCGGAGCGGCAATATTCCTCGCTCGCCACAGAGCCTCGTCGTAGCTTTTGGCAATTTTATTTTTACCTATGACAAGATATACCTTTTCATGCCCCCAGAAGATTGAAGCAACTCGGTTGCCGGTTGCATCAATGTTAATAATCTCTCCTGCTTCGGAGATGCCGTTAACAGAAGAAATATAAATCTGTGCTGCACCGGCTGAAAGACGAACCTCTTTACCGCTCTTTCCGCTAGGGATACGCTGGTGCCAATAAACGTCGTTGTGCGTTATAAGCTTTTCGTAAAGGCCCATTTGTTCGAGTGTGACAGAGCCACCGAAGCCAACCGTCTTTCGGTCTGTTTTTTCGTTGATGTATTCTGCGGCTTCGCCTGCGGTTTCAAAACAAGAAACCGCATATCCGCGCTGCTCTAAATTGCTTTTTATTACTTCAAAATTCATATTTGTCCTCGTTGAAAGGTTTTTTATTTAAATTCAGCCCAAACCGTGCGATTGAAGTCGTATATAGCTTCTGCGGAAAGGTCGCAATGCCCACGGAATGGCACGGTATTTAAAGTAATTTTATGGTTGGCTTTCATAGCTTCCACGAAGCGTGCCGAATGCTGTTGCAAATTAACAGCCGTATCGCCTTCGCAATGGAAAATGGTGTAGCGTATATCAGGCATTTTGTCCACCAAATGCAAGGGTGAGCAGCTGCGCATTGCCGACTGCAAATCTGTGTCATACTCGCCAAAGGCGCTGTAAAGAGTGCGGGGAAGATCGGGACGCTCGGTGAAGTGGTAAGGAAGATCGCACACAGGGCAGCTTGTTACGCATGCGCAAGGTGTTATTTTAGCGTAAGCGCAATAAACAAGTGCGGAAAGTCCGCCCATAGAACCGCCTGTCGAAACGACTTTTCAGTATCGGGCAGCCCGTATTTTTCGCATAAAACCGCAACGATTTCGTCAGTATATGCTACTGCCTGTCGGTTCATCCAAGACCAAGGATTGTAGTACGGGATAACGTAAATAATACCGCCCTCTGCATATTCAAGCGCATCTCCCGTGTCTACTTTTTGTATCGTCAAACCACCTAAACCGTAAAAATTCAGTACGATACCCTTGATTTCGCATTTGATGAGATGATCGTTTGAATAAGCAAAGTTTCTCAAAGTTTCATAGGTAATTATTTTTTCCATATTTTCATTTTCTTCTTTTTGGTGAAAATTTTGTTCTGTAAAAGTGAAGTTGTTCGGCCGTTCGCTGTGTTTTGAGTGAAGTTAAGTTCGCACCATTTTATGGCGAAATAAGACCTCTTTGTGCCGCATATAGTGTAGTGCTTTGCCTCAAAAATAACCTTTACCCTTAACAGTTTTCCTTTGCGGTGGTGATAGAGGCAATGAGTTTTCTGCGTATTGCACCGCATTTGTTTTCAAGGGTTTTATATGTGCTACCGTCTATTGAACCCACCTTGAAAAGTATTTCAAGCCAATAATCTGTTTCATAACATTCTTTCAGTGCGATTTCGAGTTTGTGTACAAAATCTGCGTTGCTTTCTGCATATTTTGCCTCATAGCTATTTGCTCCTATTGAAGAACAAGAGCGCAAAAGTTGGTTAACGAATACCGATCTGCCTTTGATGTTGTCACAGACTGCAGTCGTTTCTATAGTAAGCTCTACCGCAAGTTCTTTAATTGTTTTGTTCATAGTTGTATCCTTTTCAAAAGTGTTTCGCCTGCGGGCGAAAGCGATATGCACCAGAGGTGCGCGATATTATTTTGCCGTGCAAAACAGCGATATATCATCGCAAGCGATGATGCGATATGTCACCGTTGGTGACGTGATGAATGTACGCTCAAATAAATCCTTACGCCGCGTAGTTCGCGGCATATCGCGGTTTGCATCGCAAAAGCATATCGTATTGCCACGCGGCAATATCTCGCAAATCCGCGAGGATTTATATCGCTTTAATTCGCTCCTTGCGAGTAAATTAAACACTCATTGCTTCAACTTAAAGTAAAAGACTGTCACGATTTCTGACAGTCTTTATGCGTTCGTCTTATTTTGCTGCTCTTTTTCTCTTACTGTACTCGCTCGTGGGGTTGATGAACTCACGCCAATTAAGATCACCGTTACCGAGAGCTGTAACAAGAGCCTCAGCCGTCGCAATGTTGGTAGCAACGGGAATGTTGTAAACGTCGCAAAGACGCAAAAGATTCTTTTCCGCTTCGTAATACTCCTGCTCGGGATCGGTGCTTCTGAAATAGAATACGAGGTCGATCTCGTTGTAGGAAACCTTAGCGGCGATCTGCTCAACACCGCCCG
>JAZOWX010000063.1:0-7511 GCA_045659405.1 Eubacteriales bacterium | reverse complement strand
AACTCAACAGCGCCCTGTGTGCTCTTACCGTTCATAAGAGAGTAGATAAGACCGCCGCCGAAGGAGTCACCGCCGCCTACACGGTCGATGATGTGGAGATCGTACTTCTTGGAGAAGCAGTACTCGTCAGCCTTAACGTCGAAGACCACTGCGGACCAGCCGTTATCGAATGCGGAGCGGCCCTCACGGAGAGTGATAGCACCGTACTCGAAGCCGAACTTGTCAGCGAGCTGCTTAGCAACGGACTTGTATCCCTCGTGATTGAGCTTGCCGCCGTAGATGTCGGTAGCCTCTGCCTCGATACCGAATACGTCCTTTGCATCCTCCTCGTTGGAGATACAAACGTCAACGTACTGGCAGAGATCTGTCATAGCCGCACGAGCTTCATCACGTGTCCAGAGCTTGCCACGGTAGTTAAGGTCGCAGGAAATTTTCACGCCCTTTGCCTTTGCCGCCTTGCATGCATCCTTGCAGATTTCAACAACGTTAGCGCCGAGTGCGGGAGTAATTCCTGTGAAGTGGTACCAATCAGCTCCCTCAAAGATAGCATCCCAAGCGAAGTCCTCGCGAGATGCCTTTGCAATAGCAGAGTTTGCACGGTCGTAGATACATACCGAGCCACGCTGAGATGCGCCCTTTTCGTTGAAGTAAATACCTACTCTGTCACCGCCGCGAACGATTTTTGTTGTATCTACACCGTAGCGACGAAGGCTGTTAACAGCCGCCTGACCGATAGCGTGAGCAGGAAGCTTGGTTACGTATGTTGCATCCATACCGTAGTTGGCAAGAGAAACGGCAACGTTAGCCTCTCCACCGCCAAACGTGAATTCTACGTGATCGCACTGTACGAATCTCTCGTAGTTATAGGGCTGAAGACGTAACATAAGCTCACCGAATGTAACGATTTTCATTTTTATAAATCCTTTCGAACATTAATTATTTTTTTGTCATCTGCATATATTGTAGCATAAAGCTATATGCGAAATCAAGACGTAAAGCTGTTTTTTGGTAAAATTTACTCTTGATTTTAATTAGACGAGCTCTTTTATTTTGGTTATGCAGTCAGCGCAAATCTTTTTACCGCAAAATTCGGTAAGCTCGCCCTCTGCTGCGCAAAGGCTGCACGAAAGAGCATATCTGGTTATAATTATTTTCTCACCGTCAGATGAGATTTCAACCGGATTGCCGTTTGAGATGCCGATAACCTTACGCATTTCTTTGGGTATAACTATTCTACCCAGCTCGTCAATATTCCTTACAATTCCCTTGGATTTCATTGGATTCCTTTCTTTGTCATCGAAAGCGGGTGACCGCTTTACTGGTTGCGAGGTGGCGCTTTGCGCCGGTGGACGGTTTTTGACCGACAGCTATTTAAAGCTATTTGATACAGGTTGCTGTCGTCTATATGCCCCCAAGCCCGAAAAGCCTAGGATTTACAAGGAATATTCTAGCACAATTATGTAGAATTGTCAATATTTTCAGTGTTAACATTTTATTATTTTATGTAAAAAAAGGAAGAGTGAAAATGAATAAAACAATAGTTGGAGAAGCGGTTTGCTCGGTGCTTCGGGTTTTGCCCGGGGAGCTTGCCCGCAGAATAGAGGCGTTGGCAGAGAGCAGAGTCGGCGGCATCGGCAGTATTTTGGAGATCCGAATTCGTCGGGGCGGTGCGTCTTTCGTGCATTTTTCATCGGGTACTGTGAAGCTGTGCGAGCGTGTGGGCGACGAGGAAATGACGGGTATAATAAAGCGCATTACCGAGGGCTCGCTTTATGCCTTTCGAGATACGATAGCAAAGGGATACATACCTATGAGGTCGGGCATTCGAGTGGGGGTTTGCGGTCATGCAAGATATGACAGCGGCGCACTCACGGTTTGCGACATATCCTCGCTTGTGTTCAGAATACCCGGCGGCAAATGTGAAATTGCAGAGGAGCTTTACGAAGCATATCTTCGTGCGGGGGGCGGTGTGCTGATATATTCTGCGCCGGGTGTCGGAAAAACAACCGCTCTGCGCTCGCTTGCGGGAATGATAAGCCGCCGTCTTGGGCGGCGGGTAGTGGTGGTAGACGAGCGTTCTGAATTTGACAGACGTGAATTCGAAAGCTGCTCGGTAGATATAATTTCGGGCTATTCAAGACGGGAGGGGATAGAGGTTGCCCTGCGCACGCTCACAGCCGAGGTGCTTATGGTTGACGAGCTTATGGGGGATGAGTGCCGTGAGGTGGAATATTCCTTTTTGTCGGGCATACCCGTAATAGCCACAGCTCACGCAGGCTCGCTTTCCGAGCTTCTTAAAAAAAGAGAGCTTGCCGAGCTTATATCAAAGGGGGTTTTCACAAGCTTTATCGGTATTCGCCGTGAGGGCGGAAAATATATAGCATCTGTATCGGAGGAGCTTGACGGGTGCTTAAGTATTTAGGGATGATTGCAATTCTTACAGCCTCTGTGATGCCTGCGTTTGAATATGCGAAGCGCCACAGACGCAGGATGTCCGAATATGAGCTTTTTATAAGACTTGCAGATGGCTTGTATGAGGAAATTTCCACCTATATGCGCCCGATATCAGACTTTCTTTCGAGCTTCGATACCTCGCCGATTTCGGATATAGGGCTGAAATTCCCCCTCGGCTGTGATTTCGGGGCTGAATTTCGAGCGGTCTGCTGCCGTCTTTCGCTTTCGGGGGCATCGGTTGCCGCACTTTCTTCATTCTTTTGTGCGCTCGGAACGTCGACGAGAGAGGATGAGGTACAGCGCATCAGGGGGCTGCGGCAGACACTTATAGAGGAGCTTGAAAAGGATAGACGCACCTCGGAAAAGAGTCTTGGCGTGACTCGTGCGGTGTGCTGTGCGGTGGGACTTATCTTTATTATTATTTTGATGTAGAAATTATGGGATGCAGAGGTGGGCTGTGGCTGTTGAATTTATAATGAAAATTGCAGGAATCGGAATGATTGTGGCTATAATTTGTCAGGTTCTGGCAAAGGCGGGCAGGGATGAGCAGGCGACTCTCGTTTCTATTGCAGGTATAGTGCTTGTGCTTATTATGCTCACAGAGCAGCTTGGTGAGCTGCTTCGTTCTGTTGCGGAGGTGTTCGGTCTGTGACGGAGTTCGTTGGGGTTGCGGTTGTTTGTGCGGTATGCGGATATATTCTTGACACGCTCGGATTTCGGGGGACAAGGGTATATCTTGCGTTTGTTTCGGCTTTGCTGCTGATTGTTACGCTTGGTGCGGCAAGTCCGCTTATATCCGAGCTTATGAGCTTTTCCCGCGGTGAGCTTACAGCGGATATTGGAGCGTCGGCGCTGCGTGTGCTCGGGATAGGCTATATTGGCGGATTTTTTTCGGAATTTTGCACACAGCTTGGGGCAAAGGGAGCGGCTGACGGCTTGACTCTTTTTGCAAGGGTGCAGATGCTCGGTGTGGTTATGCCGCATTTTCTTGACATTCTTCGCTCGGCGGGGGAGCTTTTCTGATGAAGCGTTGCTTGTGGATTTTGGCTGTTTTTATCTCGTTATTTGCGTTTTTTGCGTTTCCCTCTTCTGCGGCTGACAGCGCTGACGGATATCTCGATGAATTTTATGCTCTTTTCGGCACGGACGAGGAGCTGAATGATGAGATAGGGATAGAGCTGATACTGTCCGAGATACTTTCTTCGCTTTCCGACAGCGGCGGCGAAATACTCGGCTTTTGCGCATCGCTGCTCGGGGCGGTGATGCTGATTACGCTCGCTTCGCTTCTTTCGGAGCAGCGTGGTGCGCTATCGGCGGTAAGTGCGCTTTCGGTTATGGCGGTGTATAGCGGAATTTACAGGCTTGTATCGTTGTCCGAGGCGGCGCTTTGCCGAATGAGCGAGATGTTTTCCGCACTGATTCCGATTGCGACGGGTATAACGCTTGCGGGCGGCGGTGTAAGCAGCGCTGCCGCTGAAGCTACTGCTATGGGAGCTGTTTTCGGTGCGGTTTCGGGGATTTTCGTACCGCTTCTTTTGCCGCTCGTTACGCTTATGTTTGCGCTATCCGCCTGCGCTTCGCTCGGCGGGGCTGAAATACGTCAGCTTTTTGTGCGAGTGCGCTCGGTATTTATGTGGCTTCTCGGCATTGTTACGGCTATACTTATGGGCGGTGTGGCGCTTCAGGGGGTAATATGCTCGGCAAAGGACAGCGCCGCTATGCGTGTTGCCAAGTATTCGGCATCAGGACTTCTTCCCGTGATAGGCGGAACCGTTTCGGCATCGCTTTCCTCACTTGCCGCAGGGCTTTCTTATGCGAAAAGCATTATCGGTGTACAGGCAATATACGTTATGCTTACCGTCGCGCTCTCTCCGCTTGTGATGATGCTTTTGTATAGGTTGATACTGTCGGTTTCCTGCGGTCTACTCTCCTTTCTCGGTACGGGTGAGGGCGGCTGTGGACTTTCATACCTTTGCTTTGCGGTTGACGCCTTGCTCTCGGTTTACGGTGTTTCATTGCTCCTTTATATTTTCGAGCTTGTAATGTTTTTGAAAAGCGGGGTGGCGCTGTTGTGAATGATTATTTTGCATCGCTGTTGTTCGTTGCGTTTGCCATAGCCGCATTTTCATTTATCTCGTATAACGAGAGGGAGCGCACCGTGCGCTTTGCGTTTGGTGTTTTGCTTTCCTTTGCGGCGCTTTTTCCGCTTGTCAGCGTTCTTCCGAACATCAATATCGACGGGATAATCGGGGAGATACAAAACGGCATAGAATCGGGTGAGCATATATATGAAGCCGATGCAAAATCCGCTTTTGAGAAGGGAATTTGCACAGCGATATGCGAAAAATTTTCTCTTGAGACGTCAGAGGTAACGGTGTTTGCCGAAAGCTTTGATTTTGAGAGAATGAATGCCGAAAAAATAGAGGTTACGCTGTATGGCAGAGCAATTTTTGCCGATATAGAAAAAATAGAAAAATACGTTAGCGGACTTGAGCTTGGGGAGTGTGATGTATTAATTGGAATTTAAAGAGAGGATGACCGTTTTTTTAAAAAAGCATCGGTCAATGATAAAGCCTGTTCTCATAGCGCTCGTCGGTGTGATGCTTTTGCTCTTTGCTTCGGGCGGTGCGTCGGAGGGAGACGTAGAAGAGGATGCGCTTACACGTCAGGTGCGTGAATTTTTAGAGGACGTTGACGGTGTTGGAGAATGCCGTGTTATTATAAGCTATGAGTATGAGGATAGCGGATATTTTTCATCGGGGGAAAATACACGGGTCAAGGCGGTTGCCGTAGCTTGTCGCGGAGCAAAAAAGGTAGAGGTGAGAAAAAAGATTAGCGACATTATATGTACGGTTTTTGATATCGGAGCAAACCGAGTGAGCGTTTGTGAGCTTGAATAGCTTGTCCTGTTTTTGGGTGTTTGGACTTCGGTTTACGGCTGATAAAAAACTCAAAAGACACACTTTTTTCGGAATATCGCAGGGGTGTATGGCATAGGTTATAGTAACAAACGAAAAAAGGGAGATATAACAATGAAAAGCGAAAAACTCAAAAAAATCTTCTCGTCACGCGCGATGAGAAGCACAGTTATCGTATGCGCTGTTTTACTCATCGGCCTTGCGGTTTACCTCAATTACAAGTGGTTTTATGACCCGCTTGATGCAATGGGCTACGGTGACGGCAATATGGATGACAATTATTCGGATAACTCCACGCAGACGGGTGCGGATACCGAGGACACATACTTCACCTCTACCGCACTTAACAGACAGGAGGCAAGAGACGAGGCAATAGAGGTGCTTAAGCTCGTAAGCGAGGATGAGGAGGCAAGCGAGGAGGCCCGTGCCGAGGCGGCAAACAAAATATCACAGATTGCGCTCGATATCCAGAACGAAGCAAATATTGAGTCGCTCGTTAAGGCAAAGGGATTCGAAGATTGTGTTGCAATTATTTCCGACGGAGCAGTCAGCGTTGTAGTCGGAGCAGAGTCTCTTACAGCGGCAGAAGCGGCTCAAATTCTAACAATTGTTTACGAAACCACAGGTGTTTCGCCTTCCAAAATCAGTATCATCAATAAATAACCGCAAAATTTTTTGCAAGAAAATAACACAAAAAAGTTAAGCTGCACGGGTATACTCAAGCAAGACGTGACGTATACGGCAGTCAGCACTTTACAAGCGTAAGAGGAGAGAACACGGACTTATTTTGGCCTTTGTTTCTCTCTTTTTACGTTTTTGCTGTTTTGGTATTGACTATTCTTTTAACTTATGTTAGAATATAACATAACATTTTATTAGTAGTCTTTTTAAAGGAGAATTTGTTGTTATGAACAAGTTAAAGGTTGGTATTATCGGAGCTACCGGTATGGTTGGTCAGAGATTTATAACTCTTTTGCACGACCATCCGTATTTCGAGATAAAAATGCTTATAGCGGGTCCTCGCTCGGCGGGTAAAAGCTATGCTGAAGCGGTAGACGGAAGATGGAAGATGAAAACTCCCTGTCCCGAGGATATAGCAAAAATGACCGTCGTTTCCTCTGATGAGGTTGAGTACGTTGCGGCTAACGTTGACTTTGTTTTCTGCGCTGTAAATATGCCGAAGGCTGATACACTTGCGCTTGAGGAAAGATATGCAAAGGCAGAGCTTCCCGTTGTTTCGAACAACTCTGCAAACAGATGGACTCCCGACGTGCCTATGGTTATTCCCGAGGTTAACCCCGAGCATCTTGAGGTTATTGCGGCACAGAGAGCACGCCTTGGCACAAAGCGTGGCTTTATCGCTGTTAAGCCCAACTGTTCAATTCAGTCTTACGTCGGAGCGCTCAATCCGCTTCGCAAGTACGGTATTCGTGAGGTAGTTGCAACCACTTATCAGGCGATAAGCGGAGCAGGCAAGACCTTCAACGAGTGGCCTGAAATGATAGATAACGTAATCCCTTACATCGGCGGCGAGGAAGAAAAGAGCGAAAAAGAGCCGCTTCGTGTTTGGGGTAAGGTTGAAAACGGTGCGATAGTTCCCGCTACCGAGCCGATTATCACAACCCAGTGCATAAGAGTTCCGGTTACAGACGGACACCTTGCAGCTGTGTTTGTTAAGTTTGAAAATAAGCCCACCAAGGAAGAAATCCTTAAGGCATGGGATGAATTTGAGGGTAGAGCACAGCAGCTTAAGCTTCCGCTTGCGCCCGAGAAATTCATCACGTATTTCGAGGAGGATAACCGCCCCCAGACCAAGCTTGACCGTGATATTTACGGCGGTATGGGCGTTACTGTCGGCAGACTGCGTGAGGACGTTTTGTACGACTACAAATTTGTCGGACTCTCTCATAATACTCTGCGTGGTGCGGCAGGCGGAGCTGTGCTTATTGCCGAGCTGCTTTACCGTGAGGGATACATAACCGAAAAGTAATAAAGTGGGGCTGTCGTATTTAGGCATAACCGAAAACGAAATGGATTGTTCCAAGTTGCTTTGATAGTAGCCGAAAATCAGCTATAGCAAAGCTGTTTGTGTTGAAAACCTGCCAAACGGCAGGTTTTCTTCGTTTATATTTGTATTTC
>JAZOWX010000062.1:0-50986 GCA_045659405.1 Eubacteriales bacterium | reverse complement strand
CAGCCTTTTTGGATTGTAATTTACTATTAAATTGTAGTTTTGAAAAGTTTTAGACATGCGCTATGAATATTTTTACAGCAGAATGCGTAGTATTAATTACAAGCGCTCATATATAATAGCACATTTTTTTAGGCTTGTCAATATAAAAATAATGATTTTTTCAAAAACTATTGACTTTTTGTATTTTGGGTGCTATAATAGTATAGCGCTGTGGAAGACACAGGTCGTAAGTTTGCCGGAATGGCGGAATTGGCAGACGCCCGGGACTTAAAATCCCGTGAGATTTATTTCTCGTACCGGTTCGACCCCGGCTTCCGGCACCACAATATCGCGGAGTGGAGCAGTCTGGTAGCTCGTCGGGCTCATAACCCGAAGGTCATGAGGTTCAAATCCCATCTCCGCAACCAAAAGAACTCAATTACCCATTCGGGTGATTGAGTTCTTTCTTTTTTGGTTGTTGAGGTTTGTTGGGATTTGAACCTCACGACCTTCGGCCTTTTGAACCGATTTTGTGGCGATAAAAGTCACTTTCATTTCTTCAAACGAAAGCTTCAAATAAAAGGTTTAGCTTCACCCAAAACTGATGCGCCACAAAAGTCGGGGTCTATGCCCGACACCGCAGTGTCGGCATACTGCGTCATTCGTCGTGTCCGCCCGACGAATAGCAGATAACCAACTTTGCGAATTTCAACTCTTCCCTTCTGAGTTTCCCACATTGCAACACTCCGCATTGAAATATGGAAAACTCAAGGTTTGCCAATACAGAAATTATCCGCCGTTTACCACACTCACGTATGGAAAACGGCTACTTTTTTTACGGCAACAACCCAAAGTTTATAAATAAGTAATTCAAATCCCTCCTCCGCAAGTCCAAAATTACTCGGACTATGCTTTCAGGTGCTGTCGGGTGCTTTTTATGCAGTTGACATATATTCTTTTTTATGCTATAATGGGCTTCTTAAAAAGCAATCCCTAAAGAAGAAAGGACTAACAAAAATGTCTAATATTTGGCACGACATTTCGCCAAAAAGAATCAACACAGAGGATTTTATCTGCGTAATTGAAATATCCAAGGGTAGCAAAAAGAAGTACGAGCTTGACAAGGAAACAGGCTTTATTATACTCGACCGTATTCTTTATACCTCGACTCACTATCCTGCAAACTACGGCTTTATCCCCCGTACATACGGTGATGATGGCGACCCGCTTGACGTTCTGTTGCTCTGCACAGAGCCGCTTGAGCCGCTTAGCCTCGTAAGAGCGTACCCCATTGGCGTTATTTCGATGATTGACAACGGCAGAAACGACGAAAAAATCATCGCCATTCCGTTCAACGACCCGACCTATAACCAGTACACCAACATCGACCAGCTTCCCGTTCACGTTTTTGATGAGATGCGGCATTTCTTCTCGGTCTATAAAAACCTTGAAAACAAAACCACCGCAGTAAACGAGGTCAGTGACCGCAACGAAGCGATAAAAGTAATTAAGCTCGCCATTGACAACTACGTTGAAAATTTCTGCAAGTGACCCCAGATAAACCCCGAGCTTTGTCCCAAAGATATTTTTTACCTTTTCACTCCTCACTTTTCACTCCCCACTTTTCACTCTTAACTTTTCACTCTTAACTTTTCACTCTTCACTTTTCACTCTTCACTTTTCACTAACCCCCTCGGGGATTTGGAGGCAACAGGCAATAAGAACCTGCTTCGCAGAACCTTGTTACTCGCATTGCTCGTAAAATGTGAACAGTGAAAAGGGGCCCGGTGTAGCCTTTTGCCTCGGCAAAAGGCATTTTTTTATTATATTAGTTTGAAAAGTAATAGATTTCATGGTATAATAAATCAAGGTATAAGGCGGCAAAGTTAAGATAACCGCAGAATAAATGCAAAGGATTGTGGTATTATGAAAGAAACAACGTGGAACGGATTCAGGCGAATTGATTTTTTGTTTGAGGGCAGAAATGCTGTTTTGGTTTTCCCGGAAAATGCAAACACGAACAAAAGCTGGCTGATGAAGACCGAATATTTCGGAGCTTTCCCAAATTTTGAAATTGAAATGCTGAAACGAGGTTGGCACCTTGCATATATTGCGAATGTTACAAGATGGTGCCTCGATGAAGACCTTGATCTCAAAAAGCGTTTTGCAGAACACTTGCACAAAGAATACGGACTTTATCAAAAATGTGTTCCCGTTGGAATGAGTTGCGGTGGAATGATTGCGAGCAAATTTGCCGCAAGGCATCCCGAATACGTTTCGGCGCTTTATTTGGATGCACCGGTTATGAATCTGCTTTCCTGTCCGGCAGGCATCGGAGTTGCGAGCAGCGATCTGCTTGAAGAATTTATTCTTGCTACCGGAATGACTCTATCCGAGCTTATCTGTTACAGAGAGCACCCGATTGACAAGATGCATTTGCTTTTGAAGAACAACATTCCGATCATATTGGTGTACGGCGATTCCGACGAAATCGTTCCCTACTCTGAAAACGGAGCAATTATCGAAAAATATTACCGTGAAAACGGCGGAACGATCCTTTCAATCGGGAAGAAAAATTGCGGACATCACCCTCACGGTCTGGATGATAATACTCCAATCATAGAATTCGTTGAAAAACACAGCATATAACGCTGAAAGCTCAAGAGGTTTTTTGCACTATTCAATTAATACACTTGCAAATGCCCCTATTTGCGGGAATGATTTTACTATTTACTTTCCTTTAAAAATATGTTATCACACAAAGAATGGGAACGCTCACGCTAAAATATCAAGGCGCAACAGACTCGTTTTGATCTATCTGTGCTTTTTTCAAAAATTAAAAAGGAGCTCTTTTCGAGCTCCTTTTATCATTTATATATTGCTTTTTGTGACGCTGTGATTTCGTCAAAGGCTTCTATGAAACCTTTGGTTCGTTGTTTTTTGCAAACTTTTGTTGTCAAATTTTGAAGAAAGGGCATCTTTTTCCTATGCATTGATTGTTCTGTGCATAGTGCGTACACTTGATTTCGCCAAGCTCCATTTCCACACCGAGATGCGCACGGACAAATTCTGCCGCCCTCTCAATGGCGAGATATGAATCACGCTTGCAGCAGCGAGGGCCGCCGACTTCTCCGATAGCCCCAAGGGCGCAGGCGGTCATTTTGTTTGAAAGCCCCCACGCTTGCCCGGCAAGTGGGGTCGAGCCGGTAACGATAGAAACGAACATTCCGGCGCTGACTCCCGCACCGCACGCTCCCCAAAATCCGCACGCACCGCCGGGGACCTGCTTGCCCCTCGATTGCATCTCACGTAGCGCTTTCGGAAGGTCAATATCTCCGCCCGCATTTTTGTAAGCGGTAAGCAGCGCAGCACCTACCAGCACGTGATGCTCCGGGCCGTGCATATGGCAAAACCGAAGCGACATCAGCTTTTTTATGATAAGGATAGGGTCTTTCGAGGTTTCCGCAAGGCAGACACCGTAGATGCTGTCTATTCCTTGCGTGTGGCACTCGTTGCATATGTAGTGACCGTTTTCACAAGCGGTCTTGCTGTATTCTTTTTTGTGGCAAATGGCACATTCCATTTGCGTCTGTTGCTCCGAATATTTCAGCGGCGCACCGCAAATCAGGCATTCGTCTTTCATAGTGCTTCTCCTTATTTTTCGATTTCGCCTTTCCAATCGAGAATACCACCGAATTCAACTATGTTCGTGTATCCCAGCTTCACAAGCTTTTCAGCCGCTTCCTTGCTCCGTCTTCCGCTTCTGCAATATACGAGTATCAGCTGTGACTTGTCGGGAAGCTCGGTTATTTCGGAAGTGCCTATACTTTCGTTTGGAACGTTGATGGCATTCGGTATATGCATTTCTGCAAACTCATCCGGTCTGCGCACGTCAAGAATTATATAATTCTTTTCTTCACTCATCATAACCACCGCTTCGTCCATTGATATTTGGCGGTAGCCGCTCTGCGCACCTGACGGAGCACACGCTGACAGAAGAAGCGCAGATAAAATTATTGATATCAGTCTTTTTATCTTTTTCACGATTTTCTCTCCGCATTTTTCGGATTTATTTTCTTTATCTTACCACAAAATGCGAAAAAATACAAGCGTATGCTATTTGTTTAAAACAGTACTCAATTATTTTTAATTTGATAATTGTGGCACAGCGAATTCTTCTTTACATCAAACTATTTAGAGATAGAATAAAAATCTTATCCTTCGCAAATCTTGAAGAAAAGCATCGTCCGGGCTAGACAGTTATTTCAGTTTGATTGGAAAATATTCTAAAGTTTTTGGAATATTGTTGATTTTTTCTGGAATATATGATATAATACAGTAGACAATATCAATTAGGGGGATTAAAATGTCTACAACCAAGGAGCAGGTATTACAATACATGCTAAAGCTGATTGCGGCAGGTGACAGTAAGCTTGTAGCAAAAACATTAGATGCTTTTGAAGGTGTTGTTTCAAAATCTACCGTATACAACTATCTGGCAGAGCTCTGTGAAAACGAAATTATAAAAAAGAACGGTTCATCATATGAACTTGTGAATAATACACACCTATTTATTTACAAAAACGACGGTTCGCTGGGGGAGGACAGAATTTTTGAAAGAGATATTGAGCCAAAGCTTTTAAATCTTCCAAAGAATGTTTTTTCCGCATGGCGCTATGCTTTCACCGAAATGATGAACAACGCAATCGAACACTCTTGTGCAACGACAATCAACGTGACTGTCTTTAGGAATGTACTCAAAACCGGCATAGTTATAGCCGATAACGGAAAAGGTATTTTTAATAATATTCAAGAGTATGTTAAAAACGAGAAAAAGGAAGATTTAACGCTGAAGGAATGCGCTGCACTTCTTTTTGCAGGTAAATTTACAACAGCAAAGAGTATGCATTCGGGTGAGGGAATCTTCTTTACTTCTCATTTGATGGATTCGTTTAAAATTATATCAGATGGCGTTGTGTTTACAAGAAACAATTTTGACGATACAAATTTCGAAACCAGTTCAGAAGATAGTACAACGGTTGTTATGGAGCTAAACAACAACAGCAATAAAACAACACGAGAAGTATTTAACCGTTTTTCTGATATTGATGAAGGATTTGTAAAGACCCAAATTCCAATAGCACACATTTTTTCCGGAACCGGTCCTGTATCTCGTTCAGAAGCGAGAAGGCTTGGAGAATTGATTGTTAAATTCAAAGAGGTTGATTTAGACTTTGTTAACGTAGAGGAAGTCGGTCAAGCTTTTGTGCATGAACTGTTCATCGTTTGGCAACGCAACAACCCTGACGTAAAACTTAACGTTTTAAATGCGTGCGATGATGTTGACTTCATGATTAGACGTGTTAAAAATACAAAGTAAAGCTCGGTGTTGTATTGAGAAAGCGTCTGTCTCTTTAAGAATTTGGGTATATCAATGATAAAACCCGATAAGCGTCAGGTTTTCAATCTTGATTTGATAGGATTTTATAGACTAGGGCAGAGGTGCTTTGATTTGCACCTCTGCCCTAGCTTTTTTATTCGCTTATTTTAACCTCGGTATAATATTTGTTGAAGCGTTTTTTGTTGAATATAATAAATTTATACTCCTTGCCGCCCGTCATACGGAAGGTTGCAATCGGAAAAATAATCCAACGCCACGAAAGCTCGCAGATTTCATCAAGCGGCAACACAAGATTTCTGTACGCTTTATCCACGGTGAGCTTGTTGGTTTTGTAAGTAAGCCCGACGTCATCAAGATACAGAGCGCCGCCGAGTATGCCATTATGGCACAGGCTGCAGATAAACGTCTTTTTCATTTTGCGGTTTGCCTCGCTTTCTCGGTATTTTTGCTAAATTTTATCATAATTCATAACAAAAGTCAAGCGTGGGCAATATTGCCGCGGAGCTATGCAATCCAGTTGAAAAAGCTTTTGATATGTGCTATAATTAACGCATACGGCTTGTAATATAGGCTACTTGCAGATGACATACAAAAAGGGGGCGGCAGAATTGAACAAAATAAAAGCTTTATTCGAATTGTTTCTATCAATGCTCAAAATAGGACTGTTCACCTTTGGCGGCGGTTATGCGATGATAGGTGTTCTCGAGCGTGAGTTCGTTGAGAGAAAGGGTTGGCTTAACGGTGAGGAATTTATGGACCTTGTCACTATTGCCGAGTCAACTCCCGGCCCTATCGCTATCAACTGCTCCACCTACATCGGATATAAAAAAGAGGGGTTTGTCGGTGCGCTTTTTGCAACGCTCGGAATGTGTGTTCCGTCCTTTTGTATTATTTATCTCATCTCGCTCTTTTTTGACAGCTTTCTTCGGGTATCCTTTGTGGCATCGGCATTCCGTGGAATTCAGGCATGCGTCATTTTTCTTATACTGTCGGCCGGTGTAAAAATGCTTCGCAAAATAAAGAAAAGTGTGTTTAACATTGTCGCTGTGGTGTCAGTTTTTTGCGTTTTTGTAATCTTTTCTTTGCTTTCTGTGACTTTTTCATCTATTTTTTACATTCTCATCTTTGCCGCTGTCGGTCTATTTATTTACGCAATCGACTGCATAAAGAGTAAGAATAAAAGCGGGGGTGACGAAAGATGAGTATTTATCTTAAGCTCTTTTTAACCTTCCTTAAAATCGGTGCGGTGTCCTTTGGCGGCGGCTACGGAATGATATCTCTGATACGTGAGGATTGCCTGGCTTTCGGCTGGCTTACCGAGGGTGAGCTGTTGAATTTTATAGCTGTTGCGGAGTCAACCCCTGGCCCTATTGCGGTAAATATGGCGACCTTTGTAGGCTCGTCGCAGGGTGGAATTTTAGGCGCATTTTTGGCAACGCTCGGCGTTGTGCTTCCCTCATTTTTGATTATACTGCTGATTGCATCGGTCTTTACACGGCTGCTGAAATTCGCCGCAGTGCGAGCCGTGCTTCGCAGTATTCGCCCGTCGATTATAGCTCTTATTCTCGGAGCTGCGCTGACTATGCTTTTGAGCATTGGCTTCGGTGTACGCAGCATACAGGATAGCATAGCGCCCGACTGGCGCTCCCTTGTCATTTTGTCGGTTGTGGCATTGATATCTCTGACCTACTCAAAATGCAAAGGAAAAAGCCTATCGCCGATACTTCTGATAGTGATATCCGGTGCGCTCGGTGTTGTGCTGTACGGGATTTAGTCAAGCGATTCGGGCGCTCCGAAAAAAGGCTGTCGCATTTAGAATAACCGAATAAAAACTCCGTGGGGTATTGTGAAAAACACAGTACCCCTTTTGATTTCACCTGCAAATCGGGGAAAGCAAGCTTGAAATCTCTCTTGGGTTTTCTTGTCATTTTTAGCTCAAAATATTTAATATAGCACATTTTACCAAATTGTGAACGAAAATTTGGTGAATCTTTACCCCTTGATTTCGATTGACTTTGCAGAACAAAGAGTCTATAATATATGTTATATTCAATATTTATTTAAAAATTATTCATTTTTGGAGGAAAACTATGAAAGCAAAGAGACTTTTGGTACTGTTCCTATCAATTCTTGTGCTTACAGGCGCTATGATCGGCATTACGTCATGCGACTTTGGAAGCGACTTGAATGATGACTGTACGCACGTGTGGGATGAGGCAACCTGTATTGCGCCCAAGACCTGCCGTGTATGTAAGGCTACGGAGGGCGAAGCTCTCGGACACAAGGCAGCTACGGAGGGTGATTGCGAGACTCCCGTGCTTTGTGAGAGATGCGAAGCGATGCTCGGTGGATACCATGAGCATTCTTGGGTGAACGCTACTTGTACCGTGGCGAAGCATTGCGAGAAATGTAGCATAACGCAGGGTGCGCCTCTCGGACATAAGGACGAAAACCGTGACCATACCTGCGACAAAAATTGCGGAAACAAGAACGTAGGCACTCACCTTGACGGTGAAACCGACAACGACCACCTTTGCGACTACGGTTGCGGTGCGACTCTTGAAAAATGCTCGGATGCCGAGGGTGACGGTGACCACGCCTGTGACGTTTGCGACAAGCCTGATATAAGCGGACACAACTATGGCAATACTACCTGTGACGCTCCCTCTACCTGCTCCGAGTGCGGAAAGACAGACGGTGCGGCGCTTGCGCATAAGGATGAAAACAAGGACCACGTTTGTGACTACGAATGCGGTGAGGAAAACCTTGGCGCTCATGCAGACGAAAACAAAGACCATGCTTGCGACTACGGTTGCAACAAGGCTTTTGGCGCTTGTGAGGATAAAAACAAAGATCATGATTGTGACTATGGCTGCGGTGAAACATTCGGTGATTGCGCAGATACAGACAAGGATCATGCTTGCGATTACGGATGTAACGAGGAATTCGGCACTTGTGCAGATGCTGACAAGGACCATGCTTGTGACTACGGCTGCAATAAAGAATTTGGTACTTGCGTAGACGCAGATAAGGATCATGCTTGTGACTACGGCTGCGATAAAGAATTTGGTACTTGTGCAGATGCTGACAAGGACCATGCTTGTGACTACGGCTGCGATAAAGAATTTGGTACTTGCGTAGACGCAGATAAGGATCATGCTTGTGACTACGGCTGCGATAAAGAATTTGGTACTTGTATAGATGAAGACAAAGACCATGCTTGCGATTACGGTTGTGACAAGGCTTTCGGCACTTGTGTAGATGAAGATAAAGACCATGACTGTGACTATGGCTGTGACAAAGAATTTGGTACTTGCGTAGACGCAGATAAGGATCATGCTTGCGACTACGGCTGCAATAAAGAATTTGGTACTTGTATAGATGAAGACAAGGATCATGCTTGCGATTACGGATGTGACGAGGAATTCGGCGATTGCGTAGACGCAGATAAGGATCACGAATGTGATTATGGTTGCGACAAGGCTTTTGGTACTTGTGTAGATGAAGATAAAGACCATGACTGTGACTATGGCTGTGACAAAGAATTTGGTGAGTGTGCAGACGCAGACAAGGACCACGACTGCGACTATGGTTGCGATAAAGAATTTGGTACTTGTGCAGATACAGACAAGGATCATGCTTGCGATTACGGTTGTGACGAGGAATTCGGCGATTGCGCAGATGCAGACAAGGATCATGACTGTGACTATGGCTGTAATGAAACATTTGGCGAGTGCGTAGATGAAGACAAAGACCATGCTTGCGACTACGGTTGCAACAAGGCTTTTGGTACTTGTGCAGATGCTGACAAGGATCATGCTTGTGACTACGGCTGCGATAAAGAATTTGGTACTTGTGCAGACGCAGACAAGGACCATGATTGTGACTACGGCTGCAATAAAGAATTTGGTACTTGTATAGATGAAGACAAGGATCATGCTTGTGACTACGGTTGTGACAAAGAATTTGGTACTTGTGCAGATGCTGACAAGGACCATGCTTGCGACTATGGTTGCGATAAAGAATTTGGTACTTGTATAGATGAAGACAAAGACCATGCTTGCGATTACGGATGTAACGAGGAATTCGGCACTTGTGCAGATGCAGACAAGGACCATGCTTGTGACTACGGCTGCGATAAAGAATTTGGTACTTGTATAGATGAAGACAAGGATCACGACTGTGACTACGGCTGCGATAAAGAATTTGGTACTTGTATAGATGAAGACAAGGATCATGCTTGTGACTACGGCTGCGATAAAGAATTTGGTACTTGTGCAGACGCAGACAAGGATCATGCTTGCGATTACGGTTGTGACGAGGAATTCGGCGATTGCGCAGATGCAGACGAGGATCATGACTGTGACTACGGTTGTGACAAAGAATTTGGTACTTGTGCAGACTCCGAAAACGATGACGACCACCTTTGCGACTACGGTTGCGGTGCGACTCTTGAGGACTGCTTTGATGCCGAGGGTGACGACGACCACAACTGTGACGTTTGCGACAAGCCCGAAGTTTCAGACCACAGCTTCAGCGACGCTACCTGCGACACTCCCGCTACCTGCTCCGAGTGCGGAAAGACAGAGGGCGCAACACTTGAGCATAGCTGGGTAAACCCCACCTGTACCGAAGCCGGATATTGCTTGCTGTGCTCTGCTACCGGTGAGAGCGCAAGAGGCCACTCGGGCGGAAACGCAACCTGCGACGCTCTGGCAACTTGCGAGAGCTGTGGCGAGGAATACGGTCAATATGCTGATCATAAATACGATGCACAGATCGCAGAGGACGCATATATAGCTACCGCTGCTGACTGTACTAACGTTGCTACATATTATTATTCTTGTAGTGTCTGCGGCGCTGCCGACACGAACAGAACCTTTGAGGGCACAACCGTTTTAGGACACAGCTTTGGCGAATGGATTTATGAAAGCGGAAGCCACGTAAGAAGCTGTAAGACCTGCCATACGGAAACCGAGAGCGGAATTTGCGCATACGACGCCAACAGCGGACTCGGCAGTGCGGCTACCTGTACTGCACCTGCGGTTTGCTCGGTATGTCTTCACGAATTTGGCGAAAAGCTTGACCACGCTTGGGATGACGGCAAAATTACCACAAAACCCACCTGTACCGACTCAGGTGTTAAGACCTATACCTGCTCTGCGTGCGGCACAACCAAAGAAGAGGCGCTCGCCGCTAGCGGACACTCTTTCGATAACGGCGCAATAACTAAAAATCCCACCTGTACCGAAGCAGGTGTCAAGACCTTTACCTGCTCGGGCTGTAACGATACCAAGGAAGAGCCTGTTACAGCTATCGGTCACCTTTGGAATACAGAAAACCGCACCTGCGAGGACGGTCAGTTCTGTACCAGAGACGACTGCGATGCTACAACAGAGCCTCTCGGCCACAGCTACGCCCTCGCCGGCAGCACTGCGGCTACCTGTACCGAAGCACAGAACAATACGTATAAATGCTCTACCTGCGGTGATACTTACACCGAAAGCGAAGGCTCGCCCAAGGGACATAACATCGAGGGTGTAGAGGCCGTAAACGTTCTTGTACCCGGCAAGACCTGTGTATACTATCAGAATTATCAGTGTAAAGATTGCCCACAAATCGTAACAGCAGAGGAAACTGTAACAAACCACGAGACCTGGACAGCTTCCATCACCTCTCACGCAACCTGTACCGAGGTGGGTGAGAAGCTTCTGACCTGCGCTGCCTGCGGTGAAACCAAGACCGAGGATATTGCTATTGATAACGATCTCGGTCACGCATGGGATGCAGGAGTTACAGCGGACGGTGTAACAACCTACACTTGTATTTATAACAATGAGCATACCAAGACTGTTAAGGTAATTACCTCCGAGGATAAGGTATCCGGTGAGGACCTTGACAATCAGCTTAACGTCGGTGACACAAGCTTCGAGCTTGACGACGGTGTTAAGGACGTCATAGGTGATAAGGAGGTTTCGATTTCCTCCGACGAGCTTTCAGAGGACGAAAAGACCGAGCTTAAGCTTGACGAAACTCTTGAAAATCAGATCGGTGACAGCCCGATTTACAACTTCACCATCAGCGATGGCGAAAATCTTATCTCCGACTTTAACGGCGGTAAAATCAAAGTAACTCTCCCCTACACTCTCGGCGAGGGCGAGGACGTTGACAGTATTGCTATCTGGTTCATCAGCGACAAGTGTGCGCTTGTGGATTGCGAAAATGGTGATGAGTGCGAGGTTAGCGCTCACAGACTCGTTTCGATAAAGGCAACCTTCAACAAAAATCCTGACAGCGATAACGACAGAAAGGGCTTCGTAACATTCGAAACAGACCACTTCTCCTGCTACACCGTAACAAGACTTACACCCAAGCAAAGATGTGAGCTTTACGGTCATAGCTCCACGTTCACATACGTAGCTCCCACCTGTACACAGGACGGCTATACGCTTGAATTCTGTATCCGTTGCGGATATTCAAACAAGGCTACAAATCCCGAAACCGACGTTGCACTTAAGCACGACTACAAGGAAATCAGAATTAACGAAACCTGTACTACTGACGGCTCTGTTGAGTACATCTGCCAGCGTAACGGCTGTAACCACAGCTATAAGATTACCCTTAAGGCTCTCAATCACAATTACATAGTAAGCGACAAGGCTGACGCAACCTGCGCGGCTGTCGGTTACGTAAGCTACGTCTGCGACAGGGTGGGCTGTGATGCGGCTTACAGCGAGGTTCTTGCCCAGCTTGAGCATATAATGGATTCGGCTGTAATCGCTCCCGACTGTGAAAACGGCGGATATACCTCTCACTTCTGTACAAGAGAGGGCTGTGACTACTCCTACACCGATACACCCACAGCTCCCATCGGTCACGACTACGTAGCCGAGCTTGAGTGGTATGACACAGAGGGCGGAAAAATTCCTCACGGCAACCCCAACAACGGCAAATACAGCGGTAAGGTCAGCGTAAAGCTTGTATGTCAGAGCTGCGGCGACGAGAAAGCTCTCTCCGAAGACGAGCTTCATATGAGCGATGAGCTTACTCATCCCACCTGCGACCACAAGGGTCACAAAAAATATATTGTAAGATTCACACATAACGGTAAGGTTCACGAATATCACGTTAAGGATGAAACCTACTTCGAGCTTCTCGGCATTTCCGGACACCAGCACGGCGACGGCTTCAACAAGTTTGACGAGAACAGCCACTGGAGCGAATGTAAGTGCGGAGACCGTGAGCGTGAACAGAAGCACAAGCTCAACAAGGGCGTAGTTACCAAGGTTGCTACCTGTTCCGAGGAGGGCGAGCGCACCTTCAGATGCGAATGCGGCTATACAAAGACCGAGGTAATTCCCAAGACAAATCACGCTCCCTCTCACGAATGGGAAAGCGATGAAAACGAGCATTGGCATATATGCACGGTATGCGACGAGGCAGTATCCAAGTCGGCTCACAAATTTGACGGCGGTAAGGTTTCAAAGGCTGCCACCTGCGCTGAAGACGGCGAAATGACGTACAGATGCGCCTGCGGCCAGACAAAGACCGAAATAATCCCCAAGACAGACAACCATAAGTATAACAAAAAGGATGCGAAATTCGACGAGTACAGCCACTGGTTCGAGTGCCGCAACTGTCACGGCAAGTGTGAAGAGACGGCTCACAGCTACACAATCACACAAAACAAAGCTCCCACCTGCACAGATGAGGGTGAGCAAACCGCAGTATGCTCTTGCGGATACTCCGAGATCAGCGTTATCGCAGCTCTCGGTCACAGCTACGACAGAGAAAACATTAAGCTTGACGCAGAAAATCACTGGTATGAGTGTACGGTTTGTCAGGATAAGACAGACGCTGGCGCACATACCGCATACATCACAAAAACCACAAAGAATCCTACCTGCCTGGAGGATGGCGAAAAGCTTGTAATTTGCTCCTGCGGTTATGAAAAGACCGAGGCTATTCCAATGTCGGACGATTATCACAGCTACGACAGAGAAAACGTAAAGCTCGACGCAGAAAATCACTGGTTCGAGTGTACGCTTTGTCAGGATAAGACCGAAATCGCAGAGCACTGGGCATTCAAGACGGAAATTATAAAGGCCGCTACCTGCACAGAGGACGGCGAAATGCTTGTAATTTGCCTCTGCGGTTATGAAAAGACCGAGGTTATTCCTATGGCGGGCGGAAGCCACAGCTATGACAAGGCTGACGCTCTGTTTGATGAAAATTACCACTGGTACATCTGTACCTCCTGCGGTTCTGTTGCAGATAAGACTGTACACTACTACTCAACGTCCGAGGTTACAAAGACACCCGACTGTACAAACGAGGGTGAGCTTACCCACTACTGCGAGTGCGGCCACAGCTACACGTCTGTAATCGCTACAAACAACACTCACTCATACGTTGACGGCTTCTGCGTACGTTGCGGAGCTGAATATAACAACGTATACTTCCTCAACCTTGTTAACTCGTGGAAGAATATAGACGGTTTTGCAGTTAAAATCAACGGCCTTTACTTCGAGGTAAAAGAAGAAAGCGCCGAGCTTCTCGGCTCGCTTGAGCTTGTTGGCAGCATTAAGCAGATTGACATTGCAGAGCTTATGCTCTACGTAGAGGACGGCGAGCTTCGCGGCGCAGCTATCGGAAGCGTTGTTATATTCAACGGTCCTATATCCGGCGCTAATGCGGTTTGTGAGCTCCGTGCCGTTATAGAGGACGGATTTATATACGCAGACCTCAAATACGGAAACGAGGATTCACAAAGCAAGACGATGAGCGTCAAGATTTCCACCGAAGTGCTTGTGGAATCAATAATTGATTCTTACGGAATAAACGAAATGGCGCTTATGTCCATAGGATATATTCTTGAGGCGGTAATTCCCGAAATCGAGACACTTACACAGCTTAATTCGGAAAGAGCTAACGCAATCCTTGAATGCATATTCAATATGATATTCACAATCGAAGAGCAGGCTGACGGCAAGTACGTGGCAGAGCTTGATTTCGATAAGCTTTACGCTCTTAACGAAAACCTTGCAACAAAGTCGATAGCAGAGGTAGTTGATATCTACTTTGGCGAGGGTGCGTTTGACTCGCTCTTAGAGCTTGCTACTGAAATACTCGGCCTTAAGCTTCCCGAAATTCCCGAGTACGTTCGCAATTTAGGACTTGATCCCGACGTAATTATCGCAAAAATCAACGACTACTGCGCTATGATCGGCGCACCCGAGGGCTTTGATATCGGTGCGATTATCGCAAACGAGGAGTTTGCAAATATGACTCTCGGAATGCTTGTATTCGAGGCAGAAAACGAGGAGCAGGCAGATAAATACTTCGACAAATTTATAAGCATCTTCGCTGACAGCTCGCTTTACGAGATGTTCAACACAGATATCTCCGCGGAAGAAATCAAGAGCGGCATAGACGCAATTCTTGATATGCTCGCAGGCGGAGCTTCGGTATCCTTTACAACAGATGCCGAGGGTATGCTTGAGTCCGTAAGGCTTACCGTTGACGGCCTCACTCTCCAGACAGGCGATAACGAGGTGTTCATCGGCTTCGAGCTTGATATCACGGTAAACGGCAAAATTGACGTTAGCTGGTCTGATATCGTAGACGAGTTTGAGGACGCAACCGTTATGCCCGAGGAGGGTATGCTACAGAGTAAGGACAATTATGACTGGTATGAAGCAAGCGGACGTGTAAATTATAAGGGTACTTATTATTACTACGAGTACGGCTACAACGTACGTATATACAGAGCTATGTATGACACGTTGCTCGGTGTTATGTTCCGCCCCGAATGCGGTGACTGCACAGTATACAGCTTCCTTTACGCACGTCAGAGCTTCGACTTCACAATTGCCGAGCTTTCTGTTGACGGCGAATACGTTATTCTCCTTATAGATAATCACAGCGGAGCGGTTGTTGAGCTTGTCGAGGCTGACGGCGGCTTCACGGCAATCTTCGAAAGTGGCGAAGAAAAGTACGTAGCCTTTGATTTTAACACCGGAAACTATGGCTCGCCTGCCGAGACTTATGCGCAAATCTACTTTGGCGTATTCGATAATCCCGAGGGAAAAATCGAAAAGAACATAGGCTATTCGGTAGAATTCTACTATAACGACAAGCTTGGCGAATACTCAACGGCTTCTCATCACTCCTACGAATATAAGTACGAGCTTAACGGTGAGAGCTGCGAAGACGGATACAAGGTAACCCGTTACTGCACCTCTTGCGGTGAGAGCGAATACTACTACGGCTACGGACACAGAACCGACTACAGAGAAATTTCGCTTTCAGCGCTTGGACTTTGCGGCGGCTACATCGAGGAGCAATACTGCACGGTATGCGACACGGTTACATACTCAACCGTAAACGATTATAACTGCCATTGGAGCCACAACGGTACGAATGAAAACGGCTACGACGTATATGAATGTAAGATGTGCGGCACAACCAAGCTCTCATTCAGAAGCATCGGTGAAAAAGACGAAAATTGCCGTTATATGAGCACAGAAGTTAACATTTACCTGCGCAGCGGCGAGGAAATCTACCGTTATGAAAGAACTATGTTCTTTATAAGTCACAACACACAGCAATCCTACATCTTTGACGGCGAGAGCTGTGATGACGGTTACACAGTTATCAGCTACTGTGCTGATTGCTCTTACAGCACAAGCTACCGTACATCAGGTCACCGAACCATGTATAGAGAAGCTTCACTTTCAGCGCTTGGACTTTGCGGCGGCTTCATCGAGCAGGAATACTGCACGATATGCGACACGGTTACCTACTCGTACGTAAACGATTATGACTGCCGTTGGAGCCACAACGGTATGAATGAAAACGACTACGACGTATATGAATGTAAGATGTGCGGCACAACCAAGCTTTCATACAGAAGCTACGGCGCAAAGAATGAAAATTGCGGATATTCGGTAACCGAAATAGTGCTTTACTACAAGGACGGTGAGGAAATCTGCCGTGCCGAGCGCACTTACTATGAAATGCATCACAACTATAAGTATTCGTATGAGCTTGAGGGCGAGAGCTGTAATGACGGCTACCTCATAAACGAATACTGTACCGAGTGCGAGTACAGATCCTCTTGGTACGGATCAGGCCACAGAAACGAACATTTTGAGATAAACGTCTCCGAATACGGCTGTTACGGCTTCATAAGCGGCGAGCGCTGCGCAATCTGCGCTGAAATCTCATATCTCAATTGTATGGATATCGGTTGCGACGTGGCAGAGACCGAGCCCGAGCAGTTCGTGGACGAAAACGGTGTTATCCACTACGTAATGACCGCATTCTGCAATAATTGCGGATTGAAATTCGCAACCGAGCAATGGGAATGCGAGACGTCGGCTTGCGAAAGCATCAAATATAGTCTTATGCAGATCTATTACGGTGAGGACCTGATATTTGCCTACACCGAGACCTACGAAAGCACCAACCACAGCTTCGAAACCGTTTATGAGTTCAACGGTGATGACTGCGATAGCGGATACAAGGTAACCGCCTACTGCACAAGCTGCGGTCAGAGCGACTATTGGTACGGCTCAGGACACGACGTCGAGAGCCACCATACCGACCTTCGTGAGCTTGGACTTTGCGGCGGTTACTCCTATGAGAACGTCTGCATAATATGCGACAAGGTTACGTACTCATACATTGAGGATTACAACTGCTCGTGGGCGCATCTCGGCAATGACGAAAACGGAAATTCCGTATTCCGCTGCGACATGTGCGGTGTAACCAGGTTAATCTTCTCGTATAACAGCGAAAAGAATGAATTCTGCCGTTACCAGCGCATAGATGCTTACGTATATAAGCTTGATGACGAAGAAATCTACAGATTTGAGCGTAGCGAATGGCTCGAGGAACACGATTACGGCTACGAATTCAAGCTTAACGGCAGCTCCTGTGAGGACGGCGTAGAGGTTATCGTCTACTGTCTCGATTGCGATTACAGAAATTCGGGATATCACACCGGTCACTCATCCTTTGAAATGGAGCGCATAAATCTTTCGGACTACGGTGTTTGCGGCACGGATAACTATATTTCCGTAAATTCCTGCCCTTGCGGTTACTACTTCGATGTACGCATAAACACAGGCTCCTGTAATATGATGGGCTCGAACCACTCATACAAGGATGCTGCCGGCATCACTCATTACGTTTATACAGACGTTTGCTCGGATTGCGGATTTACCGTTGCCCGTGACGAGTACACAACACCCGACGGCTGCAACCATATAAAAACAAACAGCACGACCTTCTGCGTAAACGGCACAGAGCTTTACTCCTACGCAACAAACGACAGCTATATCGACCACAGCTTTGAGCTTCATGCTGTCATAACCGACGGCACGGCAGATATCAGCGCTGTTTGCTCGAACTGCGGCTATACAGCCAACAATGACACAGCAGAAGCCATAGTATCCGGAAATGCAGAGATAACCTACAGCGAAAGCTTTGGCAAGTATTGCTGCGAGCTCTTCTTCGCTCCCGAGGTAAGCGGCTACTATCTCATCTATTCAAATGCAACCTGGGATACGTACGTTGAGCTTTACCGTGTGGTTGACGGCAAGTATCATCTCATCAAAGACAACGATGACGGCGGAAACAACAACAACTTCCGACTTGAGCATTATCTTGAAGCGGGCGAAACCTACCTTTACGTTATCAGAAATTACGGTAGCGGTAGCTCCGAGCCTATCCCCTACGTAATCACAGAGGGAACAGGCACCCCGGAATGCGACCACAGCTATGAATATCAGTACGTGCTTGCAGATGGCGCTGACTCCTGTACCGATGGCGCTGTCAGCGTATTTCTGTGCCAGAGCTGCGGATATATAAACTCTTACCATACGTACTACGAACACAACGTAAACATGTATGATGAATATCAGCTTTCCGAGTTTGGCGTATGCGGCGGCGAAAGCTATATCCGCGTTGAGTACTGTGTTTGCGGTTATATCACATACTTCAATATCTACAACGATTACCACTGCCATACGACAGAAACCCACGAGTCGTATACCGACGCTATGGGAATTACTCATAACGTGTACACAAGCGTTTGCTCGGATTGCGGTCTTACCGTTGTAAGAGACGAGTACGGCGTTCGCGAGGGCTGCTATTACAAAAACTACTACTCCTATACCGTTACAGCAGGCGGCACAACCGTTATTTCCGACATCCGCACAGTAACATACACGCATGCATATCACACCTACGGCATACCCACCTTCACATTCGACGGTGAGGAAAACTGCATTAGCGGTGTAACGCTTAACCACGAATGTACCTCTTGCGGCTATAACTACAACGAATACAGAACCTACCACGGCACGATTTCCAAGGAATACATAGACCTCGGCGAGCTTGGCGGCTGCGAGGGCGGATACATCGCGTACGACGAATGCCCCTGCGGCATCGAAAAATCGCTTAGTTACAGCTGGAACTGCTCTATGTCATCAAATCAGGAAAGATACGTTGACAGCGAGGGCGTCCACCACATAAAGGTTACCCATACCTGCTCGGATTGCGCTTTGGTTCTTGTAGAGGACTTCTGCGTGAGAGAGGAAAACTGCTACCGTAAAACCTACATCAGCTACAGCTTCACTTTCGGTGAAGATAACATTATCTCAACCGAGGGTATACGTGTAAACTCCTCCTCGAATCACAGCTACGTCTACAGCTACGAATTTGACAGTGACAGCCATAACTGCGAGGACGGTGTAACCGTTAACGTTACTTGCGCAAACTGTGATTACACCGACACCCACTACACAAGCTATCACGCAAGATACAGCACGTACTATTACCTTTGCAACCTTGGCTCTTGCGCCCTTGACAGCTATATAAGAGTCGAGTCCTGCGCTTGCGGAAATGAAACCTATTATTACCAATACATCCGCAGCTGCAATATGACAAGCACGGATGATTCGTATACCGACGCTATGGGAATTACTCATTCGGTTCAGACAAGCGTATGCTCCGACTGCGGAATTACAGTAGTAACAGACAGCTATACCGAAGCTGACGGATGCTCCCGCACAACCTACAAAAACTATACCGTATCTATTGGCGGTGTTGAGATTATTTCAGATTTCAACCACGTTTACAACCGTTGGGATGAGCATACCTACGGCAAACCCACCTTCACATTCGACGGTGAGGAAAACTGCGATGGCGGCGTAACCCATCACTACGAATGTACCGTTTGTGATTACGGCTACGAAAGCCACTATTACGGTCACGCTACTGTAAGAAAGGAATATTACGACCTTACCGAATACGGCGCTTGCTACGGCTATATTGAATATCTTGAATGCGCTTGTGGCGAGGTTGCAAACACCAACAGAAGCTTCTGCTGGAGTACAAACAACGATAACAGCTACTACGACGAGGACGGTCTGTACCACACAGTTTACGCTTATGAGTGTTACGGCTGCGGACTCAGAGTTCAGGACGACTATATCTCGATAAGGGATAAGCAGACCTGCATCGGAACCGAAAATCACAGCATTATAATGAGTATCGGAGCAGAGTTTATCGGCAACCTTCAGTACGTTGTCAAATATGAAGACCACGATTATGCTGCAGTCGGCAGACTTATGCCCGACGCTGACTCCTGCGATGAGGGTGTTATTGTCACCTATACCTGCCGTGACTGCGACAGCTCCTATGAAAGCCACGCTTATTACCACCTGACGTACGAAACCGAAAGATATTATATTCAGGATCCGGATTACGGCTCGGCGCTTTGCGAGGGATACTTCTATAAGAACACCTGCGCCTGCGGTAGGGACACCTATATGAGTTACAACGCTATGTGCGAATTCGGGCATTACGGAATTACAGGCTGGGTAGAGAATGCTGTTACGGGATGGATATTTAACACAACGTATACGAGCTATCAGGTTTATCTTTACCACGAAGCATATAGATACACCTGTGCGGTAACCGACCCCGAGCAGTGCGGATACACGGTAAGATACTCGACCTACTGGCTCTTTGACGAGGTTGAGTGCCGTGTATATCAGTACCAGACCTGGCAGTTCGGATACGATGAGACAACCGACACCTGCGCAAAGGAAATTACCTTCAAAACAGGAGCGAGCTACACTCACCATCCTTACGTAGCAACCGACCTTGCGGAGAATTGGGATAACGGCAATGCGAAGGTCAGCGGCACCCGTTACGACTGTGAAAGATGCGGCAGCTACTACTACGAAAAGTATACTTATTTCGAAGACGGCTCGATGCAGACCTATGACCGTATGTTTGAAAACAAGCTCAACAACGGTGAAAGAAAGCTCTATCAGGAATACCGTGAATATGAAAACGGATACGACAAGCTTTCGCTGTACAGATATATAGATTCTGACGGCACAGAACGCTGGGATAAGTACGAGTACGTAAGAAACGACGAGTACGTAGGCCCGTTTGGCGATAGCGGTTACGAGTATGAGGAGAAGTACAGCAACCACAACTGCGCATCGGGTGAGTATGAACGTATTCGCAAATACGCTTACGTAAACTACCGTGGCTATCAGTACTACATTTACGATTATTACATTTATGCAGAAAGTTGGGAAAAGTACGATTACAGCTACAACTTCGTTGGCACTTGCGAAAGAACCACTCGCTTTACGACAAGCGACGGCAAGGATGAAACCACTACCGAACCCTGTCATCATATCTACTGGGATACGACGCTTGCTCCCACCTGTACGCAGGACGGATACTATGACGAGGTGTGCCACGTATGCGAAAGCACTCTGAATCATAACATTAAATTAAGTCCGTACGACCACAACTGGCAAATGGTAGAAGAAAATTATTACATCTGCTCACGCTGCGGTATTGAGAATATTAACGGTGCGAGCGGCGAGGTTGTTCTTGAGGACCTTACTGTAAAATACGGTGGCGGTGAAAACTTTGTTGCAGGCTACTGGGCACGTAATAACGTTCATTTCATCTACTACGTAAGCCTTATTCTCCATACTCCTATGGAGGACGGCAACGACGAAATAATTCTCGATAATATTAATATCTTCGAGCTTGACAGTGTTCGTGCTCTTGCGTTCAGCCGTGCGGCTGTTATAGAGGCGGCAGAGGCTCTCGGATATTCCGAGGATGAGTATTACGTAAGA
This sequence comes from Eubacteriales bacterium, assembly GCA_045659405.1. Taxonomy (GTDB): domain Bacteria; phylum Bacillota; class Clostridia; order Oscillospirales; family CAG-272; genus UBA1740. Next base: position 29,425 of record JAZOWX010000062.1, on the reverse strand, counting down.
TTTGCTTTCGTTCCGCTCGGAGCTGACGGAAGCTACGACTACGCTATCACCTTTACCGAGGATGACTATGCGCCTCTCGAATTCACAGGCTCTGACGTCGTTAATCTTAAGGTTCAGGGCAATATCTACCGTGAAATCGTAATCAACCCCGAAATCAGCGGTAATTGGATTTTCGAGTCTTCAAACAACAGCTTTGACGTTTACGGTGAGCTGTACGATGAGGACGGCAACAGGATATATTATGATGATGACAGCGCAGGCAACCGCAACTTCCGCATCAGCTACTATCTTGAAGAGGGAAAGACCTACACACTCCGTGTAAGATATCTCTCCTATCCCACAACCGGTGTCGGTACGGTTACAGTTAGCGCAATCGCACCCACCGTTAGCGAATAATCTTCAAAAACGCAATATTTGTAATCTTTAGGTTACAAATTAAGCAAAAAGCCTTATACAAAAACCGAAAGAGCAAACACAATTCGTGTTTGCTCTTTCTTATAAGGGAATATATTCACTTGGCACAGCCGCAATATAATTTTGAAACCCCTGAAATACGGTATTACCCCGATTCGCTCGACAGCCGACATCGAACAGTGCTTTGCTTTAGCGCCGCCGCTTTATTACCGAAGCTCGGTGAGTTAGTGTAGCTGTGCGAAGATAACGGGGGATTTTGGAAGCTTTCTTTTAAATTTATGGTAAAATTTGTAAAATAATTATTTTTATTATTGACATAGACCTTTATTTGTGCTATACTGTTCCTGCCAAACAAAAAAATAGTCCTTTATAATTGCGCGTGAACATTTGCATTGATAAAAATGCAAATGCTCCGCTTTTCATACGTTCACGCGTTAGAGGGCTTTTGTTTGGCGACAATTGGAGCTATGTATTTTTTGTGCGTCAGCTTCGGTTGGCGCACTTTTTGATTTTTGAAGGCGGTATGGCAAAAATAGATAATCTCGGAAGACTTGTAATTCCAAAGGAATACAGAAAAAAGCTCGGTATTGAGCTTGGTGACGACGTAGATATGTCAACAAATATCCGAATATTTATCGGTAAAAATGCTTTTATTTTGAATACTTTATTGACTTTCAAGCTCCTATGTGATAGTATGTTTTTATAATTAAGAAAGCAGACGGAAAAACCGTACCCACTCACAAAAAAGAGGCGAAAACAATGGAAATAATAGACGCACACGCACACATATACCCCGAAAAAATTGCCGCAAAGGCAACCGACACGATAGGTGTTTTCTACGATATAAAGATGCAAATGCCAAAAGGCACGCCCGAGGAGCTTCTAAAAAACGGCAAGCGTGCAGGTATCAGCCGTTACGTTGTTCACTCGGTTGCGACAACTGCGCATCAGGTGCGCTCTATCAATGAATTTATCAGGCGAGAGGTCGAGGCGCACCCGGAATTTATCGGCTTTATCACCCTGCACCAAGACCTTACCGAGGATGAGGTTATCCGTGAGGTGGAGTGGGCAACCGAGTGCGGTATGCGTGGAATAAAGCTGCACCCCGATTTCCAGAAATTCAATATTGATGACCAAACCGCAGAAAAGTTCTACCGTGCCGCAGCGGGCAAGCTCCCGATTCTTCTGCATATGGGTGACGACAGATACGAATACTCTGCCCCAAAGCGGCTTGTCGCTATGGCAAAAAAGTATCCCGACACAACCTTTATTGCCGCACACTTTGGCGGTTACAGATGCTGGGGCGACGCTCCGATATATAAAGGACTTGACAATATATACTTTGACACCTGCTCCTCCCTGCCATTTATCAGCACAGAGAAAGCAAAAGAGCTGATAGATATGTTTGGCGCTGACAGATTCTTCTTTGCCACAGATTTTCCTATGTGGGATGCTGCTACGGAGCTTGAAAGGTTCAATAAAATTCCGCTTACAGAAGAAGAACAAGAGTTAATTTTATCCGGCAATATAAAGCGAATCTTGAAATTAAATTGACTCCTTCAGCCTCGCGCCGCCCGACAGCTCCCTCAAGAGGGACCCGTTATTGATGATAAAAAGGCGCCCGTGGCACAATTTTATAATGCCACGGGCGCACTTTGATTTTTGTGCCTGTTTCCTTTACGGTCAGGACGGAATCGCAGTTATTTTTCTATTACGTGTAAAGTAGGGTTTACAATTTTGTCACAAGCCGCCACCGAAGTCTCTCGCAGCGCCATAAGACGCATACCGATATTTTCGATTAAGTTTCTCGGCGGAAGGGGCAGATTTTTAAGCTCTTTTGCGTTTATCTGCTTGGACTTTGAGATAATTGAGATGAATCTGTCGTATATGGTGGAGTTGAGGAGCGCAAAAAGACCGAACGCAAGTCTTGCGCATATCTCGGAGTTTTTGTCCTTTGTGTCAATATAATTTATCTTGTTATGAGTGCTGATATATCTGTATTTCGGCATCTGTGCGGCAAGATAAATTGCCGAGTTGAGAAATCTCTCGTCGGATACCGCAGGCACTCGTTTGATGATTATCATATTCTTGTTTTTCTGTATCAGCCTTGCATCTGTGGGCGCTATGTACTGATTTTTTATCGGAAGCGGGAATACTATTCTGCCGCCCTGTATCGCTGTGGAGCGGATAATCGGAACGCTGCTTTTGAGCGGCTCGGAGAAAAGAAGCCCCTCGCATCTTGAATCAATAACGAGACCTGTCGAAACCTTAAGTCCGAGGCCCGACAGCGTTTCGGGGAATGCCGAAATATACTTTACTATCTTCGCATCCTCGGCACTTTTGGGAAGCGTGAGCGTACCGTCCTCGCTGTTCACTACAAAGTCATAGGCGAGCGCCGCAAGCTTTTCTGTCTTTTCGGGGCTGCCCGCATCACGTGAAACCGAGATTTCAATATCCCCGTGCTCGGTATTTTTCGAGTATGCGAGAATTATATTCTTGCCAAGCGGCACGGCTCTTTTCGTATTTTTCTGCTTTCCGATGAAAAGATGAATTTTCCGAAGCGAAAGCTCGGCTGCCATAGCCTCTCTGAAGCCGCAAAGCTCCCTGGCGGTTGCAACCGTCGTGGGAAGCACAGTGATAAGCTGTCCCCCCTGCTCAAGGTGGGTTGCCGCAAGTCTTGCAAAAAGATACTGCGCTCCGATTTTCTGCTGTGTAACACCGCCAACCTCTGTTGCCTCCGGCGAATTTTTGAGATAAAGCTCGCTTGGCGGATTCTGAATTATTATATCAAATTTATCAGCAACCGAGTCAAAGAAGGTCACCGTATAATGGCTCCTTGATTCGGTGAGGTAGTTTTCGGCATACACGGTAGGATAAAGGCGCACGTCGTAGTCGTGGCGGCACTTTTTTCTGATACGCTCAAGGTTGTCCTCAAGCATCGGTATAAATCTTTCGTCATTTTCATAGCATGTAACGAATATCTGTTGGCATTTAGGCGCATTTTTGCATATATGCTCAACGACGGCAGCGGCAAGGATGCCCGTACCCGCACCGGGCACGAGTATTGTGTATGCACTTTTCTCCGTATCAAGCTCCGCCATCCCCGCCATAAGACGTGCGGTATCCTTTTTGGTAAAGAGTCTGCCGAGGCGGATGTTTTCACTTTTTGACTTTTCTCTTACGAGCTTTGCCGTATTTCTGACTGCAAGTGCAAGCATATTTCCCTCCGAATTATTTCTGCCGTGAAATATATTTAATTTATTTTAACATAAAACTAAATTCTTATCAAGACATTTTTTAAGTTTTTTTGACAAAAATATTGAAATTGCACAAGAAAAATGTTATACTTGTTTTAATAAGTGTGCGCCGCTTGGCGTGAGGGGAGATTTTTATGAAAAAGGATTCAGGAAAGCTTATAAGATTTTTGCACTGCTCGGATATTCATCTTGACACGCCATACGTGGGACTTTCCTCCGAGAAGAGTGAGGAATGCAGACGTGAGCTTCGCTCTACCTTTATGCGTATGATGGACCACGTAAAGGAGCGCAGTATTGACTACGTGCTTATCAGCGGCGACCTTTTTGATACGAAATATGCCACCAACAACACAGCCGAGGTGCTTATCCGTGAGTTTACAGGCTGCCCCGACACGCAGTTTATCATTGCCCCCGGCAGATGCGACAGCTACAACAGAAACCCGATTTACACATCGGGAAGACTTCCCTCCAACTGCCACGTTTTCAGCGAGGAGACGCTCGGCAGATTCGATTTTGAGGAGGACCGCATAACAATTTACGGCTGGGCATTCACCGAATCCGAAATGAACGAGAATCCGCTTTACGAAAGAACGGTTGACGACAGCTCGAAGATAAATATCGTTTGCGGATATTGCGACGTTGACGGTGAGCTTGACGGCGGCGTATGCCCGATTCCGCTTTCGAATATCAAATCCTTTGGAGCTGACTATTATGCGCTCGGCTCAAGGCATCAGGGCACGGGCTTTGTTGACCTTGGCACGTCGATGTACGGATACAGCGGTGCTCTTGTATGCTCGGGCTTTGAGAACAACGGACTTGGCTCGGCACTGCTTTATACCGTAAAATATCACGAGGGTGAGCTTTCGATAGACACGAAAACGCTTAATTTCGGACACACGCAGTTTATCACCGAGGAAATTGACATCACGGGCGTAAACACCAACAGCGAAATCATCAATCGCATAACCAAGCTTATAAGCGAAAAGAAATACGGCGCCGAGACCGCTCTGCGTGTTGAGCTTGTCGGCTACATAGAGCCGAGATTCATCGTGCCGAAGCACCTTGAATTTGACTCATTCGGACTTTACTATTTCGATATGATTGACAAAACGATGCCGCTTTACGGCACCGAATATCTCAAACGGGATATGTCTGTACGCGGTGAGATTTTCAGAACGCTGCTCCCTATGCTCACAGGCGATAACGAGGAGGACAGGCTTGTTGCCGCCGCCGCATTCCGTGAGGGACTTGCCGCCCTCGAAGGCAGAACTATTGAAATTTAATCGACTTTCTGCTAAAGCGCAACCAAGATTTCCTATCCCAAACAGCACATTTTAATAAAAACGAGGCTTTCTCATATTTGAGAAGGTCTCCTTTTGTTTTTATTTATATGGTAAAAATTGTAAAATAATCATTTTTCTTGTTGACATAGCTTTGAATTTATGTTATACTGTTCCTGCCAAACAAAAACAGAATAAAACAACTACATAGGGGGTAGTGTTTGTATAAAAACACTTCGCTCCGCTTTTTGCACTCTATGTAGTTGTTAGAAAGTTTTTGTTTGGCGACAATTGGAGCTATGTGTTTTTTGTGCGTCAGCTTCGGTTGGCGCACTTTTTGATTTTTGGAGGACGGTATGGCAAAAATAGATAAGCTCGGGCGCATTGTAATTCCAAAGGAATACAGAAAACAGCTTGGTATTGAGCTTGAGGATGAAATTGATATCTCATTATCCGACGGAGCGGTTAGGATAAGACCGAGAGTTATTAACTGCTGTATTTGCGGTGCGACGCTTGAGGCGGGCGCTGAAGTTCCGCTTTGCTATGGGTGCATAGACCTTGTAAGCAAATGCCGCCGTAGCGAAAAACAGGCTTGATTTTCGTTTTGGCTGATGCATGAATATAAGTAAAAAGAGAGAGCAAATCGGTTTGTAGCCGAAATGTTCTCTCTTTTTGTCAATATTCATTTACTTTTTGTGCGTTTTTGCTTGGCTTTTGATATCAGATCGGGAATATCGAGCTGCGAAAGCAGTACCGCCAAAAATACTATAATACAGCCTATGTACTCCCTTGGCTTCATAACCTCCTCGAGAATTACCGCAGCACCGAGAACGCCAAATACCGACTCGAGCGACAGTATGAGCGAGGCGGCTGTGGGGGGTGTTCCTCTTTGACCGATTATCTGCAAGGTGTAGGCAATGCCGCTTGATGCAATGCCGAGATAAAGAAGCGGAAGTATAGCCGAGCCAACCTCGCCAAAGTCTATCGGATGCTCAAAAACAAGTGCGAGTACCGAATTTATAACAGTGCCTGCGGCAAACTGTATTGCAGACATACGAATACCGTCACCCATAGGCGAGAAGCGGTCTATTACAAGAATATGGAAAACAAAGGTCACCGAGCCAAAAAGCAAAAGCAGGTCGGGCGGAGCAATACTGAAATCGCCGCCGATACAAAGCAGATAAAAGCCGACAGCCGCAATAAGAACGCTTATCCACACGTTTATCGGCTGTCTTTTGCCGAAGAGTCTTGAAAACACCGGGACTAAAACCACGTAAAGCGCAGTTATAAACGACGCCTTACCCGCATCCGTGCCGAGGTTTATTCCCGACTGCTGAAGCGCCGAGGCAAGTGACAGAAATGCGCCCATAAGCACACCGCCGATAAGCTCAACCCTTGTAAAGGGGGGCTTTTTCTTTTTCCACAAAATGCTTCTGCCGTTTTTCGAAATTTTATCAAAAATCGGTATCACACAAAAGAGAAACAGGGTTGCAAAAAGGTTTCTCACAGCGCCAAGCGTGAAAGCGCCAACCCCGGATGCCATATCCTGCGCAGTAAAGGCAATGCCCCATATAAATGCCGCAAGAAGCAAAAGCATCGGATAAATAAACGAAAGCTTAATTTTCGACATAATAAATATCCTTAAAAGTTCCTTGCCAACAAAAGCCAAATGGGCGGCTCGACGTTGACTAAAGTATTTTATCACGAAGCGCTACCTGTGTCAAGTGGCAACAGCGGCGGCTCGGAAAATACAGGTTAAAGCTTACCGCCGTTTTTCATATATTCGGTTGGCGACAGCACCGTCTTTGTAAACGGCATAATTGCGAAAAGAAATTTCTCGGGATACAATAAATTCTCTGCCGAGATAGGCGATTATCTGTTGGCGGGGGCTGATAACGAAATAGCCGTTCGGGTTGACGGCGCATCCTTACACTACTACTTCAGCGGCGGCGGTGACGTCAACTATACGGATGAGGAGTGGGACAAAACGATAAAATCCGCACTCGCACTTGAGGATTATTTGGTAAGGCTTGAAAAGCTTATAAGCGAAAGCGAGCTTCCGCAAAATATTCGCATCTACGTTGACGAGTGGGGCGCTATGTACGCTCCCACACCCGAGGCAAAAGAGAGAAACCAGCTTTTCAGACAGCAGGTAACTATGCGTGACGCCGTTACCTCTGCACTTGCGCTGAACATTTTCAACAATCACGCAAGCACGGTAGAAATGGCAAACCTAGCTCAACTTACGAACTGCCTTTCCTCGCTCTTTCTGACAGACGGAGAAAAGTGTATTACAACCCCGAACTATCACGTTTTCGATATGTACCGTGGGCATCAGGGCGCTTTTCTGATAAAATCGTTTTGCTCCGACAAAGAGATTTCGGTATCGGCATCGGTAAATGACGGGCGGCTGCTTGTAACCTTGGCAAATCTTTCCCACGGAGAGGATAAGCTGGTTACGCTTCTGGATGACTTTATAAAAAGTGACGAAGCAAAAATCACTCTTATTTCCACAGTCGGTATAAATGAGGTAAACAGCTTTGAAAATCCCGACCTTATCACACCGAAATGCTCGTTTATTAATGCTTCCTCACCGATAAATCTGCCTCGTGCTTCTGTGGTTTCGGTAGAATTTGATATTAAGTCGGAAGCAGGCGAAAAATAATAAAGAGCAAAAAACAAAATTAAGACTGTACTCCGGGTTAAATTCAAATATCTTTCATCTCCGTTTTTGTGCGGACGGGAGCTTCCCGTGTTGCTGCACAAAAGCGGAGATTTTCATTTTGAATCTGCTATTAATTCTGTTTTATGCCTCACCGCCTGTGGGTGCCGGTGTGGGCGGTGGTGCTGTCGGCTCACTCGGTGCTGTCGGCTCACTTGGTGTCGTTGGTGCTGGCGCAGGCGCAGGCTGTGGCGGTGTCGGCTCGCTTGGAGCGGGCGTTGGTTCACTCGGTGTTGTCGGCTCACTTGGTGTCGTTGGTGCTGGCGCAGGCGCAGGCTGTGGCGGTGTTGGCTCACTTGGCGGCTCGGGGGTTGCAAAACTTGCGCTGCCGCCACCGCGGATTATTGCGATACCGCCCAAAACCGCCTCGTAGCAATCTGTATCCGGCTCGCTCTCAAAGCGCACCCCCTCTATTTTGATAAAGCGGGCTATGTCGTATTCGTATTCGGAAAGCGGCTTGCCGTAGGCATCGTTTGTCTGCGCCGCTATGAGTATTTCCTCACCGTCAAAGCCGACGACTATCAGCGTGTGGTAAAAATCACCGTCTGCCTTTGCGAGCTGAACAACGTCACCGATTTCAAGCTCGTCTGCCACGGCATCTCTGCCAAACGGCCCGACACCGCCGTTTGTAGTCATAAAATTATAAAAATATTCCACCCCCGTCCAGGACGGTGAGCGCTCGTCAAGCGAAATGAAATACCAGCCAAAGGTTTTGGTATAATTCATCTTGCACGAGCCTGCGTAAATGCACTGCGACACAAAGTTCGTGCAATTACCCCCAATCCCCGCAAAGTTGCCGAAAAGCGGATTTTGCGAAAAGGCATATTTAGCCGCATAGTTAACCGCCCTCTGTCGGTTGTACGGTCTTGTTACAAGCATAATTTTTTTCTCCTTGGTTGTCTTTTTAATTACAGTTTATTAAAATCCTCGTAAATGTTGAAAAATTTTTCAGAAAAAAACTTGAAAAAATATCTTGTAATCAGCCTTACTTTGATGTATAATCATTGTATAAATAAGAAAAGTTTTAAAATGAACGGAGTGCTTTTATGAACGCAAACAAAAGACCGGATAATATGGAACGCATTACTACAAAAGAACTTGCTGACAAATTTATTGACGAGCAGGTGAAGCTTGTAAGAGAGCAGGTTGGAGATAAAAAGGTGCTGCTTGCACTTTCGGGCGGTGTTGACAGCTCGGTTGTTGCCGCACTTCTCATCAAGGCTATCGGAAAGCAGCTCATCTCTGTTCACGTCAATCACGGACTTATGCGCAAGGATGAGTCTGAAAACGTTGTTGAGGTGTTCAGAAATCAGCTTGACGCAAACCTTATATACGTAGATGCAACAGATAGATTCCTCTCGCTTCTTTCGGGTGTTTCTGACCCCGAGAGCAAGAGAAAAATCATCGGTGCTGAATTTATAAACGTTTTCGCTGACGAGGCACGTAAGCTCGAGGGTGTTGAATATCTTGCGCAGGGTACAATCTACCCCGACATACTCGAGAGCATCAAGCAGGCAGAGGGCAAAAAGGCTGTAAAGTCGCACCACAACGTTGGCGGACTTCCCGAGGATTTGAAGTTCGAGCTTGTTGAGCCTCTGAAGCTTCTTTACAAGGACGAGGTCAGAGTTGTCGGCGAGGCGCTCGGTCTTCCCCACGCTATGGTATACCGTCAGCCCTTCCCCGGCCCCGGTCTTGGCGTAAGATGCCTTGGCGCTATCACACGTGACAGACTTTCAGCTCTTCGTGAGGCTGATGCAATTCTGCGAGACGAATTTGATAAATCGGGCCTTGCCGAGCGTGTATGGCAGTACTTTGTAGTTATCCCCGACATCAAGAGTGTCGGTGTAAAGGACGACGGACGCTACGAGGGCTGGCCCGCAATCATCCGTGCTGTCAATACCAAGGACGCTATGACCGCAAGCATCGAGGAAATCCCCTATGCTGTTCTTCACAAAATCACCTCTCGCATCGTAAACGAGGTAGAGGGCATAAACAGAGTTCTCTACGACCTCACACCGAAGCCTACCGGTACAATAGAATGGGAATAAGCCGTCGTGTTTTTGGGCAACCCCAAATAACCACAAAAGGCAAAATTGAATAATCAAATCAGACCTTGAAGGAGTTTTCCTTTGAGGTCTTTTTTTACTCAAAAAGTGCCGTAAAACCTTGATTTTCGGGCAAAAGTGTGAATAAAATAATTGTTTTATCTTCATTCGCTGTGGATAAAAAACTTTGCCCCGATAACGATAGAAATGTTTGTCAAAGACACGTCGGCTTATTCCCTTTCTATCAACTATGATTGCCCATACGGGCAAGTTATGAGTTGTGAGATGCTTCGCACCGTTATGTTTGCCTGACGGCAAGTTACGGTACGCTTCGCATAGTTATGATGCTTGTAAAGCTCGGATTATATCGCCGCGGCGGTGTGGATTTAATCTAACCCAAAACAAAGTTTTCGACTTCATCCGCATTGGCGGACTTCATCACATCGTGACTTAATCCCGAAATTTTTTCAATTTCGGGATTCCATTTTATATTCTGATTTTATGGTATAACTGATAATACCGCCGTCATGTGGACGTACTGTTAAAGACAGCTTTGAAATCCGATAGCATAGGATAACTACCGACAGGAAAATTTCAAAAAACAAGATTAAACTTTTAACTTTTCGGAGAAAAAATGGAAAGCTTAACAACCTACAAGAAAATCATTCGTGATTACTCGGGGGCTTCGTATATGAAGCTCGTGCGCACACCGATGAAAAGGCTGAATCATCCGTTTATCGTTCCCGGAGCGGTGTATAAATACGAGCTTTGGGACTGGGACAGCTGGCTTACCAACGTAGCAATACGGCAGATTATAGCCGATAACGGCGGTGTCGGAGAGGCCGAATTTTTTGAATGCGAAAAGGGATGTATACTCAATTTCCTCGAGCATATAAAAGACGACGGTATGATTCCCATTATGATAAACGGCGAATGCGAGCCGATATTTATCACCGAATCAAAAAATGCACATAAGCCCTGCCTCGCACAGCACCTGGCTTTCATTCTCAAAATGACGGATAACGATATATCCTGGGTTTATGACAAGCTCGGCGAGCTTGACAGATTCATAGATTGGTACGATAGAACAAGCAAACACACACAGACCGGACTTTACGTTTTTCTTGACGACACGGCAATCGGTGTTGACAATGACCCCGCAATCTTTTACCGCCCCGAGCGAAGCACCGCTTCTATCTACCTGAACGCTCTTATGTACCGTGAGCTTCTCGCTATGTCTTATATATGGCAGGTGGCAAAGGACGAACAAAAGGCAAAGGACTACAAGCTCCGTGCAGAAAATCTCAAAAGCGCCATAAACGAGCATCTTTACGATGAAAAATGCGGTATGTATTACAGCGCAGACGTGAATCTGTTGCCGATAGAGCCTGAAAAATTTCTTCACAGCGGAAAGCCCCGCCATTGGCACTCGCTCATAATGCGTATAGATTCCTGGTCGGGATTTATGGCGCTTTGGGCAGGAATTGCTCCGCCCGAGCGTGCCAAACGTGTCATTGAAGAAAATATGCTCAACCCGAATACATTTTTCGGAAAGTACGGAATACGCTCGCTCTCAAGGCTTGAAAAAAATGTTTGAAAACGTCCCCTCGGGAAACCCCTCCTGCTGGCTCGGTCCTATGTGGGCGGTTGCAAACTATATGTGCTTTGAGTCGCTTCTTAAATACGGATATGAAAAAGAGGCAAGAGAGCTTGCACAAGCGCTCGTATACGTGTTCGGAAAGGATATAGCCGAGTGCGGCGAAATGCACGAGTATTACCACTGTGACACGGGATGCGGAATAAACAACCAAGGCTTCCAGTCCTGGAATCTGCTTATAAATAATATGATAGCCTATCTTGACGGAGAAATACCCGTAAAAGAGTTTTGATTTCTCAAAACTGTTTTATCAAAGCATCCGAGCTAAAGCGCCCCTTTGTGCGCAAAAAGCACACAACACTTTACATTTTGTAGTGTTGTGTGCTTTTTTATTTTGATATTGAATTTTTGCGGGCGGTTTTCGGGAAAGACACAATTCGGGGTTTACTTCCCTGAGTCTTCCTTGTAAACCTCAACGCAAAGCCCAAAGCGTCCGCATTTCGGACAGGTCAGGCGGCGCATTCTCGGTGTATGGTATGCCCAAAACGCTTCTTTAAATTTCGGACTGAATACCTCATGACATTCGGGGCAAATATAAGCTGTGTGTCTGAAATAATAGACAGAGAAAGCTATTCCATACAGAATTGCCGCACAAGCCCATACAACAAACAGCCACCAAAGACCGTTTGTTATCCAAAGGACTATTGACGTCCATTGAAGTGCCGCCAGAGGTATACCCGTGAGCAGCATAGTCATGCGCATTCTCGAAAGCTTATCCTTTTGCTTCATAACCTGCGCTATGTCACCAATTGATTCAACCGAGAAATTTTCAAGCTCACGAAGCTCACGCTTGATGCTCTTAACCATATCAAGCTTTGCTGTGTACTCGGAAATTTCCGACTCTAAAAGCTGCTCCTGCTCGGTGAGCAAAATCGAGATAATGCTCTTTGGGTTTTTATCGGCAAAGAGAGCTTCAATGCTTTTTATCCGAAGCCCCGCCTCACGAAGAAAGCATATAATTTTCATTCTTCGCAAATCATCGTCCGAATACAGGCGTCTGCCGCCCTCGGTAAGCTCGCTCGGAATCAGTATGCCTCGGTCATCATAATACTGAACCGTTCTGACCGAAACACCCGTGAGCTTTGCGATTTCTCCCGTTGTGTATTTTGACATAGCTCCTCCTCCTTTTTAGTTAGTCAAGGGAGTAATTTTTTCCCTTGCTACTACATTATAAGGCATTACGCAGCGTCACGAGCAATACCTCACGCAGGGTGATTTTTTAAAAATCCGAAGGTTTTTGCGCAAAATTCTTTGAGATTATGAGTTTGGCTATGCCTAGCTTCACCGCAGGCGCTTCACAGCCTATCCGATTTGGTTAGCATAGCCTGCCGCTTTGGTTATCTTTACCTATCTGCTTTGGCTTTCACGGCTATGCGCAACTGCTATTCGACACGTACGCACTCACCAAGCGGAAGCGAATAAATTTCAACCGAGCTTGGCGCTTTGCCGAACATTTTCGTTACCGCCTCACGGTAGTAGGAGAGCTGTCTTTGGTGGCGCAAAAGAAGCTTTTCTGTTGCCAGAGCTTTGTCACGAAGCTCCCCCTCGGTAAGTCTATCGGTCTTATAATCTATCAAGGAAAGCGTGCCGTCGGGGTTCTCTATTATACAGTCGATAACACCCTGCACAAGTATTTTTTTACCCGACACCGCCGCTCGCCTCTGTGGGTCACGGCTGAAATTCTCGGCAGGCAGACGGATGTTGAAGCGAAGCTCACGCCAAATCCGCTTTGCGCCTTGCATACGTGAAATCAGCTCTGATTTTTTGAATTTTTCAATCTCGTCAAGCCTTACTGCCGCCGCCTCGTCAGCCGAGAGGAATTCACCGCTAACAAGCGTGGAAAGCTCGGCTTCCGCCCCCAAGCGTAAGAGTCTGTCTATATCGCAGAACTGAAGATAAAGGTGTGTTGCAATACCCGAAAAGGCAGATGCCTCCGCCTTTGTTCTGCCGCCGATGAATTGCGGAAGTATATACCTTTTATGCGGTGCGCCGTCATTTTCGCTATCCGAATTCTCTGTCGGCTTCAGCTCGTCAGCCGAGATGTCCGAAAGCGTAACAGAGCTGCCCTCCGTGCCGTCAAGCACCTCGGGGTAAAGCGAGGAAACCGACAGCTTTTCGGGAATTTCCGTAAGATATTTGTTCGGGTATTCAAAGCTGAATCTTTTTACAAGCTCGTCATAGTCAACGTCGCAAGACGAGGAGATTTCTGCATAATCCTCATCTTTTGCAACCTTTTCTTTACATTCTTTGCCGTTTTCCGACTCGTCGGTGTCAGCGCTCTTTTCCTCGCTATACTCTGCACCCGACGCAAGCATAACCGCAAGATGCGATTTTATATGCGACGACGAGTACTCGTCAAGCGATAGACGAAGTAAGGACATATCCGCATCAAAGTCCTCTGTCTTTCGTGTGCGCTCACCGCTGATATACAGCCGCTCTCTTGCTCGAGTGAGGGCAACGTAAAGAACTCGCAGCTCCTCCTCGAAGTTCTTTTTCGCCACCTCGGCATTTATGACCTCACGCACCGGGTTTTTAACAAGCGCAAGTCCCGAATTTGAGCGCAGATACATAGAAATTCCGAAATTCTCGGCATAAACCACACGTGTGCGTGAATCCTTGTCCGAAATCTTTCTTCCTGTATCAACGTAGAAAACTATCGGATATTCAAGTCCCTTTGAGCCGTGTACGGTTACAATCTTAACCGCATCGTCAGCACCGCCCGATTTTTTGCTGTCAAAGCGTGTCTTTTTGTTTATTACGTTGTTTATATAGCTTATGAAGCTGTAAAGCCCCTTGAACTCCGAGCCCTCATACCGCCTCGCCATATCGTAAAGCAGTATCAGATTTTCCTTTGCGCCCTCACCCGCAAGAGACAGAAGCGAGGTCTCTCGGTAGAGCTTCGCTATCAAGGAATGCACGTTCATACCCTCGGCAATTTCACGGTAAGCCGAAAGCCGTGCAAGAAACTGTGCGCCACGGGTGTAATCAGGGTTATCCGCTACGTATTTTTTCAAGCTCTCATAGAGCGTGTGAGCCGCACCCAGTCGCTTGATTTTAACAAGCTCATCGGCAGAAAAGCCGAATATCGGTGAGCGCATAAGCCCCGCAAGATATATATCACGGCGAGGGTTATCTATCGAATTCAAAAGACACAAAGCAAGCAGTACCTCACCGTTTAAGAAGAAGTCCTTGCTTTCGACTATATCCGAGGGGATAGAAAGCTCTGCGAGCGCCTCGCTGTACACGTCGGCTCTGCCTTTTATAGAGCGCATAACGATAGCGATATCAGACGGCTTTATCGGTGAGCCGTCGGCAAGAGTGCCGCCCCCGAGCAGCTCGCTTATCCGCCTTGCGACAAATCTCGGCTCGGCAGGGCCGAAGCTCTGCTCCTCGTCCTCGTCCTCATCTATTAATTCCTTTTCGTTTTTCTCAAACAAAGTAACAGTCGGATAAATCCCCGCATCGGGTGAAAGCTTGCTGTGAGTAAGACGGTCTATACTCTCGTAGCCGATGCTCTTACCGAATACCGAGAAAATTTTATCAAACACGGAGTTTGTAAAATCTATTATGCCGCTGTCCGAGCGGAAATTCTGCGACATAAATATTGATGCGCAATCGGTCTCGGATGCTTCAATCGGAGCAAATTCACTTCGCATCCCTGCGAAAATTTCAGGTCTTGCGCTTCGGAAGCCGTAAATACTCTGCTTTATATCACCAACCATAAAGCGGTTATTTTTGCGAGATACCGCCTCGAAAATTTTATTCTGAAGATTGTTTACGTCCTGATACTCGTCAATGTATACGTCGGTAAATCTGTCCGACAGAGCCTTTGCGGCATCTGTGCGCTCGCCGCCCTGCCAAAGGCACTCGTAGGCATATCTTTCAATATCCGAATATCGGCAGATACCGCGCTTTTTCTTTTCGGTTGCGTATGCCTCGTCAAAGGCACAAAGGAATTTATAAAACAGCGTAAGCTTTTCGTAAAGACCGAGGTAAAGCTCACACCACATATCCTCTGTATAAGCAAAATATTTGGATAAAAGCGAGCGTGCCTCATTCTTCATCTTCTCTCTTGCATAGAAGTATTCGTCCGCTTCGGCAGAGCTATCCTTTAATCTCGGCTTGGTGGCAAAATTCATATTCAAAAGAATTTCCCTTGCCGATTTATAGGTGTGTGCCGCACGGAGCGAATTCAAAAACGCTCTGTCGGATTCCACAACCGCCATAAGGGGCGCTGTCGAGCGCATAAATGCCGAGCCGTCGGCAATAGCGCCAAGGAGCGAAAGATAATGCTCGGCAAACGAATGGACGCTATCCATTATATATTTTCCGTATTTACGCTGTTCGGGAGGCAATTCTGCCTCGATTTTGTAAATATTTGTTAGCGGAATAAGCGATTTTACACCGTCCTCGGTGGATATCAGCTTTTCATATATATGCTCAAAAACCTCGTAAATACCCGCAGGATTTTTTGCATCGGTCAGCGCAAAGGTGAGCGAGGCAAACTCCTCTGCTGTGGCAATATCCGTGCGGTAACCCTCGTATATATCGCTGACAAGCCCCTCCAGCACCGAGAGCAACAGAAGCTCCGCCTCTGCCTCGTCGGCTATTCTGAAATTCGGATTTATACCGACACGCTCGGCATTCTCACGAAGCACAGCCGCACAAAACGAGTCGATAGTGCATATTGATGCCGCAGGCAAAAGATGAAGCTGACGGGAAAGCGAGCTGTTTCCAGCACGGATAGCCTCTGTGAGGGCTGCGGCAATTCTCTCCCGCAGCTCGCCTGCCGCCGCATTTGTAAAGGTAACGACAAGCAGCGAGCAGATATCCTTTGGATTTTTCTCGTCTAAAAGCGAGGAGATTATTCGCTCGGTGAGCGTTGCGGTTTTTCCGCTTCCCGCCGCCGCTGAAACAAGCAGTGTTTTATCCTTTGTGTCTATCGCAAGTCTTTGCGCCTCGGTAAATTTTCTCGCCACGGTGTCACTCCTCCCGTTAGTTTTTTGCGTCTTAAAACTGTCTTATCGGCTTGACGGCAATGCCGTCCTCAAACTCTCGCACCTCACCGAGGGCGAAGAAGCTTCCGCACTCGTCGTATAGCGTAAATCTGTCACCGACGTTTGCCGTAAGCCCTATTTTCTTTAAATATATTTCAAGGCCTGATTTTGCAAGTCTTGAGAAAAACTGTGAAAGCTTCAGCTTCGGAAGCTCACGGAAAATATACTCCACAGGATAGACGAGCGCCCATCTTTCCGGCTCGCTCATAGCTTCAATTTCACAGAGCGTGTGCGCCTCGGAAAGCAAAAATCCCGAAGCCTCGGTGCGCAAAAGACTGCTCATAATTCCGCCAACACCGAGCGCCTTACCTATATCTGCGCACAGCGTTCTTATATAAGTGCCGCCCGAGCAATGCACGTCAAGCGTGTAATTTTTGTCATCAATTCTTTTGGCATCTATTGAATAAATCTCAATCTCCCTCGGCTCACGCTCAACCGTAACCCCGGCACGTGCGAGGTCGCAAAGCTTCTTTCCGCCAACCTTAAGAGCCGAATACATAGGCGGTGTTTGCTGAATTTTCCCGACGAAGCCCGAAATTGCCGACATCACAAAAGGCTCCGACGGTATATCACCGCATTCAGAGAGCACCTGGCCGCTTGAATCCTCTGTGTCCGTGGTCAAGCCGAGCGTGAGCGTCGCTCTGTAATACTTGTCCTCGGAAAGCATAAACTCACTCGCCTTTACCCCACGGTTTATAAGCACGGGCAAAACACCCTCTGCCATAGGGTCAAGCGTACCCGTATGCCCCGCCTTGTCAGCCGAAAGCAATGCCGAAACCCGCCTTACCGCAGTATGCGAGGTCATACCCGCCTCTTTGTTAAGAATTATAACACCGTTTTTTCTCACAGCCCGACACCTCTTTTCCGTGTAGCTCTCTTTTTTAATATTTTAACATAAAGCTTTTAAAAATACAATATAAAAAAGAAAGAGAGCGCAAATCGGTTTTGCAGCCGAAATCTCCGCTCTCTTTTTGTTAGTTTTCAGTTTGAAGCTGTGAGGCTTACGCCTCTATGATTTGGCTTCGCCATGATTTCTCGCTCACGCTCCATGAACCAACGTGCCGACAGGCACAATTCATGCCGCAGGCAATTCATGAAAGCTTGACTTTCAATTCACGCAACCTCGTTGCAATTCATTGCGTGTTATCATAACACGCTTATCTTATTTTTTAAACAAATTCTTGAAAAAGCTTTGTCTGCCTGCCGTTGCTGACTCATCACCGAGCGATTTTGCAAGCTCCTCAAAGAGCTTTTTCTGCTCTGCTGTCAGGTTTGTCGGAGTTTCTACGTTAACCGTGACAATAAGATTGCCACGACGCTTTGAATTAATATCGGCTATACCCTCGCCTCGCAGAGTAAAGTTCGTACCCGTCTGCGTGCCCTCGGGGATTGTGTATTTTTTGGTCTTTCCGTCAAGCGTCGGAATGTCTATTTCTGCGCCAAGCGCCGCCTCGGAAAAGCTTATCGGCACTTCACAGTAAACGTCATTTCCCTCACGGGTGAATATCTTGTGCGGCTTTACCTTTACCTCTATGATAAGGTCGCCTGCCACACCGCCGTTTCTGCCTGCCGAGCCCTGACCGCGCAAAACAATTCTCTGCATTGAATCAATTCCCGCAGGGATAGTTACGTCAAGCTTTTTGTTTATCTTTATGAAGCCCTTGCCGTTACAGTTGCGGCAGGGTGTCTTTATTATCTTACCAGTGCCTCGACAGGTCTGACACGGACGCTGCGTCTGCATATATCCGAGCATTGTCTGCTGTCTTACAGTCACGCTACCCGAGCCGTGACATTCGGTACAGGTCTCCGCTTTCGTACCCTTTGCCGCACCCGAGCCGGAGCAGTCACCGCACTCCTCGATTCTTGCAAAGGACACCTCTTTTTTACAGCCGAATGCCGCTTCCTCAAAGGATATCGTAAGACGGGTGCCGATATCGTCACCGTCCTGCGGCATTTGTCTGCGCCTTGCGGATGAGCCGCCGCCACCACCGAAGAATGATGAGAATATGTCACCGAAATCGAAATCACCGAAGCCGCCAAAGCCACCGAAGCCGGAGCCGCCCGAAGCCGGGTCAAACGCCGCATGACCGAACTGGTCATACTTCTGACGCTTTTCCGAATCCGAAAGCACAGCGTAAGCCTCGTTAACCTCTTTAAACTTCGCCTCTGCCTCGGCATCCCCGGGATTCATATCGGGGTGGTATTTCTTTGCAAGGCTGCGGTATGCTTTTTTTATTTCATCATCGCCGGCGCTCTTTGCTACACCGAGGACCTCATAATAATCTCTTTTTTCTGCCATATCAATCTCCGGAGATTCGTTTTTTGGTCAAAAACGCTATAAAATGTAAATGTTTATTCCCTTTTTATGCCGATGCGGCCACTTGTGGCGCATCGGCATTTATCTTTAGCTTTGAATTTTTATATCAGATGCTTTCGGTTTAAACCCTGCATCTTTTGTTCGGCTATACCTGAATCCACAAGCCAAGCTTAAGTTTTATCCTCGAAATCAGCGCCGTAGTAGTTGCCGTTAGCATCTGTGCCTGCACCGTCCTGACCGCCTGCGGACTGGTTTGCCTGTGCTTCCTTGTAAAGCTTCTCGGCAATGGGATAGAATGCCTTCTGAAGCGCTTCGGTATCAGCCTTGATAGCCTCAACGTTGCCGCCCTCAAGAGTCTTCTTAAGCTTTTCAATAGCCTCGTTTACGGGTGCTTTTTCTGCATCTGTAACCTTGTCGCCAAGCTCGCTCATGCTCTTTTCGGTCTGGAATATAGTGTTCTCCGCCATATTCTTAACCTCAACGGCTTCCTTCTGCTTCTTGTCTTCCTCGGCAAACTTTTCAGCCTCTCTTACAGCCTTGTCTATATCCTCTTTGGACATATTGGTGCTTGAGGTGATTGTGATGTGCTGCTCCTTGCCCGTACCCTTATCGGTTGCGGTAACGTTTACGATACCGTTGGCGTCAATATCAAAGGTAACCTCAATCTGGGGAACACCTCTGGGAGCTGCGGGAATACCGTCAAGAATGAATCTGCCGAGTGTTGCGTTGCCTGCCGCCATTTCACGCTCACCCTGAAGAATGTGAATCTCAACAGAGGACTGATTGTCAGCCGCTGTGGAATATACCTGGCTCTTCTTTACGGGAATTGTGGTATTTCTTTCTATTATCTTATTGAATACACCGCCAAGTGTTTCGATACCGAGCGAAAGAGGAGTTACGTCAAGAAGAAGAACGTCCTTTACGTCACCGCCAAGAACACCGCCCTGAATAGCAGCGCCGATAGCTACGCACTCATCGGGGTTAATGCCCTTGAAGGGCTCTTTGCCAAGGAAGCTCTTAACAGCCTCCTGCACTGCGGGAATTCTTGTCGAACCGCCGACAAGAAGAACCTTTGAAACCTCTGATGCCGAAACTCCAGAATCCGTGAGAACCTTTTTGGTGGGAACCATTGTTGCATCAACAAGGTCACGGGTAAGGTCGTTGAATTTAGCTCTTGTAAGGGTAGCCTCAAAGTGCTTCGGGCCTGTTGCATCTGCTGTGATGAAGGGGAGCGAGATTGCTGTGGACATAACGCCCGAAAGCTCGATTTTAGCCTTTTCAGCCGCATCCTTAAGTCTCTGTGCCGCCATTTTGTCACGGCGAAGGTCAATGCCGCCGTTCTCACGAGCGAACTCGTCAGCCATCCAGTTAACTATTCTGTCGTCGAAGTCGTCACCGCCAAGACGGTTGTTACCTGCGGTTGCAAGAACCTCAAAAACTCCGTCGGAGATATCGAGAAGCGAAACGTCAAACGTACCGCCGCCAAGGTCAAAGACCATTATCTTCTGCGACTCTTCCTTATCCATACCGTAAGCAAGAGCTGCTGCGGTAGGCTCGTTTATAATTCTCTTAACGTCAAGACCTGCAATCTTACCTGCATCCTTTGTAGCCTGTCTTTGAGCGTCTGTGAAATATGCGGGAACTGTGATTACAGCCTCGGTAACAGTAGTTCCGAGATAAGCCTCGGCATCAGCCTTAAGCTTCTGAAGAATCATTGCGGAAATTTCCTGGGGGGTGTAGCTCTTTCCGTCAATCGAAACCTTTTTGTCAGAGCCCATATCTCTCTTTATGGATATAACAGTCTTGTCGGGGTTTGTAACAGCCTGACGCTTTGCAACCTGACCGACAAGTCTTTCACCCGTCTTTGTAAAAGCAACCACAGAAGGGGTTGTTCTCGCACCCTCGGGGTTGGTTATAACGGTAGGCTCGCCGCCCTCAAATACCGCTACGCAGGAGTTGGTAGTACCAAGATCTATTCCTATAATTTTTCCCATAATAATTTATCCTCCGTTATTATGTTTATGTTATTTTTTTATTATTTTCGTAAAGTTTAGTTTGCACTTTTAACCATAGCGAAGCGGATTATACGCTTGCCCCTTTTGTATCCCTTCTGGAATACCTCTGTTATCTCGCCATCCTTTGCGCCCTCAATCTCCTCGTGCATAACCGCATTGTGCAGGTTGGGGTCGAATACGTCACCGACAGCACCGAAGCCTTCGACTCCGAGCTTTGAGAGTACGTCGTTTACGGATTTTGTTATCATAGCGAGGCCCTCGCTTACCTTATCACCCTGATAGAGTGCGGCACGCTCAAGGTTATCTATAATCGGTAAAAGCTCGGCTACCGTATCGGCAAGTGCCGACTCGTAAACGCCCTCTCTTTCCTCTCTTGCACGGCGTCTGAAATTATCATACTCTGCCGCCATACGAAGATACTTGTCGTCGTATTCTGCAATTTTGGCTTCAAGCTCTGCAATTTTGGCTTCAGCGCTTTTTTCTGCCGAGGTCTGCTCACAAAGCTCCTCTTTAGCCTCGTTTTCTATGTTCTTATTCTCTTCCATACCGAAAGCCTTTCTTATTCTTCATCGTCAGGCGGGGGTAAAAGCTCCTCGCGGAACATCATATCCATACCCGTGGCAAGCTTGTTTATCATTCCTATAACCTTTGAATAATTCATTCGTTTAGGACCGATAACACCGACAGCAACCTGCTTTGCTCCGACCTTTATATTTTTGTAAATCAGCGTTGTACCCGCCATTATATCGTCGCCGTCCTCTTTTCCGATATAGACGTGAACACCCTCGTCGCTGCCCTCGGACGCTGATATAACGTCAAGCAGCTTATCCTTTTCCTCAAGCATACCGAGAAGCCCGCGGAATTTCGAAACGTCGGAATATTCGGGATATTCAAGAAGCTTCGTAGCTCCGTCAAGCACGACGTCTGCCGTATCCATCTCGCTCATCGTTTCGTAAATGAGCTTGACCGTCGGGTGAACCATAGCACCGAATGCGCCCATAAGCGCCTCAAGCTTTACTATAATCGGCATCGTTATCTCGTCGCTTGTGAGGTTGGAAAGGTACATATTAGCCGCATCGGTGAAGCGGGAAAGCGCCGCCTCGTCAAGCGTCAGGGGCAAATGCACGGTCTTTGTCTTTACCGTGTTGCCCGAGAAGGTCATAACCAGAAGGAAATCCCTCGGTGAGAGGAACACCGTGTTGAAGCGAGAAATTCTCACCTTTCCCTCTCCCGACTTAAAGGCAATGCCCATATAATCGGTAAAGGTTGCCGCAAGGCGTGACGCCTCGGACAGTATCTCGTCCATCTCGGTAAGCTTGTAGCGAAGCCGCTCGTTCATCTCGTCTATCTCGTACTTGGTTTCGTTGTACTGCCTTACGAGCGAATCAACGTAGTATCTGTAACCAAGCTCTGACGGAATTCTGCCCGCAGAGGTGTGCGGCTGTATCAGATAGCCCATTGCCTCAAGCTCTGCCATCTCGTTTCTGATTGTTGCGGGTGAGCAGGTTATTTTAACGTCCCTTGAGAGGAATTTCGAGCCAACCGGCTCTCCGCCCGCAATGTGAGCATCAACTATTGCTTTTAAAATCTGGCGTTTTCTAGCCGAAAGTCTGCTGTCGTCCATCTCCTGCTCCTTTTAGTGTTTTTAGCACTTCTCTGTATCGAGTGCTAACAAGTGTACATATAATATACCCTAAATCTTTGAGAATGTCAATAGATTTTCAAAATATTTTTGAGAATATTAAATGTTTTTTATCGCACAGAGCCGACGGGTGCTAATTTCAGCCGTTTTCATCCCGTATTATATCCGCTGTGAAGCCGCCGTCCCTGTAATCAACCGACAGAAGACTGTCGGGTGCGGGATTTTCGGCAATAATCCGCTTTGCGATAAGCGTTTCTATATTTGACTGCAGATATCTTTTCAGCGGTCTTGCGCCAAAGGCGGGCGTGTATGCCTCGTCTGCGATTTTTTCCTCTGCTGCGGCACTCACCGTAATGCTTATTCTGCGCTCGGAAAGCCTTTGCTCAAGCGAGCGAAGCGAAAGCTTCACAATTTTTCCTATATGCTCACGGGAAAGCGGTGTGAAGAATATTATCTCGTCAAGACGGTTGAGAAATTCCGGGCGGAACGTGCGTGAAAGTATTGAATTTACCCCCGACTTTGCCTCGTCGGTTATTCTGCCGTCAAGGATTCCGTCAAGTATTATATCCGAGCCGAGATTGCTCGTCATTATGATTATCGTGTTCTTGAAATCAACAGTCCTGCCGTGGCTGTCTGTTATTCTGCCGTCGTCAAGCACCTGAAGAAGTATGTTGAAAACGTCGGGGTGCGCCTTTTCTATCTCGTCAAAGAGCACAACCGAATACGGACGTCTTCTCACAGCCTCGGTAAGCTGACCGCCCTCGTCGTAGCCGACGTATCCGGGAGGCGCTCCGATAAGTCGTGAGGTGCTGTGCTTTTCCATATATTCGGACATATCGATTCTGACAATGTTATGCTCGTCGTCAAAGAGCGCCTCGGCAAGTGCCTTTGCAAGCTCGGTCTTACCGACACCCGTCGGGCCGAGGAACATAAACGAGCCTATCGGGCGCTTCGGGTCACGTATTCCCGCCCGTGAGCGGATAATCGCATCGCTTACCTTGTCTACGCCCTCGTCCTGACCGACAACACGAAGATGAAGCGTGTCGGCAAGAGAAAGCAGCTTTTCACGCTCGCCCTCCATAAGCTTCGCCACGGGGATTTTTGTCCAGCGTGATACGGTTTTGGCAATCTCCTCCTCGGTAACAGCGTCACGCAGAAGCACGGATACGCTCTCGCCCTCTGCACGCTCTGCCTCCTGAAGACAGCGGCGAAGCTCGGGAAGCTGTCCGTATTTCAGCTCTGCCGCAAGCGAGAGGTCGTATTCGCTCTCCGCCTTTTCTATCCTTGCGTTTATCCTTTCGATTTCCTCTCTTATCTTCTGCGCTTTTCCTATCGTTTCCTTTTCGTTTTCCCACCTTGCCCGCATATTTGCAAAGCTCTCCCGAAGCTCCGAAAGCTCTCGCTTTACCTCATCAAGCCGTGCCTTTGAGAGCTTGTCGGTCTCCTTTGCGAGTGCCGCTTCCTCTATCTCGCACTGCATAATTTTGCGTGATATCTCGTCCATTTCGGTGGGCATTGAATTAAGCTCGGTTTTTATAAGTGCGCACGCCTCGTCAACAAGGTCTATCGCCTTGTCGGGCAGAAATCTGTCGCTGATATATCTGTTTGAGAGCGTTGCGGCGGCTATCAGCGCACCGTCGTGAATTTTAACACCGTGGAATACCTCGTAGCGCTCCTTAAGTCCGCGCAGAATAGAAACGGTGTCCTCAACCGTCGGCTCGGGTACAAGCACCGGCTGAAATCTGCGTTCAAGCGCCGCATCCTTTTCAATATAGGCTCTGTATTCGTTCAGCGTCGTCGCTCCGATACAGTGAAGCTCGCCTCTTGCGAGCATGGGCTTCAAGAGGTTACCCGCATCCATAGCTCCGTCTGTTTTTCCCGCTCCCACTATCGTGTGCAGCTCGTCTATAAAGAGTATTATTTTGCCCTCGGATGCCTTTACCTCGGAAAGCACCGCCTTTAAGCGCTCCTCGAATTCACCACGGTATTTAGCGCCTGCGATAAGCGCTCCCATATCAAGTGAAAATACGCATCTGTCCTTCAGAGTGTCGGGAACGTCGCCCTTTACTATTCTGTGCGCAAGTCCTTCGGCAATAGCGGTTTTTCCGACACCCGGCTCACCGATAAGGCAGGGGTTGTTTTTCGATTTTCTTGAAAGTATACGTATTACGTTTCTTATTTCCTCGTCACGCCCGATTACCGGGTCAAGCTTCTGCGCTCTTGCAAGTGCGACAAGGTCCTGACCGTACTTTTTCAGGCTGTCGTAGGTTGCCTCGGGGTTTTCTGTCGAAACCCTTGTGTTTCCACGCACAGCACGCAATGCTTCGAGGAATTTCGGCTTGGTTATGCCGTGCGACTTATAAATAGCCCGACACTTTTCTTCGCTTACGTCAAAAAGAGCGAGAGCTATATGCTCAACCGACACAAAATCGTCACCCATTTTCGCACGCTCACCGTCAGAAAGAGTCAGAAGCGAGTTTGCCCCGGAGGACATATAAACCTGGGTTTTCGCACCGCTCACCCTCGGAAGCGAATCGACAATTTTCATAGCATCCGCCAAAACCGCAGCCGCAGTGCCGCCTCCACCTACACGCTCGATAAGCTGATAAATCAGCCCCTCCTTATCAAGGACAAGGGCGGCAAATATATGAGCCGCCGCAACCTCACTGTTTCCCCTCTCGTTTGCAAGCGAGACGGCTGTGCTGATTGCCTCTATACTTTTTTGTGTGAATTTGTCATTGTTCATACAGTAACCCTCCTTTTGAGCTTTTACGCATAGCGTTTACCCCCGAAATTCCAAATTGTAACACTAAATTTTCGGGCGGATTTTAACACCGCAGTCCAAGCTGTGCTAAATATTCTGATAAAATTCGCACCGCACAAGTCTATCTGCTTATAGTTTACCCTCTTTTTGTTAACAAACTAACCAAAGTATATGAATTTTTTGTAAACATTAGCACTCGACATAAAAGAGTGCTAAACCGTGCTAAAAAGACAAAGCCCGACACAAAAGGCCACCCGAAAAGCTTCCCAAAAAGCTTCACGAAAAGCTTCACGAAAAGCATCACAAAAGGCTATGAGTCCGGGGCAAAAACCGAGCGCCGAGGCATCGGCTATCACAAAGGCATTTGCCTATAATTGTTAAAGTATTTTAAATAATTGTAATCGCTTTGTAAACTTTGGCGCTTCTCTATTGAAAAACTGCCGAGCTTATTATATTATTAAATAAAATACGGTTTCAGCTTTCGGCTTTACGGCTCTGCCGTTTTCGGGCGAAAATCAGACTTTGGCAAAAAAGGGCTTATTATGATAAAAAAATATATTGAAGACTACCTTTCGATAAATCTTGCCGATTATGAAAACATCGGTATGGACTTTGAGATTTCAAAATTTCTGCTAGTGGTGCTTATCGGACTTTGCATTTCATTCTTTGTGATTGATTGGCACAGAGGATATATGCTGCTCACGGTAAAAAAGCTTTTCCGCCACGAGGCTTTAGATGAGGACTCGGCAAAAACGCTTGGTGAGCTTGGACTTGACGGCTCGTTTTCGGTAAAATGGGCGCTCTCGCAGGAAACAAGACTCGCAAAAATTGTAAAAAGAGTGGGCGCAAAAGAGTACACGTACGAGGAATATATCGAAATCCAAAAGCAAAATAAGCAAAGAAAAAAGGAAAAGGCGCAAAACGGCGGCAAGGACGTGGCAAGTGCCGACGACGAAAAGCTCGATTTCAAGACCGCACGCTTCTACGTAAACCCACAGAGGATGAGCGAGGCACGTGACATTGAGCAGAATTATTCTTCATCTGTTATAAAGACGGCAGTTTTCTGCTTTATGTTCGTTATAATCTTCGTGTGCATAACGCTTATTATGCCCGAGCTTCTCTCCTTTATAAATTCATCTATTGTTAAATAAACAAAAACGAGAATTACCAACCGAAATCAAACGGAAAGTAATTCTCTTTTTTCGTGATACGCGCGAGTGCGTTTAAAGGAATATATCTATATATATGTTTGTATTAATTTATTATCTCTTTATTATATGTAGCTCAAAATGAGCTTTGCAGCGGCTTAATATAACACGCCTTTCAGCTCACAAAGAACGGCTCATTTTGATACTCTTTTTCTGTTATTCTTGTGGATTTTTAACGCTCGAGCGGCAGGCGCTGACAAAGTCGATACACCTCTCGCACAGCGGCACTATCCCCACTTTATCAAGCCGTGTACCGCAAACACAGCAGTTAACAACTCTCGGTCTTATCGTAACTGCTCCGTCAGATAATGAAATATCAATTTCATCCTCAAGCTCAATACCAAGCTGTTTTCTGTATTCCTTTGGAATTACAATGCGCCCGAGCTTATCTATTTTTGCCATACCGTCCCCCAAAAAATCAAAAAGTGCGCCAACCGAAGCTGACGCACCGAAAAACACAAACTCCGATTGCTGCGAAACAAATTAAAGGAACGAGCGGATAAACCGACTACAAAACCCCCGGAATCTGCGCTTTTGCTAAACTCACTGGATTTTGTAGTAATTATGAAAAGGGTATAGTTCCCCCATAAAAGAAAATTACCCGTTCCCTTTATTTAATTTGTTTCGCAAGGGTAGTATACCACAACTTCGGTTATATGTCAACAACAAAAAAGGGGATTTTACAAATTTTTCCATTATTTTTCTGCACCGGGATTTATTCAAGGCAATCACCCAAGCTTTATCCCGACGGACAAAGCCGTTTTATTCGTTCACACACGCGCGTGCGTTTTAGAGAATATATGTATGTATGAGTGTATCTATTATTATCTCTTATATTATTGTCTGTCAATCTGACGTACCCCCTCTGTCAATCTGACGGTGTTTTCAAATTTTTGACGTGTCACAAAAAACAGCAAAATTTCGGTTTTGACAGGGTAAAATTCATTTAAAAACAGTTTACGAAAGTTCGCAAACAACATTATGCCAAACCACTATACAGTTATGAAGAAAAGTGTTTTTAAAATAAAAACTCTCTTTGCCGAGGCTTTAGCAAAGAGAATTTTTTGTTTATACAACACGAGGCGCAAATCCCTCGTTTTTTCTCATTTAATCACGGCAACCGAAATAGCCGCATTATGGAGATAGTGCGTATCAATCCTGCTCGCTTGCAAGAGCGTTTCGGCATTTTTGTACTCGCAAAATCCGCCACGACACTTTAAAACAGCCTCGAGCGCCGACCACAAAGCGGCGGCGTTTTGCTCCTTGCCCTTGTTGTATTTACCTACAAAAAGGTCGCGCCTTGCGCCATTTATCAGCATTATTCCACTCTTGTTTGCCTTATAAACAAGATAATTAACCTTGGGTTTTTTAGTGCTTTTTATAAGATTTTGCAAAGTTTCATTTACAAATCTTTGCAAAACACGTTCTTTTCCGCACATCTCGTCATAGCTTTGCACGTCTATACCGACGTTACAGTCCGAAAACGCAACAGCGCAAACGCCACCCGTGTGACTAACGCTGATTTTGATTTCGCTCCCCACAAGGCTCGGCTTTCCGCAAGTGTCAAAGCAAAGGGGCGGCATAGGCTTTAAAAAGATATCGAAAAAGGCACGCTCAAGGAGTGTGTATGACCATATTCTGTCCTTGCGAACGTCGGCGCATTTTGCCGCCTCTATTCGCTCTATTGCCGCAGCGTCACTCGGCAATACAAGCTGCTCGGGTATATCTTCGGTAAACAAAACAGCGACGTAAATCACGGATATCACCTCACTGATTTATAATAATACTTTTTTATATTTTGGGTTTTTCGCTCGGTATTTAGCGTATAAGCCTAGCGATTCAAATCTCATCTTTTGGTGAAATAAAGTATGAATTCGGAGCTTTCGTTCTTGACAAATATGACATCCGAGACAGGCATATTTAAGCAAGACCGAAAGCTCCTTTTTTGAGAAATTCGCAGAATTTCAACCTTGCTTTTTTAGGGTATAGGTCTTGCGCCTCGAATTTCATCTTTTGGTGAAGCCAAGAGAAAAGTCGGAGCTTTCGGTGTTGCCAAATGTGGCATTCGAGATAGGCAGATTTGAGCAAGAAGCGAGCTTTTCATACCGTGAGCCGTACGAGCGTACGGTGAGGTGTGAAAAGGTCGGTAGAAAGCTCCATTTCTTTGAGAAATTCGCAGAATTTCAACCTTGTTTTTAGGGTATAGGTCTTGCGCCTCAAATTTCATCTTTTGGTAAAGCCAAGAGTCAAATTGGAGCTTTCGGTCTTGCCAAATATGACATCTGGGAGTTTAGATTTCCATTATGATAGGCAGTATCATCGGTCTGCGCTTTGTCTGGCTGTAAATATAGCGTGAAAGCTCCTCACGAATGCTGTTTTTCATATATGCATAGTCACGCTTTGCGCCAAAAGTGCGCCTGATTGAACGCTCTGCTACAACACGTGCGTTTTCCATAAGCGACTCGGAATCCTTTACGTAGACAAATCCGCGCGAAACGATATCAGGCCCTGCCGTGATATCCTTTGTATAGGTATCAAGCGCTGCGACCACTATCACAAGTCCGTCCTCGGCAAGGTGGCGGCGCTCACGCAATACAACACTGCCGATATCACCGACACCCGAGCCGTCTACAAGCACGTTTCCTGCAGGTACGGTGCCGTTGAATTTTGCCGATTTTTTGTCCACCTCAAGCACCTTGCCGCACTCTGAAACAAAGATGTTCTGCGAGGGGATACCCATAAACTCACCAATCTCCTTGTTTGCGTAAAGGTGGCGGTATTCACCGTGTATGGGCATAAAGAATTTTGGCTTCAAAAGCGCCATAAGGAGCTTAATCTCCTCGCGGCAGGCGTGGCCCGAAACATGCACCGCATCGACCGAGTCGTTTACTACCTTGACACCGTTTTTTGCAAGGGCGTTAATGATTTTTCCGACCAATTTCTCATTTCCGGGTATTGCACTGGAGCTGAGAACGACCACGTCACTGCCGGGGGTAAGCTTGACCTTGTCATGCCCGCCAAAGGCAATTCTGTAAAGCGCGGACATA
>JAZOWX010000061.1:0-16159 GCA_045659405.1 Eubacteriales bacterium | reverse complement strand
CGCGCACCTTACATGTGTTTCCTCCACAAAGGAAACCGTCCGCCTTAAGATTGAGCAGATGAAAGAGGCGTGCATTGAAAATGTGATGGCTCTCAGGGGCGATTTAACACCTGAGCTTATGGAAAGCGACAGAAGCAAGTGGGACTATATTCATGCAATAGACCTTATCCGTGATATAAAAGAAAGCGGAGCGGATTTCTGTATAGGCGGTGCGTGCTACCCCGAAGTTCATCCCGAAAGCACCAATCAGAAAGAGGATATTAAGCATCTTAAGGAAAAGGTAGATGCAGGCTGCTCTTTCCTTACCACACAGATGTTCTTCGACAACAATCTTCTTTATAATTTCCTTTATAAAATCCGCGAGGCTGGAATAACCGTGCCGATAATTCCCGGAATTATGCCGATAACAAACGGCAATCAGGTGGAGCGTGCGATAAAGCTTTCAGGCTCGTTTATGCCACAGCGCTTCAAGGCGCTCGTGGACAAGTTCGGCACGACACCGCTCGCTATGAAGCAGGCGGGAATCGCTTATGCAACAGACCAGATAATAGACCTGTTTGCCAACGGAATAAAGAACGTTCACGTTTACTCGATGAACAAGCCCGACGTTGCCGAAAAGATTCTCGAAAATCTCTCCCACATAATAGGTTGATATGCTGACTGTTCACTTGAAAACGTATTCCGCACCGCCTACTGACAAAAAAGAAATTTTGCGTTATATGGGTGCTCGCTGTGAGGGTGCGGAGCTTGAGTCTTTGGCTTCGGAGTGTTTAGCAGAGGCAGAAAGGGTTCTTTCCTACAAGCTCTGCTACTGCGAGTTGCCGATAAAAATTTATAATGGCGTTGTGGATTTTGGCTTTGCAAGCGTGCGTTCCACAGGACTTGCTAAACATCTTTCGGGTTGCCATAGCGTGATACTTTTTGCAGCGACTGTCGGCATCGGTATTGACCGCCTGATTGCCAGAAGCGCCCTGACCTCGCAGGTGCGTGAGCTTGCCTTTTCTGCGATAGGCACCGAACGGATAGAAGCCTTGTGCGATGCCTTCTGCTTTGAGAAAAAGACAGAGCTTGAGTCTTCGGGATTAGGACTCAAGGCACGGTTCAGTCCCGGATATTCCGATTTGCCAATATCTTTCCAAAGGGATATATTTGCAGCGCTTGGGTGCTCCAAAGGCATAGGTCTATCGCTCAATGAAAGTCTTCTTATGACACCGTCAAAATCGGTAACGGCTATTGTCGGTGTGCATAATTTGTAAATTGATATTTGCATAATGAGTTCTTTTATGGCTGATTCAATGACGATATACAGCTTTTATATGAATTGGATAGCCGAGGTTTAACTATGAAAATTACAGAATATTTAAGAAACAACAGAATATATCTCGACGGCGGTATGGGTACGCTTCTGCAGGTGGCAGGGCTTAATTCTGGCGAGCTTCCCGAGCGCTGGAATATAACCCACCCGGATGTGATAGTCGATATACACCGTGCATACTTTGATGCTGGAAGTAATATTGTAAACACAAACACCTTTGGCGCAAACTCGCTTAAATTTTCCGACGTGGAGCTTCGGGATATTATTTTTGCCGCTGTTAAAAATGCAAGACGTGCGGCAGAGGAGTCGAGAAGCGAAGCTCCCAAGTGGGTTGCTCTTGACGTAGGTCCGCTCGGCAGGATGCTGAAGCCGTACGGCGACCTTGATTTCGAGGATGCTGTCGGCATATTTGCAAAGACGGTGAAAATCGGTGCTATGGCGGGCGCTGACCTCATTTTCATAGAAACTATGAATGACAGCTATGAGACAAAGGCGGAGCTTCTTGCGGCAAAGGAGTGCTGTGAGCTTCCTGTGTTTGTTTCAAATGCCTACGGTGAGGACGGAAAGCTTATGACAGGTGCGACCCCCGCCGCTATGATAGCTATGCTTGAGGGTATGGGCGCTGACGCTATCGGTGTCAACTGCTCGCTCGGCCCGAAGGCGCTTTTGGAAGTTATCAGGAGCTACTCCGAGCTTTCCTCGCTGCCGCTCTTATTCAAGCCAAATGCAGGACTTCCGAGGGCGGTGTCGGGCAAAACCGTATATGACGTTGACGCTGTCGGTTTCTCACAGCAGATGTCAGAGGCGGCAAAGATGAACGGTGTCCGTGCGCTTGGCGGCTGTTGCGGTACAACACCCGAATATATTGCCGAGCTTGTTCGAGCCACACGTGACATTTCTCTTTCCCCGATAGAGGAAAAGTCGGTAACCGCTGTAAGCTCGTATGCATCAGCGGTAGCTTTTGACAAAGAACCCGTGCTTATAGGTGAGCGCATAAATCCTACCGGCAAGCCACGCTTCAAGGAAGCGCTTCGCCTTGGTGATATGGACTATATACTCAGGGAGGGCATAGCCGAGGAGGAGTGCGGCGCACAGATACTTGACGTTAACGTAGGGCTTCCCGAAATAGACGAGGAAAAAATGCTTGTGCGTGCCATAACCGAGCTTCAGGCGGTAACTGCGCTTCCGCTTCAGATAGATACGGCAAATCCACGTGCTATGGCGGCGGCGCTTCGCAGATATAACGGCAAAGCGATGATAAACTCTGTAAACGGCAAAGCCGAGAGTATGGCAGAGATTTTCCCGCTTGTGAAAAAATACGGCGGTGTGGTTGTAGCTCTGACGCTTGACGAGGGCGGTATTCCGAAAACCGCAGAGGGAAGACTTGCTATTGCTGAACGTATACTTGCCGAAGCGGAAAAATGGGGAATATGCAAAAAGGATATAATCTTCGACCCGCTTGCAATGGCTGTAAGCGCAGACAAGGATGCGGCAAAAGAAACGCTTCGGTGCGTGAAGCTGATAAACGAAAAGCTCGGTTGCAAAACCTCGCTCGGTGTTTCAAACGTATCCTTTGGTCTTCCCGCACGTGAGCTTATAAATTCAAGCTTCTTTACTGCGGCAATGTTTTCGGGACTTTCAGCGGCTATTATAAATCCTCATTCGGTGGAAATGATGAAGGCATGGCGTGCATACCTTGCGCTTTCGGGGCTGGATGAGAATTTTACAGACTATATTTCTTATGCCGAGGGACTCTCGGTTGAAGCACCGAAGGCGGCAAAGACCGACGACACGGGCAGCTTGGCGCTGACCGACGCTATAATAAAGGGGCGCTGCGAGGCGGCGCACGATATAACGCAACAGATGCTTGGCACATACAAGCCGCTGTCGATAGTAAACGAGCACATAATTCCGGCGCTCAATACCGTTGGTGTCGGCTTTGAGAAAAAGAGCGTTTATCTTCCCCAGCTTCTTATGAGTGCCGAGGCGGCAAAATCGGCATTTGAGGTTATAAAGTCGGTTATGACCGATAGCGGCGATAAGCGGAAAACCAAAATTGTCCTTGCGACAGTCAAGGGAGATATTCACGATATAGGCAAGAATATTGTAAAGCTCTTGCTTGAAAATTACGGTTTTACCGTACTCGACCTTGGGCATGACGTATCGCCCGAGGAAATAAAGCGTGCGGCTTGTGAAATTCGTGCAGGTCTTGTCGGACTCAGCGCTCTTATGACCACCACCGTGCCTGCAATGGAAGAAACCATTAAGCTCCTGCGTGCCGAGCTTCCGAGTGCTAAAATTATGGTAGGCGGCGCAGTCCTCAACGAGGACTATGCGAAAATGATAGGCGCAGACTTCTACGGCTGTGATGCTATGGAAGCTGTGCGTTATGCCGAGCGACTTGAAAGCAGCGTGGGATAAACAGAAAAAACATAAAAGACGAGTATGTCACTTGCGGCATGCTCGTCTTTTGTGCATTTGTACAAAATAAACTCGTATGGTATCTTTTATTGTAATTCAAATATAGCGCCGTATTTTGTTGACATGTGGCGAAAAAAATGTTAAACTTAACGTGAGGTGATAATTTTGAAAACTGTGCTTATAACAGGAGCTTTCGGCGGTATGGGAAGAGCGGCTGTCGAGCTTTATAAAAATAGCGGATACCGTGTTATCGCACTTGATAAAAGGTGCGGTGAGGCGGAGGAGGGAGTAATCCCGATTGTGGCCGATATAACCGACGAGGGGAGCTTAAATTCGGCTTACGAGCGTGTGTGCGAGATTACCGACAGCCTTTATGCAATTGTGCATTTTGCAGGAGTCTATATGCTTGACTCGCTCGTCGAGATGAGCGAGGAGAATTTCAAAAGAATCTTTGAAATAAATCTTTTCGGCGCTGTGGCTGTAAATAGGAGGTTTTTGCCGCTGCTGTCCCGTGGTAGCAAAATACTCATGACGACGAGTGAGCTTGCACCGCTTGACCCGCTGCCGTTTACGGGCATTTACGCTATAACAAAGGCGGCGCTCGACAAGTATGCGTACTCGCTTCGTATGGAGCTTCAGCTGCTCGGTATCACGGTTTCTGTGCTTCGTGCAGGTGCTGTTGATACGGGTATGATTGACGCATCTCTTCTAGCGCTTGACGGCTTCTGCGAGAGAACGAAGCTGTATTCCTGCAATGCGGAGCGCTTCAAAAGAATAGTCAACGGTGTAGAAGCGAGGAAGATTAAACCCGCCAAAATCGCAGCCAAAACGCTGAAAATCATAACGAAAAGTAAACCAAGGTTTGCGTATTCTATCAATCGTAATCCGCTGCTTTTGATTTTGAACGCCTTACCGAAAGAATTTCAGCTTTGGGTGATACGTGTTATTTTGAAGAAATAATTCTTTGCCGTATGGAGCTTGGCGAAATCTGTTCTTAGCGCAATTAAAGCGGTTTTCGCCCCCTGCCCGCAGAGGTACAGCAAAACTAATACATACGGCAGACGGGATGAATGAAATATGAAAAAAGTTATTGTAATCGGTTGCCCCGGCAGCGGAAAAAGCAGTTTTTCAAGAGCCCTGCATAAGAAAACGGGAATTCCGCTTCACCACCTTGATGTGATGTATTGGAACGCAGATAAAACCACGGTGGAAACAAGCGTTTTTCTTGAACGGTTGGCCGCCGTGCTTGAAACCGACGAGTGGATTATCGACGGCAATTATGCCTCCAGTATGGAGCTTCGCCTTGCGGTATGCGATACTGCGATTTTTCTCGACTATCCACTTGATGTTTGCCTTGGCGGAGTCAGAGAAAGACAAGGAAAGGCTCGGAGCGATATACCGTGGGTACAGACCGAGGACGACGCAGAGTTTATCGAATTTATAAAAAGCTTTAACGAAGTGCAACGGCCAAGGATTTTTAAGCTCCTGGAAAAATACAATGATAAAAAGGTTGTTGTATTCACAAGCAGGGAAGAAGCGGACGACTTTTTAACTAGATAAAAACCGCAATTTTGCAAACCAAACATTGCATTTTGTGCTTGATATGCGTGAATGATGCGCAAAAAACCGCACTTTCTTCGGAGCGCCTTGTCCCAAATTTATATTGTTGAGACTTTTGGCTTTGGGGGCTGAAGCAGAGAAATCCGACGCTTGGTGTAAGCCTTGAAAACAAAATATTGACTTGAATTTATCCAAACCAACCGCCTTTTTATATAATATCTTGACAAAATATGTCGATAGGTTTATAATGATGTTAATAATTTTAAATTTGAGGTGGACCCGTGAATTTTTTGGAAGAACGCATTTTGAAGGAAGGCATTGTTAAAGAGGGAAACGTTCTTAAGGTTGATAGCTTTCTCAATCATCAGATGGACGTTGCACTTATTGACGAAATAGGCAGGGAGTTTCACAGACGCTTTGCGGATAAGGAAGTAACAAAGGTTCTGACTATCGAGGCATCAGGAATTGCTATTGCGTATGCTGTTGCACGTTGCTTTGGTGTTCCTATGGTATTTGCCAAGAAAGCAAAGAGCATAAACATAGACGGTGATATGTATACCACCGAGGTTGAATCCTTTACACACAAGAACAAAAATCAGGTTATCGTGTCAAAGAAGTTTTTGTCCTCCGACGACAAGGTGCTTATCGTTGACGATTTTCTCGCAAACGGATGCGCACTTCAGGGTCTTATTTCGCTTACCGAGTCGGCAGACGCTGTCGTTTCGGGCATCGGTATAGTTATCGAAAAGGGCTTCCAATATGGCGGGAGAAGCATAAGAAATCTCGGATATCCGCTTGAGTCGCTCGCTATCGTTGAATCTATGGACGCCAAAACAGGAAACGTTGTTTTCCGCGAGCAGAATAAGTGAGAAATGCTAAAATAAAGCAGACACAGAAAAAATACATAAAAAAGGAAGAGAAAATCGCTTGGATTTTCTCTTCCTTTTTTCAGACTTGGCAAATATGTCCGTCGGTTAGCTTAATTTTGAGCAGAAATTTTCGCTCCCGTACTCGTCGTCGTACAGGTGTACGACAGAGCAGGGAGCGGAAATAGAACAAAAACTCATAAAAAGATGGGAAACGGAGTTTTCCGACCTCGATATTATTACGTGAAAAAAGAAAAGAGGCACAGATTTCACTCTATGCCTCATACTTAAACCGTTTTTGTTCGGCTGCCTCGGAGAAACGGGCGAGGCAGATTTAGCCAAGAAGCGCCGCTTCGGTGGCAAAAGACGTACACGCGTACGTTGAGCCTCCGAAACGACGGTAGAAAAAGTCCATAAATTTGAAGAAATCCGTAGGATTTCAACATCTTTTCCGAACTTATATTAGACGCAGAAAAGAGAAAATAGTCCTTTGCGGTCTGTTATATATGCGGCAGGACTTTTTCGGTCTTGGCAAATATGTCCGCACGTGAGCTTATCTTTCCTCACGGAAATAAGGTACGCCCAGCGAAGCGGGCGGCTGATTTTCACGCTTTTTACCGATGCTCGTAATTACAAGAACTATTATCGTTACAAGGTAGGGAAGCATCTGAAGAAGCGGTGTAGCACTCATCGGGAGCTTTATTCCAAGAAGCGTTGGAATTCTCGTTCCGGCAAGGTAGAGCATACCGAATATAATCGAGCCCGCAATGCTTATAAGCGGTTTCCAGAGCGTGAATATAACCAGCGCAACCGAAAGCCAACCGAGAGCTTCTATTGTTTTATAGGCTTCAACCGAGCCCATAAAGTCCATAATGTAGTAGAGTCCACCGAGTGCCGCAATAGCGCTTCCGATACAGGTTGCGCCGTATTTGTAAGCGGTAACGTTGATTCCAACAGCGTCTGCGGTAGCAGGGTTTTCTCCGACAGCTCTCAGGTGAAGTCCAACTCTCGTGCGAGAAAGCACGTAAGCTGCTGCAATGGCAATGGCTATTGCCAGATACATCATAATTCCCCAATACTTAATACCGTTTGAAGCCGCAGAGAAGGGCATACGGAAATACTTGAGGGCGTAAAGATAATTCTTATGAGCGCCTATTGCCATACCCGACATAATATATTTCGTTACACCGACACCAAAGGTAGTCATAGCAAGACCTGTAACGTTCTGGTTAGCCTTTAGGGTAACCGTGAGGAAGCTGTATATCGCTCCCATAATAGCGCCACCGATAATAGAGGCTATGATTGCGATAATGACCACGAGAATTCCGGGAAGGCCGTAGCAGAATTTCAGAGCAAGACAGCCTGTTGCGCCACCGATACACATAATACCGGGTATTCCGAGGTTAAGGTGTCCTGCCTTTTCGGTAAGAATTTCTCCCGTACAACCGAGAAGGAAGGTCATACCAAGAGCAACAGAGGTCAGAATATAATCAAGAAACATCATTGCTCGCTACCTCCCGCACTTTCGTTTTTTTCTTCGGTGACGGACACCTTTTTCGTATCCTCACGTGACTTTAATTTAAGCTCGTATCCTATAAAGAATTCGCATCCGATGATGAAGAACAGCACAATTCCGATAACCATATCGGGGAATGATGAGTCGACGTTGAAAACGGTAGTAACCTGTGCAGCACCCCTATCAAGGAAGGTGATAAACGAGCTTGTTCCTATCATCACAAGCGGATTGAATTTGGCAAGCCAGGAAACCATTATTGCGGTGAAGCCCATTCCGCCGACAGACGTAACCGATACGGAGTGGTCAAGTGCGCCTACGATAAGGAAGCCTGCAAAGCCGCAGATAGCACCCGAGATGAGCATCGTGCGGATGATTACCCGCTTTACGTTGATACCGATGTATTCAGCGGTGTTTTCGGATTCTCCGACAACAGATATTTCGTATCCCTGCTTCGTATATTTCTGATAAATAAACACGCCTGCGGTAAGCAAAAGCACAAGCAGTATCATAAGGAAGTTTTCGTGCAGAATAATCGGCAGGTGACCTTTGTCGAGTCTGCCGAGAACGCTCGAGCCGCTCGGAGTCCAAAGAAGCAGATAGTAGGATACAAGACCTGTGGCAACGTAGTTCATCATAAGCGTGAAGAGCGTTTCGTTAGTTCCCCAAATAGCCTTGAAAAGTGCGGGAAGACCGCCCCAGAGTGCTCCGACAACGAGCGCAGCTATAAACATAAATATAATCAAAATCGGTTCGGGAA
Organism: Eubacteriales bacterium; assembly: GCA_045659405.1. Taxonomy (GTDB): domain Bacteria; phylum Bacillota; class Clostridia; order Oscillospirales; family CAG-272; genus UBA1740. The sequence goes on along the minus strand of JAZOWX010000061.1, from coordinate 7,724 downwards.
GTCCCTTGCCGTAAATGATTACAGCAACGGCTGCAAGTGCACCCATCAGAGTTTGTCCTTCGGCTCCGATATTCCAAAAGCGCATCTTGAAAGCAGGTGTTATTGCAAGTGCGATGCAAAGCAGTACTGCCGCATCCTTGGCAAAAGCCCATATTCTTGCAGGTGTGCCGAAAGCGCCGTCAAACATACTGCTGACAAACTTTATCGGGTTTGCTTTTATCATAAAAATGGAGAGCACCGAGCAAAGAAGAAGCGCCGCGAGAACTGCTATAACTCTGAACAGCAAGGATTTCCAAAGAGGTATAACGCTTCTTTTAACTACGTGAAAGGGAAGCTCGAATTTTTTCGTGTTCAGCTTCATTTATAATACCTCCTTTTTTTCGTCTGCGTCGGTTTTTGTCATAAGAAGACCGACCTCTTCTTTTGTGACGGTTCTGCCGTCAACGATACCGGTGATTTTTCCGGCGCATATTACCATTATTCTGTCGCAAAGCTCAAGAAGAACGTCGAGGTCCTCTCCAACGAATACTACTGCAACACCCCTCTTCTTCTGCTCTGTGAGAAGATTGTATATCGTGTAGGAGGAATTTATATCAAGACCTCTGACGGGGTATGCCGCCATAAGCACAGAGGGAGCTGCGGCAATCTCACGTCCGACAAGCACCTTTTGCACGTTTCCGCCCGAAAGGCGTCTTACCGAGGTGTGTGTACTGGGTGTAGCAACCTCAAGCTCGGCTACGACCTTGTCAGCAAGGTTGCTCGGGCGCTTTCTGTCAACGAACACAGACCTGCCCTTGCGGTAGCTTCGCAGCATCATATTGTCAACGATGTCCATATTTCCGACAAGACCCATTCCGAGTCTGTCCTCGGGCACGAATGAAAGTCTGACACCAACCTCACGTATCTGAAGCGGAGTTTTGCCACGCAAATCCATAACGTCATCTTCGTTGAAAAGAACCTTGCCCGCATTAACAAGCTGACGGATTTCCTTGTTGGTCATACCATCGAAATTGACCGCTTTGCCGTCCTCGTAATGGAATTTGCCGCCAGCGGCAAGAGCCTTGACCTCAGCGAGCGTTTTATGATAGAAGGATACGGGCAACCCCTTTTTCGGACGGGTGAAAACAATCTCTCCCGATTCAAGCTCTTTAAGACCTGCAATTGCTTCAAGAAGCTCACGCTGACCCGAGCCCGCAATTCCCGCAATACCGAGAATCTCGCCGGAGCGAGCTGTAAAGCTTATGTCCTGAAGCACCTTTACACCCTCGGCATTAACCATAGAAAGATTTTTTACCTCAAGTCTGTTCTGTACTCTCTCGGGGATAGGGCGGTCAATATTGAGCGTTACCTTTCTGCCTACCATCATTTCGGTAAGAGCTTCAGCGCTCGTCTTGTCTGTGTCCACCGTACCGATAAGCTCACCCTTGCGAAGAATTGTTACTCTGTCCGAGATTGAAAGCACCTCGTGGAGCTTGTGAGTGATTATAATTATGGATTTTCCGTCATCTCGCATCTTGCGAAGCACCTCGAAAAGACGGTCTGTTTCCTGCGGTGTAAGAACGGCTGACGGCTCGTCAAGTATAAGTATGTCAGCGCCTCGGTAAAGCACCTTTATAATCTCAACCGTCTGCTTTTCGGATACCGACATATCGTATATTTTCTTTTGGGGCTCGATATGGAAGCCGTATTTGTCGGCAATCTTTTGGACCTCGGCTGTTACCTTTGCTATATTATAGCGCTCCTCGGAACTATTGCCGAGCGTGATATTTTCGGCAGCGGTGAAAAGGTCTACCAGCTTGAAGTGCTGGTGTATCATACCTATTCCGTGAGCGAAAGCATCAGCGGGGGATTGTATGTTTACCTCGACTCCGTCGATAGAAATACTACCCGCATCAGGATAATAGATGCCGGCTATCATATTCATAAGGGTGGTCTTGCCACAGCCGTTTTCGCCAAGAACTGCGAGGATTTCACCCTTATATACGGTGAGGTCCACGTTGTTGTTGGCTATAACGCTGCCAAAGGTCTTTGTGACCCCCTTCATTTCAATGGCAATCTCTTTATTCATCAAAGCTCCTCCGTAGGCAAGCGCAAGTTCGTATTATTCTCTCTTGCCTGAAATTTAGAAAATCTTCTACAAAACCCAAGCAAGCGACTTGAGAAAAAACTCGAGCCGCTTGGTTGTTTCTTGTAAATTAGGAAACAAGCGGGGCGGTGCCCCGCTTGTTTTTAGCGGAATTTAAATTCCGTGAAATCAGAACTCCTGGTTGATAAGGGTGATTCCGTCGATTTTGATATCGAAGTAAGGAGCGGAACGCTCTGCGCTCTCTGCGAAGTAGCCGTCTACAATAGCTTCGGTATCGGGAGTGAAAGCATCATCGGTATTAACGTCAGCCATATAGCTGTCAAGCTTTTCGTTGTTAACGGTGAAGTTATCGGTATCGAATACCTTAAGAGTACCGTCTGCAAGCTTTGCAGCAACTTCCTGAATTTTCTCGAATGTGCCGGCAGCTGCAGCAGTCTTGTTAACACCTGTAAGAACTACAGAGCCTGTAGCAACAGTACCTGTCCAGTCAGCAGCGATATCCTGTCCGTTGGAATACTGCTTGATGATGTAGTAGTAGTAGGGAGCCCAATCGATTCTCGAGGAAACGATGAATGTCTCGGGGCAGGACTCGTCGGTAGAACCGTTGTAGGAAACGTTCGGAACGCCTCTGTCCTCACAAACTGTGGGAGCGCCCATAGAGTCAGCGTGCTGCGAGATAAGAACGCAACCGTTGTTGATAAGAGCGGTAGCTGCTTCTCTTTCCTTGATTTCATCATACCAAGAGCCGGTGAACTGAACCTCCATAGTAACGGTGGGGCAAACAGACTTTGCGCCAAGGTAGAATGAGGTGTAGCCGGAAATAACCTCTGCGTAGGTGAATGCGCCAACGTAACCCATTTTTGCTTCGTCAGCGGTGATTTTGCCGTCAGCTATCATCTCGTTGAGCTTAAGACCTGCAGCAACACCTGCAAGGTATCTACCCTCGTAGATAGAAGCGAATGCGTTGTGGAAGTTAGCAAGTCCCTCGGTGTGAGCCATAGTACCTGTAGCGTGGCAGAACTGAACGTCGGGGTGATTTCTTGCAGATTCAAGAAGGAAGGACTCGTGACCGAAGGAGTTTGCGAATATGATATCGCAGCCCTGGTCTACAAGGTCATTAGCCTTTGTGGTGCACTCTGCACTCTCGGGAACGTTCTTCATGTAGATAACCTGCTCGTTCGTAAGACCAAGCACGGTTTTGATTTTCTCAACGCCATTGATGAAGTTGAGGTCGTAGGTAGAAGCCTCGTCGTGAAGGCAGATAACACCGAGCTTGAAATCACTGGGGATCTCGAAGTCCTTAGTGAGTGTAACCTCGGCAAGGGGAGCTTCGGTCATGTCAGAAACAGCATCGCCGCCGCCGTTGCAAGAGGTGAAAGCGATAGCGAGGCCGCTGAGCATAGCCAGAGCGAGAACAAGGGATAAAACTTTCTTGAACATTTTCAATGTTCCTCCTTAAATTTTTTGGCGTCCGTAGCTTGCATTCACCGCGGAACGCATTTATTTATAAAAGCCGAAGCTTTTACAAAACAAAATTCAGAGTTTATGCCCGAAATAACAATATGCTTTATTTTAACACACATTTTTCGGATTGTCAACGAAATTCGACTATTTTTTTGCGTTACGAGACTTTAAAATATTTTTATAAGCGTCAAACAAAAAAGCCCGAAGGTCGAAGCCCTCAAGCTTTTTGTTTTTTATATGCCGAAATTCTTACAAAAGGTTACTTTTTATCGTGGCGAAGCATACCGATAAATATCGAGCCGAGGCTGAGCGCTTCGCAGATTATTGCGCCGATTGACAGATAGTAAATGTTGTAGATTAACCAAGCGGGGGATGAAATAAGTCCGAGCAGACGCACCTTGCCTGAATCCGAAAGCATAAATCCAACCGAAAGCGCTGTCATACCAACGACGGGAAGAATTTCTATTGCGAATGCCAGTGGTGTCGGCTCTGTGCCGAATACCGTAAAGGTAAGCACGTAAAACAGTATATAACAGGCAATGAAGCCAACCAGCCATGCCGGGTGAGTTGCGTTGAATCTTTTCGGGAAAAGGAAGATAACCGCACGGATAGCCGCCACAAGATTAAGAAGTCCGCCAACCGTCGCTCCGAGCAGGAAAAAGCTTATTGAAAAAAGCCTCCGCCCAAAAGCTGGCATATAACGAGGCTGCTCTGTTTTTTCTGCTGATACGAAATGATATTGCACCCCATAGCAGCGATGCTTATTATTTGTCCTGCAATTTCAAACGGTGTCATAAATCCTCCTCAAATATCCAAATAGAATTTCCAAAATACGAGAGTATACAACCAAATGCGGTCGGTAAATCCGTACTGTTTAATTATAGCACATAAAAAAGTTAATGCAAGGTGTTTTGAGGAATTTCTTGCGTTTGCCGGAATTCAAAGGTAGAGAATTTTTTTATTTTAAGTATTTAGAGCGCAGGTCGGATTTTATCTTCTGGCGTAAAAGCTCCCCGCTCGCCTTTATTCGTGATTTTTCTGTTTTCTTTGTTCCTTTCGGCTAATAACTTGACACCGCTTTGGTTTTGTATTATAATGTAGTGTACTAACACAAAAAGCGACGTACGGAGTGCGTTTTGCACACCGCTGTCAGAAGGAGTAGAAATGAATTTAACAGAAGCAAAAGAACTCGCCGCGAAGAATGCCAAAAGCAGACCTGATACAAAAGGACGTCTCGGCGGAAAAATCGCAGTTGTAACCGGAGGTGCGCAGGGCTTTGGTCTCGGAATCGCAAAGGAGCTTTACCGAGAGGGAGCGTGTGTCGTGCTTGCGGATATTAACGAGGAGCTGGCATCTGCATCAGCAAAAGAGCTTGGCGAAAATGCGGTAGGCATCAAGGTTGACGTCAGCTCGCCCGAATCTGTCGAGGAGCTTGTTATTCGTACGGTACAGGCGTTTGGTGGAATTGATATATTCGTCGCAAACGCAGGTGTACTTAAGGCGGGAAGCCTTGAGGAATTAACCCCCGAGCAGTTTGAATTCGTTACCAAGGTAAACTACTTTGGCTACTATTATTGCGTAAAATATGCCTCCGAGATTATGAAGGCTCAACACGAGGCAAACCCCAACGAGTGGTACGATATTATTCAGATAAACTCCAAATCCGGACTCACCGGCTCGAAGAACAACTTCGCTTATGCGGGTGGAAAGTTTGGCGGTATCGGACTTACCCAGAGCTTTGCGCTTGAGCTTGTCGAGCATCAGATTAAAATCAACGCTATCTGCCCCGGTAATTTCTACGACGGTCCTCTTTGGTCCGACCCCGTGCGCGGTCTTTTCGTGCAGTATCTTAACGCAGGCAAGGTGCCCGGCGCTAAAACCGTCGAGGACGTTAAGAACTTCTACCTTTCGAAGTCACCGATTCGTCGCGGATGCACACCCGCCGACGTAGCAAAGGCGGTATTTTACTGCGTTGAACAAACTTATGAAACAGGACAGGCTATCCCCGTAACCGGCGGACAGACGATGCTTAACTAAGATATGAGTAAATTTATTGAACTTCAAAACGAGCTTCGGCTTCTTAATGTCGACAGCGCAAGCGAAAGGCTTGAAAACTTAAAAAAGATTATTGCCGACGAAAAGGCGCATCCCGAGGTGAAGCCGGAATACGCTAACAACCACATACATACTATCTATTCGTTCTCTCCGTATTCTCCCACCGCCGCCGTTTATGCGGCACGGGCAGAGGGACTTGAAACTGCGGGAATAATGGACCACGACAGCATCGGTGGTGCTGAAGAATTCCGCTTGGCGGGTCAAATTTGCGGTATCGGCACTACCTGCGGTATGGAATGCCGTGTGAGTCTTCGCCAAACGGCTATGGCAGACCGTCGCCTCAACAACCCCGACCAGGTGGGTGTTGCTTATATGGCAATTCACAGCGTGCCGAAAAGCGGATTTAAAAGACTCGCAGAGGTCTTTGCTCCCCTGCGTGAAAGACGAAACGAGCGTAACCGTAAAATGCTCGCTAAAATCAACGAGCTGACGGCTATACCCGAGCTTGCGCTTGATTTTGATAAGGACGTTTTGTCGATATCCTGTTATAACGATGGTGGTTCTGTTACCGAAAGACATCTGCTTTATGCGCTCAGTAAAAAAATCGTAGATACGGTTGGAAAGGAAAAATGCGCAGATTTTGTAAATGACAGTTTGCATATTACGCTGTCAGACAAGCAAAAAGCACAGCTTACCGACAATGACAACCCTCATTTTCTTTACGACCTGCTTGGCGTTTTAAAGGCAAATCTCGTAGAGAAATTTTACATCCCCGCAACAGACGAGTGCCTTACTCTGCCTGAAGCTGTCAGCCTTGCAGACGAGGTTGGCGCAATACTTTGCTACGCATATCTTGGCGACGTTGGCGAGTCACCGACAGGTGATAAAAAGGCGCAAAAGTTTGAGGATGATTTCCTCGACGAGCTTTTCGATATGCTGTATAAAGAGGGTGTCAGGGCAATTACCTATATGCCCGCACGTAACACACCCGAGCAGATTACAAGGCTTCAGGCTCTTTGCAGAAAATACGGTATGACCGAAATTTCGGGTGAGGACGTAAATTCATCACGTCAAAGTATGATATGCCCCGCACTTACAAAGCCCGAATTCCGCCACCTTGTGAAAAAGGCTTGGGAGCTTGTCGAGCGTGAGCGCAATTTTTGACGAGCCGTTAAAATCAAAAGAAAACTGAAAATGTTTTTTCGCTGTGCCAAGGACAAATGGCGCTGTGAAAAAGAAAAAGGCTGATGCCCTCTGTGAAATACTTGGGCTTCAGCCTTTTTATTCGGTTGCCTAAATTGAATAGGCTTTAAAAACTCGTTTTATCAAATGATTTTGCTTATAGGAGTTTTTTCGTTTATCTTGGTGTAGAGGGCGGCTATCTCTTTTGCCGTTTGTGTATCTGCCGAAATTCCCGAGTAAACCGAGAGTGCGTCAGCCACGCTCTTGCGAGCGGCTTCGGCTACCTCGACCGATGAGTCGTCACCCACGGGAGCGAAGTGAAGACCTGCCGCAAGACCTGCTAAAACACAGGTCGGTGCAATTCCGTGCTTTTCGCAAAGACGTACTGTGCCGACAAAGCGGTCATTTTCGGAGAGCTTACGCTTGGTGTCCTTGCCGACACGCTCAATGGTATCGCCAAGAAGCTTATTCTGGAAACGCTCTATAAGATTGTCGGAGAAGGACTTAAGCTCCTCGGTAGGAACACCGTATTCGAGGTGAAGCGCCTGTGATGCTTCGGAAAGCGCACTTGCGGCAAGAGCCTTGATTTCGGGGTCGGACACCGCCTCCCAGATGTATGTATATCCACGGAGCGCACCGAAATAAGCGGTAAGCGCATGGCTCATATTGTGCATAAAGAGCTTACGGCGGATAAAGAAATCGAAGGGTGCGAAGGGCACCATATTCTTGATTTCGGGAATTTCGCCCTTAAAGCCGTGCTTATCTACGGGGAGCTCGCAATAGGGCTCAACGCATACCGCAAGAGGATTTTTCTCTGCAATCTCCTTGGGCGTTGCAGGAACCATTCTTCCGATAGAGGGCTCGACGAGGGCTATATGAGAGTCAAAATAAGCGGCCTCTGACTCGTTTAAATTCTCTTTTACAAGGCCTGCAAAAT
>JAZOWX010000060.1:0-3411 GCA_045659405.1 Eubacteriales bacterium | reverse complement strand
GCACGGTCGTCCATACTCAACACCTCCTTGCAAAATTTTGGCGCCTTCACCTTAAATGACAGGATTTTTGCGGTAAAGGTTACATTTTTTGAGAAAATATCAAAAAAATCCCGAAAGAGCCTCGGGATTTTTTGAAATTATTCTTCCTCTTTCTCGTCAAGCTCTGCCTTTACCTCGGCATAGGATTCGCTCCTCTGACGCTCGCGGTAAACAAATATAAAGAATGGGGATGCGACGTTTGCGATCGCATCAAGGATAAATGCGATGCCCAGCATGACGGACGCAACCGAAATGCTCGCAGGCGTGAATCTTATCATAATAAAGGAAATTACGATGGTTGCGACCGAAAGCACGAGCTCTATCCACCAAAGGGGAAGGAGATATCTTTTGGACATCACCGTCGTGTTGAGCTTGAAAGATGCATCGATTATAAGCAAAAGCGCAAGCACTGCGATGATAACGTCGGCTGCATCCTCGTTAAAGATCAGTGTAAGTATGCCGGCAACGAGACAGGATACCGAGAAAAACACCTTGAATGCGAAGCCTATGCTACGGTGCTTGTCTATGATAGCAAATACACCAAGCACAATACCCCCCACAATTACAATGCACCCGATCGTGATAGCCATAATTTTGAGTGCATCGCTCATGGCGATCAGGCATACACCTATTGCAGTGAGCGCTAAAAAGACGAGGATATATCCCCAGTCGAATTTTTTCAGTTTTTCAAACATAGCTAATATCCTCCTTTTTGGTTTTGTTTAGAAATATTTGTATCTCTTTCGATTTGCGATGAAGAGTATTACCGTAAGAATAAGCGAGAGAACCTCGGACACGGGAGTAGCCAGCCACACACCGTTAAGATCAAGAAAGATGGGGAGCAAAAGAAGTGCGCCGATCTGGAAAACGAGGGTTCTTGTAAATGAGATAACCGCGGAAATAAGTCCGTTGTTAAGTGCGGTGAAATATGATGATCCGAAGATGCCAAGGCTGGCAAAAACGAAGCACGTTGAGTGAATTCTGAGACCGTTTGCTGTTATTTCAACCAGGTTTTGGTCATAACCTGCGAATATCGTAGAGAGTGGCTGTGCCAACACTATAGATATGATCGACAGGGCGGATCCACCGACCAGCATAACCGTTGCGCCCTTTTTCAAAAGGCTTTTAAGCTCGTCCGTGTTTTGCGCACCGTAATGGTATCCGATGATGGGTGCGGTGCCGACCGAGAAGCCGAGGAACATTGCAATAAAGATGAACGCAACGTACATTATGATGCCGTTTGCTGCAACTCCGTCCTCACCGATAAGGCGCATAAGCTGGAAGTTGTAGATAATGGTAACGATGGACATCGAGATGTTGCTCATCAGCTCGGATGATCCGTTTGTTATCGCGCGAAGCAGAGCCTTGCCGTAAAACTTGGTTCTGGTCAGGGCGAGCTGGCTTGAATTTTTTCTGGCGAAAAAGATTACGGGTACTACTCCTCCGACAAGCTGGCTTGTAGAGGTTGCGATTGCCGCGCCCTCGAGCCCGAGCGGAATTACAAGTATCAGAAGTGCATCAAGCACCATGTTTGTAACACCGGCAAATACCGTAACTGTAAGTCCGAGCTTTGGTCGCTCTGCAACTATCAAAAAACTCTGGAAAAGGTTCTGAAGCATAAAGAAGGGCATTGCTGCAAGCACGATCCTGCCGTAGCGTATGCAGGCATCCAGCATTGCACCCTCTGCGCCGAGCATCATTGAAAGCGGACGGATAAAGATAATACCCAACAGGGACATCGAGGCGCCCACGATGATGATCAGGTAAACAAAAAGAGAAAAATAGCGGTTGGCAAGCTTTGTCTCACCCTCACCGAGTGTCTTTGACACAACGGCAGTACCTCCAGCGCCGATCATAAATCCAAACGCGCCGATTATCATCAGCACCGGCATGAGCAGGTTGATAGCCGCGAACTCCGTCTTGCCGACAAAGTTGGATACGAAAAGTCCGTCAACCACACCGTAGATCGATGAGAATAACATCATAACGACCGACGGTATCGCAAACCTGAATAGTTTGCCGTATGTGAAGCGGTCTGAAAGTTTTATTTCCACCATTTATCTCCTTTCCTTAAAACAGGGCTGCCGTTTATAAGACGGCAACCCGTGTAATGTTTCTTTCTTAGTCCTCGTCGTCTACTTCCTCGCTACGCGCCGCGTCATCAAGCTCGTCGTTGAATATGCGCACGTTCTTCGCGTTGTAGTAGTCGTCCGATCCGGCCTCGCTGCGGAAGCTGTATTCGTCATCGTTGATGTCGTAAATATGGCCGGTGATGTCAAGAGATGCTGCCGCGCGGCAGAATATCTCAAGAAATTCGTCGGTATCAAGCTCGTCGATCTCTATGCCAAGATCGTCCGAAAAGAACATTCTAACATTGGTTGAGTCGTCTACATCTGCAAACTCGTCGGAATAGCTGATATGCTCCGGATGTACCTCAAAGAAATCGTCACACCCGCCGCCAAGCAGAAATTTTTCCAATCTTTTTACGTCACTTTTTTTACCCTCGACAGTTATGTCGAAATAAATTTCTTCGTATAAAGTCATAGCATGCTCCGTTCTGTCAGTAGTTGACTGTTTTGATGTAATGAGTGTAACAATGCTTTTGTGAGTAGAGTATAGCACAACAAAATATTTGTTGTCAATACTAAACTGTTAAAATTATATGGCTTTATTTTTCTTTGTGACAACGTCAAATCGGTTTGCTACCATTATATTATATAATAGCGCGCGTGTAGGCGCGAAAAACGGTGGATTTTGTATTGTGCCATTTTTACCTTTTGCCACATACTTCCATGCTCTTGTATGTGATTATTTGACAAAAATGCAAAAAATACAAAAAAATCAGAAAAATAATTAAAAATGCTATTGACAAACAGCACAGTTTATTGTATAATAATTGAGCGCCTTTCAGAAGAGAGGCACTTGATCATTGAAAATTGAACAACATTGAAATTTTTCAAGCACTGAAAAGTGCGAAAGATCTCGTTAAAACACTTTGAATTAACAAAGTACAAACAAGTAATTAAGTAAGATAAGCTAGTAAAAATAGCTCTGAAAAAGGTATTAACTCACCTGGTGTGAGATTTAATATACAATTTTTTAGAGAGTTTGATCCTGGCTCAGGATTAACGCTGGCGGCGTGCATAACACATTCAAGTCGAACGGAACTCGGGGCTTCGGTCCTGGGTTTAGTGGCGGACGGGTGAGTAACGCGTGAGCAATCTACCTCTGGGTACGGAATAACAACCGGAAACAGTTGCTAATACCGTATGAAATAGCAGCTTCGCATGAAGCAACTATCAAAGATTTATTTGCCAAGAGATGAGCTTGCGTCCGATTAGATAGTTGGTGGGGTAACGGCCTACCAAGTCG
>JAZOWX010000059.1:0-27585 GCA_045659405.1 Eubacteriales bacterium | reverse complement strand
CTCTCTTGATGCCCAATAAAGAAGAGGAAGGTTCATCATACAGTCAATGATGGTCCAGTTCTCGTTTATGCTGTTCTTGCCGTTCCAAGCTCTTAAAAACTTGCCGTCAATATTGAAGCGCGAAGCAAAAGAAGCCGCCGCGAAAAGATTTCTCGTTTTTGAGCCAACGTCGCCCGTGAGTCTATAAAGCGCGCCTGCGAGAAGGTGATAAATAAATCCTACGTCGTGGTTAAGAAGCTCGTAGTTCTTAATTGCGCCGTCAAGAATTTCTTCGCTTCTCTTTGCGGTTTTGAGGTATTCCTCATTACCCGTGTAAGCGTAAAGCATACAGTTAAGTCCGCCCCAGAAGCCGTTTGTCCACTCGTTAGGAGCGATATTCCATCTATCAAGATGCACGCCGTTTTCGTCAACGCCATCTGCGAGCTTGTTTCTTGAACGAAGAGTTACCTTAGACATTTTATTGTCTATTTTTTTGAAGGTTTCTTCAAGCCAAGCTTTGTTTTCTTCAATAAGCTGTTTACAATTTTTCATTTATAAATCCTCTTTAAATATTAGCCGGGCTGCTTGCCGAAGTATGCCTGAATACCGCCGTCAACGTAGAGTATCTGTCCGTTTACGAAGTCAGATGCGCCGGATGCAAGGAATACAGCAGGACCTGCAAGGTCGGAGGGGTCGCCCCATCTGCCTGCGGGTGTCTTTGTCTCGGTGATGAAGGTATCGAAGGGGTGCTTCGAGCCGTCAGCCTGACGCTCACGAAGAGGTGCAGTCTGGGGAGTAGCTATGTAACCCGGGCCGATACCGTTACACTGAATGTTGTACTGTCCGTACTCGGATGCGATGTTTCTGGTGAGCATCTTAAGTCCGCCCTTTGCAGATGCATAAGCAGATACTGTTTCTCTACCAAACTCACTCATCATCGAGCAGATGTTGATTATTTTACCTGCGCCCTTCTCAATCATAGAGGGGATTACAGCCTTGGATACGATAAAGGGAGCGTTAAGGTCAACGTCGATAACCTGTCTGAACTCGGATGCCTTCATCTCTATCATAGGAATTCTCTTGATGATACCTGCATTGTTTACAAGAATGTCGATAACACCAACCTCTTTTTCAATCTTCGCAACAAGCTCGTTTACAGCGTCCTCATCGGTAACGTCACAAACGTAGCCCACAGCATCAATTCCGTCAGCTTTGTAGGATGCAAGACCCTTGTCAACAAACTCCTGCTTGATATCGTTGAAAACGATTGTTGCGCCTGCGGCTGCCATTCCCTTTGCGATAGCGTATCCGATACCGTAGGATGCGCCTGTTATAAGCGCTACCTTGCCCTCAAGGCTGAAATTACTTGTATTTGCTGCCATTGTTTTATCTCCTTAAAATCTTATATTATTTATCTTAATTCGTTAGTTTCGATATGGTCCATATCGGTGAACTCCTGGTTCTCACCGCACATAGCCCAGATGAATGAATAGTTCTTTGTACCAACGCCCGAATGGATTGACCAAGAGGGAGAAATTACAGCCTCCTCGTTATGCATAATGATGTGGCGTGTTTCCTTGGGCTCACCCATCATATGGAATACCGCATCGTTTTTGCCCATATCGAGGTAAAGATAAACCTCCATACGTCTGTCGTGTGTGTGACAGGGCATAGTGTTCCAGTTAGAGCCTACGTCAAGCTGGGTAAGACCCATAGCGAGCTGACAGGACTTCATAACCTCGGGATGTATGTACTGATTGATAACACGCTTGTTGCAATCCTCAACCGAGCCGCAGGGCACTTTACGAGCCTTTGTGATATCGATTTTCACAGTCGGGTACTCGGTGTGCGCAGGGCAGGATGTGATATAGAATTTTGCGGGGTTGGCTTCGTCAACGCTTCTGAACTTGAGGTCACGGTGTCCCTTACCGACGTAGATACCGTCACGGGGATTCATTACGTACTCCTCACCGTCAACAGTGATAATTCCCTCGCCGCCGATGTTAATACAGCCAAGCTCACGACGCTCAAGGAAGTAGTCAGCCGCAAGCTCCTTGCCTGCCTCAAGCTTAAGCTCAAGCTTTATCGGCATCATACCGATAACGATAATTCTGTCGGTATGGCTGTATACCATTCTGATATTGTCCTTGGTGAAGAGGTTGCCGATGTGGAACTCCTCTCTCAACCTGTCGGTTGTATAATATTTGACGTCTTTTGCGTTAGAGGAATCTCTTACTTCCATTCCCTCGTTCTCCTTTTTAATGTATTTACCGTAAATTTGTATCTGTGTAAGCGCCGCAAATGACAGCGAGCCGTCCTCGAGTCTTTGCTGCTTGAAGCCTGTAAGCTTCACGTATTCGGTAATCTTCGGCTCGAATTCTGCCGCCTGACCCTCTTTCGTACCGATAAGGTCTACGTGATGAGCCGTTCCGTCCGAAAACTCGATATCCGCCTCTTTCCAATAGGTATCGTGCGGGAAATCGGCACGCAGGAACAGCACTACCCTGCTAACCTCGACGGGCATACCGAAATGAACCGTGAATTCAAGATCCTCACGAAGTCCGCCGCCCCAGGAATGATAAGGATATCTTCCGTGTCCCTCGCTGAAAATCACTCCGTCTATGGCATTTCGCTCAAAGAAGCTCGGACTTTCACGCGTAACGAAATTCGCCGAAGCGTGAGGGAAATATTTTGGTATATTGTGCTTGTCGTGTGAGTTCAAAGAGATAAGACGCTCACCGTATATCTCCGCCTCTGTCGGCTCCTCACAAATCACTCTGTGAGAGTCACCCGCAAATGCCTCTGGAGCATATCCGAAGGCTCTTGCATCACCCTCGGGAATTTCAAATTCGAAAATTCCGTCAGGAACGTAAATAATAGATTCGGCAAGAGTTTCATCGAGCTTGATTTTTACGAACTCCGAGTCGCAAAGCTCAACTCTGTACTTGTCACCCGACTCGTACACGCCGCTATATCTTTCATCAATTGCGTTGCCGTAAGCTCGGAACTTAACCTCTCCGCCGGCATTCAAAAGCTTAAGATTTATTATGATAATCACCCCTTTTCTAAATGATACCATATTTAAAAGAATAAATCAATACTTTTTATGGGATTTTATCCTCGATTTTCCATATTTTATATGGGATTTTCGGCTTTTCGTTTGTTATTTTTTTCACATACTCAAAAACACGGAGCAAAACCCAAAACGTCTCACAGACGCAGGATTTTGCTCCGCAGGTCCTATTCAATTGTATCGGTTATTCGTCAAACAAAATGGCAGACAGCTCTGATATGCTTGACAGATAATAGTCGCAATGCTGCCTCATAAACTCCCCGATTTTGGGTACGTTATACGCCCAGCCTGCCGCGGCAAAGTCAACACCCGCACCGCGCGCCATATCGAAGCCCGGCTTCAGGTCGTCAACGACAAGCACCTCGCAGGGGCGAAGCCCGTACCTTTTCATAAGGTCGAGTATCGTGTAGGGACTCGGCTTTCTTTGCTCCTCGGGCAAATCCCAGCTATAAATAACGTCGGGTGTGGGCAGAGAATTTTCCCTGATATCACGCTCGATATTTTCAAGCAGCGAATGAGAGTCGATAGCGATAATTCCGCCTGACGACTTGAATTTTGCCATAAGCTCGCCAATGCCCCGATATGCCGTCGGGGTATGCCGCTTTACGTACTCTGCCCAATAGCGCTCCTCAAACTTGAACTCCTCACGGGTAAGGCCCACGTCGTCAAGGAAAAAGGAAATTACACCGGGGTCGAAGTTTTTGAGCAGATAGTCCTCGAGCGTGTACTTATCAGCCTTTTCGGGGTGATACTCACGAAGATACTCAAGGAAGCAGGGATAATGGACAGTCGCCGTGCTGTTTACTATCGTATCGTCGTGGTCTAGCACAAGACACTTGTATTTCATCGTTTCAAATTCATAAAGGTGACCTTTGGCACGTGTACCGACATATCCTCTCGGCGCACGCTTATCACCCTGCCTCTCGTAATATTTTCCCAGGACTTGCTATCGCCGCCAAAGCTTATTTCACAGAGTGACGAGCAGCCCTCAAATGCGTCTGCATCCTCGATATCCGAAAGCCCCGCAGGCAGCGCTATACGCAGGAGCGAGGAGCAATCGGCAAAGGCATCAAGCCCGATATATTTCGTGCCTATCGGCAGTATAATATTTGCAAGTGACGAGCAGCCTTTGAAGCATCTTCCGCTTATTTTGACAAGTTTTGTTGGCAAATCTACGTTTTTCAGGCTTCTGCAACCCTCAAAAAGCGATTCGGGCAAAAGCTCAATGCTGTTCGAAAGTTTCGCCCATTCGAGAGCAAAGCAGCAAAGAAAAGCGCACATTTCAACAGTAGCGCAGCTATCCGGAATTTCAACCGACGCAAGATTAAAGCAGTATGCAAAGGCTGACGAGCCGATAAACTCACAGCGCTCGGAAATTTTCACAGAGCCAAGTGCGGCACAGCCCTCAAACGCACCCTCACCGATTGTGCGCACGCTGTCGGGCAGGCTGATACCGAGAAGCGACGGACAGGAAGAAAACGCCTCGTCTGCAATTTCGGATATACCGTAAGTGAGAGTAACGCTTTTGAGATTTTTGCATCCTGCAAACGCAGAGACGCCTATCCTTTTTACACTACCCGGTATAACGACGCTCTCGATATGCTCAAAATCCCGAAATGCGTTATCCGTGATTTCGCTAACGCCCGATGGGATTTCAAGCACTCTTACACTCTCGTCGTCGGGATAGCACCCCGGGGCAATTAACTGCTCCAGGGTGTCTTTTTCGGTTTGTTCAAAAAATGCCGACATAGCTCAACCAAGCTTTGCAAGTGCCGCTGTAAGTGCGTCACGTGTTTCGATATATTTTGCAAGCTTTGCACGCTCGGCTTCTATTACAGCGCTCGGTGCTTTTGCAACGAAGCCCTCGTTTGCGAGCTTCTTTTCTATGCGCTCAATCTCACCGTCGTTTTTCTTCATCTGCTCTGCAAGTCTCTTTCTTTCAGCCTCAAAGTCAACGACGTCGGCAAGCGGAATATAAAGCGTACCCGCATCGGTAGCCACGGTTATAGCGTTGTCACTCTCATAGCTGTCGGTGATTATAACCTCGGAGGCAGATGCAAGCTTTTCAAGAATTTTTGCAGTATTTTCAAAGGTAGCCTTGTACTTTGTAACAACGTAGAGCTTTGCCTTTTTCGAGGGAGGAATGTTCATCTTCTGTCTTTGCGCTCTTACCGCAACGATAGCGGCAATAACTCTGTCTACGTCGCTCTCCTCGGTGGCAAATTCAAGCTCACCCTTGTACTCGGGGAATGCGGAAATCATAATCGACTCGTCAGAGTGTGGGAGCGCCTGATAAATTTCCTCGGTTATAAACGGCATATAGGGATGCAGAAGCTTGAGGATATTCGTAAGCACGTACACAAGCACACGCTTTGCTGTGAGCGCCTCACCGCCGCCCGCAAAGGTGCGGCTCTTTGCCATCTCGATATACCAGTCGCAGAAGCTATCCCAGGTAAAGGAATAAATCTCCGAAAGAGCAATTCCTACCTCAAAGTTGTCAATATTGGTGTTTACGGTTTTTATAAGCTTGTTAAGGCGGGAGAGAATCCACTTATCCTCAAGGGTAAGCTCCGAGGGCGCAGGAAGCTCAAGAAGCTCACCGTCATCCTCTGTAAGATTCATAAGCACGAATCTTGAAGCATTCCACAGCTTATTTGCAAAGTTTCTTGCCGACTCGATTTTCTCATCCGAGAAGCGCATATCGTTTCCGGGGGAGTTACCCGTAGCAAGAGCAAAGCGGAGCGCATCAGCGCCGTACTGCTCGATAATTTTGAGCGGGTCAATACCGTTGCCGAGCGACTTGGACATTTTTCTGCCCTGCGCATCTCTTACAAGACCGTGAATGAATACGGTTGAGAACGGCTTTTTGCCCATATGCTCAAGGCCTGAGAATATCATTCTCGAAACCCAGAAGAATATGATGTCGTAGCCTGTTACGAGAACAGAGGTCGGGTAGTATCTGTCAAGCTCCTCGGTCTTATCAGGCCAACCGAGAGTTGAGAACGGCCAGAGTGCGGACGAGAACCAGGTATCAAGCACGTCCTCCTCACGGCGCAAAGCTCCCGAGCACTTCGGGCAGACGGTGATATCCTCCTTTGACACCTCCATATTTCCGCAGGCATCGCAGTAAAAGGCAGGAATTCTGTGTCCCCACCAAAGCTGACGGGAAATGCACCAGTCGTGGCAGTTTTCCATCCAATTTATATATGTCTTGCTGAATCTTTCAGGCTCAAACTTGATATCACCCGAAAGAACGGCATCAAGAGCGGGCTTTGCGAGCGGCTTCATCTTTACAAACCACTGGTCGCTCGTCATAGGCTCGACTACGGTTTTACAGCGGTAGCAGGTGCCGACGTTATGTGAGCAGCTCTCAATCTTTACAAGATATCCACCCTCATCAAGCGCCGCAACGATTGCACGTCTTGCCTCGTATCTGTCCATACCTGCAAACTCGCCGCCGAACTCTGCCGAGATTGTGGCATCGTCGTTCATAACCTTTATTATCGGCAGGTCGTGTCTTGCACCAACCTCAAAGTCGTTGGGGTCGTGGGCAGGGGTAATCTTAACACAGCCCGTACCGAAATCACGCTCAACGTACTCGTCGGCAATAATCGGAATTTCCTTGTTTACAAGCGGCAAAAGAAGCTTTTTGCCAACAAGGTGGGCATATCTTTCATCATCGGGGTGAACCGCAACGGCTGTATCACCGAGCATTGTTTCGGGTCTTGTGGTTGCTATCGTCACGTACTCGTCAGAGCCGACAACGGGGTATCTGATATGCCAGAATGAGCCGGGCATCTCGCTGTACTCAACCTCGGCATCCGAAAGCGCTGTGCGGCAGGCAGGACACCAGTTGATTATGCGGTAGCCACGGTAGATAAGGCCCTTGTTGTAAAGGTTTACGAACACCTCTCTTACGGCTCTTGAGCAGCCCTCGTCCATTGTGAAGCGCTCTCTGTCCCAGTCGCAGGATGCGCCGAGCTTTTTGAGCTGATTGATTATGGTGCTGCCGTATTTGTTTTTCCAATCCCAAACACGCTCAAGGAATTTATCACGTCCGAGGTCGTAACGGGTAAGGCCCTCGTTTACACGCAGATTTTCCTCAACCTTAATCTGCGTTGCGATACCTGCGTGGTCTGTGCCGGGTACCCAAAGGGTTGAATAGCCCTGCATACGCTTGGTTCTTATAAGTATGTCCTGAAGCGTTTCGTCAAGAGCGTGTCCCATGTGGAGCTGTCCTGTTACGTTGGGCGGGGGGATAACTATTGAAAACGGCTTCTTTTTCTTATCGGGGTCGGGCGCAAAATATTTCTTTTCGCACCAGGTGTTATAAATCCTAGACTCAAATTCGGTAGGATTATAATTTTTTGCAAGTTCTTTCCTCATTTTTATATATCCTTTCGGTATTTTTCAAATAATAGGACGGCAAAGCGCTGTGTTTTTCGGTATATTTCCACTCGCAGGGGCGCTGTGACGGGCGTTTGCGCCTCATCCGTCAGCGGAGCTGACACCTTCCCCCACCGGGGAAGTCAGGGTTGTGACTCCTCCACCGCTTCGCGGAGCCCCCTCGGTGAGGGAGCCTTAAGAAGAAGTGAATTTCGGTATATTATGGAACGAATGGTCGAAGTCGTGCTGCCGTCGGTTGCGACTCCTCCACCGCTTTGCGGAGCCCCCTCGGTGAGGGAGCCTGAAGAAGAAGTGAATTTCGGTATATTTTTGTTCGAGGTCACTTTGCCGTCGGTTGCGACTCCTCCACCGCTTTGCGAAGCCCCCTCGGTGAGGGAGCCTTAAAAAAAAGCCCCGAAACGGCAAAAACCGTTTCGGGGCGCATGATAACGCTGTACCACCCAAAATTCAGAATGCTTCGCATTCCCTCATTACGCTGTAACGGGCAAGACCGCCGGAGTCTAATCGGCTAACCTATACTAACCTGAATTGAATACATTTTAAAAAACATTTTTATAGGATACATCGCAAAAAAATCTGTCTTTTTAAAATTCTTCGAACCGTAGGTTGGTGTTGGCTACTGGCCTTTCTTTCCGGGATAATTCAAGCTACCTTCACGCATCCGCACCACGGACTCACACCAACCGCCGCTCTCTTTAGGATAGGTATGCGCTACTCCTCTTGAATGTGAAATTTCACGCTGTTATTTTAACACATATTAAAATATTTGTCAATGTTTTTATCTGTATTCGGGGAAAATAAGTTTTGTTTCGGTAGTCATTGTCGCAAAGGCTTCCTCCATAAGCGCATCTGCGTCAAGTTTTGCAAGCTCCGCCATAACCGCATCTATTCTCGGCTGGGTTTTCGGGTGACGGGGCGTGAACACCGTGCAACAGTCCTCATACGGCAGAATAGAGGTTTCAAACGTGCCGTATTTTCTTGCCTCGATTATGATTTCATTCTTGTCAAGACCAATGCAGGGGCGGAATACGGGAATATTTACCACAGAATCGGTAACCTCTATTGCCGCAAGCGTTTGCGAGGCAACCTGACCAAGGCTTTCACCCGTTATAAGAGCGTGACAGTTGTACTGCCTTGCCACACGCTCGGCAAGTCGCATCATAAAGATTCGGAGTATAAGTGTGAAATAGTCCTCCTCGCACTTATCACGGATTTCCTCTTGTATATGTGTAAGAGAAATTACGTGAGTGTGTATTCTTGAGCAATACTCGCACATTTCTTCGGCAAGTGTCATAACCTTTTCACGTGCACGCTCGGACGTGTAGGGATAGGACTCAAAGTGATGCGCCTCTATCTCCATTCCTCGCTTTGCCATCATACAGCCCG
Source organism: Eubacteriales bacterium (assembly GCA_045659405.1). Lineage (GTDB taxonomy): Bacteria > Bacillota > Clostridia > Oscillospirales > CAG-272 > UBA1740. The sequence continues at coordinate 18,740 of JAZOWX010000059.1, read as the reverse complement.
CAACAGGCGAATCTATACCGCCCGAAAGCAGAAGAAGTCCCCGCCCCGCAGAGCGTATCGGAAGTCCGCCTGCCCCCGGCTCTTGTCCTGCTCTGATGTATGCGTTGTCGTCACGCACCTCGACTGTGACTGTGACCTCGGGGTCTTTTACGTTAACCCTGATGCCGGGTATAGCCGAGAGTATAACTCCGCCGATTTCAGCAGAAATTTCAGGAGAGGTGAGCGGAAAACGCTTGTCCGAGCGCTTCGCCTCAACCTTAAAGGTGCGTTTGCCGATAAGCTTTTCGGGCAGATACTCACGTGCGAGTGCCTTTATGCTGTCGATATTCTTTTCGCAGACAGCCGCACGGTTGACACCGACGATACCGAATACGTGCTTTGCACTCTCGTACATTGAGTCCATATCCGCAAACTCGTCCTTTGCCTCTATATAAACGGTGCTCTGCTTGAAATAAATTTTAAAATTACCGTGGGGTGACGCACGGCGGCGAAGCTCCTTAACAAGCGCTGACTCGAAATTTTGTCTGTTTGCGCCCTTTAACACGACCTCGCCGAATTTACAGAGTATAACCTCTTCGGTTTTCATCACTTTCTCCATTCAATACTTACAAAATATTTAACGGATATATTTTATCATAAGTGTCTGTGAAAGTCAACCGAAATATTTACATATCCATATCAAGCCAAATCCGCTCCGCACGAGGCGCATCGGGCAGCGTTGAATAAAAAACCACACCCCCACGCACCAGCAGAAGCGAATTATCCCCGAAGCCCATTTCCGAAAGCAAAAGAAGCCTTTCGTGGGCAAGCTCGCAGGCAAAGATTTCCGAGCTTTCATCATTTGTGACAAAAACAGCCGCCTCGAAAACAGAGTCGATAGAGCTTGATAAAAATACCGCATAATCGCTCTCAAAATCCGCCTCGCACCCGTAGAGCGTCACAAAAAAATTCTCATCAATATACCCTCGCTCACCCTCGGAAATATTCGGTGAATAAAGCACCCCCGACGTGCCGTAGGAGCTGATAAAGGAGGAAAGCAGCCCAAAAGCCTCGGGCGGCTCACCGCAGGAAACGAAGCTTGAAATAAGCAAACAACAGAGCAAAAGCAGCGAAACCCACCTCATACCGCACCTCAAAAAAACAGTTTTTAAATTTTATGCAGAGGGCGCAGATGATATGATTTTTTGTTGTTCGTTTCAAATAAAGCTCACGCAACCGTCGATATAAAAAGCGGCATCGCAAAAAGCAGGATGCCGCAGGAAAAATCAAGAATATATAAGCTTTTGACAATAATATTTTACATTTTATACAAGTTTGCCGCTACGTTTTACAGATTTTCCGTAAGCTCACCGCAAATATTTTTCAGCATAAAGCTTTGTATTTGGGCTCCAAGAATTCCAAGGCTGCGCAGGTGATAGAGCTTTGCAACTGCCGCCTCGGTTGTCATATCGCTGCCGCTGACAGCGCCCGCTCTCTTAAGCGGTGTGCTTGTTTCATACGTGCCGAGCGACACCGCCCCCTCGGGGCATTGAGAGCAGACGATGACCACGACACCCGCATCAAACGCACGCTTTACAATCGGCAGAAGCTCACCCTTTTTGTCGGGGATATTTCCCGCTCCGAAGCCCTCAAGGACAATGCCCGAAAGCTTATCCGTCATTATTGATTCAAAGAGCGAAAACTGCACACCGGGGAACACCTTTATTACACCTATCGGCACGTCCAAAAATGGATTAAAGCGAATTTCCCCATCCGTGGGCAGGGCTATTGCCGAGCGGTTATATTTTATGCTGATTCCAACGTCGGCAAGGTGCGGATAATTGGGTGAGTCAAACGCCATAAGTCCGTCAGCGCTCATCTTGGTTGCTCGGTTGCCGCGCAGAAGTCTTGAGCCGAAGAAAAGGCATATTTCATTGACTACACCCTCTGCGGCTATTATAAGCGAGGTGACTAAATTGTCCACACCGTCGCTGCGAAGCTCGCAAAGCGGTATTTGAGAGCCTGTCAGAATTATCGGCTTACTGTTGTTTTCAAGGATAAAGGAAAGTGCGGAGGCGGTATATGCCATAGTATCCGTGCCGTGCAAAATCACGTAGCCGTCATAGTCACCGTAGCTGTCGTATATCATCTTTGCTATCTCATTCCACTCGGTTACGCTGACGTTTGACGAATCAAGTATCGAGGGCATCTCGACAAGCTCCCACTCGGGCATTCCACGCTTTTTCAGGTCGGGAATAAGCTCGAGAGCCTCACGCAAAAAGCCCGGCACGGGCGCATAGCCGTTGTCGGTCTTTTTCATTCCTATTGTTCCGCCTGTATGAATAATCAGCACCCTTTTACGGTTCATTTTCATTTCCTCGTTCAATATTTACTCAAGGTCCGCCCGACGCTATATTTTGGGATAGCACCGTGGACTAAATTTTGCCGTTTCTTTCGGCATCTATATAGTTTTGCAGTATAATCTGGGCTGATAGCGTATCTATATTTTCACGGCGGCGCTTTCCGTATGCGCCTGTTTCCTCAAATACCCGATATGCCTGCATTGTCGTCATCCGCTCGTCGTAAAAGACTATCGGAATTTCTGTAAGCGTAGCTAAAATTTCGACAAAGGCACGGACGGTTTCAGCCCTGAAGCCCTCGCTGCCGTCCATATTTTTCGGTAGACCTACGACTATTTTTTTACAGGCGCGCACCTCGGCTTCCTTTGCAACACGCACAGCGGTGTTTCTCATTCCGCCCTCTTTTACCGTGCATATTCCGGTTGCTATAAATCCCGAAACGTCGCACTCCGCAAGTCCTGTGCGCACGTCACCGTAATCAACACCGAGATATTTTCCGTGATTCAAATTCAAAGCGTCATACCTCACTTATCTTCTTGTATACTAAAATCATAAAATCCGCCTCAACGTCAAGCGAGTCGAGATTTTCTATATTCATACGGTCTGATGCACGTGTTCTGTATGCATAGGGCGTCATACCGAAAAGCGCTGATATCTCGCCTCTGTCACGAAGCTGAATTTTATAGCTGACAGCCCTGCTCTCGATAAGCTCAAAGCCGTCCTGCGCTGTGTCCTGCACCTCGTTTTTGTAGGGATGCTCGTATATCGCAGCCTTCAAGGAAAAAAGATGCTCGGCCGCAGGGATTGCCATAAGATAAATGCCGCCCGTGGATAAAATCCTGCGGATTTCCTCTTTAGCGTTGGGTGAAAACATATTTACAGCGAGCGAAAATTCACCGTCTGAAATCGGCATATGATACGAACCGAAAACTGCGGTTTTGAGTCTTTTGTTGCGTCTTGCGGCATAGGCTACGGCATCCTTGGAAATATCGAATGCACAGACGTCGCTCACACCGTCCCTTGCAAAAAGCGCAGACTCAAAAATGTCGGTATAATAGCCCTCTCCGCACCCCGTATCAATCACAGCAGCGCCGGGCGCTGTGTATTTCAGGACAAGCTCACAAACAGCCTCGGCAAGCGGCATATAATGCCCACTCTCAAGGAATTTGCGACGGCACAGCACCATATCACGGTTGTCACCGTGCGCACCGCCAAAGCCGAGCAGCAAATTATAGTATCCCTGCTTACTTCTATCGTACGAATGCCCATTTTCGCAAACGGCAGAATTATTCACTTTTTCAAGCCGTCCACGGCATTTCGGACACAGAAAGTGCATTTTTGTTACCTCTTATTTACATATATTGAGCGCTCGTCGCTTCAGCGCTACTATTTTGCCAGGGGTTTCCGTGCGAATTTGAGCAAGTCAAACAGAGCAGTTCGCGGAATTTATAAGGATAGTGCTGGTTAGTAGGAATCGTTCAAGACAAGGCAAAACGAGCGAGGAAAATGAAGCCGTAACAGCCGTTCATTCAAGAAATCGTCAAGTGCGAGGCGTAAGTAAGCGAACGAAATGAAGCCGTAGTTGCCTACGGCGATTTGAGTGAGTCGAGCGACAACGAAGCAATTGGCGGTTTATTGGATGAACATACTGTCACCGAAGGAGAAGAAACGGTATCTCTCATCCACCGCCTCCTCATAAGCTCTCATCACTTTTTCTTTACCGGCTAGGGCGCTGACTAGCATTATGAGGGTGCTTTCGGGGAGGTGGAAATTGGTTATGAGGGCATCGGTGGCTTTGAATTTGTAGCCGGGGTAGATGAAGATGCTCGTTTCGCCCGACATCGGATGAAGAATGCCGCACTCGTCAGAGGCGCTCTCCAAAACCCTCGTTGCGGTTGTGCCGACGGCTATAACTCTGCCGCCGCTCTTTCGTCTTTCGTTTATCAATTCTGCGGTTTTTTCATCTATGATGAAATACTCGCTGTGCATAAGATGCTCTTCGATTTTGTCAACCTTTACGGGGCGGAAAGTACCGAGTCCGACGTGAAGCGTAACCTCGGCATAGCCGACACCCATAGCTCGGATTTTGTCAAGAAGCTCGGTTGTGAAATGCAGTCCTGCCGTCGGGGCGGCGGCGCTCCCCTCGGTTTTCGCATAAACCGTCTGGTAGTCCTCTTTTTTCTCGAGCTTTTTCGTTATATAGGGCGGAAGCGGCATATTGCCTACCGCATCAAGCACCTCGTAAACCGTCGGGTATTTTTCGGTATCGTATTCGAATTTTACCATACGGTTTCCACCGTCGACAATCTCGGTAACCTCGGCTGTGAGAATACCGCCAAAGTCAAACCTTGCACCGACCTTTGCACGCTTACCCGGACGGACGAGAGTTTCCCAAAGTCCACCCTCTCGCATACGAAGCAGAAGAAGCTCTATATCAGCGCCGCTCTTTTCGGTTTTGCCAAGCAGTCTTGCAGGTATGACCTTTGAGGAATTTACGACGATTATATCTTCCGGTTTTAAGTATTCGGTTATATCCGAAAAAATGCGGTGAGAAATTTCGCCGCTGTTTCTGTCAAGCACCATAAGACGGCATCCGTCACGCTCGGCTGTGGGTGACTGAGCTATAAGCTCCTCGGGAAGCTCATAATAAAAATCCGCTGTCGTAAGAGTGGTTTTGACTCTATCGTTTACTATATGTTTTTCGGTGTTTTCCATAGCTGCGCCTTCACTAAAATCAATTTTTTTCATATAATGCAAGTAGCGAAATATTGCTCGTTTTTGACAAAAGCCGACAGATTTTCGGCAAAAATCCGAAAACGGCATATACGCTATCTGATATATTATACACCACCCGTACTCCTTTTTCAAGGTTAAAAGGATATTTTCGAAAAAAACAACACAGGTCAAAAGAGAGAGGGGCAAGATGAAGAAAAAAAGATTTCACGGAACGTCAACAGCGCTTATAACCCCGTTTCGTGACGGAGAAATAGATTATCCTGCGCTCGAGGGGATAATAGAGGCTCAAATTTCGGGCGGAATAAAGACGCTTGTCGTCGGCGGTACGACAGCAGAGGCGGCAACACTCGCACCGAGGGAGCGGCTAGAGCTTTATCGGTTTGCAAGGGAGAAAACGAGGGGGCGTGCGGCGCTCATACTCGGAACGGGTACAAACGATACAGCCGAGGCAATAAGGCGGACTAAAGAGGCGGCACGTGTCGGGTGCGATGCGGCTCTTGTCGTAACTCCGTACTACAACAAAGGCACGGTAGACGGTGTGACACAGCACTATCTGAAACTGGCAAATTGTAGTGATTTGCCTATAATTGTTTACAATGTACCCACAAGAACGGGGGTGAACCTCACGCTCCCACAGCTTCAGACGTTTGCAAAATCCGAGAAAATAATCGGCATAAAGGAAGCGACAGACTCAATAGACCGCTTTGTGAAAATAGCGGCATTCGGTGATGATTTGCCGCTCTACTCGGGCAATGACAACTCGATATACCTGACGCTCTCGCTCGGCGGGTGCGGTGTCATTTCGGTTTTGTCAAATTTACTGCCAAGCGAGGTGGAGGCCATAAGCGGGGACTTTGAGCTTGGCGAAGCTGAAAAATCACGCAAACGTCAGGAGCAGCTCCTGCCGCTCATAGATGCTATGTTCGTCGAGACAAACCCCTCGCCAGTCAAGTACGCAATGTCGCTTTTCGGTATGTGCCGCGACGAGGTAAGACTGCCCTTATCCACTCCCACAGAGTCCACAAAGAGGCTTATCGAGCGTCTTTTAGAGGATAGAAAAAACGTATGAAATTTCAGCGCCCGCCACGGGCAAGTATCGCTGTGGCGAGCGCTGTTTTTCGGTGAGGCTGAAAAACGCAGGTTCGCGCGGCGCTCGTGCGCCTTTATTTGTTTGTTTATTTTGCACATAAATGGGCGTTTTACAAAGCACTCTCTGCACTGCGAAATGGGTTATTTTTCACAATCTTGCGTTCAATCCCCGAATTATACTTGAAATAAGGTACTATTTGTGATAAAATTAAATAAATAAATTTTACCATGCGTTTTTACTAGGGGGATTAAAGATGAAAACGATGAAATTTTTACGTACAGTAGTAGCTCTTGCTCTGTTTTGCGCATTGGCTATTTTCAGCTTGTCCGCTTGTAGCTTACAGCTTGGCGGCTCTGACACGAGCGGCGGCACAGACGGCAGCGGCGGCACAGTACCGCTTACCGAATATACCGTTAGCTTCAACTCTGACGGCGGCTCTGCGGTTGCGAGCGTGAAGGCTCAAGAGGGCAAGAAGATATCTGCGCCCGCATCGCCCACGAAAAAGGATTACGTATTTGCCGGTTGGTATAACGGTGAGACGCTTTGGGTATTCAGCGAAAATGCTGTTTCGGCAAACATTACGCTCAAGGCAAAATGGGTTGCTGCAACCGACAGCAGCGTTGTTAACTTTAACTCCGACGGCGGCTCTATCGTACCGAGCCAGATCATTTCCGCAAGCGGAAAAATAACAGCACCCACAGCACCCACTAAAGCAGGATATTCATTCCTTGGCTGGTATGACGGTCAGACCGCTTGGAATTTCGGCTCTTCTGTGGCAGACGGCAATATAACACTCACGGCTAAATGGCAGATTATTGATTACGTTATCGACTACGAGCTTGGCGAAAATGCAGTTGGCGCAGAGGGCAACCCGACCTCTTACACCGTGCATGACGATGCTAAAGCCATTGGCGCACCCACACGTGAGGGCTTCGTGTTCACCGGCTGGACCTACGGTGACGTTACCACTCCTACCCTTTCGGTAACTGTCGGCGGCGGTGAAATCGGAAACATCAGCCTTGTGGCTAACTGGGAGGCGGCACCCGAATTCGCAACCTATAAAATCAATTACGTGCTTGACGGCGGTAAAAATGCCGCAAGTAACCCTGCAACCTACACAGAGGGCGCAGACGTAATAACTCTTGCAGCTCCCACACGCAATTATTATAACTTTATCGGTTGGACTTATGAGGGCGCAGACGCACCCGTGATGAACGTTACAATCGACCCCACGGTTGACAGCGGTGACAAGACCTATACTGCAATCTGGCAAGAAATCGTTTACTCTATCAAGTACGTGCTTTCCGGCGGTGAGCATTTGGGCAACCCCACAACCTATACCGCAAGCGACCTTCCGCTTTCCATTAAGCCTGCAATCAAGGCAAACACTCACTTCTTTGGCTGGTATTCGGATGCTGATTACACAATCCCCTCATCCACTATCGGCGCTTGCTCGGACATTACGCTTTACGCTAAATTTATTGATACCTCCGAGGGTGTGGTTTACGAGCTCAACGAGAGCGGCACGGGTTACATAGTAAAAGGCTACACAGGTACGGGCGGACACGTTTACATAGCTTCAATATACAACCGACTTCCGGTTCTTGAAATTGCCGACAAGGCATTCTTTGGCGAGGCCATTCCCGGTGTGACAATTCCCGAGGGCATTGTTAAGATAGGCAACCTTGCGTTCGGAAACTGCGAGATTCTCTCAAAGGTTGAAATCGCCTCCTCTATTGAGTTTATCGGAGCGGATGCTTTCAAGAACTGCCCAATCACTGACGTCACAGTTGAAAACGGTATAAACTACATCGGTAACAGCAACAACCCCTACGTTGTGGCTATGAAATCCGAAAGCTATATCAGCGGCGGCGTAGTTCTTAACGAAAACACCAAGATTATCTACTCTTACACGTTTGACGGTGCGGCAAAGGTAACATCTATTGTTCTCCCTGAGGGACTTAAGATGCTTTGCGACTATGCCCTTGCAGGACTTTCCGGCATCACGGAGCTTTCGCTTCCCGACTCGCTCAAGTACGTAGGCTCTTCCGCTTTCCACGGCTGCACGGCTCTTAATTACAACGTAGAGGGCGGCATCCGTTATCTCGGAAACGAGAGCAATCCTTATATGGTAATAGTTAAGGCGCAGAAGCCCGCCGCCGGTGAAACACTTTCGGTTGACATCACCGAAGCTACAAAGATAATCTGCGGCTATGCGTTTACCGATATAAGCACAGCGAATATAATCTTCGAGTGCGATAAGTCGGCTATCTATATCCACGCAATCGGAAACGACATCCTCTTCGCAGAACCCGAAGAACCCGCAGAATAATAAACTCAACAAACAAAAAAGCAGATTGCAATTCGCAATCTGCTTTTTCTATTGTATCGAAAGCTCCTGCCGCCAACCACGACAGCTTCGCTGTCATTTCAAGATTGCGAAGCAATCATTTTACTTTATTACAGTTGATTTTCGGCTACTGTCAAAGCAACCCAAAACATTCATTTCGTTTTCGGTTATGCCCAAATACAAAAATACTATATAATTTTTATAAGGTTGGAATTAACAGTCTGCACATATATGTCGGCAGATATATGCTGTATAACACTTGCGAAATACTCGGTTATGGGATGCTCGGTGAAGAAATGCCCCGCCTCGATAAGGTTTATTCCCATTTCTGCCGCTTCTGCCATCACGTTGTAGCCTATTCTGCCCGAAACGTAGGTATCAGCGCCCGCAAGGATTGCATCCTTGACAAAGTCCTTTCCGTCGCCGCCGACAACGGCTACACGCTTTACGGTATTGTATCCGTCGGCAACACGCAGGCTGTCAACACCAAGCGAAAGCTTCACGCCCGAGGCAAAATCGTCAAGCGAAAATTCCTCCTCAAGCTCGCCTATTCTGCCAAGGCCGCCCTCGCCAAAGCGCTCTACCGAATACAAACCGACAAGGTCGGCAAGAATATCGTTTACTCCACCCTCGACTATATCCGCTCTTGTGTGGAATGAGAATACCGAAATTCCGCTGTTTATAAGCTTGATAAGCTTTCTTGATATATGGTTTTCGTCGGTTATGGCCGATATCGGCTTAAAAATCAGGGGATGATGTGATATTATAAGGTCGAAATCGTCACGTATCGCATACTCGACAACCTCATCGGTAACGTCGAGAGCAACAAGCACACGCCGCACCTGTGCCGTGCTGTCCGTACAGCACATAATGCCGTCGTTATCCCAATCCATACGAAGATTTTCGGGAATTTTCTCACTTATTTTTTCATAAAGCTCTTTTACGTTCATAATTTACTCCTCGGAGTGTTTTGTCAGCCACGCAGAAGCTCGGAAAGCAGTTCTTTCAGATAAGCGATATCAGAAGAAAGCTCACCGTCCTCACGCCCTGCAATTTTCAAGCCGTCATACGCACGCATCTTTGAGTTCAGCTTTGCACGAATATAATCACGCTGTGCCGCCACAGCACTCTTGCATATACCGCCGTATCTGACACTCGGTGTCACGGGTTTTTCGGGGATAATTCCCGTATATTCGGCAACCAGCACGCTGTAAAATTTGCCCGACTCACTAACGTAGTCCTCATCGGTTATCGAAAAGCCGTTTTTATATAAGTACGTACGCAGATGCTCCTGACGTGTCATCGGCTGCAAAATAAGGCGCACACGGTTTTGACGAATATGGGGCGCATCCTCGATTATTCTTGCGATAAGCTCGCCGCCCATACCGCATATCGCCATATCGGTAATGCCATATTGCGAAAGCTCGGCAGCGCCGTCGGTAAGAATAAAATCAATTTTATCACAGACTCCCATAGCGCGCGCAGTTGCACGTGCATTATCAAGCGGCCCCTCGTTTATATCCGAGCATACCGCACGCTCAATAACACCCTCTAAAAGCAAAAAAACAGGCAGGTACGCATGGTCTGTTCCGATATCGGCAAACCTTGCGCCCCACCCTACGAATTTTGCTACTGACGAAAGTCTGCCGTCTATAGTAATATCGCTCATTTATCGGCAAGCTGCGCGTTTATCTTTGCAACAAGCGCATCAGCGTCGGTTCCGTGAACCATACAAGCCTCTTCGATGCTCTCCGCTCTCGAATGGGGGCAGCCGAGGCAATGCATACCGATTTCAAAGAAAATGGGCGCAAGCTCGGGAGCTTTATCGAGTATATCGCCGATAAGTGTCTGTTTTGTTACCTTCATTTTTAAATCCTCACTGTATTTTTTCTATAAGTATATCATAGCTTTACCGAAAAATCAATATTATATCGCATTTATTTACTAAATGTTGATTTTTACGATACGGACGGCATACTCGGACAAATCGGGGGGAGCTCTTGGCTTTTAGATTTGCGCTTTTTTTAAAAGTTCGAATTTTGCTATTTACATTTTTTATATTTTGTGGTAAAATATATTGTCATACAGTTGCGCACAGTAATTGCGTGCGCCATCAAAAGAGAATTCCACGAAAGGAAAATTTATATGATTGTTGCTTTAGAAGAAGCTAAAAGACGGCTGTCGGCAATGTTCTCTGTGCTCGACGAGCTTTCAAGCCAGCTCCGCATTGACGAGCTGCGTGAGAGAGTTGGTGACCTGGAGCGTGAGACTATGGTGCAGGACTTCTGGAACGATGCCGAGAAATCCTCGAAAAAGCTTCAGGAAATAAAACAGCTCAAAACAAAGGTTGAGGGCTACGAGGAGCTTCGTGCAAGACTTGACGATGCATTCGTGCTTTGCGAAATGGCTATCGAGGCATCCGATGAGGACTCGGTTGAGGAGGTGCTTTCGGAAACCGATTATATCGAGTCAGAGGCGGAGAAAAAGAGAATTGAGGTGCTGCTTTCGGGCCCTTATGACAAGAATAACGCTATTATCTCATTCCACCCCGGTGCCGGCGGCACGGAGGCGCAGGACTGGGCTTCTATGCTTTATAGACTTTACACCCGTTGGGGCGAGGCTCACGGCTATAACGTGAAGCTCGTTGACTGGCTCGACGGTGACGAGGCGGGAATAAAGTCGGCTACGATTATGATTGAGGGACTTAACGCTTACGGTTACCTTAAGAGCGAAAACGGTGTTCACCGTCTGGTGCGTGTTTCGCCCTTTGATTCATCAGGACGCAGACACACGTCATTTGCATCTGTTGAGGTTATGCCCGAATTTGATGACGACGACTCTATCACGCTTCGTGACGAGGACCTCGAAATAACCGCTCACCGTTCAAGCGGTGCGGGCGGTCAGCACATCAACAAAACCGACTCGGCAATCAGAATCGTTCACAAGCCGACGGGTATTGTAGTTGGCTGTCAGACAGAGCGAAGCCAGCTTCAGAACAAGGAAACCGCCCTTAAAATGCTCAAGGCAAAGCTTATGGAAATCAAAATCCGTGAGAAGCTCGACAAAATCGAGGACATTCAGGGCAACAAGGCAAATATCGAATGGGGCAGCCAGATACGAAGCTACGTATTTATGCCCTACACACTCGCCAAGAATACCAGAACCGGCTACGAGGACGGAAACATCGACTCGGTTATGGACGGTGAAATAGACGGATTCATAAACGCATATCTGAAGCATATTTCAAAAGAAGAACAGTAATAAAAAAGGCAGAGAGCTATGGGTAAAATCCCGAAAGTTCTCTGTCTTTTTTCACGATTGCGAAGCAATCATTTGGGGCTTGGCGAAGCCGAGCATTTGGGGACCGTCAGGTCATTTCACGATTGCGTAGCAATCATTTGGGGCTTGACAAAGCCAAGCACATAGTGGGGCGCACAGCGTTAGATTTTTATCACAAAACCAGATTTACCGATGCTTTTCTGCATATTTTTTAGCTTTTTATATGCATAAACTCTTGATTTTCTGCATATATTATGCTATAATTATATTCAAAAAGGGGGTATTTATATGAGAAAATTTGATTATTCATTTTTAGATAATGGGCTTTTGCCATCAAAGTTTATCAATCTTGCGTCAACCATTGCTTCGCTGAAAACAATGTCGGGCGTCAGAAAAGAAGAATATTCCAAAATTTTTACCGAGCTTGAAGCGGTTGCTAAAGTGCAGTCGGTAAAAAGCTCTAACGCTATCGAAGGAATTGTCACGAGTGATGAGCGTATCGCAGCTATTGTAAATCAAGACAGCGCCCCAAAAAATCATACAGAGGGGGAAATTGCAGGATACAGAGATGCACTAAATGCTATCCACCTGCACCACGATACATTAGAATTCAAAGTTAGCGATATTTTAAAGCTTCACGAAACAATGATGCAGATTGCGGGATATGAATACAGCGGTCAGTATAAAACGGGCGACAATTACATCATTGAACAGGACAAAGACGGTAATAGGAAAATCAGATTCAAGCCTACTCCTGCGAGTGAGGTCAGGGAGGCAATGGAGCAGTTAGAGCTTGCCTATATGGATGCGAGAAATAACGCAAATATAAATCAACTGTTGCTGATTCCGTGCGTTGTGCTCGATTTTTTGTGTATTCATCCATTCAGAGACGGAAACGGCAGAATGTCAAGACTCTTGTCATTGCTGTTGCTTTATAAAAACGGCTATGATGCAGGCAAATACGTTTCGTTTGAGGAACAGATAAACAACTACAAGGCATACTACTATGAAGCGCTCCGTGAATCTTCGGTAGGCTGGCACGAAAATCAAAACACGTATATACCTTTTATTGAGAATTTTCTTTCAACACTATATATGTGCTACAAGGAGCTTGACAAGCGTTTTGCGGTAGTTAACGGCAAAAAAATGACAAAAACAGCAAGAATTGAAGCAACCGTATTAAACAGTTTAGTACCTGTTTCAAAAACGGATATTTGCGATATATTGCCCGACGTCAGCCCAACAACCGTTGAAGCTGTGCTCGGTAAAATGTTAAAGGACGGACAAATCAAAAAAATCGGTCAATCGAGATTGACACGTTACATCAAAGCATAGTAAAAAAGGCAGAGAGCTATGGGTAAAATCCCGAAAGTTCTCTGTCTTTTTTCACGATTGCGGAGCAATCATTTGGGGCTTGGCAAAGTCAAGCATTTGGGGACCGTCAGGTCATTTCACGATTGCGGAGCAATCATTTCACTGCGGGCTTGTCAGCCTATATTCTCGCTACTCCGCTTTCACGGGCGGCTTTGCCAACCGCTTCGGCAACCGCACGTGCGACACGCTCGTCGAATGCCTTTGGAATTATATAGCTCGCAGAAAGCTCGTCGTCCGAAATTATACCTGCGATAGCATATGCCGCAGCAAGCTTCATTTCCTCGTTGATTGTAGAGGCACGTACGTCAAGCGCTCCACGGAAGATGCCGGGGAATGCAAGGACGTTGTTTATCTGGTTGTCATAGTCGCTTCTGCCCGTGCCGACAACCGCCGCGCCGCCCTCCTTTGCAAGTTCAGGCATAATTTCGGGGGTGGGGTTAGCCATAGGAAATACGATAGCGCCCTCATTCATTGTACGAATCATATCAGCGCTTACAATGCCCGGAGCTGAAACTCCGATAAATACGTCAGCGCCCACGAGCGCATCGGCAAGTGTGCCGTCAAGCCCACGCTTGTTAGTACGCTCGGCAAGCTCTGCCTGCGGCGCTGTCATACCCGATTTTGCCGGCAGGAGCGTTCCGATTTTATCACAGAGTATCAAATCCCCGACACCGAGGCCGAGAAGAAACTCGGCAATGGCAATTCCCGCACTGCCCGCACCGTTTATAACTACACGCACCTCACCGATTTTCTTTTTCACTACCTTAAGCGCATTGATAAGCGCCGCACCAAGCACGATTGCCGTGCCGTGCTGGTCGTCGTGAAATACCGGAATATCACAGATTTCCTTTAACCGTCTTTCTATCTCAAAGCAACGGGGCGCAGAAATATCCTCAAGATTAACACCGCCAAAGCTACCCGATAAAAGATAGACGGTACGAACTATTTCATCCACGTCCTTGCTCTTAATGCACAGGGGGATTGCATCAACTCCGCCAAATTCACGGAAGAGCAGAGCCTTTCCCTCCATAACCGGCATACCTGCAACAGGGCCGATATCGCCAAGGCCAAGCACAGCCGTGCCGTCTGTAACAACCGCAACCGTGTTCCAACGACGGGTAAGCTCGTAAGACTTGCTCTCATCCTTTTGTATTTCAAGACAAGGTGTCGCAACACCGGGTGTATATGCAAGTGAAAGGTCATCTCTGTCACGCACCCTAACACGTGATGCGACCTCTATTTTACCGCGCCACTCATAATGGCGCTTCAGTGATTCCTCTTTGTAATCCATATTGTCACCTACTAAAATTTATTTTGCTATCGAAAAGAATTAACCGAGTCTATCCAGGATAGCGGCAATTTTTTCAGCATCGGTTTTTTTCTTATTACCTTTCATTGTGAAGGTAAGATTTTTTCGCACAAACAGATGCCGTGCAAGCTCCAAAAGACGCTCACGTGTAACGTTTTCATAAGTCAGACGGCGCTCGTCAATTCCGAGGTATCCCGCCCCCATTATGTGATTATCATACGCAAATGTAAAGTTTAGTTCACGATTATCGTCATAAAGCATATAAGCGTTGTCAACGTAGCTTGCACGCATACACTCGTCCTCGGTGAGCATTTTCGTCTTTAAGCTGTTCAGTATATCTACCGTGACCTCGAGCGCCTCATAGAGTGCCTCGCTGCGAAGCTCGTAGGTGAAATGAAGCGTTCCGATGTTTTTATAGCGTTCAAGCGCACCGCCCGTGTCATAGAAAAGTCCACGCCTTTCGCTCATCTCCATGAAGAAGCGTGAGTTGTAGCCCGACAGAAGCGTGTCGTAAATAAGGTCGGTTTCGGCAAGTGAAAACTCGCTCATATCAATATCAAAGGTGAAGCGCACAGCGCAAAAATCAGCATTCTTTATATGCACGGCTCGTGGTCTTTGCATAAAGCATTTTGGCACGGGCGCAATATTACCCGATGAGCATTCCCCATGCCCGATATCGTAACCGTCAATGAGCTGTGAGAGCTTTGCCACGTCGGAATCGGTATAATTTCCGGTAAGATAAAAGAACAGGTTACCGCTTGTGAAAACACGCTTTTTATATTCCCGAAGACGTGCCAGGCTTATTTTCGAAACGCTTACGGCACTGCCCGTTATCGGGCGTGAAAGCGAGGTGTCGCCCCATACCGCCGCAGTGGTAAAGCCTGACAGCGAGGTACGCTCGGATGCCTCTCTTATCTCTGCCTTTACCCTGTTTTTCTCTACCCTTACGTCATCTGCTGTAAGCACTATATCCGAAAGCAGTCTTGTGAGTATTTCACAGCATACCCCTGCCCTCTCGGCAGCGCCAGAAATATAAAACTGCACCATTTCGGAATACGTACCCGCATTAAACTCAATGCCTAGTCTATCAAGCGTAGAATAAAGCGTATCTTTCATAACACGGTTGACGTTTTTTATGAGAATATGCTCAAGCAGGTGCGTAATTCCGCACTCCGAAGCGTCCTCATACATACTGCCCGAGCGCAAAAAGAGCGACGCAAAAAATCCGTGCTGCGACGGATTTCTGATACCGTATATTTCGATACCCTTTTCGGTTATATAGCGCTCCTCTTTCATTTTTGCTCCTTTATTAATTGGCTGCCGCAGAATTTCTGCGACAGCCAAAAGCTTTTACTGCGGTCTTGCCGCTTCGGTCTTGCCAGATATGACATTCACTCGTGGATAGACAGATTTAGGCAAGAAGCGTACTTTTCGTCACGTTGAGCCGTACAGGAGTACGGTGAGTGGCGAAAAGGGCGGTAGAAAAAGTCCATAAAACGGGGAATTTCGCAAAAAATTCAACCTTGAATTCCACCTTACTTATCCCAAAGCAGATAGGAGAGTCGTAACCACCTATCTTTACGACGCCGGACTTTTTCGGTCTTGTCAAATATGTCAGCCACTCGTGGATAGGCAGATTTAGGCAAGAAGCGTACTTTTCGTCACGTTGAGCCGTACAGGAGTACGGTGAGTGGCGAAAAGGGCGGTAGAAAAAGTCCATAAAACGAGGAATTTCGCAGAAAATTCAACCTTGAATTCCACCTTACTTATACAAAAGCAGATAGGAGAGTCGTAAGCACCCATCTTTACGACGTCGGACTTTTTCGGTCTTGTCAAATATGTCAGCCACGAACACGAATTAATCTATGGACTTGTTTATTTTGAACCTTGTAATCTTCTTCGAGGTATTCTTCGGGAATTCCTCATTTCTTATCTTAACCATTGCAACGTTTTTGTAAACTACGTTCTTCTTGTTTATTTTGTCGATTTCGTACTCAAAGTACTTCTGCACATCCTCGATGCCGTGCATTGCCAGAGCATCAAAGTCGGGGAATATTTCGGCAACTATCATTTCCTTACTTGCATCCTGACTCTGTCCTGCATATACGACAACCTCGGATACACCGTACACACCCTGAATATCTGTTTCGATTTCCTCGGGATATACGTTCTTTCCGTTAGAGAGAATGATGAGGTTTTTGAGTCTGCCCGTGATGTATATCCACTGCTCACCGTCACGCTCGTAAAGCTTACCGAAGTCACCCGTTCTGAAATATCCGTCCTCGTCAAAGACTTCCTTCGTTGCTTCCTCGTTTTTGTAATAGCCGAGCATTACGTTAGGGCCCTTGTAGCAGATTTCACCCTCTCCGTTTTCGTCGGGGTTGAGTATTCTTACGTGGCCGCCGATAATAGGCATACCTACCGAGCCGTCACGTCTGTACTCGTTTCTGTTGCAGGAGATAAGCGGCGCACACTCGCTGATGCCGTAGCCGTTAAGGATTGTAACACCGATATCCTCAAAGAATTTAATGATTGCGGGGTTGAGCGCAGCGCCACCCGAAATTATCATACCAAGCTCTCCGCCAAAGTTGGAAAGCACGGATTTTGTAAAGAACTGTTTGCGTAAATCAATACCTACCTTGCGCAGACCGTTGGAAACGGCAATGAGAGCCTTGAGCATTTTGAGCTTACCCGACTTTTCAGCCGCACTCATTATACGCTTATAGAAGGTCTCAACGAACAGAGGCACAAGAACAAGGTGCGTCGGCTTAACCTCATTAAGCTCACCGAGGATATAACGAAGTCCTGATGATATGTACATCTCACAGCCGAGCGCATAGTGACCGACGAACATAACCGTCGAGCAGAACGTGTGGTGCGGGGGAAGAACCGAAACCGTCTTTTCTGTGATTTTGAAGTTATACATACCCTGCGTCATATCCGAGCAGATATTTCTTGTGGTAAGCATAACACCCTTACCCTTACCGGTAGTACCGGAGGTAAAGACGATAGATGCAAGTCTGTCGGGGTCTATCTCGTAATCGTAGTAGGAGTTGTCACCCGATGCGTATTTTTCAGCGCCTAATGCACGCAGGTCCTCTATTTTCTTTGCATACTCGGCACAGGATGCGCCAAACTCGATATAAAGCTCTGCTGTCGGAACAAGCGCACGAAGCTCGTCTATTTTCTTCTCGGCAGAGGATGAGAATACCACAGCCGCACACTCTGCTGTGCAGAGAATGGACGCCATATCATCCACGGGAAGCTCCTTATCAACAGGAACGGTCACTGCGCCGATTGACATAAGTGCGTGGTAGGAGAATACCCATTCGGGCGCTGATTCGCCTATAATCGCAACCTTTTTGTCACGCAGTCCCAGGGATATAAGCTCGGTTGCCAAATCTCGGATATAATCTCTGCCCTCGATGAAGGTATAGTGGAGAATTTCCTTGTCCGTAGGCTTTTTCTTATAGCTGAAAAGATATTTGTCGCCATATTTTTTAGCGGCATCCTCGGTCATAGTCCTGAGGTTGTCAAACTCAACGGTTTGATAAAGCGGATAATTTTTAACCCTGTTTTTGAATGCCATAATGATACTTCCTTTCATACAAGCCGCTGTGGGTAATAGCGGTTAAATATTTATAAGTATATAACTATTATTACACAATTTGTCTCGGTTGTCAATAAAAACCAAAGAAAAAGCTCTTATTATTCCTATTCCCCACGCTATAAAAATGCACTTGCAGCCGTTGACTTTCTCGGCTTGTTGTTATATAATACTATTGTTGAGTCGGTCACGAAAAAAACGAAAAGGAGTCACGCAATGCTACCATCAGCCTTTGTGTCGAGAATGAAAAAGCTTCTCGGCGACGAATATGAAAGCTTTGAGAACGCCCTGCTATCGGGCGAGGCTGTGCGCGGCTTGCGTGTGAACGGTATCAAATGCGACAAGGATATCACGGATGAGCTGCCGCTGACACCGCTGTCCTACGTCGAAAACGGATATATACTGAACTCGGACGAGCCTGTCGGCACACATCCCTTGCATCACGCAGGAGCAATTTATATGCAGGACCCGGGCGCTATGTCAGCACTTGCGGCACTTGATATTCGCCCCGACTTTCGGGTTATCGACCTGTGCGCAGCGCCGGGCGGAAAATCAACCCAGGCGGCAGCGGCTCTCGGTGAGGGCGGATTCCTTTTATCAAACGAATACGTCAGCAAGCGTGCAAAGCTTATGGTCGGCAACTTTGAAAGGCTTGG
>JAZOWX010000058.1:0-3004 GCA_045659405.1 Eubacteriales bacterium | reverse complement strand
GCGAAAAGTTACACTCTGTACAGCCTTGCGCAAAAGCCGTTGAAACATTTTTTGCGTATAACTTCGTTATCCGCAGGGCTATGCCCCCTGAAAAGCAAGCTTTTCAAAAAATGTTATAATTGAGTAATGTATTCAGCTCGGCGATACTAATTGACCTGAAGGCAGCGTATAAATACGCGAACTGCTTTCTAAAATGTAGCAGTTCGGCAATACAAAATGCAGAGCTTCGATTTCATATTACTAATTCGGTTTTTAATGGGTATTTAATGCTACATAGTAGCAACCAAGGTTCTATGAACCTTTCTATATACGGAGGGCCTCGCGTAATGCGAGCCTTTTTTGTTTTTCTTTGATAAATTCTGCATTACGTCGTTAAAGCATCGACTTGTCGCCCTCGACATAGGTAACTATGCCATCGGGCTCCGCACTCGCTTTGCCTCGTCCTGCAAAATTTCTCTTTGAAAAACTGCGCCGTCATTTCGTGGCAAATCGTGTTGACTAACGTCTTAATATATGTTACAATATAAGCGCAAATCTTCTCTTTTTGGAGTTAACTGATATGAAAAACTACGATTATATATTCTTTGATCTTGATGGCACGCTCACCGATCCGGAGCACGGATTGGTCGCATCTTTTGCATACGGTCTTGGAAAAATGGGTATCACCTGGTCTGATAAGTCTGAACTTAAGCGCTTTATTGGACCACCGCTTTATACCGAGTGGCAGGAGGTTTATGGCTTCGCTCCAGAGGAGTCGAGCAGGGCGCTCGACTATTTTACCGAGTACTATCAGGTGTACGGCTGGTGGGATAACGTCGTTTACGACGGTGTACATGAAATGCTTGAAAGGTTGAAAAATAGCGGGAAAAGAATAATTCTTGCAACTTCAAAGCCGGAGCATTTTGCCCGCAAGATCCTCGATCTTTTTGATCTTGCAAAGTACTTTGACTTTATTGCCGGCGCAATAGCCGATAAGATCAGAGATAAGAAGTGGGAAGTGCTTCGGTACGCTATCGACTCAGTAAAGCCCGAGTCGCTCGATAAATGCCTTATGGTTGGTGATAGAAAGTACGATTCCGAGGGTGCTAAGATATGCGGCATTGATGCGCTCGGAGTAAGCTACGGCCACGGAACTCGCGATGAGCTTGAAGGCGCAGGCTTCATTACCGTCGTCGATACGCCTGCCGCTGTTGCGGACATTCTCTTGAAATAAAAAACACACGGGTGCGCCTGAAGGTAGCACCCGTGTGACTTTATTTGACTATAAAATGCTTATCGCCGGAGTAAAATTCGTTAATGTCGCCTTCCGTAACGAAGTAACTGCTTCGGTAGGGTACGATAACCTCGTCCTTGATTCTTACGTCGTACAGAACAATGTAAAGATAAGTGCCGCTTTCGTTCATATAAATGTCCGAACGAAAGATGTGATGGTACCCCGTGTCACTTTTAAACGTATAAATATTGCCGTATTTCTCACCGTCTTCGGTATATACACCGCGCTTGTATTCGGAAATATCAATCTTTTGATACCCTATGAGTCGATTTTCTACGACACAAAAAAGGTCTATCATAGCTAGCGCTTCGTCGTCGTTTATATAGGTATTATAGTAGATGTCGTATTTTGGGGTATGAATGATTTCGTCATCTGCCCATAGCTCTCCCGCCGCCATTTCTGACGTGAATCCGAAACCGTTCATCACAGCAGAAACGAGCCAAATCGGTAGTATAGCCATGGCGATTACCGCCACCCAAAATATGATCGACTTTATCACGTGCAGCTTGCGATTATGCTCGACTGCCTCGATTTCGATTTCCTCGTTGAGCGGAAATTCCTCTGCCGTAATTTGAAAATAATCAAGCAGGGAATCGTATGATGCCTTGCTCGGCAGGCCAAGTCCGTTTTCCCATTTGGCAACGGCGCTGCGGCTTACAAATATAGAATTTGCAAGTTCCTGCTGCGATATTCCTTTTTCCTTTCGGAGCGTCTTTAACCTGTCCTTGAACAAAGCCATCACCTCCCTTTTTTGTATAGCTACATAATTATAACATAAGAGCCATTGTTTGTCTACCGTTTGCTTGTTACTTTTGAGGAGCCTCGGTGTTACTTTGCTGTTGGTAGAGGGGCGTGTAAAATTAAAATGCGTTTGTAAAATAATTGCTTTGTTCCGCTTTCGCGTCAGAAAAAGCAAAAAGAGAGCGGATTTTACCGCTCTCTTTTTGTTAGTAATTTGTTGAAATTACTTCGCAGCTTCGGTGTTCTTTGCTACGATTTCAACGCCCTTGTAGTAGCCGCAAGCCTTGCATACACGGTAAGCAAGGTTGGTCTCGCCACACTGGGGGCACTTTACAAGGTTGGTGGGAGCCTCAAGCTTCCAAACGCTGGAACGTCTCTTCATCTTTCTCGAATGAGAAACTTTTCTCTTTGGTACTGCCATTTTGATTACCTCCTATGTGAGTCTGCACACACGCATTCTCGTACTATGTTTATTTTTTATTTTTATTCATTTCATCCAGCAACTTCTGAAGCGGAGCCATACGAGGGTCGATTTCCTTTTTGGCACAATCGCACTCGCCTTCGTTCAGATTTTTGCCGCACCTTTGACAAAGCCCCTTGCAATCGTCGTGGCAGAGAAAGCGAAGCGGAAATTCCATTTCCAACTGCTCGCGAACGTACATATCCACGTCGAGGAATCCGTCCTCGATTATTGCATAGTCATCCAGCCTGTCCTCATCAAGATCCGCAAGAACCTCCTTCGGGGCGACGGTTTTCTCAAGATCAAAGGCGAAACTGCCGTCCACATTCGCAAGGCATCTTGCGCACTTAGCTTCATAATCAAGCTCAGCCTCAAGGTACATACGCATATAACCGGCGGTGTTGGTGATATCACCTTTAACCTTCATGGGAGAAGGAAAACTTACACCATAAAGAATGCTCGCAGTATCCTCCGGGTCGGTCTCAATAACAAGATCATAGTCGATTTCAAGCAGTCTTTCACCTGCAAGA
>JAZOWX010000057.1:0-17732 GCA_045659405.1 Eubacteriales bacterium | reverse complement strand
TACAAGGCTTCGCCTTGATTTAGAGAGTAAGCACGACCTTCAATGCTACTACGTAGCGGTCGCCTCGCTGTGAGCATATGCTTGCATTTGTCCTTATCTATATAAATATTCACAATTTTTCCATTTTATAGTATAATAGGGCGAACGTGATAAACACTTAAAAGGAGTTTGAAATATGGTAGCAGAGCTTTTGATTTATAAAATTCTACAGTTGTTCTGCGTTATGGTTATTGGATTTGTGATTGCGAAATGCAAGATTGTTAATTCCAAAGACTCAGTGGTTTTATCTAAGATCTCTTTGTACCTGCTTATGCCGTCGGCAATTTTGAACGCGTTTGATTTTGAACGCTCAGACACGGTGATGATCGGATTGTTATTCGCGTTTTTTGTGGCGATTATTTTGCACGTGGTACTATTGCTGTTGGATATATTGTACGCTAAATTTATAAGCAAGAGCGCAGTTGAACGAGCCTCTGTTATGTATTCGAATGCCGGGAATCTTATAATTCCAATCGTTTCGTTTGCTTTAGGGGCAGAATGGGTGGTGTTCTCAACCGCTTTTCTTACTGTGCAACTGCTTTTTCTTTGGAGTCACGGTGTAAGGCTGTTTTCATCAAGTGAGAAATTCCGTATTAAAAGGGTAATCATGAACGTCAACGTATTAGCGATTGCTCTTGGACTTGTTATGATGTTTCTTGGACTTCGATTGCCTGACTTTGTAAGGGAAATCACTTCGCCGTTTGGCAGTATGCTCGGACCTGTCGGAATGCTTATAGCGGGTATTCTGGCGGCGGACACTGATTTTAAGCGAATGCTGACCGATAAGAGACTTTACAGAGTAGTTGTGGCAAGAATGATTGTATATCCTTGTATTATGTTACTTTTTGTAAAGCTTTTGGCATTGATACCCGTTTTGAATAGTGGAAAAATACTGCTTATTTCTTTTTTGGCAAGCATAACCCCTGCAGCAACAAGCGTTCTTCAATTTGCGCAAATTCACGATCACGACGCAGATTATGCTACGGCGATCAATATTTTAACAACGGTAGTTTGTGCGGTAACGATGCCTTTGTTTGTTATATTGTTTGAAATCCTTTAGGCATATAGTAAAGGATTTAAGCAAGCTACGGCGCAGTGCGTTGCATTTTTGTACTATGAGCTCATACGAAACTGTATAACCTTATATGCACCCCGAGTTTAGCCTAGGAGTAGCAGGCTCTGAATTTGCTGTTTTTATTGGCTTCACTTTATACAAAACGGTACTTTATCGTTTTGTATTCCTCACTCATGGAGTGCCCATAGGTTATATAGTTTTTCTTATTGTCTGCTGATTTTTGCAACGAGCGTTTGCGAAAACGGCTTGATAACCCAATAAATACTGTGTTTTTTATATTTTATTCAGCGCCATATAGCAATTTAAAATTGCGATATGGCGCAACGCATACTTGGTAGACTTATTTCTTCCGTTGTGTTAATATATAATCAGCTATTATGATATCACTTATAAACAGTACAAATTTAAAATTTTGGAAAACTACATAAAACTGCCAGAAATTAACAAATATAGGGCATTTTTTTTGCTAAAAATATTTTAAATGCATTTACAAACTCAATAAAAAGTGATATAATAATAGTAATGTAAAAATTCAAACTGTCAAGGAGAAAAAATTATGAAATTAATTATCAAAGAAAATTACGCATCAATGAGCGAGTGGGCAGCAGAGCATATTGCCAGCGCTATAAACAATCACAAAGAGAGTCGCCCGTTTATTCTCGGATTGCCTACCGGTTCTTCTCCGCTCGGTGTTTACAAAAAGCTTATTGAAATGAATAAAGCAGGCAAGGTTACGTTTAAAAACGTAGTTACATTTAATATGGATGAATACGTTGGATTGCCTAAAGACCACGACCAGAGCTACTGGTATTTTATGCACGACAACTTCTTCAATCATATAGATATTCCCAGAGAAAATATAAATATTCTCAATGGTATGGCAGAGGATTTGGAGGCAGAATGTCAGCGTTATGAGGAAAAGATTGCGTCTTATGGCGGAATTGATTTGTTCCTTGGCGGTAGCGGTGTTGACGGTCACATAGCTTTCAACGAGCCCTTTACTTCCTTAACCTCCAGAACAGGTGTTCGTGCCCTGACAGAGGACACTTTGATAGTTAACTCCCGTTTCTTTGATAATGACGTTAATAAAGTTCCGAAAACAGCACTCTCTGTTGGTGTAGGCACTGTTTGCGATTCTAAACAGGTACTCTTATTAATCAGCGGACACAACAAAGCGCGTGCGCTTCGTCATTGTGTTGAGGGCGGTGTTGACCACGCTTGGACTATCAGTGCGCTTCAGCTTCACAAGGATGGAATCATCGCTTGTGACGAGGCTGCTTGCGGTGAATTAAAGGTTGATACCTATAAGTACTTCAAGGAAATTTACAAGAACGAAAAGTAATCTTTTTTAAGAGCTGATGAGTCAAGGGCTTTACGGATAGCCCTTGACTCATCTTTTTTTGAATTATTTACTCACAAAAATGCAATAATCTTTATAGAGCGTTCTGCTTTTTTTGCCGTTTTTATAAACAACTATTTACATAAAAATGAGAAAAGGATGAAAATATGGAAAAACGTTCTCTGTGGAGCGATGTAAAAACAGGCAGCTTTCCAACACTTTCAGGCGACAAAAAAACAGACGTTTTGATAATCGGCGGCGGCATTGCGGGGGTGCTTTGCGCCCACCTTTTGAAAATGGCAGGCGTAGATAATATGCTCATCGACAAGGGCAGGGTGCTTTCTGGGGTTACTCGAAACACTACGGCAAAAATTACAGCACAGCACGGCCTTATTTACAGTAAAATTTCGGATAAGTACGGGCCTGGTGCAGCCGCTGCTTATTACAGGGCGCAAAAATCCGCCGCCGAGAAGCTTGTCGAGCTGTGCTCGGGTGTTGAGTGCGATTTTGAAACGCAGGACAGCTTTGTTTATTCGCTTGATAATTTTGAAGAGATAAAGCGGGAGTTTTATACACTCGAAAAAATAGGCGCAAAGCCTGAACTTTTACACAAAACCGAGCTTCCGTTTTCGGTAATTGGCGCTGTTGGCTTGAGGGAGCAAGCCGCCTTTCACCCCCTGAAGCTTTTAAGCTCGCTTCTTTTCAATCTCAATATTCATGAGAACACAAAGGCTATTGAGCTTACCGAGGACGGTGTTCTGACGGACAAGGGAAAAATTAAAGCCGAAAAAATTATAGTTGCAACACATTTTCCGTTTATAGATAAATACGGCTTGTATTTTTTAAAGCTTTATCAGCACCGCTCCTACGTTCTCGCACTTCAGGGCGCCGACGTCCCCGACGGTATGTATGTAGATGAAAGCCAGTGCGGACTGTCATTCAGAGGCTACAAGGATCTTTTGCTCCTCGGCGGCGGCAGCCACAGGACGGGAGAGCTTGGCGGCGGATACCGAGAGCTTCTCGATTTTGCAAAAACAACCTACCCGAGCGCAAAGGTTCTTTATGGGTGGGGGGCGCAGGACTGTATGACGCTTGACGGTATGCCGTATATCGGCAGATATTCGAAGCTTACCGATAAGCTCTACGTTGCGACAGGCTTTAATAAATGGGGTATGAGCTCGGCTATGCTTTCGGGAATGATTCTTTCGGATATGATTATCGGTGTTAAAAACGAGTACGCAGAGCTTTTCTCACCGATGCGCTCCATGCTCCATAAGCAGCTTTTTGTTAATATCGGTCATTCGGTAAAGGGGCTTCTAGCACCGACAGCTCCAAGGTGTACACATCTTGGCTGTGCGCTAAAATATAATAAGGAAGAGCATAGTTGGGATTGCGGCTGTCATGGCTCACGCTTTTCTGAGGACGGTGAGGTCATAGATAATCCCGCAAACCGCAATCATCAAAGCTTTAAATATAAATCGTAATATCCAATGCCACCCCCATATACAAAACGATTTTAAAAATGCCGAGAAAAAACAGAAAAAGGCATTGACAAGCGTTTTGTTTTTATGTATAATGTATTCATCAAACCGTTGAAGCGGAGATAAAGTCGAAAAAAGACTACACAGAGAGCCTCGGGAGCTGTGAGCGAGGTTAGTACTGTTCGGCAAATGGACCGCAGAGGGCACTGAGGAAAGGGCAACCGAGTATGTTGTGACGTATGACACACGTTAGATGTCGGGGATATGAAGTATCCCGAAAAGAGCACATTTATATGTGAAACAGGGTGGCACCACGGATAGTTATTCGTCCCTGACAGAATTTTTTCTGTCGGGACTTTTATTTTTTCGGAGGCTTGTATGTTTATTTTGAAAAGGCGATGGCGGGCTTGGCAATCTTGATTTTACAATCAGTCATATAAACCGTCAATCAAAAAGCATTTAATTATAGGAGAAGAGAAAAATGGATTTTAACGGAATAAATTTTGATACATACTTTAAGAATTATCCCAATGCCGAGGGCTATTTCGGCAAGTACGGCGGAGCGTATATCTCGTCCGAGCTTAAAGCGGCAATGGACGAAATAACAGAAGCATATTTCACAATATGCAAATCCTCTAAATTCATAGGCGAGCTTCGCAAAATCAGACGTGAGTTTCAGGGCAGACCTACCCCGATATCCTATCTTGAAAGACTTTCTACAAGCATAGGAAACGTTCAGCTTTACGTAAAGCGTGAGGACCTTAACCACACTGGCGCACATAAGCTTAACCATTGTATGGGAGAGGCGCTCCTTGCCAAATATATGGGCAAAAAGAAGGTAATTGCTGAAACCGGCGCAGGACAGCACGGCGTTGCACTTGCAACAGCGGCGGCTTATTTCGGTCTTGAATGTGATATATATATGGGCGCTGTTGATATCAAAAAGCAGGCACCCAACGTAGCAAGAATGAAAATACTCGGTGCAAACGTAATTGAGGTGACCGAGGGACTTCAGACGCTCAAGGAAGCTGTCGATGCCGCCTTTGCCGCATACGCAAGAGAGTACAAGGATGCTATTTACTGTATCGGCTCGGTAGTAGGACCGCACCCGTTCCCGATGATGGTAAGAGATTTCCAGAGCGTTGTCGGCATTGAAGCAAGAGAGCAGTTCGTCGGTATGACAGGCGAGCTTCCCGATGCTGTCGTAGCTTGTGTCGGCGGTGGTTCGAATGCTATGGGTATGTTCTCCGGCTTCCTCAATGACCCTGTTGATATATACGGTGTAGAGCCGCTCGGCAGAGGTAAGAAGCTTGGCGACCACGCAGCAAGTCTCAGCTTTGGTACAGAGGGAATAATGCACGGCTTCAACAGCATTATGCTTAAGGATGAAAACGGCGATCCTGCTCCGGTTTATTCTGTTGCGAGCGGACTTGACTATCCCTCATCAGGCCCTGAACACGCATTTCTTCACGACCTCGGCAGGGTAAAATACGACTACGTTTCGGATGATGAAACAATAGATGCATTCTTCAAGCTTTCACGTCTTGAGGGAATAATACCCGCAATTGAAAGTGCGCATGCCGTTGCCTACGGTATAAATCTTGCAAAGCAGCTCAAACGCGGCTCTGTTCTTATCTGCCTTTCGGGTAGAGGTGATAAGGATATGGATTATATCATAGAAAAATACGGAATAAGATAATAAAATAACGTCACCTATTACGGTTGCCGCAACTTGGGATTTTCTCTTGCGGCAACCGCTTTTTTTGCAAAGCCTGTTTTTTGATATCAATGTAACAAAAATCCAAGATGAGCGCAGAACAGCTAAATATGACAAAAAGTGTTAAATATGTAAACCAAACCGTGCTTTTCATTCAATGTTTGATATTTTCCGACATTTCTCACCGCTGTAAAATCTTTCGTTTGACCCCTACCCCCTATCTCTGGTATAATCATTGTACAGCCGAAGAGCAAAGGGGCTAGTACCCGATGCGGATGAGTATTTTGCTCATCTTCGGCAAAAAACATGGAGGTATTGGCATTTGAAAAGAACGTTTGCTTTCCTTCTTTGTCTTGGCTCTGTTATATCACTTTTCCATTTTACGTCATCGGCGGCAACAACGCATACGGTGGTGCGTGGCGACAGCCTTTGGAAAATAGCCGTAAAATACGAGGCAGGTCTTTCAGAAATAAAAGCGGCAAACCCCAATATCAAAAATTACGATCTCATCTACCCTGGTGACGTCATAAATATCCCGAGCGGTGATGATAGCGTGAGAGATTACGAGAGGGAGGTCGTGCGGCTTGTAAATGCCGAGCGCACAAAAAGAGGTCTTTCGCCACTTGCCGAAAATTGGCAGCTTTCGAGGGTTGCAAGATACAAGTCGCAGGATATGAAGGACAGGGGCTATTTTTCACATACAAGCCCGACCTACGGCTCACCTTTTCAGATGATGAAGAATTTTGGAATATCCTATAAAACAGCAGGCGAGAATATCGCAAGGGGACAGTCTACCCCCGCAGCCGTTGTAAATGCGTGGATGAATTCATCGGGGCACAGGGCAAACATACTTAATTCCTCATTCACCGAAATCGGTGTCGGATACGTAGCAGACGGAAGATACTGGACGCAGATGTTTATAGGTAAATAAAGCGTTTGTTATATAAACTGTAAAATTTTTACACAGTGATTTTTTGTGTAAAATATTGACAATATTATTTTAATGTGGTAAAATCATCCTGCGACACAATTTAATATTACGAATTTTAGCGAGTGTGTGTTTTTATCACGTTAAAAACACATTCTCTACTTTTCGCATTCGCAAGAATTCGTAAAATTGTGTCGCAGCAATCTGAGATGTGTTTTTTGGCGCACAGCCCTGCTGTGCGCTTTTTTTTTCAAAAAGTTGAAAAAAATTCTCTCCAAATATTGACATTCTGAAAAAACTGTTGTATAATCAACTTGCGACATAATTTTACGAACATAATAGAATGCGAAGGTTTTGATTGCAATTTACTGATTGTCAATAAAAACTGGAGGAAAATATTATGTTAAAAACAAAACTTCTTAGCGTTTTCGTTGCCTTTGCTCTTATGATTACCGTTGGCGGCGTATACGCAACCTGGAACTACGCAGACGGTGGTGTAAACGATGAGGATTACACCGGCTTTATAAGTCTTACCGAAGATGTTACCGGTAGCCAAAAGGGTACACTTGCTATCGACACGGGTGCAACCGATTTCGAGATTCTCTTTGATGACTCTGACACCGATAACAAAACTCACACAGCTGTACTTGCGTATAGCGGTAAAATCGTGGTAAAATTCACGTTCTCGGAAAATGCTCCCCAAGATGAGCTTGAAGCTGGAATCAATCTTCAGTTCGTTATTTCAAACAACGCAAGCCTTGTATGGCACGGTGTTGGCGATAACGCCGGCACAAACACACCTATATTTGACGTTTACACCCAGCCCCTGTATGCAGGTCAGACTGCGGAAATAAACGGCGAAACTGTTACTATCCCTGCACTTACTAATAATGCAACTGCTGATACACTTGCAACAGAGTATACCTGGGAGCTTGACTATACATTGCTTCAGAAGCTCATTAAGCTTCGTTCTGAGGATGTAGTAGTTGATACGCTCGCAGAGTATCAGGCTATTGAAACACTTCTTGCTAACAATAAGATAGGTATTGTTTTCAGCGAGTACGTTGCTCCTAACACCTGATTAAAATTAGTTTGATTAAATACGTAGCTATCCCGCCGATTTTTGCGGGGTAGCTATCGGTATATTTAAATATTTTAAATAAATATCGGCGATAAAGTAAAAATGACAAGCTATGAGATATACAGTCTCTCTCTCGCTCTTATAGTATTCTTTATCTTTACTGTGGTTTTTTCGGTAATGATAACCTATATGACAAAGACTGCTGTAAAGCTTATTCGTCTGGGCGACGAAGACGAGACGATATTAAAACAGAGAAAATATCTTACAAAGAAGCCCTCGGGAACATCAAAATTCGAGAGGGTCTTTTCTGCTTTTCTCTCAATTCTCGTAATTGTCATTTTTGTATTTTCGCTCCTGATTTCCTGTACCGAAAACGAGTTTGAAAAAGGGCTTTCTACCTTCAAGATAGTCAAGAGTGAATCTATGGCTACGAAGAACGAAAAGAATAAGTACCTTTTTGAAAACGGCCTTGACGACCAGTTCAATATGTTCGATATCGTTATAACACGCTCACTTCCCGCTGAAGACGAGCTGGAGCTTTACGATATCGTTGTTTACGAGCGTGACGGTAAGCTTATAATTCACCGTATTGTGGGAATTGAGGAGCCAAACGACAAGCACTCCGAGCGGCACTTTATGCTACAGGGTGACGCAGTCAGCCGCCACGATATTTACCCCGTGCTTTACTCACAAATGCACGCTATTTACGAGGGGGAACGTATCCCCTTTGTCGGTAGCTTTATAACCTTCCTGCAATCTCCCGCAGGCTGGCTCTGCTTCATTCTCGTAATGTTCGGAATAATTGTTACGCCAATTATCGAGAAAAAGCTGCTCGAAGCAATGCGACTTCGACTTGCTGTGCTCGACGAGCTTGCCGCTGTTCCTGCTTCTGCAGAGCCGGCGGAGGAAATTGCGAGTGTTCCCGAAGCGGCGGAGGTTATGCCTGCTCCCGAACCGGAGGCTGAGCCTGTGCCCGAACCTGTGCCTGAGCCTGTTCCCGAACCCGTGGCTGCGCCTATGCCCGAGCCTGTGGCTGTGCCCGAACCCGTGGAACACACACCTAAATCGGCTCCCGTAGACAAGCCGGCGACAACTCCCGAATTTAAGTATGATAAGCGCCCTGCGCCTGCCGTGCCGCATTCGGGCAAGCGCAAGTATGAGCCGTTGGTGCTCGAAAAGCGCCCGAGGATAGCTCCTGCGTATACCATAAAGCCGCTTGATATTAGACCGCCGAAGCCGCCCGTTCAGATAGAGCTCACAAGCTACGTGCCAAATGATTATATCGGTTACCATATTGTGCCGATAATTCTTGACAAGCATACAAGTAAAACGAAATTCGAAATGAAGCCTATTACACGCTACGTAAAGCTTGATATCAAGTGTCAGACTGATGATTCCGATGGTAAAGTGAAAATTCATTTGCCGGGAAAAGATATACAATAGTAAAAAACAATAAAAAGGAGGGTATTATATGAAGATTAAATTGAAGCTCATAGCCCTCCTTTTGGTTTTTCTCGTAGCTGTGTCGAGTGTCGGTGTATATGCGACTTGGGTTTATGCTGACGGCTCTGTCGACCAAATCGTTCATAATTTTGTTATGTCGCTCTTTCCTTGGACAGAGCTTGACAAGGAAGAAATGATGTCGGTTGCAGAAAAGTTTGAGGCTATTCTTAACAACCAGATTGATATCAGCTCCACTCCTATCAGGATAAACGGCGTTTTGTTTGACAAATCCTTTGATGCACTTATGGCTGCGTTTAATGATAGCGATTCTATAAATTACCGAAATGACTCCTACATAGGTACTATGCAGGACGAGGGTGATGACGTTGAGGCTGTCGAGGCTTTGTTTGATGAGGCGTTTGCTGCCGAGCAAAGGGAAAACCCACACTATAATATGATGCTGAAGCGTGAAAACGTTGATAACGATTTAACTACCGGTATTTCCTTCTATATGAACGGAAATAACGGCTGGGGCGGTGAGAATGAGTATCGCCGCGGCAGTGAGGTTATTCTTTTCTCAACCAACGTGGAAATCACCAAAGAGGCGATAGATAAAGGACAGTATATTCCCGTTCAGGCAACCGTGTTTACAAGAGAGCCGACAGGTCAAAAGCAATATAGGTATAACAATAAAAATTATCCCGTTTATCATTACGTTGTAAATGCAGGCAGTCCGTATGGATATGAGGTAGAGGTTTACAAAAGAAGTAATAGCTATTACCGAACCGATACGGGAGCTCGTGTGAATAACGTGGGTACGGTGTATGCCGTATACGATTACACGGGTAGCAAATGGGTTAAACTCGGTAGCTATGTCGGTGAAGCACAGGCGGTATATTATTCTGTAGGCTCGGATGCTCACTCATTCTCAACCGACACCTGGCACAGCACCGAGGATTACGGAAACGGTACTTACAAAACACTTACGCAGTGTGTAGAATACACCCTGGATTAGTAAATGACTAAAAGTGTCTGCTTAAACGGCGGACACTTTTTTACAGTATAACACTCAAATATTTTTGATACATTTGTATGATGCTTCCCGAATTTGTAATTGAATTTTTTCTCTGTTTGTGCTATACTTAAGAGGAACGTTACAAGAATAAACAAAAAACGAGGTAGAGAAAATGTTTCATATACTCGTGGTTGATGACGATAAAAATACCCGAATGTTTTTTGAAGCCGTGCTTACAGCGGCAAATTACAAGGTTTCCCTGGCGAAAAACGGTGTAGAAGCGCTAAACGTTATGGATAGGGAGCATATAGACCTTGTCGTGCTTGACGTAATGATGCCGAAAATGAACGGCTATGAATTCACAAGGACAATAAGAGAGTCGGACAACTCTATTCCGATACTTATGGTCTCCGCAAAGCAGCTTCCTGTTGATAAAAAGCTTGGCTTTATGTCCGGCACCGACGATTATATGACGAAGCCTGTTGATGACGAGGAAATGCTTTTCAGAATAAAAGCGCTTCTCCGCCGTGCGAAAATTCAAAGCGAGCGGAAAATCACCATAGGCGAGGTAACGCTTGACTATGATAATCTCACGGTCACTCGTGCAGACCGTGTACAGGAGCTTCCGCAAAAGGAGTTTTTGCTCATATATAAGCTGCTTTCTTATCCGGGCAAGATTTTCACACGAATACAGCTTATGGACGAGATTTGGGGTGCAGACAGCGACACCGGCTGGGAAACGGTGACCGTACATATCGGCAGACTCAGGAAACGCTTTGAGGATTACCCGGAGTTTTCGATAGAATCTGTGCGCGGTCTTGGATATAAGGCGGTGAAGCATATATGAGCAGAAAGGGTAAGCTCGGCAAGGTAAGGGAGCAGACGCAGCAAATTGCGGTTGTGAATAAGCAACGCTTTTCACTTACTCTGATATTTGCGATAATCGTTTTCGTGGTTATTATTGCGGCTGTCGGACTTGCATCACTTGCTATATACATATTCTCAATCACAGGACTGACCGGCGGATTTGAGGATGAGATAAGCGTTGGCTCTTTTATCGGATACGTGGCAATAATCAGCGTCATAATCGGTGCTGCTATATCCTTGCTCCTCGCAGTCTTTCCGCTTCGTCCGGTAAACGACCTGATAAATCAGATGAACAGTCTTGCCTCGGGTAATTTTAAAACACGTTTGAAATTCCGCGGTATTTTTGCAGAGCATCCCGCTTTTGCCGAAATATCCGACAGCTTTAATAAACTTGCAAACGAGCTTGAAAATACCGAGCTTTTGCGCTCTGATTTTATAAATAATTTCTCGCACGAATTCAAAACTCCGATAGTTTCAATAGCAGGACTTGCAAAGCTTCTTAACCGCTCGCAAATACCTGATGAAAAGCGCAGAGAATATTTGGCGGCAATAGAGGAGGAGTCAAAAAGACTTGCATCGCTCGCAACAAACACCCTGCTGCTTACGAAGGTAGAAAAGCAGACGATACTCACAGATACCTGTAGCTATAACATATCCGAGCAGCTTCGCTCCTGTGTCTTGTTGCTCGAAAATAAATGGAGTGAAAAGGGGATAGAGCCGGTACTTAACTTTGACGAATATAACGTCACAGCAAACGAGGAGCTGATGCGAGAGGTATGGATAAACCTCATAGATAACGCAATAAAATTCTCGCCAAAAGAATCTGAAATAACGATAAATATCGAGAAAAAGGAAACATTTATTTGCATATTTGTGCAAAACAATGGCGCAATAACCGAAAATGACAGAGCTAAAATATTCAATAAATTTTACCGAACAGACGAATCACATTCGGCGGACGGTAGCGGTATCGGTCTTGCGATAGTTAAAAAAGTTCTTGATTTGCACGGGTTTGAGATAAAGGTTTGCAGTGGCGGTGGCTTTGTAACCTTTGAGGTAAAAATACCGTGTTGAGCTTTTCGTTTTTTGTGATAGCGAAAGCTTTGTTGTTAGTTTAATAAAAAATCCCCCGCAGTAATAAAGCTGTGGGGAATTTTGTAGTTTATGCCAAAGTTATGTAAATAAGTTTATTTTTAGTTTATTTTTCTGTTGTAGAATTGTGTCGCTAGGGTGGCGAGTATTAAAAAACTCCATACTTGAAAGTCGGATATAACCGAGGTGTATTATGTCAAGAGAAAAAGATAAAAAGGTCGTTTATTATGACGATGAAATGAATAACGATTTTGCCGGGATGAATATAGAAAAATGCACGGTTGACGAAAGCTTTAAATATCGGCACGACGGAATTCTTTGGCGAGTATGCGCCTTTATTCTTTACCATATAATCGCATATCCGCTTATCTGGTTTTATGCCGTTGTCATACTTCACGTTCGCTTTGTCAATAAATCGGCAGTAAAAAAATACAGAAAAACACCTTATTTTCTCTACGGCAATCATACGGGGTGGGTGGATGCCTACACACCGAATATAATATCAGCGCCCAGGAAAAACAATATTATAGTTGCGCCTGATACCGTTTCGATAAAAGGACTGAAAAATATAGTACAGATGCTCGGCGCAGTACCTGTTCCGAGCGGTGCCCACGGTCTTAAAAAGTTTTCGGATGCAATAGATTATCATCATAAA
This sequence comes from Eubacteriales bacterium, assembly GCA_045659405.1. Lineage (GTDB taxonomy): Bacteria > Bacillota > Clostridia > Oscillospirales > CAG-272 > UBA1740. The sequence goes on along the minus strand of JAZOWX010000057.1, from coordinate 5,000 downwards.
AGCTGTAATATTACAGTTTATCCCGAGGCTCACATATGGCCGTTTTATAACGGTGTGCGCAATTTCTCGGATGATTCTTTTCACTATCCGATAAAATACGGCTGTCCTACATTCGCTTTCTTCACGGCATATACAGCGCCCCGTGGCTTCCTTTCCTTTTTACGAAAGGCGAATATGACGGTGTACGTGAGTGATGCAATTTTTCCCGATGACGGACTCGAGGGTTCTGCGGCACGTAAAAATTTACGAGATAAGGTTTATAATTTTATGCTTGAAAAATCAAAGTACAGTGATTATCAGGTGATAGAATACATAGCTCAAAACAAAGCGGAAACCGAAAAAGAAAGCATAAAGCAGCGTTAAGCAAAATATTGCGTTTTGCTAGAGTGCAAAAAGCAATAAAAGCGGCAATCACCTGCAAAATATAAACAAATAATAACAAAAAGCGGAGAGTTTCGAATGAAACTCTCCGCTTTTTTTGTTTTATATAAAAGCTGTTTGAGATTGTTTAATCAAGCCTTTTTCTTTTGAAGATACTTGATTGCGAATATAGTACCAACAAAGAGAGCTATTGCAACAACCCACATAACGAGGGCCGAAACAACGCTTCCAACACCTGCAAGAAGTCCTGCAACGATGTATGAAACAAAGGATATTCCTGCGATAAGTGCAGCATAGGGGAACTGTGTTTTAACGTGGTCAACGTGGTTGCAGTTTCCGCCTGTCGATGCGAGAATTGTCGTATCCGAAATCGGGGAAACGTGGTCACCGAATACCGCACCGCCAAGTGTTGCCGATACTGTGATAAGCACGAGTGTGCCCTCACCGCCGAGAATTGTAACAGCGATAGGAACAAGCACACCGAACGTACCCCAGGACGTACCTGTCGAAAATGCAATAACACAAGCGAGAATGAAGAATATAGCAGGGAAGAGAGCCTTTACAGTAGCAGGTATCATCGCCATATTTTCACTTACGAAGCTTTGTGCGTCAAGATATCCGCCCTTTGCACCCATAATACCCGAAATGCTCCATGCGAAAGTAAGAATGAGTATAGCGGGAACCATAGCCTTGAAGCCCTGTGTGATGCTTTCTGTGATTTCCTTGAAGGAAACAACCTTTTCGAACATATAGTAAGCCGCTACGATAAACAGCGCTATTGTCGAGCCGATAGCAAGCGAAGAGCCTGCATCACAGTTGGAGAACGCTTCGATTACGTTTGCGGACTGTACCTCTGTGCCGTATGTACCGGTATCCCAGTTGAAGAAGTATCCCGAGTAAATCATACCGCCAATGCAACAAGAAATGAGTATAATAACCGGAACTATAAGATGACGAACCTTACCCTTGGGGTTTTCTGTTATAGACGCATCGTTGTCGGTGGGCAGGTCAACCTCACCTGCGTTAAGGTCACCGCTCTCAATAGCGCCAATCTCGTTTTTCTTCATCTTTCCGAAATCGAGATTCATATAAGAGAAGGCAAATACCATTATTATGGTAAGGATTGCATATACGTTAAAGGGAATGGTCTTCATAAACACAACGAGTCCGTTACCCTCGAGCTGACCTGAAACTGCAGCCGCCCAGGACGAAATCGGAGCGATTATACAAACGGGAGCTGCTGTGGAGTCGATTATCCAAGCAAGCTTTGCGTGTGAAATCTTGAACTTGTCGGTAACAGGTCTCATAACCGAGCCTACCGTCAGACAGTTGAAATAGTCGTCTACGAAGATAAGACAACCGAGTCCTGCCGTTGCAGCAAGAGCGCCGTTTCTGGAGCTGATTTTTTCCTGCGCCCAGTTGCCGTAAGCTCTCGAGGCGCCCGATTTCTGCATAAGCACTACAAAAATACCGAGAATTACGAGGAAAACGACAATCGGAACGTTCTCGCCAACCTTTTCGCTCATAACTCCGTATAGAGTTCCAAGCGCCTGAAGCGGATTACCACCGGCAAACATAAGCGCACCGGTAAGAATTCCAACAAAGAGCGAAACGTATACCTGCTTTGTCAAAAGCGCAAGCACTATTGCCACTATCGCAGGCATAAATGCCCAAAATGAACCAATCATAGTGAAAAATCTCCTTATATTAATTATTTATTTCAAATATATCGTAAGTATATCATATCTCTTTTAAGCTGTCAATAGGCGAATGAGGATTAATATGAAAAGCGGCCTTGATTTTATTTTTGTGTAAGCCGGAGAAAAATATTTTTTAAAGTTTTCGTATGAACTTATGTGGATTATAAATCTTTGAAACGAGCATATGACATTACGTTTATATAATTTTCATCATACTTATGAATCGAACGGAAAATGCCCTCGTCAAGACCTGTGAAGCTGTTAGGCTTGCCGAGAATAACGATAATCCTGACACATTCTTTCGTCGGTGCAATACTGATAATCGGTTCACGTATTCCGTACCGTCTGCCTGCTATACGAGGCAAAACGGGGAACTGCTCCCATTCAACCGTATTGTTTTTGCAATGGATAATAGAATATCTGTTTGCGTGCTTTCGAGTAAAATATATCTCGTATTTCTTGTTCTCATCTTCAAATTTTACAAGCCCTACTTTATTCATAAACCAATCTTTTTTAGATTGTTTTTTCAATTCTACAAAACGATTATAAATCTTACCCATCGTTTTTCTCCTTTGCGGTATTGATTGAGGCAATCAACATTCTGCGAATCGTTCCGCACTGATTATAAAGTTCTTTTGCAATCTCGCGATCAAGCAATTCAGATTTTACAAACAATTCAAGCCAATATTCGGTTTCATAGCACTCTTTCAGCGCAATTTGAAATTTGGCAACAAAGTCGGCTTTGCTATGAGCATAATTTGCTTCGTGAATATTTGCGCCGATGGAGGTGGAGGAACGCTCTAACTGATTGACAAGAGAATAGTGACCTTTTATTTTGTCACACATTTTGATTGCCTTAACAGCAAAGTCTGTTGATAGTTCCCGAAGTTTTGAATCTGCCATAATAACACTACCTTTCTGCCATTATTATATCATAAATCCGTTAGCTTTCCAAGTGAAATATTCGGTGTTGCCGAATGTGAAATAATTCACTCCGTGAATTGTGAAATATTGCTCCCGTAGGTCGCAATGTGAAATGAAATTCGCCCATCACATTTGCGAAGCAAATATTTCACAGCGAAGCTATTTCACAAGGCGAATCCATATTTCACTCGCCGAAGGCGAATTTCGTTGAAAAAAGCACACATTGTCTTGGTAGACAAATGTGTGCTTTTTTCTGGCAGGGGCAGAAGGACTTGAACCCACGACCCATGGTTTTGGAGACCAGTACTCTACCAACTGAGCTATACCCCTACAAACGCTAATATTATACAGGATTTATCTCGAGTTGTCAAGGTGTTTCGCAAAAATAATCTCAAAATATAAGTTCTGCAAAAAAACTTGCAAAAAAAGTTGAAAAAATCTAAAAAAACCCCTTGACAAACCTGAAATGCTTGTGTATAATAATAAAGGCCGTTGCGGGAGTGGCGGAACTGGCAGACGCGCACGTTTGAGGGGCGTGTGGTTTTACCGTACGGGTTCAATTCCCGTCTCCCGCACCAAGAGTGCTCGTAACAACAAGTCGTTACGAGCACTTTTTTTATGTTTTTTGCCGTGATGGCTTCAGCTATATATAATCAGCCGTGTTTTCAACAACTCGGGTTGGCATAAAGAAAGGGATAATAGTATGGAATATGTATTGCACGAACAAATCATATCGTTCGTATTTCTTGCGGCGGCAATCGCTATCGGCTGTCTGCTAAATAAGAATATGGGCGCTGTTTCAATCGGTCTTGCGCTGATACTCGGACGTATTTTCGGTGTTAGCGATAAGGTCATTATAAACTCGTTTAACAGCTCGCTGTTCGTTATGCTCCTTGGCGTTATGTTCCTGTTCTCAATAGCGCAGAATAACAGAACGCTCGAGCTTCTGGCAAGAAAAGCGGTTATTCTTTGTCGGGGAAAGGTACAGCTGATACCCATTGTGCTTTTTGTTTTTTCAGCAATAGTTTCGGCTCTCGGCCCGGGACTCATTTCAACAACAGCGCTTGTAGCGCCCCTTGCAATAGTCTTTGCCGTTGAAACTAAAGTTGATCCTATAAGCTTGGTTCTTTTTGGCACTCTCGGTGCTTTTGCAGCGGTCTTTCACCGATTACCCCCTCGGGTATCGTTGCTATAAACGTTGCAGGCGAGCATGGAATTGAGGGAATTGAGCTTTCAATAGCACTTAATATGTTCCTCATTATGCTTCTTTGCGCAGTTATACTTTATTTCTTCGTTTTCAGGTGGCATAAATATAAAAAGCCTGCCCTTGAAAATCAGGCAGACGGAGCGGAAAACGCAAACGAGCCGTTCAAAAAAGAACATATATTCACACTTATCGGACTTGTAGTCGTAGCTGTGCTTTCGATGGTGTTTGAAATGAACGTAGGTCTTGTTTCGTTTGCTGTTTCTGTAATTCTTCTGATACTCGGTGCGGCAGACGAGGCAGAGGCGTTCAAGAAAATTCCGTGGAGCACGCTTGTAATGATTACGGGTGTCGGAATGTTGATTTCGGTTGTAACCGAGCTTGGCGGAATTAAGCTTATCTCGGATATAATGGAAAAAATAATGAACGAGTATCTCGCATCTGCGGTAGCAACCCTCTTCTCAGGTGTTACCTCTTGGGTTTCCTCGGCATCAGGTGTTGTAATGCCTACTTATATTCCTATGGTAGCCGATTGGCTCAAGAGCATACCTAATCTTAATGCGGTAGACGTTGTTACAGGTATTTGCATCGGTGCTAATGCGGCAGCGTTCAGCCCGCTTTCGAGCTGTGGCGCAATTATGCTTGCGGCATACTCCAACTCAAAGGTTGTAACTCCCGAGGGAAGACAGAAAATGTTTAACCGTCTGTTTCTCTTCTCGGCGGCTTGTATCGGTGTTTCGGCACTTATCGCACTTACAGGCTTCTTCAGACACTTCGGATAACTTAAATCT
>JAZOWX010000056.1:0-31447 GCA_045659405.1 Eubacteriales bacterium | reverse complement strand
ACCACTCCTTGCGGGTGGTCTTTATTGTTGGCAGACGTAGTCCTCGATTCGACTTATCGTTTGCAAAGCAAACGGGTAAGTTCGCATTTGAGCCGAAAGCCGACGGGAGCTTGCTCACGAGAGGCTCGGCGAAAAATCTTCATCAGAGATGAATACCTTGCTACCACTCCTTGCGGGTGGTCTTTATTGTTGGCAGACGTAGTCCTCGATTCGACTTATCGTTTGCAAAGCAAACGGGTAAGTTCGCATTTGAGCCGAAAGCCGACGGGAGCTTGCTCACGAGAGGCTCGGCGAAAAATAGACATAACCTAAAAAAACACGGCAGAGATAGACCGAAAGCGGTATCTCTGCCGTGCTTTTATTTTTCAGTTGTTTTTGAATAAATTTTATGGGTTACAGTAGCTTTTATCGGGGAAATTTCGCTTATCTTGAATTATTCACCGAGATAAACAACCTCTGCCTCGCCAAACTCACGGTTTCCGTTCTCCGAGTAGTCAACTATGACGTCCAAAGCTTCCTCTTCGGTGCCGAGATAGTAGACGGTTTCAAGAGCTGCCCAACCCGTAAATGCGTGCTGGGGGATTTCGGTAATCATTTTCGGTATGGTAACAGAACGGATATGCATCGTAGGATGCGAGCTGGCGAATGAGTAGCTGTAATAAGCATCGGGGGAGGTGGTTTGCATACCCCACTCGGTATTGCCTGCAAATGCGCCAACGGCAAGTGTGTAGCTTTCGCCCAAAACGTTTTCGGGAAGAACGAGGTCGGTAGCATCGCCAAGATAACCTACCAGGCTATTTCCCCACTCCGAAAGATAGAATATAAATCCGTCATCGGTAAAGTGAAGCACAGAATCCGCATTTCCGCTTGAAATTTGAAGAGCATTGTAGGCTACTCTGCCGTGAGAGACATCGCCCGCGGTAAGCTGAAGCGGGGAATTGTTGATTACGTGATAGAGCTTGTCGCAATAATCAAATGCGTCCTCACCGATTTCGGTAAGAGTTTCGGGAAGCGTAAGCTCTACCAGTTTAGCAGCGGATGAGAATGCAAATTTTTCTATAACCTCTACACCCTCTGGGATTTCCATCTTATAAATTGCCGTGCAAAGAGAGAACGAAACAGCTCCGATTTTATTAAGAGTGGTCGGGAAATTAACCTCTTGCAGCGACTGACAGCCGTAGAAGGTGTAGCTCGGTATCTCGGTTATTCCCTCCTCAAAGCTTACGCTCTCAAGGCAGGAATACCAGAACACACCGCTCTCGTAATTTACACCGTTAAGAAGCGTGACGTCCTTTATATGCGAATAAGCAAATGCTTCCGTACAAACGGTTTCGAGCCCCTCGTTAAAGACGACCTCGGTAAGCTGCGTATGCGCAAAAGCACGTGCGCCGATAGTCTTAACGCTTTCGGGGATTGTGAAGCTGTCGCCCTCTTTCATAGCAGGATAGCAAATAATTGTTGTCATTTCCTTATCATAAAGCACTCCGTCAACCACGGTAAGATAAGGATTGTCATCTGCAACGTTTATCTCCCGAAGCGAGGTGAGACCGTTGAATTTAAGCGGCCATATTTCATCAGGACCGTTGGGTGTACCCGGAACAAGGCTTGCGGGAAGCGAAAGATATTCAAGATTGAAGCAGTTATCAAGCGCCCACTCGTAAAGGAAGCCGATGCCCTCGGAAACGGTTAAGGATTCAAATTTTGCAAAGGTGAATGCCGAATGGTCTATACCGCGCACGGTTTTACCCTGAACTGTGGCGGGGATAACGACGTCACCCGACGTACCGTAATATCCAACGGCAAGACAAGTGCCCGAATCCGCCTCACCCGCAAGGTAAAGAACACCGTCCTCGGCAATCAGTCTGCCCAAGGGAAGCGAGATGTTTTTGCCGTACACCTCGTTTTCAAGCTGGGCGAAGGCAAAAGCCGCTTCGGCACGGATAACGTGTCCGTTTGCTAAAGCGAACACGGGATTTACACCGTCATCAATGAGAAGTCCTTCGGTAAACACCGTTCCTGCGGGCTGAAGGCTTCCGTCGGCGTATACGTTATCGCCGTCGGTAGCACAGCTTACTCTTTGCGAGAGCCAATAGTTACGCACGTCGCCTGTCGAGCCGATGTTGTAGAAGAACTCACCGTCGTGGGCGGTGTAGATATATCCGTCCTCGGCAAGGAACTCAATGCCGCTGTCGGTATAAAGCGTGAAGTCCACGCCCTCAATCATTACCTCAAGGCTTTCTACCTCCGCAATCAGCATACGTGCGGCAAGTGCCTCGTCGGTCATATTTTTGCTCGCGTCGGGGAACACCGCACCGTTTGTGGGGTCATAGAAGCTTACCTCGCCCGCAGCTGACAAGACAGCAAGAACAGCGTGTCCCTCGTCTATATTTTTGCGTCCCGAAATAGCCATCTCTACTGTGAGGTTCGGGGTTGTAAGGGTAAATCCGTTGGTGTAGAAGGAAGCTATGCCGACAGATGCGAGCATATCGTGCATAAGTCCTACGTATCCTGCGCAGACAGCCACACCCTCGGTAAGCACACGGTAGGGAGCGTAGTCAAGCGCATAATCGCTGTACGTGATATTTTCAACTATGTAGTCGTAAATAACCTCGATTTTCTCTTCATCGGTAGTGGCATTTTCTGTAAGCTCAAGCGTGAACTCCTTAATTTTTGCCCAATCGCTGATTTCCTGCGAATACGGCATATAAAGGAAATCCTTACTGCCCGTGTAGCGCTCGAATATTTTCTTTGCAAGCAGCTTTGCTTCCCTTACCGTCTCAAGAGCGTAATCCTCAAGCGTCATATCGGGAATTGCGGCATTGCTTTCAAACTTTACGGGATGTCCGCCATAGAGGTATTTTGTTTTATAGGGGGTAGCACCGTCCTTGTATTCAACACTCATAACCCGGTCCTGGGGCAAACGCAAAAATTCGTCCTTAAGAGCAGGAGCAGTACCGCCTATAAGCAACAGCTTCAGTTGAGTGTTGTAGAAGAAAGCGTAACCGTCTATGGTAAGCTCCTCACCGTCAATAATATCAACGGTTTCAAGAGCGGTTAAATCGCTCGTCTGTTCAAGATAAACGACTCCCTCTCCTATACGCAAAACCTGAATATCAGCGGCAGATACAGCATCGCCCACCGTGGTATTATCGCTTTGGTTCAGGAATCCCTCGTAGATTGTCGAGTCCTCGGCAGAGCTTACCGTAAGCACGTTTTTTCCACCCTCCACGGTATAAGTCAGCTCAAGGGCGCTTTTCGGAGTCTGTTCTCCTCCACCCGGTATTTGGGAACCACTCGGACTGCTAAAGCAGGAGGTCATCACCGAGCAAAGAATTGCCAATAGCACAAGCATGGCTGTCAAAGTTCTTGTAGTGTGTTTCATAAAATTCCTCGCAGCGTTTTATTTTTATATATAACTTGTAATTATAGTAGCATACTTAAAGGTGAAAGTCAAGGAAAAAATAAACCTCACCCGTATAAGCAAAAGCCGGGGTGAGGTTATCAAAAAAGCGGCGGTTTTTTATTTCCCGCAATTTTCGGGGTTATTTCGCCAGGACGTCCTCTCGCTCGAAAAATATCTTACGAATACTTTCGTCTTCTATCTCTGTTTTAACAAGCAGAGCGGATGCGGTTACGGGATAAATCGGATATGCCGAGCCGTAAAGCGCACGAAGATAGAGGTCTATCGGGCCTTTGCCAAAGAGGTTATTACGGCACGCAGAGGTTTCAAAATACAGATTGGGAAGCGACGAAAGCTCCTCACGGAGCGACGAAACCTCGTAAACCGTAACCTGACACAGCACGGTTTTTATGTCGGAATTTGCCAAAAGAAAGCTTTTAAGCTGTTCTATTGTCGGGGGTGTCGGATGAATCATGTGCGTGAGTCTGTCGTCGTGCATTCTGACGCTTATGAATAGCGGAAGACTGTATTTTCTCAAAACCGAAAGAAGCTCATCCATAACAGGTGAGGATATATCATAGCCGTGATATCCCGGATGCACTCGCACACCGCATACGTCAAACTCCCGGATACAGCGAAGAAGCGTTATAGCACACTCGGGAAATGCGGGGTTTACGGTCACGACGTGATGATAGTGGCTGCCCGAGAGAATTTTTGCAAGTTCCTTTTCGGACTCGTAAAAATCATTATAAAATATTGAGTGAAGCGAGGAGACGTAGCCGCCCGAAATACCGTTCTTTTCGTGAAGCTCGGAAAGCTCGTCAAGCGTGGTCCTTGGGAGCTTATAAAACGGCCACTCGCCAACGTACGCATTATAATCAAGCATTTTCATCACTCCTTTCCGTAAAACAGCCTTGCTGTGTTGTCATAAAGTATTTTAGCCTTTGCGGCATCGGGGATTTTCGCCTCGACAAGCCTGCCGTAGGGTATGGCAAATGAAATCGCCGAAAGGTCGGTGCCGAAAAGGATTTTATCCTCACCAAGCTGACTGTACGCATACTCAACCTCGCCTGCCCTGCCCGTGCCGCCGCTGAAATCAACGTACACGTTGTCAAGACCTCGCACGTTTTGTGCGCCTCTGTAACAGTTGGCATCTATATGCGCCATAATTATTTTCAATTCGGGATAGCGAAGCGCAAGATTTCTTATATTTACCGAGGTGCTTTCGGTAGGAATTGACAAAACAGGCTTTGCCCTTGTGTGAGCGTGGATGAGAAGCGGCACTTTATAATCAATAATCAGCTTCGAGATTTCGTCCATACACGGGCTGTCGCACTTTTCGGACACCCAGAGCTTGACGCCGATAGCGCCGTGGTCTTCAATTCCCCGACGTATAACGTCGCAGGTGTTTTTATGCTCGGGGCTTATGTAGACGTAGCTTTTAATATGCTTCGGCTCCTCGTCGGCAAAGGTGTAGGTCGCAAGGTTTGCACGCTCCACTGTTTCCTCATCCGGATGGCTTGATACAAGTGTCGAAACAAAAAAACTCGTCTATGCCGTAGCTTTCAACAGCACGCATAATTTTGTATTTACAATCGGCAACGTCGCTCATCCAAAGATGGGCGTGCATATCTATAATTTTCAAATTTTCACCTCACACGGTCTTTCTTTAATTATATGACAAAAGTCGCATTAAGTCAAGATGCCACTCGGTTTTTATCGGGGCTTTTCCTACCAAACAAACTGTACCGAATATTGACGCTTAATACCTTGCTCTAGGCTAGGCTTTGCGATACAATTACTTCGGAATCAAATCCTTTTCACGCCAGGTGCGGATACGTTTGAAAATATAACGTTAGAGATGAGTCTGAAGCCGTTTTAGAAAACCGATGACGAATACGTAAGGGGCGTATGCTCAAAAATATTCGAGATGTGGCATCCGCAGCTTCGTGACCGACGTGTGATATCGGTTATGCTCTGGTGCTCCGAGGGCAGTGGGCTTCTCGACTACGACGGCACACTTGAACGTGAATTTGAGTGGTGCAAATTCGTTGGCACAGCAAATCTTCCGCCACTTGGTCAAGATGAGCCGAAAGAAACCTCGCTTCACGAAAGAAAGCAGAAATATACCGAAAATCCGCCAAAATTCACCTATAAAACTTTAAAAAATATCATTTCCGCACTAAAATCCGAGGGCGTCAGCGCAGAGCTTTACTTCCCGATAGGACATAAGGGTACTGCTGCATAGGCTCACCATTTTTATAACAGGGTTGATTTTTGCGCTTTTCTATGCTAAAATAATGATGAAAATACATTTTTTTACAAAAAGAGGCAAAAAATGAAAAAAATCAATTTCATAATTCACAAGACGGTACACGTAATCGAATATGCGATTGCGGCACTTACTATGATTGTGCTTCTCGGACTTCTCGCTTACGAATTATACGAGATGTTCACCGTAGACGGCTATCTTTCAACCTCGGATACGTACCTTAAAAACATACTTACAATAGTCGTAGGTCTTGAGTTTGTCAGAATGCTTATAAACCTCACACCCGCAAATACGCTTGAGGTTTTGATTGTGGCTATCGCAAGACAGGTCATTGTCAATCACGACAGCGCAATTAACAACTTTATCTGCGTTTTGTGTATCGGCGGACTTTTCGCTATAAGAAGATTCCTGATACCGAAAAACGACCTCAAAATCGAGCTTTCCGAATCCGACGGGAGCGAAAGTGCAACCTCGCCCGACAAGGAGCTTGTAACAAAATAAAGCACAGCGCTACGGGGGATATACTATGGAAAACATACTTATAAGCGCCTGCCTTTTGGGTCTGCCCTGCCGCTACGACGGACGCTCGGTAGAATATCACGGAATATCCGCTCTTTCGGAAAAATACAATCTTATCCCGATTTGCCCGGAAATATACGGCGGCTTGCCGACACCGAGAACACCCGCAGAACGCAACTCGGTTGGCGTGATTAACAAAAGCGGTACAGACGTCAGCGAAAACTATGAAAGAGGCGCTATGGCGGCTCTTAAGCTGGCGCAGGATTTCGGTTGCAAAATTGCAATTCTCAAGGAGCGCAGTCCCTCCTGCGGCTCACACGAGATTTATGACGGTAGCTTTCAAAAAAAGCTTGTACCCGGTATGGGTGTGACAGCAGAGCTTCTTACGAAAAACAGCATTACAGTTTTGAGCGAGAACGAAATTTCAGACCTTTAAATGCGTAATATGGAAATTATAGTTGTCAAAATATGACATAACCGTCTATTTTCCGACATCGCATTGACAAAGACAATGAGAGCTGTTATAATAGTATTGTAAAGAAAATTTGCGGAGGCTCTTATGAAAATAACACTTAACCCCGACGAGAAAATCGTTGAAACCGTAAAAGACGGACTTCGTGCGCGCGGCGGCTACTGCCCGTGCAGAATTGAGATAAACGAGGACAACAAGTGTATGTGCCGCGAATTCCGTGAGCAGATTGCCGACCCTGATTTTGAGGGGTACTGTCACTGCCTTTTATACTACAAATCAAAATAACAATAAAAGCTTCCCTCTGTCATATACGGCATCAGGGAAGCTTTTTTGTCCTTATGACAAGAAATAAGCTTTCGTTTGAGTCATCATATCGGCAAGGAATAAGCCTTAATTCGGGTCGTAATACCCGCAAAGCTTTCATTCTAATTGTAAATTAAATACCGCCACGGCGGCGTGGTTGCAAAGGCATCCGTCAGGCCACGCCCAAGGATAAAAGACTACCTGGAGCCGATAATAAGCTTTTTTACACACTCAAGCTCCCCTGCCCCCATAAGTATTACCGTGCCCTCGGTTTTATCAAGCGCTTCTAAAATTTCCCCCTCGGTGGTATACACCGCACGCTCACCGATTTCATTTGCCAGACGCTCCGACGTTATATCAAAAATCGGCTCTTCTCTTGCCGCATAAATATCGGTAAGTATGACGTAGTCGGCAAGTGATAGTGAGCGCACAAAGCCGTCCCAAAATGCTTTCGTGCGAGTGTAGGTATGCGGCTTGAATATGACGGTAAGTGATTCCGTGCGCCAGGCACGTAAAGCGCAAAGCACCGCAGAGATTTCGCTCGGATGATGAGCATAATCGTAGATAACGCTGCGTCCTCTGTATGAGCCGATATATTCAAGCCGACGTGAGGGGGCTTTAAATGCGGCAAGGGCGGCTTCTATTATCCCGCTGTCTATTCCGTATTCGAGCGCTGTGACAGCGGCGCATACTGCATTCGCTACGTTATACGTACCGATAAGCTGTGTTGTATAGGTGTGCTTATCATTTCCGTGAAAAAGCGTAAACCGGCACCCGTTTTCCAAAAATCCGTCAATCGTGTATCTGTACTCGGCAGACGAGCTGATACCAAAGGTAACGTATGGCACGGTAACGTCATTTATTATACTGCTCACGTTTTTATCATCTATCGGCAGTATGGCTATATCTCGCGCATTGTTAATACACTCCAAAAACGAGCTGACGACAGCCCCCTCGTCGGCAAAATAGTCGGGGTGGTCGTGCTCTATATTGGTTATTACGGCAGCGTTTGGGCGCATACACAAAAACGAGTCTCGGTATTCGCAGGACTCGTATATAAACACATCCTTTTCACCAATGACAAGCGGCTCGCCCAAGGATAGCGCTGCTCCGAGCGCTGTTGTCGGTGATTTGCCCGAGCGTGAAAATATTTCGTGGAGCATAGCTGTCACGGTGCTTTTGCCGTGAGCGCCCGAAACAGCAAGCGAGGTTTTATAATCAGCCATTAAATATGAAAGAAAATCCGCCCGAGATACCCGTGGTATGCCAAGCGAGCCTGCATACACAAGCTCCTCATCACGCAGGTCGATTGCGAGCGAATAAACTATAAGCGTTGCAGATGAAGCGGTGGCGAAATCAGGCTCATAGGAAATATTTACACCGCACGAGCGCAGATTTTCAGAATATTTGCCACGCTCCCTATCGTATCCGCTGATTCGCATACCGCGCGCCATACACAGTCTTGCCAGCGAATACATGCTTACCCCGCCAATTCCCAAAAAACGGATATGCGGCGGACATACCGATAAAATTTCGGATATTTTTTCATAACCGTACCTTGTATTACTGTTCGACATACTTCTATATTTTTCCTCCCTCGTTAAAGGTTTAGTAACGCAATGTTTCTAAATTATATACAGATAGTTTAAAAAAATATATATTATGCGTTGAATATTTTTCACAAACTTATTGTATAATATATTCAGCTATTGAAAAAGCGTTAAAACACAGACGAAAGGAATTACAGCAATGCAAATTACAGATATCAAAATCAGAAAATTCTTTGACGAGGGGCCTATGAAAGCAGTCGTTTCGGTAACCTTTAACGACTGTCTTGCAGTTCACGATATCAAGGTCATATATGCTCGTGACAGATATTTTATCGTTATGCCCTCAAGAAAGAATGCTGACGGAACATACAGAGATATCGTTCACCCGATTAACTCCTCATTCAGAAATGAGCTTGAGGATGCGGTTATCGACGCATATCACGTTCAGCTGGTTGCCGCAGAGCATGATGCAGAAGCGGAAAGCGATGCTGTTATAATCTAAAGGCCGCAAAGAAAATTCAATTTAAGAGTCGGGAGACGTAGATTAAATTCTTACGTCTCTCTTTTTTTGTAAGAGGATTTCACGTAAGCGGATTTTTATCGGAGAGGATTTTATGAAAAAGGTTCTGCTTGTGGGTTACTTCGGATACGGAAACCCCGGGGATGAGGTGTCGCTCTTTCTTACGAAGCGTGAGCTTGTGAGGTGGAAAATCCCTCATCGGACGTTTTTTGCCGACGGTACAGCCTCTGCATACCGACGGCTTTTATCGGTGAGAAAATATCTTGCTGATAGTTCAGCGCTTCTTTTTTGCGGTGGGAATTTATTGCAAAACGAAACAGGCAACCTCTCGCTTATCTACTACCTTTACGTTATAAGAGCGGCAATAGCCTTGGGCGTGCCCGTGTTTTTCTCTTCGGGCGGAATAGGAAAAATCCGTGGAGCTGTGGCAAATTACATTACAAAGGAAGCGCTCCGTGACGTCGCTTTTTTTGGAGCAAGGACGTTTTTTGACTACAATCAGTTACAATTTGCTCGGATGAAGCACAAGATATATATGCCTGACGTTTGTTTCACGCTTCCACAAAGAGTAGAAAAGAAGAGGGATATTTTTGCCTATATACCAAAATCAAGGAATAAGGAAACCGAAGAAAAAATACGCAGCATTTCGCACAGCGCCCACCTGACGCCTATAATAATCCCGTTTCAGTCGAGCTGTGACCTTGAAATTTGCAAGGCAGTTTCAAAAGCTTTAGATGCGCCTATTGTAACTGCGGACAGCTATCAAAAGCTGTCGGGTGTGCTGTCCGCCTGCCGCTTTACGGTAAGCGAGAGATTGCACGGCGGAATTTTCTCGCTTATATCACACACACCGACTTTTCTTCCATCAGAATGCGTTAAATGCCGTGCTTTGGTGGATGATATCAAGAGTCTTTCGAGATGCCTTGGAATAACCTCACCGCTCTATACTATCCCCTCGCTCCGTGAGGGAAAAATAAAAGAACTCGGAGCGCTTGACTCCGAGTTCGATATTATTTTAAACAATCTGCGTTTAAGCTCACGTGGGGGACTTTCAAGGCTATGCGAGCTTTTGAAATCCCAAGTCAGGCTTTGAATTAAGCCTGGGCGGGAGCTTCTGCAGCTTCCTCTGCTGCGGGAGCTTCAACTGCAGCCTCTGCCACAGCTTCCTCCGCTGCGGGAGCTTCAACTGCAACCTCTGCTACAGCTTCCTCTGCAACGGGAGCTTCCTCAACAGCTGCATCTTCAGCCTTTGCTGCACGGCGAGAGCCGCCCTTCTGCTTCTTGGAAACCTCACGGGAAGCCTCAACAACCTCTTTCTGCATATCAGCTGTTTCCATCTGACGCTCGTTTACAGACTTCTGATCACGGAGAATCTGCTTCTGCTGTGCAAGAGTTTCCTTCTGGAGAGCTGTTGCCTGAGCGAGCTTCTCTGTAAGATCACGCTGTGAATCAAGGTTCTTGTTGTTGCCGGTGATGATTGCCTGCTGTGCTGCGTTAATCTCTTTCTGAGACTGAAGAACAGCCTTAACAGCCTCGTCAACACCTGCCTGACCGTTAAGTATCTCTGCCTGGTTAATAGCAACAGCCTTCTGGGTTTCAGTAACAGCTGCCTGGCTTTCAACGATAGCGGTCTGAAGCTTAACAACGTCGGTCTGGTCGTTTGTAAGAAGGTTCTGCTGTACCTGAACAGCCTTCTGCTCACGCATTATGCGGCGCTGCATATCGTTAATCTGCTTCTGAATTTCAACAGCGGTCTTCTGCTTGGTAGAAACGTCTGCATAGGATGCTGTGATTATAGTCATACCCTCAACGAGAGCCTGAATATCCTGTACCATTTCAGCGATCTTCTCTGCAACAGCAACCTCGCCCTCGAGAATCTGTGCCTGTGCATCAAGAGTATCTGCGGATGCGCCTTCAGCAACAGGAGCTGTAACTGTGATTTCGGGAGTAGGCATATTTGCAACGAATTCGTTGAACTTCTCTTCGAATGCAGCATTAAGCTTTTCGGTTGCGGATGCGATAGCGTTCTCAACCAAGCCGTCTGCAACAGCAGCGGTAGGTACGCTTGCTGTGAAGCTGTTGAAGCGCTCCTCGAATGCTGCGCTGAGCTTTGCAGCGGAAGCTGCGATAGCTCTCTCGATAGCCGCATAATCAACGGGTGCAGCAGTAGGAACTACAACAGGTGCGGGTACGGGAATCTCGGGTGTAGGCATATTAGCAACAAGTGCCTTGAAGCGCTTATCGAATACTGCGCTGAACTTTTCCATTGTAGCCGAAACAGCACGCTCAACTATATCCGAAACGTCAACCGATACCGGTGCAATCTTAACTGCAGGACGGATAGCGGGATCGTAAGGATTGGGAGCTGCATAGGGATTTGCGGCATAGGGATTGGGCGCGTAGGGATTCGGCGCATAGGGATTTGCATAAGGATTAGGTGCGTAGGGGTTAGGCGCATAAGGATTAGGCGCATAGGGATTGGGTGCATAGGGATTTGCGTAAGGATTTACAGGAGGTGCGGGAGGTGCATACTTGTATGCTGCATAAGGATCCGTGTAATATGTAGGAGTGGGGATCTCGTATGCTGCGCCTGCTGCTGCGGGCTTCTCCTCTGTGGGTTCTTCCTTTACTGCGGGAGCAGGTGCTTCCTCAGCAACCGCAGGCTCTTCAACAACCTCGGGAATGATCTCGGGCTCAACCTCTACCACAGGCTCTTCTACTATCTCCTCTACAGGCTCTTCAACAATCTCGGGCTCTTCAACAACCTCGGGTGCTGCCTCCTCTGCAATTTCGATTTCCTCTGCAGGCTCTTCCTCGGCGTTGTCGGGAAGCTCAATTCTGTTTACATACTTTTTGTCAGTCTTGTAAACTGCGCTGTCTACCTCATAGAGGTACTTGTCACGCTTCTTCTGATACTTCTTCTCAACGTTCATTCTCGGAGCGTTGTCTATAAGCTCTCTGTACTGTTCGTCAACAGTGCTTGCGAGTGCGCGAAGTCTTTCAAGAGACTCGTTGTACTCAACAAGACAGCGATCAAAGGATACCTGCGCCTCGAAGAACTCTCTTTCGTGTCTTGCACTCGGTCTTCTGGTGTATCTGTCCTCTCTCTTGTCGAGGTTTCTTTTTGCACTTACAAGTGCTGCCGAGGCCTTTCTGTAAACTTTAAGTTCGCCTTCAATGCGCTTCTTGTTTTCAGGCATCGTAAGAACCGGCGCTGCAACTGCTGCATCGAGATTGGTGGAACTCATCATTTCATTGCTCATATTCTTCCTCTTTCTCCGCTTTTGCGGCATTCTATCTTAATTTTTAATATTTTTATTATATTATAGCAAACAAACACGCAAGTAGTCAATAGGTATTTTAAAAAAAATCTATTTTTTTACATATTTTTTAGCAAGAAAGTGCAGGAGAGCGAAGCTAAACGCTGTTTTTGCAACCGAGCCGCCGCAAAACGTCACAGCAGGCGCAACCGAGGCGCAGTACACCTCATCGGTCACCTACGGTGACACATTACCATTTTTGAGATACAATAAGAAAAGGCGACGCACAAAAGCGTCGCCTTTTTTATTCGTTTATGCCCGAAAGCGGAAGCACGAAGCTTGCTCTGGACAGGAGAATTCAGAGCAGAATTTTTCGTTCTCACGAGCGTAGGCGTACAAGCGTACGTTAGAGAGTGAGAACGGAAAAAGAAAACGAAATACCGATTACAACGAAGAAAACCTGACGCAAAACGTCAGGTTTTCAACACTAGAATCTCAAACAAATGTTCTTCGGCTACTTGCTAAAGCAAATATACGAGCACATTTCGTTTTCGTTTATGCCTGAATTCTCTGTCCAGAGATTAGTGGCAGATGCACTTTTCAGTGTCCTTATCGAAGATGTGGATACGAGAAGGATCAATAGCAACCTTGATCGTGTCGCCTGCACGAGCGGTGGATCTGGAGGAAACTCTTGCGATAAGAGTCTTGCCGTTTGTAGCATCTTCCATACCCTCGAAGTTGAGGTAGAGATAAATCTCTGCACCCATAAGCTCGGTTACGTCAACGTCAACGTTCATTGTGGTATCAGCGAAGGAGCTGAGGTACATGGGCTCGTCGTGAATAGCTTCAGGACGTATACCAAAGATTACATCCTGGCCTACATACTCCTTGAGGTCGGGGTTGTTAGCCTTGTCAGAGGGAAGCTTAATTTCGGTAGTACCGAGAGTTGCGTAAAGGTCGTTATCACGCTTTACAAGCTTACCTGTAACGAAGTTCATTTGAGGTGTGCCTATGAAGCCGGCAACGAAGAGGTTGCAGGGTGAATCGTAGAGGTTTTGGGGAGTGTCAACCTGCTGAATAAGACCGTCTCTCATAACAACGATACGGCTCGCCATTGTCATAGCCTCAACCTGGTCGTGAGTTACGTAGATGAATGTTGTCTCAACCTTTTTGTGAAGCTTTGTAAGCTCGGTTCTCATGCTCGCACGAAGCTTTGCGTCAAGGTTGGAAAGCGGCTCGTCAAGAAGGAATACCTTGGGGTTACGAACGATTGCACGGCCAAGCGCAACACGCTGCTTCTGACCACCCGAAAGAGCCTTGGGACGTCTTTCAAGAAGGTGGCTTATGTCAAGGATTCTTGCAGCCTCTTCAACACGGCGCTTGATTTCCTCCTTGGGAACTTTTCTGAGCTTAAGACCGAATGCCATGTTATCGAAAACTGTCATGTGAGGATAAAGAGCGTAGTTCTGGAACACCATCGCAATATCTCTGTCCTTAGGAGCTACGTCGTTAACGTATCTGTCGCCTATGTAAAGCTCACCCTCGGAAATTTCCTCAAGTCCTGCGATCATACGAAGAGTTGTGGATTTACCGCATCCCGAAGGACCAACGAAGATAAGGAACTCCTTATCCTTGATTTCAAGGTTGAAATCGGATACAGCGGTAACACCGCCGGGATATTTTTTGTAAATGTGTCTGAGTGAAAGACCTGCCATTTTGGAAAACTCCTTTTTGAAATTATTTTTTAGCGTATTAATTATAACAAACTTTCCCCTCTCGTACAATGGGCAAAAATACAATTTTGCAGCACCGTATATGTAAAACTCGCACAAATTTTTCGTTTTTTTTAGTGAAATTCGTCAAAAAGTTAATTTTGTTTCTAATAAATTAGAATTTACAGAGCAAATCAGGCTAATTTTAGGGTAAACTGCCGTTTTTTGAAGAAAATCGCGCATCAAGACTGCATCTATGCCTGACGGGGAGTGTTGCAAAAAGTCGAAAGCCGCCCGCTTTACACTGCAAGCTCATTGCGTAAAGACTCAACCTGGGATGCGCTTTTTGTCAAAAAAGAGCGTTTTTGTAACCTTTACGTTACATTTACTCTTGTTTTTCCGTGAAAGTGAAAAAAGCGCCCGTGTCGCTTTATTCGACATGGGCGCTTTGTGCATAACTGCTTTTTATTTGTTTGCTGCGTTTACGATAGCTGTGAACTTGTCGGTTTTGAGCGAAGCGCCGCCGATAAGTCCGCCGTCAACGTTAGCCTTTGCAAGAAGGTCGTCGGCATTAGCGTCATTCATAGAGCCGCCGTACTGAATAACGGTTGCCTCTGCAACCTCATCACCGTATATCTCGGCAAGAGCACTACGGATAACACCGCAGGTCTCGTCAGCCTGCTCGGGGGTAGCGGTAAGTCCTGTACCTATTGCCCATACAGGCTCGTAGGCGATTATAACATTCTTCATATCCTCGGCACTTATACCCGCTGTGTCAAGCTTTGTTTGCATCGAGACGATTTCGTTGGTAATACCGGAAAGTCTTTCCTCCTTAACCTCGCCAAGGCAAAGTATAACCTTAAGTCCCGCCGCAAGAGCCGCCTTTGTGCGAAGGTTTACGGTTGCGTCTGTTTCACCGAAATACTGACGGCGCTCGGAGTGGCCGATAATAACGTACTCCGCTCCAACCTCACAGAGCATTTCAGCGCTTATCTCACCGGTATATGCACCGCTCTTTTCAAAATGTACGTTCTGCGCACCGATGTGAATGTTTGTTCCTTTTGCCGCATTTATAGCCGCATCAAGGTCTACGAAGGGAACGCAAAGAACGATATCGCATTTATCCTTACCTGCCACCATAGGCGCAAGCTCTTTTATAAATGCCGCTGTCGCCTTGGGTGTCATATTCATTTTCCAGTTTCCTGCTATTACTGTCTTTCTCATTTTTCTCTCCTATTAATTATATAATAGGCAAAATCCGAAAGACTCGGATTTTGCCGTATTTTGTTACACCGTATTAATCGAGGCTTATCCCAAGCTCTTATTTATCCTGAAGACAAGCTACGCCGGGAAGCTCCTTACCCTCAAGGAACTCGAGAGAAGCGCCGCCGCCTGTGGAGATGTGTGTAATTTTGGGAGCAAAGCCGAGCTGCTCGCAAGCCGCAGCAGAGTCACCGCCGCCTACTATGGTTATAGCCTCGCTGCCTGCAAGAGCCTCAGCAACAGCAACAGTACCTCTTGCAAGTGTGGGGTTCTCAAATACGCCCATAGGACCGTTCCATACAACAGTCTTTGCCGCAAGAACAGCATCTGCGAACATCTTTGCGGTTTTAGGTCCGATATCAAGTCCCTCTTTATCAGCAGGGATATTTTCTACGTCAACGTACTCAACGTCAATAGCAGCGTCGATAGGATTCGGGAAGCCGTCGGCAATAGCGGTATCAACGGGGAGCATAAGGTTTACACCGCAAGCCTTTGCCTTTGCCATCATCTCTTTGCAGTAGTCAATCTTGGTCTCGTCAAGAAGCGACTTACCTACGCAAAGTCCCTTTGCAGCAGCGAACGTGAATGCCATACCGCCACCGATGATAAGAGTATCTACCTTTGTAAGAAGGTTATCTATAACGTTGAGCTTATCTGCAACCTTTGCGCCACCGAGAATTGCAACGAAGGGACGCTCGGGATTGGAAAGTGCCTTACCCATAACCGAAATTTCTTTTTCGATGAGGTAGCCGCATACAGCAGGAATGTAATCAGCAACACCTGCGGTGGAAGCGTGCGCTCTGTGAGCCGCACCGAATGCGTCGTTTACAAAGATGTCAGCGTAAGCGGCAAGCTCCTTTGCAAAATCAGCACCGTTCTTTTCCTCACGTGCATCGAATCTTGTATTCTCAAGAAGAACTGCGTAGCCGCTCTTGAGAGCTGCAACCTTTGCCTTTGCATCAGCGCCGATTATATCCTCGGCAAATACTACGCGCTCCTCGCCGAGAAGCTCGTTGATTCTATCGCATACGGGCTTAAGAGTAAGCTTTTTCTTGTCAGCGGTCACTGCCTTCTTAAGATATTCAGCCTTTGCTGCCTCACGCTCACACTCGGGGAGCGCCTCAACAGCCTTCTTTTCCTTTTTGGTAAGACCGAAGCCCTCGGTAAATATATTATGGGGTTTGCCCATATGAGAGCAAAGTATAACCTTTGCACCGTTATCCAAAAGATATTTCACGGTAGGAAGCGCTCCTACTATTCTTTTGTCAGAGGTGATAACGCCATCCTTCATAGGAACGTTGAAATCGCAACGAACGAGCACGGTTTTACCCGCTACCGCAACGTCTTCAATATTCTTCTTATTGTAAGCTGCCATTTTTAAAATCTCCTTTTGAGGTAAAATATTTTCACATATAATAATATAACACACGTGAGGAGTTAAGTCAAGAGGATTGTTAAAATTTAGACAATTTTATCTTTCCGAGCTTACCCACGAAAAAAGAGTTTATTTTCCGAGCTTACCCCCAGAGAAAGAGTTTATTTTCCGAGCTTACCAACGAAAAAAGAGTTTATTTCCCGACCTTTCCCGCATTTCGGCTTGTTTCGGAAGCCTTACCGCACCCGCACAGAATAAAAAACAGCCGTGAGCATTCAAGATTGCCGCTCACGACTGTTTTTTTCTATCAATTTGTAACTTTTAATTTACTTATTGGTATCCACGTAAGGCATATACGCACGCAGATAATCTATTCCGGAGAACAGAGTTGTGAATGCCATTATTGCCATACAAATATAGGAAAGTATATGATTGTCGCATACTACGGGAATAAGCGGCTCAAGGATAATCACGACAGTTCCGACCATCTGCGAGACGGTTTTAAGCTTACCGAGCATACTTGCCGCAACGACAATTCCGCTTTTACCCGCAACGACAAGGCGAAGGCTTGTAACGCCAAGCTCACGAAGAAGTATGATAAGCACAAGGAAGGTGAAGATTATGCACCATACGACGTCGGCTGTCGAATTCTGAACAAGAAGCATTGTCGTAAGTATCGCCACCTGCGAGCCGATAACCATAAACTTGTCGGCAAGGGGGTCTATAAACTTACCGAAATCGGTTACGAGGTTGTATTTTCTCGCAATCTTTCCGTCAAGCATATCTGTAAGTGCGGTAAGCGCATATATAATTGCCGGGATAATCTGTCCCCATATCGGAATATTGCGCATAAAAATCATCGCTGCCACAAAGGCGGGGACAAGCAGGACACGGAGCATAGAGAGCATATTCGGAACGTTCATCGCAGTTTTTTTCATTTTTTCTTCCTCTTCATTCATATTCATTCATATTTAATAAGAAGTATTGTCTTAACTATCAAACGCACTGACCGACAAGGTCATAGTCGAGCGCTTCCTTTATTTCAACGGTTACAAATTCACCCGCAGGTATACGGCGCTTTGAGCTGAAATACACTCTGCCGTCAACGTCGGGGGCATCGGCATAGCTTCTGCCATAATGTATCTCGGCAACGGTATCATATCCGTCGCAAAGCACCTGAATGCGCTTTCCGAGCCATTTTTCGTTTTTATCCTCGGTCAGCGTAAGCTGTGTTTGCATAAGAATATCGTATCTGTTCTGCTTCACCTGCTCGTCTACCTGATTTTCGTAGTCGGCAGCCGGTGTGCCCTCCTCGGGCGAATAGGTAAATGCGCCAAATCGGTCAAAGCCGACCTCCTTTACGTACTCGCAAAGCTCGGTAAAGTCCTCGTCGGTTTCACCCGGGAAGCCAACCATTGCGGTAGTGCGCAGTATAATCCCCGGCACACGCTCACGAAGCCGTTTTACCGTTTCGGCAATGAGAGCCTTGCCGCCGTGACGGTTCATCGCTTTGAGGATTTTATCCGATATATGCTGAATCGGAATATCCATATATTTTACAAGCCTGTCACTCGTCGCCATAAGCTCTATAAGCTCGTCGGTTATCTTGTCGGGGTAACAGTAAAGCAGACGAATCCACGGAATTTCGGTTTCGGAAATTATAGCCTTAACAAGCTCTGCAAGGCTGTACTTGCCGTAAATATCAAGTCCGTACCTCGTGGTGTCCTGCGCTATGAGGTTAAGCTCACGCACACCCATTTTCTCAAGGTCCTTTGCCTCTGCAACTATATCCTCTATCCTGCGGCTTCTGAATTTGCCTCGGATAAGCGGTATTGCACAATATGTACAGCAGTTGTCGCACCCCTCCGCAACCTTAAGGTAGGCTGTGTGCGGCTCGGTTGTAAGTATACGGTCACCGCCAAGCGGCGAGGTGTTTTTATCCTTAAGAGAAACGTACTTTTCGCCACGCATCACCGCACGGCACGCCTCTGCTATATCGTCGATACTGCCTACACCGAGTATTGCGTCAAGCTCGGGAAGCTCTTGCATAACAGACTCACCGTAACGCTCGACAAGGCATCCCGTTGCAATTATATGTTTACATTTTCCGTATTTTTTAAGCGATTCGGCATCCAAAATGTTTTCTATCGACTCACCCTTTGCGCTTTCTATAAAGCCGCAGGTGTTCACGATAATTATCTCCGCCTCGCTCTCCTCGGGTGTGATTTCAAAGCCCGCAGAATAGAGCTTGTGGAGCATAACCTCGGTATCGACAAGATTCTTTGAGCAGCCGAGCGAGATAAATCCTATCTTCGTCATAAGACCTCTTTATTTAAGTAATTTTTTAAAGCGCTCACGGTATTTGAAAAGATAAATGCGAATCATAACCGTGATAAGCATATCGTATGCGATAAAGGTAATATTCATTATCGCAAACACAATGCAAAGAAGCGGAATTCCGCTGATACCAAAAAAGGATTCGTCTGTGAATAGGGGCAATTCAAAAATCAACTGCTCAAGATATAAGAGCAGCGCAAACATACAGTTTGCGTAAAGCAGCTTCAGCAAAAGCCAAAGCCGACTCGGCAGATGCTCTATATACGCTTTCAGTATCGGGAAGAATCCGAAAACGAGAAAATACTCCAGCCACACGACGCTTCCCGGAAAAATAATAAAGCTGATAAGCGAGGTGCAGAGCCAGACAAGATGAACGTACGGTGCGCCTAACTCTATATAAGCAAATACAATGAGAAGCGAGCATAGCGCCGCCGCAGTCAAGTCAAGCACCTGCACGAGAGCGCCAAGCGAGATAAACACTATGCCAAGGGCGCACATCATAGCCGACAGGGCTATTTTTTTCGTCCGTCTCATAGGCAAGGAATAAGGTCACCGCCAAGGCATTCGCAAAGACAGTCCATACAAAGCAAATTCATACAGCAGTTTGCCGTATCGTCAGCACTGGAGGTGCGGTGCATCGTCTGACCGCCGCCACCGTAATAGGTACTGCCGTAGCCACGGGCATTTGTGTTGAACATTTCCTTTGCTTTCTGGTATTCCATATTACCCGGTTCCATATTGCAGGCAATTTCAAGCTCACGCATAGCGTCGTTCACACGGCCACGGCGCATAAGCAAAACAGACGTGAGATAGTGCCATTCGGCAACTCTTTCGCCCTCGGAAATTTCAGCGAGCCTATGCTCCGCCTCACCGAATCTTTTTGAATTTACAAGGCCTCGAATCTCGGCATAAACCGAGGATGCGTTGCCCGTACCGCTGTAGCTGTCGTAATACGTACCGCCGCCACGGTAGGACGAGCCGCCCTTGCGCATACGCTGAATTTCATCGTATGCGGTATTTATTTCCTGCATTTTTTCATTTGCAAGGTCTTTAAGAGGATTATCATCACCGTAATTGTCAGGATGATACTTACGTGCCAAAGCACGGTAAGCCTCCTTTATTTCATCGTCGCTTGCGTTTTTATCAACGCCGAGAATTGAATAAGGGTCTTTCAATTTTCCACATTCTCCTTTTCTGCAGCCACCCCGACCTGCCCATCAAGAAATGCTATGCGTGATGGGAGTCCGAGATAAATTATATTCTTTACGATATTTTCAATAGTAGCACGGTTGCCAAACGGCATAAGATTAAATGCGGCTTCGATTTTTTTACATTCAAGCAGGAGCGCACACTTGATAGTTTGCTTGTTTTCATACGAAAGCGTAGGTGTTTTGTAAACTAAAGTGTACGGATTGTAGCTTCCGCTCTTGAAATCACGCTCATAATCTTCTGCGGCATCGGCAGCGTATATGAATTTACCAAGATGATAACCAAAGCTGTAATAAACCGTTTTGTCATTACCCGAGAGTCGGTTTGAGAATACCTCACCGAGAAGCTCACCGAATAATGCCGCCGGGATATCGACGCTCTCTGTATGCGCAAGCTCACACTCGGTGATTTTATCAAGCTTTTCTTTCATTATAGCCGAAAGCTCATCAAGTCCCGAACGACGCTTTGCAGAAGACGTCAGCGGCAGTGCGAGGCGCATAGCGGCACGTCTTGCAAAATTGCCGTCCGAAATATCATCACGCACCTTATAATAGGTAAAAAGCGCAAAGGCACGCGCGGTGTATTCTATCGCTTCGTTATCAGCAAGCATACCGCGCGGCTTTACCGGATGGGCAATACAGCGCCGCCTGACGGCTCGTATACCGTCCTTTTTTACAAAATTCATTCGCACGAGCGCAAGCAGCACGCTGTCGTAGCTTAACGAAAGGTTCGAGAGCGCACCCGTGTATTTTTTCATTGCACGGCAGATGCCGCAATAGGTCGCACGGTAAAACTCATACTCACGCACAAGAAGCTCCGAGCGCTCGGGCTTTACGTAACCAAACATACAGCATCCCCCTTTTATTCTAGCACAAATATTTGTCAATTTTCGGTCTTTTAAGCAAGCTTTACAAAAGACTTACAGAAAATCAACAATTATTTTCCCTGCATACCCTTTCTCGTCAGAGAAATTCTGTGACGTGCAATATCCACGTCCTTTATTCTTACCTCGATTACGTCACCGACAGCAAAGAGGTCGGAGGGGCTCTTTACAAATCTGTCACTCATCTCGGAGATGTGAAGCAGACCGTCGTGATGCACACCGATATCAACGAAGCAGCCGAAAGCGGTAACGTTTCTTACAGTACCCTTAAGCTGCATATCAGGCTTCAAATCCTCCATTTCAAGAACGTCGCTTGAAAGAATGGGAGCGGGTGCGTCGTCACGGATGTCTCTGCCAGGCTTTTCAAGCTCGTTTATGATATCGTTGAGGGTAGGCTCACCGCATCCAAGCTCACGAGCAAGCTTTGCAATACCGTACTTCTCTGCCTTGAAGCGAAGAAGAGGAAGATTGTTAGATGCAACGTCTGCGAGTGTGTAGTCAAATCTTTTCAGCAAATCCTCTGCAACAGCATAAGATTCGGGGTGAACACCCGTGCTGTCAAGCACCGACGAGCCGCCCGGAATACGCAGGAAGCCTGCGCACTGCACGAATGCCTTTTCACCGATTTTCGGCACTTTAAGTATCTGTGTGCGGGTCTTGAATTCACCGTTTTCTTCTCTGTATTTAACTATATTTTTAGCGGCTGTCGCATTTATACCCGAAACGTAGGAAAGCAGCGCATAGGAAGCGGTGTTTACGTCAACACCGACAGCGTTAACGCAGTCCTCAACCACACCGCCGAGAGCCTCGTTAAGTCTTGCGGGCTTCATATCGTGCTGATACTGTCCGACACCGATTGCTTTAGGCTCTATCTTAACAAGCTCTGCCAAGGGGTCCTGAAGACGGCGGGCAATCGAGATAGCGCTTCTTTGCATAACGTCATAATCGGGGAATTCCTCGGTTGCCATTTTGGAAGCCGAATAAACCGAAGCTCCGGCCTCGGAAACTATCGTATATTTTACGGTCTTGGGGCAGGCGGGGTCCTTGAGCACCTTATCCGCAATGAAGCGCTCGGACTCACGGGATGCAGTTCCGTTTCCAATCGAGATAACGTCAACACCGCAGCGCTTTACAAGACCCAAAACTATCGCCTTTGATTTTTCAAGGTCTGCCTCATTCGGCTCGCCCTTTCTGCGGAATGGATAGATAACCGCAGTATCAAGCACCTTACCCGTCTTATCAACAACCGCAAGCTTACAGCCGTGACCGTAGCCGGGGTCGTAGCCAAGGACCGTCTTGCCCTTGAGTGGTGAAACGAGGAGCAGGTTTCTGAGGTTTTCAGCAAACACCTTAAGCGCCTCCTCGGATGCGTCGTCAAACAGCGAGGTGCGTACCTCACGCTCTATTGCAGGGAAAAGGAGTCTTTCGTAAGCATCCTTAACCGTGTTGTTAAGATATGCAAGAGCGGGAGAATTCTTCTCGGTTACGACACGGGAGAGAATCTGCGCAATACCGTCCTCCTCGGGCAGAGTTACGCTTACCTTAAGCATATCCTCCTTTTCGGCTCTGTTAACCGCAAGTATTCTGTGGCCTCTTACCTTTTTGAGAGGCTCGGAATAATCCGCATAATCCTTGTAAACTCCCATATCCTCTTTTGCGCCCTTTGACTCGATAGAGCCGTTGGCAAAGGTAAATTCACGGAGCATTTTACGCATATCGGCATCGTTGGAAATATCCTCGGCAATAATGTCCGAAGCGCCTGCAAGTGCCGCCGCCGCGTCGGGAACCTCTTTTCCCTCTTCGTTTGATATAAACTGCTCGGCATACTCCTCAATTGTGGGGGCGTATTCGAGTCTTTGCTCAAGTATATAGTTAGCAAGAGGCTCAAGTCCCTTTGCTCTTGCAATCGAGGCACGTGTCGTACGCTTCGGCTTATAGGGACGGTAGATATCCTCTACCTCAACGAGAGTCTTTGCAGCTGCGAGTGCAAATTCAATTTCGGGTGTCAGCTTTTCCTGCGCGGCAATAAGCGAGGAAACCTCCGCCTTTCTTTCTTCAAGCTTACGAAGATACTGAAGTCTGTCGTAAAGATCACGCAGAGTGGTATCGTCAAGTCCGCCTGTCACCTCTTTACGGTATCTGGAAATAAAGGGTATGGTGTTGCCCTCGTCAATCAGCTCAACTGTGCTTTTTACCTGCTCCTCCTTAATACCGAATTCCTCTGCTAAAGTCTTTAAAATATCCATTTGTTTCTCCTTAATTTATACAAACGCCTTGCGGCTATATGTTTTATTTTGCTGCCGATTCGAGCATTTGCTGCTCTGTGTCGGTAAGATAACGCCACTCGCCACGGGCAAGTGCTGTGTCAAGCGTCAGCCCCGCAAAGCTTATACGCTCAAGGTAGGTCACCCTGTTGTCGGTTGATGCTATCATTCTTTTTATCTGGTGGTATTTACCCTCGGTGAGTATAATCTCGCCCGAAAGCCTGTCCTCGCTTGGCTTTATTACCGCACTTTTGCACTCGTAGCCGTCAGCCAGGGTTACACCTTTTGCAAATTTTTCCTCTACCCCTGTGGCAAGCGGCACAGCGCACCTGAAAAAGTAGCACTTTTGTACGTGGTGCTTCGGTGAAAGCAGTGTATGCGCAAGCTGTCCGTTATTTGTCAGAATCATAAGTCCGACGGTATCTCTGTCAAGTCTGCCAACCGGAAAAAGCTCGATTTTGCGAAGCTCGGGCGACAGCAGCTCTGTGACAACCGGAAGCCTTGAATCCTCGGTTGCGCTGACGTAGCCGTCAGGCTTGTTGAGCATAACGTAGGTGTATTTTCTATACGAAACCGTCCGCCCCATATAGACCACGGTTTGCGCCTCGGGGTCTATGTGCCGTGACGCATCACGCACCGCCACACCGTCAACCAGAAGCTGACCGCGCTTTGCCACAGCGGCGCACTCACGGCGGGAGGCAATTCCGCTATCCGATATAAACTTATCTATTCTCGTTTTCGCCACCCCATTTCAGCCTAGCTCACCGCATTACGATACTATACATTTTAACATATATGAGCTTATTTGTAAAGAGAAAATACAATATAAATTTTTAAATATTTTTTTATATATGCAGCAAATTCATAACCGTGAGCAAAGCGAGGCTCATACCTCTAACAGAAAAAGAGAGAACAAATCGGTTTAAGTGCCGATTTGCTCTCTTTCTGTTTGTATCGGGCTTCCTAAAAACGAGCGAAGCCGAGTTTTCGGGGTTCACGTATCGGGCTTCCCAAAACGAGCGAAGCCGAGTTTATTTTTGCTTATTCAACTGCTCCTTTTGATATTGAAGCATATAAAGGCGGTGGTATCTGCCGCCAAGCGAGAGAAGCTCGGAGTGCGTTCCCTGCTCGACTATCTCTCCGCCCGAGAGAACGATTATTTTGTCCGCACGCTGAATTGTCGAGAGTCTGTGCGCAACTATCAGCATAGTTCCAATGTTCATCATACGCTCGAGTGAGTTCTGTATAAGAAGCTCGGTTTCGGTGTCGATATTTGCCGTTGCCTCGTCAAGTATCATAACCGACGGCTTGTGAATAACCGTTCTTGCAAAGGATAAAAGCTGTCGCTGTCCTTGCGAGAAGTTGTTGCCTCGCTCACGCACCTGCTCGTGTATTCCACGTGAAAGCTTGTTTATAAAGCTGTCGGCATTGACGTACCTGCAAGCCTCGATAACCTGCTCGTCGGTAAGCTCCTCGTTGCGAAGCACGATATTCGAGCGGATAGTTCCCGAAAAGAGGAACACGTCCTGGAGCATCTGTCCGAAGTGACGTCTGATTGAGGATATCTTAAAGCTTTTTATATCCCTGCCGTCTATGAGAATTTTTCCACGCTGGATATCGTAATTTCTGCATATAAGCGAAAGAATGGTGGTTTTTCCAGAGCCGGTTGAGCCTACAAAGGCTACGGTTTGCTTTGCTTCAACCTTGAACGATACGTCACGCAAAACCCAATTTTCGCCCTCGTATGCAAACCAAACATTACAAAATTCGATATTTCCCTCTATTTTTTCGGCTTCCTCGGCATCCTCGCTATCCACAACAGTGGGAACAATATCGAGCACGGAAAATACCTTTTCTGCAGAGGCAAACGCCATCTGAAGCCAGTTGAACTGCTCGGCAAGGTTCTGTATCGGGGTGTAGAATTTCGATATATACATATAGAATGCAACTATAACGCTGCTACTCACCGCTTGACCTAAAACCACAGTACCGTCCATATAACCCTTTGCGCCGACGTAGAACAGGCACAAAACCGAGGATATATAGAGCATATACACGATAGGACGGAACACGCCTGAAACAAGCACGAGTTGCCGTCTTGCCGTGTTAAGCTCGCTGTTTCTTTTTTCGAACTCGAGAGTTTTCTTATCCTCTCTGTTGAAAATCTGCGTTATCTTCATTCCCGATAGGTTTTCCGAAAGGAAGATATTGATATCGGTTGTAGCGTCCTTTACCCGTCTGTATTCCCTGCGCAGAAGCTTGCGGAAAAGGAAGGTAAAGAGAATGACGAACGGCACGAATGCAAGTACCATAAGCGTAAGCATAAAGTTTACGCACAGCATAGCCACAAGCACACCGATTATTATGACTATATTCTTTGCAAAGTTAACGACGAAGTTTGTGAAAAGTCGGGATATGTGGTTGGTATCGTTTGCCACTCGGGTAACCAGCGTTCCCGTCGGTATGTGGTTGAGCTGCTCGTGCGAAAGCTCCTCGATATGAGCGAAAACGTCAAGTCGCAAGGATGAGACGATTTTTTGTCCGACACGCTGTAATATCATCGCCTGCATATAGGTGCAAACGAGAGAAACCAGCAGTATACCCGCATAAACACCGACGAACATGAAAAGACGGTTAAGCTCGAACTCACCCTTTATCATCTCTTGTATATGACCTATAATAAGAGGTGAGGAGATGTCGTAGGCAACAGAGACGAGCATTATGACAATTACAAGCACGAAATCCCACAAATAAGGACGGGCATAGGCGAAAAGCCGCTTTATTATCTCGCTGTCCTTCATATTGCGCTCAAAGCCGATTGCCTTTTTCTTATCCTTTATCATAAAATAGGCTATCAGCAATACTATGGATATCATACCGATAACAGCACCGATGAAAATCAGGGGGTAATATTCACGCATTTTTACTGCCCTCCTCCTCCAAGCGCTGAAGCTCGACTGTAATTTTGTATTCGGGGCAGGAAGAAATCAGCTCGTCGTGCGTACCGACTGCGAGAACCTTGCCGTCCGATATGAAAATTATCTTATCCATACGCTGAACCGTAGAAACCCTGTGAGCTATAAGTATGGTAGTTTTACCTGCTCGCTCACGCTTCAGGTTGTCGATAATCACACGCTCGGTATCGGTATCGACAGCGCTGACAGAATCGTCGAGAATCAAAATGGCTGCCTGCTTCATAAGCGCGCGGGCTATTGAAATTCTCTGCTTCTGTCCTCCCGAAACGGTAACTCCCCTCTCACCGAGGACGGTTTTGTATTTGTTCGGGAATTCGGATATATTCGTATCAACGTCGGCAAGTACTGCCGCCTCCCTGACCGAGTCCTCCGAATAGGCATCTACGCCAAAGGCGATATTGTTCTCTATCGTATCGCTGAAAAGGAAATTATCCTGCGGCACGTATGCCGAAAATTCTCTGATTGTCTTAATCGGGATTTTATTTACGTCCACTCCGTCAACAAAGACCGTGCCGTCAGGCAGGTTGTAAGTACGCATCAGCAAATCGACGATAGTGGTTTTTCCGCTTCCCGTCCTGCCGATAATTCCTACGTTTTCGCCTCGGTTAATCTTAAAGCTAACGTCACACAGCGCATCATATTCAGCGTCGGGATAGCGGAACGTGAGATTTCTGTATTCGATATCGCCAAAAATCTCGGGTATATCAATCACGTCCTCTCTATCCTTTACGTTTATCTCGGAATCGAGAAGCTCGCTGACACGGCGAAGAGATGCCATACCACGAGAGCGCATTTCGATAAGCTGTGACACAGCCATAACCGGCCACACAATAGAGTTGAAATAGCTCATAAATTCTATAAGCTCACCCGGAGTAAATGCCTCGGTATAAACAAGATATCCTCCATAGCCGAGGATAACGCATATTACCGACTCGACAAACAGGGTTACGAATATATGCAAAAGCGTCGAGGTTCTTGTGAAATCAATATTCTTTTCCTCGTTGTCACGGTTGAGCTTTTTGAATGCCATAAGCTCGGAAAACTCCTTGACAAACGCCTTGACAACCGCAATTCCCGAAAAACACTCCTGCGAGAAGTCCGAAAGCGACGAAAATGCCGCCTGTCTTGCCGCCCACTTAACCTTCATACTCTTTCCGACAATTGTGGCAATCAGGAGCATAAACACCATTGGTATCATAGAAAGAAGCGTGAGCAAGCCGTCCATAGACAGCATTTTATAAATGGCAAGCGAGCCGAGCAAAAGCGCATCAAATGCCATTAAAACACCGTCACCGAAGCATTCGTTTATCGTATCGAGGTCGTTTGTGAAAAGCGACATCAGTCCACCGACCTTGTTTTTCTGATAATATTGCTGTGAAAGCCTTTTGCAATGAGCGAACATTTTAGAGCGGATTGAGGTTTCGACCTTTATTGCCGCACCGAAAAGGCAGACGCGCCACAAAAACCTGCCCACGACTATTGCCACAACGACAACAAGCATAGGCTTACACACCATATCAAGCACGAAATCGAAATCAAAGACGTACTCACGTCCGTCAATATGCAAAGCTCCGTCGTTAATTCCGTCTATGATATATTTATAAAGCTCGGGAATTTTCAGCTGAAAATAGTCCACAAGCAGAAGCGCCAAAACGCCAAGAAGTAGTTCAGGCATATACTTTATGTAATATTTGTTTATATGCTTACCAAATATCATAGTGCGCCTCCGATGTTTTTTCCTTAATAATATTATCACACAGCGCACGCCCGTGTCAATTAAAAAGCTGTGAATATTTCCAAAAAAGCTTACTTTAACGAGAATTTAACACAGTTAAGATTTCAGATTTTACAAAGGCTTGGTATTATAAACGTGTAAACTAAATTACAATGGAGAAAAATATGGAACTTACAGAAATAACAAAGCTCTTTCTCGGTCTTCTTGGCGGCATTTCGCTCTTCCTTTTCGGAATGAATATTATGGGCGATTCGCTTGAGAGGAGCGCAGGAAACAAGTTAAAATCTATACTCGGAAAGCTCACCGACAGTCCCGTGCGCGGATTTATTCTCGGTGCGGGTGTAACGGCTATAATCCAGTCCTCGTCAGCGACGACGGTTATGCTTGTCGGATTCGTTAACTCAGGCCTTATGACACTGAAAAACGCAATTCCGATTATTATGGGCGCAAACGTCGGCACAACGGTGACAGCTTGGCTTCTCAGCCTTACGGCAATAGAGGGCGACAGCTTCTTTATCGAGATGCTCAAGCCCACTTCCTTTACCCCGATACTTGCCGTAATCGGTATCGTGCTTTATATGTTCATAAGCAGTCCGAAGAAAAAGGACATCGGTCTTATACTCATCGGCTTTTCGGTGCTGATTTTCGGTATGGATATGATGTCGGATGCGGTATCACCTTTGCGTGACGTGCCCGAATTTGCCGAGATACTCATTATGTTCAAAAACCCGATACTCGGTGTTCTTATGGGTGCTGTGCTGACTGCTATAATTCAGTCCTCGTCGGCATCGGTGGGTATTCTTCAAGCGCTCTCATCGACGGGCGCTGTGAGCTTCGGTGCGGCAATTCCGATAATTATGGGACAGAATATCGGTACTTGTGTGACAGCGCTGATATCCTCTGTCGGAGCTAATAAAAACGCAAAACGTGTCGGATTTGTACACCTTTGTTTTAATATTATAGGTACAGTCGTGATTCTGATACTCTTCTACACGGCGAATGCAATATTCACTTTCGAGTTTGTAGACAAGAATATCGGTGCTGCGGAAATCGCAACGGTACATACTATATTCAACCTTGCCTGCACGGCACTGCTGCTCCCGTTCGCGAAGCTGCTTGAGCGCCTTGCAAAAATCATAATCAAGGACACGGACAAGGAAGCGAGCGCTCGCCCCGAGCTTCTCGAAGCACGTCTTATTGCGACTCCCCCGATTGCAATAATGCACGCAGGCGACGTTACAAAGGATATGGCAAGAGCGGCACACGCCTCGCTTTTGCAATCGTTTAAGCTTTTCGATTCCTACTCGGACGAGCTGTTCGGTGACGTCGTTGCGGACGAGGACAGAGTGGATATTTACGAGGACGAGATTGGCTCTTATCTTATGAATATTGCGAGTCGGGATATCAACCACGCAGACAGCCTTGAGCTTACGAAGCTTTTACACGTTATCGGTGACCTGGAAAGACTCTCCGACCACTCGGTAAACCTTGCCGAATCGGCACGTGAAATGCACGAAAAGAGGATTTCATTCTCCGAGGAAGCCCGTGAGGAGCTTGCGGTTATAAGCTCTGCAATTTCCGAAATTCTTGAGCTTACCAAAGAGGCATTCTGCACCGACAGCGTGGATATGGCAATGAAGGTTGAGCCGCTTGAGGAGGTTATTGACACACTCACCGACAGCATCAAATTCAACCATATAACAAGGCTTAAGAATGGCGAATGCACGATAGAGCTTGGATTTATTCTTACGGATATACTTACGAATCTTGAGCGCATTTCCGACCACTGCTCGAATATCGCAGGCTGTATGCTGGAGGTCGCAAACAACAGCCTCGGAATGCACGGCTACTACCGCAGCATAAAGGCAGGAAATGAAACCTACGATAAATACCTTGAGCATTATCAGGGAAAATATATGCTCCTGCCCGCAATTACGAAAATCTGAACTAAAAATTGAAAAGAGAAGCCCACCTCACCAAAAATACTCACTCAAGAGTATCACACGGCGGCAGGCTTCTCTTTTTTTGGTTATCCGAAGCATAAATTTAAAAAAAATATTTACTTTTTGATTTTGATGATTTATAATATCATTAACTTTAGTTTAGGAGAAATCTATGTTTACGACAAATCATTTTATACTGCTTGGCTCGTCAATAGCCATTATTGTTGCTTTTATGCTTGTTCAAAAGAAGTACAATTTCTCATACGAAGCTAACCTGAAAGCGCTGTTCTGTGTCGGCATTGTAAGTGAAATTGTGAAGATTATGTGTAATATGGTAGAAATCTCGGGAGATTCTTACGAAACAACAGGCACTTATTTAACCCAGGAGAGCCTGCCCTTTCAGCTTTGCTCGATACAGATAATTTTCGTAATACTTCTTATGTTCTTTATCAAAAACGAAAATTCAAAGCAGGTACTGCTTCAGTTTATGTTCCCCACAATGTGCGCAGGTGCGTCATTCTCGCTGCTTATTCCCACAGAGGGGGTTGCGTTTGACAATCCGCAGACCTATCAGTACTTCATTTATCACGCTTATATCATAGCCTTTGCAATCAATCTTGTGCGTTCAAGAACGATAAAAGTCACCTGGAAAACTCTAATCAGAAACATCTGCCTGCTCTTTGGTTTTTCGGTGTTTGCGATATACGTAAACTCGGTGCTTCAGGCAAGCACACCAAACTTTATGTTTGTCGCAAGACCTCCGCTTGACGGACTCCCCATTCTCAACCTTAACCACGGCTGGTACGGATATTACTTCAAGCTCGTTGCCTTTGCCGCCGCTATGCTGACTATTTTCCATACACCATTCATTCTTCTTGAAAAGAAGCGTGAAAAGGCAGAAAAAGAAGCCGCAGATAAATAAAAAATTTAAATAAAGATTTCACGCCGAGGCAAATTCGCCTTGGCGTGTTCTTGTAAAACGAAAACCTGCCAAGTGGCAGGTTTTCAACACCTTATTGCTTTGTTATAGGTAAGTTCCGTCTTATTTTGGGAGCATATACCTAAAACTATTTCGTTTTCGTTTCTGCCGGGGGGCGCCCGACTCGGCGAGGTGGGTTTGGTGCAGAAATCTTCGTTTGCGCCCCGAAGCTGTACAAGCGTACTGCGAGAGGTAACTCCTTCCACCGCAAGCGGTTCTCGCTGCGGCTCGGTCACAGAACGGCTCTGGCATTATCAATGCCATTCACTACCGTTCTGTCGCTTCGCTACCCTCCCTCAAGATGGAGGCTAAACGGAAAAAGAAAACGAAATACCGATAAAAACGAAGAAAACCTGCCAAGTGGCAGGTTTTCAACATAAAGGTTTTTTTATATATTGAGTTTTAATTGAGCATCCGAGCAAATCGAAAAACATCTATTTCGTTTTCGTTTCTGCCGGGGGGCGCCCGACTCGGCG
>JAZOWX010000055.1:0-5020 GCA_045659405.1 Eubacteriales bacterium | reverse complement strand
GTTTCGCCTGCGGGCGAAAGCGATATGCACCTTCGGTGCGCGATAAATTTGCTACGCAAATGCGATATTATTCTGCGGTGCAGAATAGCGATATATTCGTAAAACGAAATATGTTTCGTTCTACGAACGTGGTCGAAAGTACGCTTCCTATAAATCCTCACGCCGCGCGGTTCGCGGCATATCGCGCCGCAGGCATATCGCTTGTCTATGACAAATATCACAAATCCGTGAGGATTTATATCGCTTTAGTTTGTCTGACGTGTCAGACAAACTAAACTTTCGACGTGCCCTGTCAAAGGAAACATATCATACGGTGTCAGGCTGTCAGTATCATACCCAAGAGGGCGGAGGTGGGCAATGTCACGTGCGAGGGTTGAGGGGTTGCAGGAGACGTAGACAATTCGCTCGGGTGAAAGTGCCGCAACGTAGTTTAAAAGCGCTCCGTCACAGCCTGCCCTCGGCGGGTCGAGGATTATGACGTTTGGATTGATTTTTCTGCCAAGCTCGCCCTCTGCATAGTCGAGAAGCCTCTCGGTGTTTGCCGCATCGCCCGTGAAAAAGCGTGCGTTGTCTATGCCGTTTGCTTTTGCGTTTTCGTTTGCGCATCTGACGGCATCATCTATTATTTCAATACCGATAATCTCTCCGGCAGATTTTGCAAGAGAAAGTCCTATCGAGCCGGCTCCGCAGTACAGGTCAAG
Source organism: Eubacteriales bacterium (assembly GCA_045659405.1). Classification (GTDB taxonomy): domain Bacteria; phylum Bacillota; class Clostridia; order Oscillospirales; family CAG-272; genus UBA1740. The sequence continues at coordinate 4,319 of JAZOWX010000055.1, read as the reverse complement.
CACGGTATCTGTCGGCTTCACCTCGGCAAGTCTTGCAACCTCGGCATAAAGCAGCTCTGCCGTGCTGTGATTTACCTGATAAAATGACGGAGCGCTGATTTTGAGCCTGACACCCGAAAGCGTATCGTATATATAATTTCTTCCGAAAAGAATTTCGTAATCATCCGAAAGAATGACGTTTGTATCCTTCTTGTTCTTGTTTATGAGTATTCCGACAATTTCGGGGAACTTTTCGGTTATTGTTTCGGTAAGCTCTTTTGCATTTGGCAGCGCATCACCGTTTATAACGAGCGTCAGAAGAATCTCACCCGACAGCTCTCCACGTCGCAGGTATATGTGACGCAACAGTCCACGGCGACTCTCTTCATCATAAGCCGTGATTTTGTGAGCCTCGAAAAATGTACGCAGCACGGCTATTATCTCGCTGAACACAGCAGGTGAGAGTGGACAATCGGCAGCCTCGGTAACTCTGTGTGACTTTGGAGCATAGAAGCCTATTGCAAGTCCTGTTTTCGTATTCATCACGGGATATTGCGCCTTGTTTCGGTAGCCGCACAGCTTGGGTGAGCGAACGGTATCTTTGACCGCTATATGTGAAAGCCCTGCCTTTTTCATCTCGTGACGCACGTATTCGGTTTTTATATCAAGCTCGGATTCGTAGCTTATATTTCTGTAAGCACAGCTTTTACAAGAGCCTGCGCATCTGTCGTCTGTGTACTCGGAAGAACGGCTTATAACCTTTTCGATTTTCCCGACGGAATAGCTTGTGCCAACCTTTATAATTCTGCACTCTATAACGTCGCCCATTACGGCATCCGAAACGAAAACTACGTTCCCCATAATGCGAGCAACACCAAAGCCAAGGTTGGTAAGACTCTCTATCTTTGCTGTGTGAATATCGTTCTTTTTAAGCTTCATACGCCCTCTTTGTAAACTTTAGTTAGCTTCTTGTGAAATTTTCGGTGATTTATATAAAATCTTCCTTGAATTTGTTTCTGTAATCCTTGGGGGAAATGCCCTCGGATGCTTTGAAAATCTTTGCGAAGTATGACGAGTCGGCAAAGCCTGTCCGCTCGGCAACGTCGGATATACTGATTGCGGTATAGGCAAGCATCGCCTTTGCAAGCTTCAGTCTGTACGCTGTAACGTATTGCTTTACGGTCAGACCGCGGCGCTCCTTAAGCATACTGCTGATATAGTAGGGATGATAGCCGAAGATAGCGCCGATTTCCGTGCCTGAAATTTCGTCGGAGCAGTTTTCTCTTATGTAGCTGTCAAGGCCCAGGGCAATAAACGGCGGAAGCGCATTTTCGTCAAGCGTTTCCGAAAGCTTTATCAGAATGAGCTTCAGTCTTGCCGATATTGTCGCAAGATACTCACCCCCGCCCGATGTGAAAATATCGCACATAGAGATAAAATTATCACGCTCGGACTCCATATCCGAAAGGTAAAGCACACGGTCAAGCTGCGGTATGGAAGCACTCGAAAGCCGTGACTCGTCAAAATCGGCAGGGCTTACCGGCGGCAAGTCACAGTCGTCACTTAAGCTAAAGCTGATGACGGCGGCTCGCAAATATTTGCTTTTAAGCTTATAGGTTGTTCCGGCAGGAAGGTATATAACCGCTCCGGGTGCGAGTCTGTACTGCTCGCCCGAAATGCTTACCGAAAGCTCACCCGAGATGAGATAAATTACTCTGCTGTCATAACAGCGGCATTCGTCAACCCTTGCAACACGCTCATAAAGGCGGGCAGAGTGTATTTTCGGATTAAGAGCTTCAAGTGACATAGCGTTTCTCCTTTTGTGGTGACGTGTGGGTGCGAATGCTTGGCGCATTGTCAGGTTCAGCGAACTTTTGGCAAAGCATCGCAGGAAAGCGTCCTGCAAAGCTTATGCGATTAAGGTGCGCTGATTTTTTAAGCCTTGGCAAAACGAAAAAAACAAACATTACCCCATATTAAATATTACATAGATATTTTATCACCTGTCGCGCACAAAATCAATATAAAATATTTAAAAGGCGGCTGAAAAATAAAAAAGAAGCGCCAAGCGCTTCAAAATTAAGCTTTTTTGATATGTTTTTGGGGGTTGCACAAAACTTTGTCCAAAACTTTTAAAAAAGCACTTGACAAAAAATCCAAGTTATGATACAATAATCGAGCGAAAGAAATACGGCTCGTTGGTCAAGCGGCTAAGACACGGCCCTCTCAAGGCTGAAACGGGAGTTCGATTCTCCCACGAGTCACCACGACAAGACACCTCAAAAGAGGTGTCTTTTTTTCGTTGTGGTGACTCGTGGGAAGAATCTCACTCTGCACCCGGGGGAAACCGAGCGGTGCGGAGGTCGAAACATTGCTCCGCCGCTTCTCTGTGAGAAGCCTTGGAGGGGCGGAGCAAATTCTCCCACAAAATCCCGATGGCTCGATGTCCTCGGGATTTTTCTTTTACAGATACCGACTTGTAGGGGGACAAGCACATGACACTGTGCCAAAATATAAAATTTTCTTATTTTCAAATTCGCTTTCACATTAAAACGGATTGAATGTTTGCCAAATATATGGTATAATACTCTCACTGATAAATAAGAATTTGCAGGAGAAACGTAATGGTTATTGAAACAGAACATCTATTATTAAGGGAAATGACAGAAAACGATTTCGATGCACTTTACAAGGTCTTGGCAGATTCAGATATCATGCAACATTATCCATACACTTTCGACGACGCAAGAGTGAGAGGCTGGATAGATAAAAATATTGAAAGATACAAAATATTTGGCTTTGGCTTGTGGGCGGTATGTTTGAAGGACACAGGTGAAATGATAGGTGATTGCGGATTGACCATGCAATTGATCAACGGGCAAATTAAACCTGAAATCGGATATCATATAAGAGCAGACAAACAAAGAAAAGGATACGCAAAAGAAGCTGCGATCGCAGTCAGAGATTGGACGTTTAACAATACGCCCTTTAACATCATTTATTCCTATATGAAGTATACCAATGAGCCTTCAGCTAAAACCGCGATTTCCTATGGTTGTAAACAAGTGGATGAATTTACTGATGAGATAAATGAAATTACGAAGGTGTTTGCAATTTCAAGAGATGAATGGACTAATCTATAGATTCCAATATGACGAGGTGATTTTATGAGAAAGGTTTTTCAAGTAATTTGCTGTGCAGTAGGCAGTGGAATGATTGGGTTCTTTGCAAATCAGTTGAACTCGGTTGTGGGAAGTGTATGTTTTACGCTTGGTGTTGCTCTGCTTGTTGGTTCAATCATTCTTGTATCAAAGCAAGATAAAGAGAATAAGTAAATTCCAATTTATAGGGGAGAATAAGAGACAATATGATAAAACTAAAACAAAACCGTGCAGCGAGCTTTGTTGCCGTCACGCTTGTATACATAATTGCTGCGGTGGTAGGCATTGCGATTTACAGAATGCTCGACCTGACATGGTGGTTATCACTACTGATAGCCGACATAGCAGCAACCGTTGTAACATTTATATTCAGCGTAATTTTCAAAAACGCATCGGTTTACGATCCGTATTGGAGCGTTCAGCCACCCGTTATTTTGATAGCGTTTGCTATCGGAAAGGAACTGACAGTCCTTGGTATTCTGCTCATTATAGTCGTATCATATTGGGCGATTCGTCTGACGGCAAACTGGGCGTATACCTTCGGGGGTCTCAATCATCAGGATTGGCGATATACGATGCTGAAGGGAAAGGCAGGCATTTTCTATCCTCTCATCAACTTCGTAGGCATACATATGGTTCCAACGCTTGTCGTATACAGTTGCATACTGCCTGCGGTTTGGACTGTGATAAACGGTGTAAATGTCAACTTCGGTAGCGTGATATTCCTCTGCTTGTCGCTTGGTGCGGCTACGATGCAAGGAATAGCAGACTACGAAATGCACACGTTTCGTAAAAACAGAAACGGCGCGTTTATACGCAACGGTTTGTGGAAATATTCCCGTCACCCGAACTACCTCGGAGAAATCCTTATGTGGTGGGGCGTGGCTCTTTCTGTGATCTGTGCAGCTCCAAATGCGTGGTTTCTTGCAATAGGCGCACTTGCAAACACCGTGCTTTTCTTCGCGGTGAGAATTCCGATGGCAGACGGCAGACAGTCAAGGAAAGAGGGCTTTGCCGAATATAAGCAACAAACGAGAATGCTGTTGCCGATTAAGAAGTAATAATCGAATTACAATTTGAAATTGAAAAACCTCTTTTTCGCCTTTCCAAAATCTGTTGACACGGCAGGTAAAGTGGGTTATAATTTAATAAAAAACAATAAGAGGAGAAAAACAATGG
>JAZOWX010000054.1:0-39570 GCA_045659405.1 Eubacteriales bacterium | reverse complement strand
AGTACAACAACCTTCCCGAGCTCAAGAATGCTCAGGAGTAATTCTCCGAATCCTTTATGATTCAAACACGAATGGTTAGAAACCCCAATCATTCGTAAGACAAATAAAAAAGCATCGACTCGCAAGAGCCGGTGCTTTTTTCAATATATGCTGCTTTTCACAGCCCAAAAATAACATCTGCTTCTTTTCACAGCCACAAAAGACGAGCGTGTCTTGACGGCAATGCCATATCGGTATTGCAAGTCAGGGCATTTTTTGCGTTTTCTATGCTCAAGCTCGCTCGGAGTCCTCGGCATTTGCCGTTGCTACAATATCTGCGCCCGTATCAAGGATGTTAGCTATTATAACCTCTCCGATTTTTGCCGTATCCTTTGCGACACTTGAGTTTATTACTCTCATAGCATCGAATAACAGCTCTTTGGGTATCGGGGATGAGGTTTTTACGGGAAGCATAGCTCCGCTCTCACAGCGCACGGTGCTTGTAAGAGTTCTTGTAGGATGAGTGCATTCTGCCTCGGCATACACGACACCTCTTTTGCAGGTATGACCCGAAATTTCCTTTATCGCTCCGCCCTCGTCAAGGCTTACGTGAAGCTCACATCCCTTCGGACATACTATACAGGTAAGAATTCTCTCCATTTTCAGCCCTCCACAGAAAGCTTCAGCACACCGCCTGCCGCAGCTTCGATAATATCCGATTTAAGGGTTACGGTCTCCATTTCGCCCGGCGCAAGCTTCTGACACTTGCGCTCGTATACCGTCTTGTCGCCAAGCCTTACGACTATTTTCTTATCACGGAATACGTCCGAAACTCTGAAATAAACCTTTGTATTACCCTTTGACTTTATAATCTGCGGCACGGTATATCTTACCTTGCCGTCGGTAGTAAGCGAAACGTATATATCAGAATGCGCCCCGTTTTTAATAAAATCTGCCGCAGCCTCGCCCGCTATAACAGCCTCCTCCGACACGTAATCAACAAGGTCGTGAACGTGAAGCACGTTTCCGCAAGCGAAAATTCCGGGTATCTCGGTCTGCCTTTTCTCATCGACAACAGCACCGCCCGTAACTCTGTCAAGCGAAAGCCCTGCCGACTTTGTAAGCTCGTTTTCGGGGATAAGTCCGCAGGAAAGCAGGAGTGTATCGCAGGGAATGTACTCATAAGTTTCGGGGATAGGACGCCTGTTTTCATCAACAGCCGCAATGGTTACGCCCTCCAGTCTTTCCTTGCCGTGTACCTCGGTTACGGTATGGCTTAAGCGAAGCGGAATATCAAAGTCATTAAGACATTGCTCTATATTACGGGCAAGGCCGCCCGAATACGGCATAAGCTCAAGCACAGCCTTTACCTTTGCGCCCTCGAGCGTCATTCTTCTTGCCATTATAAGACCGATATCTCCCGAGCCGAGTATAACCACCTCACGCCCCGGCATATAGCCCTTCATATTTACAAACTTCTGCGCTGTGCCTGCCGTATATATACCTGACGGACGTGTTCCCGCTATATTAAGCGCACCCTTCGGACGCTCACGGCAGCCCATTGCCAAAACCACAGCACCCGCATTTATACGGAAAACACCGAGCTTTCGGTTCATAGCGCTGACAACACGCTCGGATGAAATGCCGACAACCGTAGTTTCGAGCATACAGGGGATATTTCTGCGCTCGACCTCTACTCTGTATCTTGCCGCATATTCAGGCCCCGTAAGCTCCTCCCCGAAGCGGTGAAGTCCGAAGCCGTTATGAATACACTGCTTGAGAATACCGCCAAGCGTTTCCTCACGCTCAAGTATAAGTATATTGGTAATGCCCTTGTCATAAGCTGCAACAGCAGCAGCCATTCCGGCAGGACCGCCACCGATAACGACCAGGTCTACGTTAAGCTCATGCGTCATATTCTGCCTCCTTGGTTTTACCTATATTAATATAAGAGCCGCCGCCGAACTTCGTAACAGCCTCATAAGGAATACCAAGCTCACGTGAAAGAAGCTCTACAATATAAGGAGTGCAGAAGCCGCCCTGACAACGGCCCATGCTCGCTCTTGTCCTGCGCTTAACTCCGTCTACGTCAGACGGCTTCGGATTTGTGCGTATCGCCTCCAGAATTTCGCCCTCGGTAACCGTTTCACAACGGCAAATAACGTGAGCATATTCGGGATTTTTCGAAATTATCTCGTTCTTTACTTCTATATCAGCCTCACGGAAATAGTGCATAGGGGGGCGGTAAGGATTAAAATCGACACGCCTTTCAAGCGCCGCTCCGTCAGCTATAAGAAGCTCTATCGCATATTCTGCAATTGCGGGGGCGGATGAAAGACCCGGACTTTCTATTCCTGCAAGATTCATAAATCCGTCCTTTATATTTATAATGAAATCGCCGGTGCTGCCCGTAGCACGAAGTCCTGTAAACTGCGTTATAACAGCGCGCGAGGGAATATTCTTAACCTGCTGGGCGGCAAGGGCAAGTACACGCTCAAGTCCCTCTTTTGTCGTTTCGGTGTTTTCCTTGTCATCTATATCCTCAGCCGTCGGTCCGAGAAGCAGATTTCCGTCAACCGTGGGTGTTACAAGCACACCCTTACCCATCCTTGACGGGCAGCGGAATATAGTATGCGACACGTGAGTGCCGCACTCACGGTCAAGAAGGACGTATTCGCCACGCCTCGGGCGCACGGTGAAGCCACCCACGCCGCCAAGCTCGGCAATCTTGTCAGAGTAAATACCCGCACAGTTTATAACGTATTTTGCAAAAATATACTCGCCTGACTGCGAGGTGATTTTATATCCGTCCTCGGTTTTCTCTATCTTGGAAACCTCGAAATTAAGCTTCAGTGAAGCTCCGTTATCCATAGCATTTCCAACACCCGCCATACAAAGCTCATACGGACAGATTATAGCGCCGCTCGGCGCATAAAGAGCGGCTGTTACACCGTCGCCTAAATTAGGCTCGGTTTTGCGAAGCTCCTCACCCGAAATTATTCGCAGACCCGGCACTCGGTTTTTCTCGCCTCTTATAAGAAGCTCGGCAAGAGTCGCCTCATCCTCCGCTCCGAATCCGACAACGAGCGAGCCGCATTTGTTATATTTAACGCCAAGCTCCTCTGCAACACTCTCCATCTTAAGAGAGCCCTTTACGTTGAGCTTCGCCTTAAGGCTTCCCTCTTTTGCATCAAAGCCTGCGTGCACGATAGCGCTGTTAGCACGGGTAGCGCCCATTCCAACGTCACCGCAACGCTCAAGTATGCACACACGGGCGGTATATCTTGTAAGCTCTCTTGCAACGAGTGCGCCAACGACACCCGCTCCAATAACGGCTATATCAAACATTTTTATCTCCTCAACTCATTTGAAATTACATATCTATTATACAATATGAATCTTTTAGGCGAAAGACACACTCGAATACAAAAATCAGGTTATACACTCATTTTTTTACAACTTTTGTGTACATTTTTGAATATTCTTCCGACTTTTCTTTTATTTTACACCAAGATAAATCAAAAGAACGCTGATGTCAGCAGGATTAACTCCGCTGATACGGCATGCCTGACCTATACTTGCAGGTCTTATTCTGTCAAGCTTTTCCATAGCCTCAAGGCGAAGGCCCTTTATCTGCTTGTAGTCTATATCCTCGGGGATAAGCTTCATATCAAGCCGTCTGTGTTTTTGCGCCTCGGCAAGCTCACGCTTTATATATCCGTCATACTTTATGAGTATTTCAGCGCTCTGCCGCACACCGCGCGGAAGCTTCGGTCTAGACCTGTCAATAGGCTCAAGAGCATCGTACGAAAGCTCCGGACGGCGCAAAAGCTCCGCCATTTTCGCCCCCGTGGTAAGAGGACACGAGCCAAGTGATAAGAGAAGCTCGTTTGCCTCGCTTGGCGAGACGTTGAGCGAGGACAGGCGCTCACACTCATCCTCTATCTGTTTTTTCTTTTCCCCAAAACGCTCGTATCTCTCCTCTGATATAAGTCCCACTCGGTAGCCTATCTCGGTAAGGCGCATATCCGCATTATCCTGACGCAAGAGCAGGCGGTATTCGCTTCTTGAGGTCATCATTCTGTACGGCTCTGCCGTGCCCTTTGTAACAAGGTCGTCAATAAGCGTGCCTATATACGAGCTGTCACGGGTAAGAATCATCGGCTCACGGCCACACTCGGCAAGAGCCGCATTTATTCCCGCAACAAGTCCCTGCGCAGCCGCTTCCTCATATCCCGACGTGCCGTTAAACTGTCCCGCTCCGTAAAGGCCGGATACAGCCTTAAATTCGAGGGTGGGAAGCATCTGTGTAGGCTCTGCGCAATCATATTCGATAGCGTATGCATAACGCATTATTTCGGCATTTTCAAAGCCCGAAAGCGAGCGAAGCATATCGTGCTGGACGTCTGTCGGCATTGATGAGGAAAAGCCCTGTATGTACATTTCCTCGGTATCAAGACCGCACGGCTCAACGAAGAGCTGATGACGAGGCTTATCCGCAAAGCGCACAAGCTTGGTCTCAATTGACGGGCAGTATCTCGGTCCGACACCGCTTATATTTCCCGAATACATTGCGCATCTGTCGAGGTTATCAAGTATAACCGAATGCGTTTTCTCGTTTGTGTAAACTATATGGCAAGGCACAGCCTGCGACAATTCGGGAGTAAGCTCCTCGCTCCTTGCCGAAAACGGTATGCTGTCACGCTCACCCTCCTGCAGCTCAAGAGAGGATAGGTCAATCGAGCGCCTATGCACTCTTGCAGGAGTTCCGGTCTTAAACCTCATAAGCTCTATTCCGAGCGATGCGATAGATGCCGAAAGCCCCTCTGCCGCCGTCATTCCGTCAGGCCCTGCCGAATACACGGCATCGCCCACGAAAATTTTACTTTCAAGAAATGTTCCCGTAGCAATAATCACACGTCTTGCGTGCCATACCTCGCCAAGCTTCGTGCGCACACCGATAACCGCCCTGCGCCCATTCTTTTCTTCTGTCAGAATTTCAACTATTTCAGCCTGAACGAGGCGAAGCTTCGGCTCACGCTCAAGCGTTTTTTTCATTATTGCTTTGTATTTTGCCCTGTCAGCCTGCACACGCTTTGAATGCACCGCCGCTCCCTTTCCGAGGTTCAGCGTACGTGACTGTATGGTCGCAAGGTCTGCGGCATAGCCCATCTCACCGCCGAGGGCATCAATTTCAAATACAAGGTGCGCCTTTGCGCTGCCGCCGATAGAGGGATTACACGGCATATTTGCAACAGCATCAAGATTTATAGTGAAAAGAACGGTATCTACACCCATTCTGGCGGCAGCAAGAGCGGCCTCAACACCTGCGTGTCCTGCTCCTATTACCGCAACTCCGGTTTCAAGCTGTATCATAATCCTCCCCGCACCAATCAGCGCTCTTTATTTTAAAGTTTCACTCCGTGTCCTGCGCTTCGAGAAAAGCTCAAAAGCGTCAAAAGCACTCGCATCAGAAATTTATTCTCTTTATCTCGGTCACCCTGCCGCTTTTCGTATCAAGCGTGAATATTACACCGTTTGCTACGCAAGCACCCGTGGCAGGCTCGAATTTGCGTGGCAGATGCGTACGCATACGCTCTACGACACCGAGCGGCTCCATGCCCAAAACGCCACCCGAATTTCCGCACATACCGACGTCGGTAATATATCCCGTGCCGCTAGGCAAAATCTGCTCGTCAGCCGTCGGCACGTGGGTGTGAGTGCCGAAAATTATATTTATTTTGCCGTCATAGGCATACCCCATGGCAAGCTTTTCCCCCGTTGCCTCGGCATGAATATCAAGAATTGAAAAATCGTATTTTCCCGAGCATAAAGAGAGCGCTCGGTCTATATACGGATATGGCGAATCGAGTGTCGGCTCGATATGCACGTTTCCCATAGCGTTTATGACAAGTATCCGATACCCTGCGCCATCAAGAAGTGCGTAGCCGTGACCCGGCGCTTCGCCACCGAAATTTATCGGGCGAAGAATAGCCTCGGTATCGTCAAGGTAGGTGTATGCCGCTCTGGTATAAAGGGTATGGTTTCCGCCCGTGATGCAGTCCGCCCCCGCCTTAAGCAGTCTTTGCGAAAGCTGCTCGGAAATGCCCGTGATAAAGGATGCATTCTCACCGTTCACAACACAGAAATCTATTCCCTCTTTTTTTCTTACGTCCCAGAGCTTATCCTCAAGATGCTGAATACCCGAAGGTGACGTTACATCGCCCACAACAAGAATTTTCATTTATTTCCCTATCTATTTGTAAATATCTGTTTGCTTTTTCAAGCTTCTAATTAGAGTGTTTAGGGGCTGGCGACCATACGGTGCCAACCCCCATTTTATAAAATGCGTTTACTTTGCGTAATCAACGTGTCTGCTTTCTCTTATCACGCTTACCTTTATCTGTCCGGGATAATCAAGCTCGTTTTCAATCTTTTTCGCTATATCACGGGCAAGTATCTTCATCGCATCATCGTTAATCATCTCGGGCTTAACCATAATGCGCACCTCACGGCCTGCCTGAATTGCAAAGGTCTTTTCAACACCGTTGAAGTCACCCGCAACCTCCTCAAGCTTCTGAAGACGCTTAATGTAATTCTCAACGTCCTCACGACGAGCTCCGGGTCTTGCGGCGCTGATAGCGTCTGCCGCCTGAATAATGAAATCAAGAACAGAAGCCGGCTCAACGTCACCGTGGTGCGACTCTATTGCATGAATTATTTCCTTGTTCTCACGGTATTTGGTAGCTATCTCAACACCGAGCTGGATATGCGAGCCTTCAGCCTCTGCGGTAACAGCCTTACCGATATCGTGAAGAAGTCCTGCTCTTTTCGCCATTGTAACGTCAACGCCCATTTCATCGGCAATAACGCCCGCAAGCATCGAAACCTCGATAGAATGACGAAGCGCATTCTGTCCGTAGGACGTACGGTACTTCATTCTTCCGAGCAGCTTTATCAGTTCGGGATGTAAACCGTGCACTCCTGTTTCAAATACAGCACGCTCACCTGCCTGCTTTATAGCACCGTCAACCTCACGACGTGCCTTTTCAACCATTTCCTCGATTCTTGCAGGATGAATTCTACCGTCTCCAACAAGCTTTTCGAGCGCTATTCTCGCTATCTCACGGCGCACGGGATCAAAGCCCGAAACCGTGATAACGTCAGGTGTATCGTCTATAATAAGCTCAACACCCGTAAGGTTTTCAATGGTTCTTATGTTACGGCCCTCACGGCCAATGATTCTGCCCTTCATTTCATCGTTCGGAATCTGAACGACAGAAATTGCAATCTCACTTACGTGGTCGGATGCAAAGCGCTGTATCGCAAGTGACAAAATGTCCTTTGCCTTAACGTCTGCCTCCTCCTTGAATTTTTCCTCGTACTCCGCAATTTTGAGTGCGGTCTCGTGCTTCATCTCGCTGTCAAGCCTTGCAACGAGCTCCGCCTTTGCCTCCTCGCGTGTAAGTCCCGCTGTCTTTTCAAGAACAACGAGCTGACTTTCAAGCGCTGCATCAATCTGCGACTTTACCTTATCTGCCTCCTGGTGCTTTTCAAGAAGGGCCGCTTCTTTTCTTTCAATGCCCTCAAGCTTCGCATCAAGCGTTTCCTCCTTTTGAGTGACTCTGCGCTCGAGGCGGGATACCTCTTTTCTTCTTTCTTTAATATCGAAATCCGCTTCCTTTTTGAGCTGGAAGATTTCCTCTTTAGCTGAAATAATAGCTTCCTTTTTTGAGCTTTCGGCATTCTTTATAGCATCTTCAAGAATCTTCTTTGCCTGCTGCTCGGCAGAGCCTATGCTCTTTTCCGCAGCGAGCTTGCGAATGAAGAATCCGACTACGACTCCAACGATTATACCGCCGACAGCTCCGAGAATTGCTTCTAACAATTTACACCTCCTTCTGATTACTCACATTGTAACCTATATCGTATAAAAATTATTTTTTTGGGCATAAGCGCATCATACATCCATCCCCGATGTACGGACAAACTCATACGAATATATTATATAACAATTATATTATAAAGTCAAGGGGAAAAAGCGGAAAAGTGACTCAAAAAGCCGCACGTGCCACTCGCTTCGGTTAAAAAATGGCGGTGCGACAAAAAAAAGCGGTGCGCACCTCCGTCACGCACCAAAATATATTAAGCTTTCATATACAAGCAAAAATCACAGCCCCACAACTTAAATTTTACCACAGCGAGAGCATCTTGTCAACAAAAGTGCAAAGAAATCTTCCGAATCTCTCGATAATTAACATTTTGTACATATTATAGAAAATATTTTTAGTTTTTTCGCAAAAACTGTTTATTTTCGCCAAATAATATGGTAAAATAGTAATGGGCAGAGGTGTGGATAATTCCTTCTTCCGCCACTTTCCAGAAAGGATGCTCCGTATCGGAGCGATTGGCAGTATGAAAATAAGTATTTACGGAAAACAGATGACGGTTCGTGAAAGCCTGCGTGCGGTTGTTGAAAAGAAGCTCGCAAAGTTTGACAAATTCTTCGGTCAGGACACAGAGGCATTCGTAACCTGCAAGGTTCGTAAAGGAGTTAAGATAATCGAAATCACCGTGAACTACGGCGGTGTTACTTATAGATGCGAGGAAGAGTGCGAAACCTTTATAACAGCGCTTGACAGAGCGGTTGAGGGGCTTGAGCGGCAGATAAGAAAGAATAAAACCAGAGTTGAAAAAAGCCTGCAACGCGGCGCTTTTGTAATCAGCGAGGATGACGATGACGAATACGTGGAGGAGGGCGAATTCAAAATAAGGACAAAAATCTTCGACATCAAGCCGATGTCGGCAGAGGAAGCTATTTTGCAAATGAATCTCATCGGCCACAGCTTCTTTATGTTCACAGATGCCGATAGCGGCAGGTGTGCCGTCGTTTACAAGCGAAGCGAGGGAGATTACGGCCTTATTATGCCGTCCGAATAAGCGCACGCAAACTCTAGGTGACGCATCGGCTCTTGCCGAAAAGCCCTCGCATTGTGTAAATCAAAAATCGGGCGGTGTCACACCATAAACACAACTGAATAAAGCAAAAAACAAGCCTTATTGTCAACACTTGTTGTCATTAAGGCTTGTTTTTCTATGTTATTTTTCGAGAAAGCTTCATCCCAAAAGTGCGAAGCTCTATTGATGTTTTCGAAAAAGCTTCGTTTTAAAAAGCTTGAAGCTCCATTAAAATTTCGCGCAGGGCGCAGAGCCTTGCCTCTTTTTTACTAGCGCCGACCCCAAGCTTTTCTACACCGCCAAACCGACAGCAAACGGTAAATTCGGGGCGTGTTTTGGTGGAGCGCTTCGTTTCTCCCATATCCTGAAATTCGGGCGGCGGACAGCCGTGTCTTTTCGCATAAGCTCTTGCGCACTCCGTAGGCTCGGGCAGACGCTGTGACTGCTCACAGTGGGCATCCCGTCTCATAAGCTCATCAAGCGCCGCAGCGGCGGCTGCACTCTCTGCGCTTTTTCTGTTTTTTCCCGTACCGCATCCCAAAAGCTCATCGCCTATTTTACACTGTGCGGTGTAAACCCTTATATGATCGGGGCCGTCCCAGCTTACTGTATACTCAGGCACAGGCAGGCGGCGGCTTTTCTGCGCACACCACTCCTGGAGCAGATTTTTATAGCTTCCAAGCTTCACGCTTTCAGCGCTGTCAAGATAGACCGAAATATCGAGAATATTCCCAAGCACACCCATTACGGCAACGGTATTTTTATCCGAATCGAGATAAACCGCACCGATGATACTCTCAAAAAGGTCCTCCATAACCGACGGCTCGTTTTGAATTTCCAGCTTTACGTCGCCCTCGCCCATAAGCAGGTACTTTTGTATTCCAAGCTTTTTTATACTTGCGGAAAGGTTGGTTTTATCCGAAAGCCTTGATTTTATGTTTGAAAAATCTCCCTCTTTGAATTCGGTCTTTATTCCGAATTTGTATCTCTTTGAATTCTGCTCGGTGAGCATTGACGCCACCGAGAGCGAAAGCACGCTGTCACCGAGAAATTCAAGCACCTCGTTTGACTGGTAGGGCGCTCCCGCCGAGTAATTTTCGTTGCAGAAGCTTGTGCGTGTAAACGCTTGTGCCAAAAGGCTTTTATCCCGAAACGTGTATCCGATAGCACGCTCAATCGTAGGACAGTGCGCAAAAAAATCCGAGTATTTCATAAAATCGCCTCCCTACTTGATGACTGCGGATAGTACATTTCACAAGCCTTGGTAAATGTCCGATACGCAAACACCAAATACAAATTGTTTGTATCATTTTACCACGTTTTTACCAGCTTGTCAACACGGGCATACCGAGCGCCTTTGCAATTTAATCGACCAGGATTGACAAAACGGCAAAGGTATGGTATTATATATAAAGTACTCATTTTTAAATATTTGGCTTTTAGCGTTAGACTTATATAACTGCGGCATAGGCCGCGAAAGGTAAGGTCGTAATATGAACGGCAATAACAGAAGCAGCATAGCTGTTGCTATTCAAAACGGATTTGATATGATATTAAATCTTCTTGCGGTGCTTGGCTCGTATTCCATAGCATCATACTTCCTCGAGCCGCAGGTAAATATCGGACACACCGCAATTCTCGTAGTCTTCGTAATTCTCATCATTTCTTCGCTCATTTATCAGGCATTCGACGTAAACAGACCGGTAGGATTCGGTTCATACGTGAGCAGTATTTTGCCGTTACTCAAGGCAAACGTAACGCTCTTCTCGCTCGTTTTCGTATTCGTTTCGCTCCTCACCGAGGGAGCGGTACGGGATTTTATGTACCTGTGGACGGCAATCTGCACGGTTACCTCAACGCTTTATCTGCTTGTAAAGCGCAGAATAGTTGTGTTCTTTGCCAAGACCGTCAGAAAGAACGGCTTCAAAATCCGAAAGGTTATAATCGTCGGTGACAACACCGCAACGGCGCAGGACTTCGTAAAGCAGGTAACACAGCACACCGAGTTTGCGATGATGATTGTCGGATACGTTGGCGATAAGATTGACCATAAGGTCGGCTGTGAAAAGCTCGGCTCGCTTGCGGAGCTTGGAAAAATACTTGACCAATACAAGCCGACAGACGTCGTTTTTGCTATGGATGCTTACGACAAGCACCATATAATACGACTCGTTAATATGTGCGACGACAGATGCATCAAGGTGTATTTCCTGCCCGTAATTTACGGATTTTTCAAGAACCAGCGTCAGATAGAGCAGCTCGGAACACTGCCTATAATAAACATTCATTCAACCCCGCTTGACCACCTTTTCAATGCGTTTTTGAAGCGAACAGTTGACATTATAGGCTCTCTGATTCTTATAATTCTGTCCTCACCGATAATGATTGCGGCGGCAATAGCCGTGCGTATATCCTCGCCGGGACCGATATTCTTCTGTCAGGAGCGAGTCGGAAAAATGGGAAAGAATTTCACAATGCTTAAATTCCGCTCGATGCGTGTAAACGTCGGCTCTGACAACACCTGGACCACCGACCACGACCCGAGAAAAACCAAGGTCGGAAACTTTCTGCGAAAAAGCTCTATTGACGAGCTGCCGCAGCTTTTCAACGTGCTTGCCGGCTCGATGTCGCTTGTAGGCCCACGTCCCGAAGTACCCTATTACGTTGAATATTTCAAGACAAGGATTCCGCTCTATATGATAAAGCATTACGTTAAACCCGGTATCACAGGACTTGCGCAGATAAAAGGTCTGCGTGGCGATACCTCTATTGAAGACCGCATACACTGCGACATAGAATACATTGAAAAATGGACCTTGTGGCAGGATTTCAAAATACTCCTTGCAACACCCCTCAAAGCTTTCAACAAGCACGAGGTGTACAACAAAAAGGCAAAGGAGCTTGCTCCAACCGACGAGGAATCAATCATCCGCACGGAGCTTGAGAAAAACAGCACGGGCGACGGCAAAAAGAAAATTCTTTACGTCGCTTCCACAATGTCGCATATAAACAACTTCCACACAAGATATATAGACGAGCTCCGCCGTGAGGGCTATTCGGTAAGCGTTATGGCAAACGGTGACGGAGCAGACTATAACATACCTTTTGAGAAAAAGCTTTTCTCCCCGATAAACACGGCTTGTCGCCGCGATATTGCTAAAATTCTGCGCCGCGAGTGCTTTGACGCAATTATTCTCAACACCTCACTTGCCGCCTTTCACGTAAGACTCGCAATTCCGAAAAACATTAAAAGACCAAAGGTTATAAACATAGTCCACGGTTATTTGTTCTCGGAGACCGTCAGCAAGCTGAAGAGAATTATGTTCATTATGTGTGAGCGTATACTCTCGAAGCGCACCGACACCATTGTCGTAATGAACACCGAGGATATGCAGGCTTCCCTGCGCCACAAGCTCTGTCTTGGCAAGACTTATATGACACGCGGTATGGGAGCTGACGTGCGCCCGATTTTAACCCCCGAGGAAAAGCTGCGCTCGGATTTCAGACTTGAATCAAGATACACGCTTGTGTTTGTCGGTGAGCTTTCCGAAAGAAAAAATCAGGAATTCCTCATACATGCCCACGCAAAGCTCAAAAAGAAAATCCCCGGAATTGCGCTTGTTCTGGTAGGCGACGGAGCATACCGAGAGTATTACGAATCGGTAATAGACGAGCTTGACCTTGCGGATTCGGTAATTCTTATGGGCTACCGTGAGGATGCCTGCGACGTTATGAGAATGGCTGACCTGTACGTCAGCGCAAGCTCAATTGAGGGAATGCCGTTTAATATAATCGAGGCTCTCGGATGCAAAAGGACCGTCCTTGCCTCAAAGGTTAAGGGTCACACCGACCTTATTGAGGACGGAAAATCAGGCTTCTTCTTCAACTTCGGTAACGAGGATGAATACGTCGATAAGGTTTGTTTAATTCACAGCGGTGTTATGAAGCTTGATGAGGGCGATATATACTCAAGATATGAAAACTACTCAAAGGACAACGTTTTCGGTGAGACCTATTCGGTTATAAAAGAGGCTCTTGAAAATGAGTGAGGCTTTAAATAGGATACGCCGCTTCCTCGAAGGACCGATTTACCCGATTTTTGTGGGTGCTGTCGTCCTGTTATCGCATATATTTGCGCTTGAAGCTGTGTGTGCGCCGATAATAGTCGGCTCGTGTATGCTGGTGCTTATCCTTTGCGAGAGCGCAGAGCATACGATAGCGCCGATAGTGATGTTTACCTTTCTTCTCTCAAGAGAGCATACGCCTATGACACCGTCATACTCGGATTATCTGTTGAGTCCTCTGCCTCTGTCGGTTATCATAATTATGTGCGTGGGGCTTCTTTGCGCTGTCGTGTACTTTTTCATAAAGAACGGGCGCTACAAGAGGATAAAGCTTTCGGGTGAGCCGATATTCGCAACGCTTCTTCTTTTCATACTGATGCTTTTTGTCTCGGCTCTTTTTTCGGGTGAGCATATACTCAACAACCTCGCCTTTGCAGGGACGGAGGCTTGTGCCTTTATAATACCGTTTTTGCTTTTCCGCTTCGGTATCCAAAAGGAGCGAGGCTTCGGTGAGCTGTGCGATAAGCTCTCTTACGTTGCGCTTATCTCATCAGCCGTTATAGTCATTCAGCTCGTGCATCTTTATGCGACAACAGAGGTCATCATAAACGGTGCGCTTAACAAAGAGGCGATAACGCTCGGCTGGGGTATCTGGAATTCTGTCGGCGGTATGCTGACCCTTGCTCTGCCCTCTCTGTTTCTCGGAGCTGTAAGAACAAAGCACACGGCACTCTATCTCGGAGCAGCCGTTGTAACCTATATTGCAGGTGTGCTGACGCTCTCGAGAAACGCTCTTCTTTTCGGAACGCTTATCTTCGGCACTTGCTGTATAATCTGCGCTGTAATAGGCGAAAAAAAGAAGCTTTTCAGGTGGTTTTTGTTAGGTTTAGTTTGCATTTTGGCAATTTTCCTTTTGGCTTTCGGCTCGAAAATAGCTGAAATTCTCGCAGATTATATAAACCGAGGTTTTTCTGATAACGGCAGATTTGCGCTTTGGGGTGCGTCGTTGTCTGCATTTTTCGAAAACCCATTTTTGGGTGTCGGCTTCCACGCTTACAGCGGTGAATATTATCAGTTTGCCGCCTTTATGCCAAAGCTGCCGCACAACACCCCCCTGGCACTTCTTGGCGGCGGGGGAATTTTGCTTTTCGGAGCATATCTTATCTACCGCATCTGTACAGTCCTGCCCTTTATCAAGCGCCCGAGCCTTTATAAAACCCTGCTCGGTCTTACCGTGCTTATGCTGATTATGCAGAGCTTACTTGATAACTTCATTTTCAACTTTTACCCGACCTTTATGTACACGGCGGCTATCTGCATAGCGCTCCGTGACAGTAGCAGTAGCAAATAAACAAGGAAAGCGTAACCCTATGGATTTCAACAACTGTTCTACAATTTATTTTAAGCTGTAACGGCTTGGATACGTCAAGCGGATTTACACCAAGCGCACCTATAAAAAGCTTTGAGCGTCTTAATGAGATACTCGATGCGATTGACTCACAGCCTATTACGGTAAAAATCGACGGTGATTACTATCTTGAAAAAACCGCTGTTATCAAAAAAAGCTGTGTCACATTTGAGCCACAGGGAGATACCGCACGTATTATCGGCGGACATCGGCTTGTCGGCTGGAGGCCTGACGTTTTCAACGGATGCGACTGCTATTCTCTTTTCATTCCCGAGGTAAAATCGGGCGAGTGGGATTTTTCAGACCTTTACGTCGGTGGCAGACGTGCTACGCTTTGCAGATATCCTAAAAACAGCACCTTAAGGGCTGTCAGCACCGAGCTGCCCACCGTTACCGACCTGCACACTCACAATAGCTGGTTTATCGCTGATAAAAATGACGTTTTGGATATCGAGGGCATTGAGGACTCTATCGTATCCTTTTATCATTTCTGGATAGACGAGCATACTCCGGTTGCCGCTTATGATAAAGAAAGCGGTAAAATCACCTTTAAATATCGCTCACGCTTTGCCTTGACAACGCTTTATGAGAAGAACGAGCCGAGCGATATGTATTATTACTTTGAAAATATTCCATGTGCGTTTTCCTCGGTGGGAGAGTGGTTTTTAGACAAGAAAAACGGTATGCTCTACTACATTCCAAACCCCGATGAGGATATGGAAAATATAGAAGTTTTCGCACCCACACTGAAAACGCTTGTTTCGGTTGAGGGAGAGGCGGATAAAAAGATTTTCGGTGTACGCTTGAGGGGTTTCGAATTTATATGCTCCAGAGGCGATTACGAAAGCCGCACAGACCTCACTAGCACAGACGAGGTTGGATTTGCAAGTGACGTGCAATCGGCGCACGGACTTGGCGGCGCTATAACCTTTACTCACGCATATTCCTCATCGGTTGAGGATTGCAGGCTGTCTATGCTCGGTCTTTACGCCATAGAAATCGCAGACGGCTGCTCGGGTATCAGAATAGAGCGAAATACAATTTCCGATATTGGCGGGGGCGGAGTAAAGATATCAGGCTCGAATGACGAGCTTGACTACACGGCAAAAACAGGCGGCAATATGGTTTGCCGCAACCTTATTTCGCATTGCGGAAAAAGATATGCTGCCGCTTGCGGAGTTTTCATCAAATTTTCAGCGCAGAATATCATTGAAGAAAACGAAATATGCTATCTTGATTACACGGGCATTTCGGCAGGCTGGATTTGGGGTTATATAAAGAGCGAAACCTACGGTGAAATTATCCGCAACAACCATATTCATCATATCGGTATGGGCCGTCTTTCTGATATGGGCGGTATTTATCTGCTCGGTGAGCAAAGAGGCACGGTTGTCAGCGGTAATATAATCCACGACGTCATCGGTGCAAACTACGGCGGATGGGGAATTTATACCGACGAGGGTTCAAGCTATATAACCGTAGAAAACAACACGGTTTACCGCTGCAAGAGCCACTGCTATCACCAGAATTACGGAAAGAACAATTCGGTGAGAAACAACCTATTTGCTTTTGGCGGAATAGCTGTCGTACATATGTCACGCACTCACGGACATGCAGGCATATTCCTCGAAGAAAATGCGCTTATCTCGGGCGGAGAGCCGATTTATACCTTCTCCGAAACTCACGACGCACTTCCATTTACCGATTTGCGCTCGGCAAACAATTCGGTTTATGACACAACGAGAAAATCACCCGTTTTGTATAGACTCGACGGCAAGGAATATTCGCTCAAAGAGTGGCAGGGGGCA
Source organism: Eubacteriales bacterium (assembly GCA_045659405.1). Classification (GTDB taxonomy): domain Bacteria; phylum Bacillota; class Clostridia; order Oscillospirales; family CAG-272; genus UBA1740. The sequence goes on along the minus strand of JAZOWX010000054.1, from coordinate 23,353 downwards.
TTCGGCAAAGACGAGGGCAGCCGTGTGAAAAAGCCGAGCTTTGTTAAAATATGCAAAGACAGAGTTGAAATAAAAAAGTGATATATTTATAAAGAATAAAAATCCCCCCGTCAAACGGGGGGGTATTTCATTTTCGGGTAAAACCCCAAATGTTACTGGCGACGCACAAGTGCGTTTTAGATTGGCCTGCCAGCCATGCATTTGTTACTTGCTACCCGTAAACGGGTCCCTAATAAACTTTATTTCCCCGAATCTTTCCAGCTGCATATAATTGATTTTTACGCAATCTTATGCTATAATTTCATAAACAACTTCTTGTTGTTTCTCCGTATTGTGTTTTATTTTGACTGGCAGGTCTTTTTACTACACATTATACGGAGTTTTTTATTTTTCACCGGTTAACCTCTTTTGAACCACGCGACTATCGCATGCTTTTCGCTATACAGCAACAGAAAAGAGCCGCAAATAGATAAAAATTAGATGCGGCTCTTTTTCATGGGCAACGGTTAAACCGAAGCCGATTATTTACAGCGCTTACGCTTGAAATATGCTGATAAAATATCACGGCATTCCTCACCAAGAACACCGCCCGAAATACTCGGCTTATGGTTGAGGGGGAGCTGTGACATATCGAAAAGCGAGCCGAAAGCGCCAAAGCGGATATCGTGAGCGCCAAAGACAACCCTCGGTATTCTCGCATTTACAATAGCACCTGCACACATCGGACACGGTTCCATAGTCACGTAAAGCGTAGTATCGGGCAGACGCCAGCCGCCAAGCGTGCGGCACGCCTCCTCTATCGCAAGAATTTCCGCATGGTGAGTGGCGCATTTATTGCTTTGCCGCATATTGTGAGCCCTGGCGATTATTCTGTCGCCCTGCACTATCACAGCGCCGACAGGCACCTCGTCAAGCTGTTCGGCGGCACGTGCCTCATCAATAGCAAGCTTTATGAAAAATTCGTCGTTCAAAATACCGTCCATAAGTCACCCCAGAAGATTTAAAATCGACATTATAAGCGTCGGAATGATTATCAAAAGCAAGGAATATGACAACTTATATTTGCTTTTATCGGCAAAAAAGTGTTTTATCTTTACTTTATAACTCTCTCTTTTAAGAATTATAAGTACTACCGACACAAGCGAAAGCGCAGCGCATATCAAAATCACGAGCAGGTCTTTTCCGTAATAAAGCGAAATCACGGATATAAGATTGTTGACCACGTGAAGTATCAGTGACGGCAGGGGACTTTCAAATATAATATTCGCCCCCATAAAGATAACCCCCGCAACGAAAGCATACGGCATCTGGAAAAGATTGCAATGTATAAGCGCAAAGCACAGCGAGGATATAAGTATACAGGCACGCCTGTTTTCCGCAGCAAAAAGCGACATTGGAAGATAGCGGAATATAGCCTCTTCAAGAAGAGCTGGCAGGATGACGTGCCTTATCAGGTTTTCAAAAAACGTCGGATAAACGGTAACGCTGTTTTGTGCGCCCGCCCACGTGAGTATAAGCGAGGTTAAGGCTGATATACCCATAATCAACAGCACCGACGGAAAAACTATCGGCACAAAAAGCTTTATTTGCTGTTTTGAAATCCCGGGCTTTATTATCCCAACACCGACTCTTTTCCCGAGGTAAAGTCCGAGGACAGTCGGCAGAATAAAAGCGCCAAGGTATATCACGTCAGAGGCTATGCCCGAAAAAGCTCCGCTGACCCCAAGACCAAAGAGAAGCAACAGATGGCAAAGCACGGTTATATCGGTAGCAGATTTAAACGTCATCGAAGCGAAAACCTCACCTTTCCGTTATTCACGTCGCACTCCTCTACCCTAACCTCTACCTCGTCACCGAGTCTGTAAACCTTATCCCTTGAGGTAAGCGACAGATTTTTCTCGTCAAAGACGAACATACCGTCCATATCCGAGATAGGCACAAGTCCCTCGCAGGTGTTTTCAAGCTCGCAGAACATTCCAAACGAGGTGACCGAGCTGACACGTGCGGCAAACACCTCACCGATTTTATCCGAAAGATAGAGCGCACGGTACATATCCTCAATTCTGCGCTCGGCATTCATAGCACGAAGCTCGGCATCGCTTGCCGCCGCTGCGGCACGCTTTGCGTATGAGACGTATGCAGCGCCTCTTTTGCCCTCAAAAATCGCACGTCTTATAATGCGGTGCGTCGCAAGGTCGGAAAGACGGCGTATCGGAGAGGTAAAGTGGCAGTAAAGCGGTATTGATAAGCCAAAGTGCGCCATGGGATTTTCCGAATATTTCGCCTTTGACATAGCACGCAGTATTGCGTATGAAACAGGGGTTTTTATTCCACGCTCCTCCGAGCGGGCAAGTATTGCGCCAAGAGCCATAAGGCTCACACGCTCGCCCTGCCTTATCCCCCTTGTATCAAAGCCGAGATTTGAAAGAAAGCTGATAAGCGCCTCAAGCTTTTCGGGTGGCGGCGGCTCGTGTATTCTGTAAACGCAGGGAATGCCAAGCTCGTGAAGCTTTATAGCTACAGCCTCGTTTGCCGTAAGCATAAACTGCTCTATAAGCCGCTCGCCATCACCGCGCTCTGTTCTGATTATATCGGTAGGATAACCGTCAGCGTCAAGCACTATCTGCGCTTCATTTCCCTCAAGCTCCAAAGCGCCCTTTTTACGGGATTTTGCAAGAAGCTTCAGGTAAAGCTCACGCATACGCATAAGGGTTGGGATAACTCTGCGGTATTTACTTTTTATTTCGGCATCAGCTCTGTCCTCAAAAATTGCGTTAACCTCGCTGTATACGCCTCGCACAGAGCTTCTTATAACGCTTGGAACAATTTCAGAACAAACAATTTCTCCCGCCCCGTCAAGCTTTATAAAGGCGGATATGGCATACTTATCCTCACCCGAATTCAAGGAGCAAGCGCCGTTTGAAAGCTCGGGCGGCAGCATAGGCACAACCTTGTCGGTAAAATAAACGCTTGTGCCGCGCGACATCACAGCACGGTCCAGCGCATTTTTTTCTGTGACGTAGTGCGATACGTCGGCAATATGCACACCAAGGCGGTAACCGCCCCCCGGCAGGCGACGCAGAGATATAGCATCGTCAAGGTCCTTTGCACTCGCACCGTCCATGGTGAAGATAATCTCATCCCTCAAATCCACTCTATCCTGTAAGCTTATCGGCTCGCTTGCCGCCTCACGTGCGATTTTCATAGCTTCAGGTGAGAAATCCTCCTCAATACCGCACTCGGCAAGTACCGAGGAGTAATTTGCGCCAAAGCTTTCCGCCTCGCCAAAAATGCGCACAACAGCGCACTCAAGATATTTTTCGTGACGTAAAAGCTTCGCTTCAACCTTGTCACCGTCAATAGCAGACATAGTATCCACAACGTCGATATTCTTTGCTATTTTCGGGCTGTCAGGCTCTAAAATGTAAATAAATGTAGACTTTCTGCCATATCCCGTGCGGATTTTGCGCAAAGTTCCGATAATAGTTTTTCTGTTTTCTTCTTTTATCCTTGTGACACGTCCCTCGGTTTTTTCCTCACCGTATCTGCTGATAAAGCTATGGTAAACAATCTCAACAGTGTCACCGTCAAGCGCACCGTGCGTCTTGTCCTCGGGTATAAAGATATCTCGCCCGCTCTCTCTTTCCACAAATCCGTATCCCTGCTTCGAGCCACGGAATACACCGATGGCGGTAAGCTCAACACGCACGGAATTTTTTCTTCTTTCGCCGCCCTCAAAAACGTCTGCAAATCGAGCGCCCTCGTATGACACGTTAGTAAGCTCGACCAAGCGCTTCAGCTCGTTGATATATGCGGTTTTTCTTTTTTGTCTTGCGCTGCTTCTCTTGGCAAGAGGCGAAAGATTTTTTCCCTTTGCACTTCTTTTCATTGTGGCGCTCCTCCTTTGATATATTTTGGGTATTTTTCCTTTATTGCGGTGTATTTATACGAAAAAGTCACCCACAAAGACAATTTCGTTATATCAATTCTTAACACAGCCGAAAAGTCGGCTTTTTACCGAGAAAAAGGCGATATTAGCCTGACACGGTAGCATCAGCTGATATCGCCTTTTTCTATTAGAGAAAATCACTTAAGATTGCTCATATACTCCGACAAATCCTTCCAAGCGTTAACGTCATAAGCGTTTGCGTAATCAGGCTGTATAACGTAAGCAAGGAAAACAGCAACAGCAAATACGATAGCTACGATAGCTGTCCACTTAAGAAGCACTTTGTCAAGGCGAGAACCCTTATCTCTGCCGTAATAGGTCTCCTGCTTACCAGAAATAGTGCCCGAAAGACCCTCTTTATCAGAGCTCTGCAGAAGAACAGCGCCGGTGATGAAAATTGCGCTCAAAATCAGTATTACAACAAGTACGTATTCCATTGTAAATTCCTTTCTATATTCAGTATGCCTTGCGGCATAGACAGATTCACAGCATTATTTTATCACAAAGAAAAGAAAAATGCAAGACCTTTTTCACTTTTTGTTCGGTAATATTTTATTTTACGCAAGGTATATTTTTTACCTTTGGTTAAATGTAACAAAAAAATCAGCAAAGTAAATAAAAATCGCAGTTTCGGATTGACTTTTAAAGCTTGTTCGAGGTATAATGTAACAAATAAAACATTATAACACTTCGCACACGCAAAGGAGAAGGATTATGCCAAAGCCCGAGAGAATTTTCAGAGAACGCGGCATTACCGCAGGTGGCAACACGCTCTCACCCGAGCAAATCAAGCTTTTCAGCTTCGAGAAAAGAGAGCTGCAAATTAACGAGCGCAAAATGAAGCAAATAGTAGAGGCTGCAGAGGGCTGGCTTGACTATGAATTTAAAATCATTCCGCTTTCTGCATACCGAAGATACTTCATTGACGGTAACAGAAGCGAAATGCAGGCAAATTATTTCCCAAGGCGTTCAGCTCTTTTGAAGCTTGCACTTGCCGAAATGTATGAAAGACAGGGCAGATTCACAAACAAGCTTATAGACGTTATTTGGGCAATTCTTGAGGAATCCACCTGGCTGCTTTCTGCTCATTTCAGACACGCTATCGGCTCGTCCGACGGTGTTCCGAACTATTTCGGTGACGTCAGAATGCACGACGTTGCCCTGTTTGCGGCATCAACAGGTGCGCTTCTTACGCTCGTTTACAAATACTGCCGTGATATTCTTGACGAGGTATCACCCATTATTTGCGAGAGGATAAAATACGAGGTAACGCTCCGTATCATTAAGCCGTGCGCAAACAAGACCTTCCATTGGATGGGTCACGACCGCCCGCAGAAGAGCAACTGGCTAACCTGGATAACCTCAAACGTCTTGTACGTTGTTTCGGTTTTTGCCGACGACCGTGCAATACGTGAGCATCTTGTTCAAAAGTGTCTTAACTCGCTTGATACGTACTTTGAGTCTTACAGCCCCGACGGCGGCTGTGATGAGGGCCCGTCCTATTGGACTGCCGCAGGCGGCTCTTTGCTCGACTGCCTTGATTTGCTTTACGATATCAGCGGCGGTAAGATAAATATTTACGACCACCCGACTATCAAAGCAATGGGCGAATATGCGGTACATTTCAATATATTCGATACGAACGTAGTCAACTTTGCCGATTCGGGAAAGAAGCTGGCGCCGAATGCAGCTCTTATAAGACGCTACGGCGAGGCTGTCGGCTCGGAGGATATGATAGCCTTTTCGAAGCTTCTTAACAAAATGGGCAACCCCGATTTGAGTGAATCGCACGCATACAGAGTGCTTCGCTCGCTCTACGAGCCTGACGTCATAGGTGAGGTCGATGAGCTTCCCGCAAAAGACGCAGTTTATTACGACTATATAAAGGTTGCGCTTCTGCGACAAACGAGTTGCCGAGGCAAGGGTTGGTTCATAGGCATGAAGGGCGGAAACAATGCCGAGGACCACAACCACAATGACGTTGGCAGCTTTATGCTTTACCGTGACAAAACCCCCATTATCGTTGACCTCGGCCCGGGTGAATATATAAACTGGAATTTCTGGAACAGGAGCAACAACTGGCATAAGGACTCGGATTTCCACTCGCTTCCGATATTCGGCGGTGTTATTCAAAAGGTAGGCAAGATTTTCGCCTCCTCTGACGAGGTATTCTCGGCAGAAGAAAAGTCCTTCACACTCCAGCTCAAGAATGCGTATCCGCCCGAAGCCGGACTTCTTTCCTACGTAAGACGAGCAGAAATCAAGGACGACAGCGTTATAATCACCGAGGATATCACGCTTGACTCACAAAAAGAGATTAATTTCTGCTTTACTTCCCCCGTCGAGCCTAAAATCGAGGGCAACAGCTTTATTCTGAACGGCGGAGCTACACTCTCCTGCAATATGCCAACAGAGCTTTCGGTTGTCGCTCATGACTCTTCAAAAATCAAATGCACGACCTGGGGTGATACGATTTACACGGTGCATTTCAAGACCGTGGCGCAAAGCGGAAAATTCGTCTTTACAATCAAATATCCCAAGGATTAATTAAAAATCATTTAACAGAAAAATTATAACAAAAAGAGAGAACAAATCGGTTAAAAATTGCCGAAATGTTCCCTCTTTTTTCTGTTCGCCTAATGAAATCGTTGCAGGGCAACGATGAAATCTTCACAAAAATACTGTTTTTGGCGGTATCATCATCGTTTTTTCTTTGATAATTACTGATTTTCAGCCGATTTTTGCTTCATAACGCCACTTTTCAGTTTGCGCTTGTCAGTGCGTTTTAAGCCATTCCTCCGCTGCCGCCTTTGACATTCTTTTTATGCTTTCTTCGGGGTATGGCGACTCTTTTCCGCCATGAGAATAGATAAAATACGAGCCGTCCTCGGTCTTATAAAGCGTTTCCTCGAAGCCGTCCGCATCACCGATAAAGCCTCTGATATACTTCTTGACAATCTCGGATTTCTCGGTATCGTACTCTTTTTTACATATTATTTTTTTCATAGACTATCCTTTCGGTAATTTTTTCAAGTTCTACCGATAGAATACCCGAAAAATTAAATTTTATACTTTGCCGAATAAGCCTTATATTTATCCTCAAAGTTTTCGCTGCCCGCTCTTACGTCAGACAGATATTTGTGCATTTCGAGCGTATCGAATTTAGATACCTCTATAATACAGCCTGCGATGTTTGAGCAGTGGTCGGACACACGCTCAAAGTTTGTAAGAATATCCGAAAGCACAAAGCCGTGCTCGATAGTACATTCGTTTTTCTGAACTCTGAGCACGTGGTTACGCTTGATTCTGTCACGGATGTCGTCAACAACCTCCTCAAGCGGCTCAACGTCAGCAGCCAGAGCAAGGTCACCGTCGCAGAATGCAGAGCTTGTGAGCGAGAGTATCTCTCTTACAGCATCACGCATAACCGAAAGCTCCTTTTGCGCCTCTTGAGAAAATTCAATTTTCTTATCCTTGATTTCCTCGACAGACTCAACGACGTTTACGGCGTGGTCGGAAATACGCTCGAAGTCACCGATTATATGAAGAAGCTTTGTTACCTCTCTGGAGCTTGATTCGTCAAGGTCTCTTGCAGAGATTTTAACAAGATACGAGCCAAGTGCGTCCTCAAGTGCGTCAGCTTCGCCCTCAAGGCTTCTTATCTTATCAGCAACCTTTGAGTCGTAGTTTTCCATAAGCTTGATAGACCCAACGAGCGCTTCGGTAGATATTTTTGCCATTGCACGGGTAACGTCGGTTGCGCACTCAACAGCGATGCTCGGAGTATCGAGCAGACGCTCGTCAAGCTTGCTCGACGCACTCTTTTCTTCGTCTTTGCCATCCTTGATAGTAAGCTTTGCAAGCTTTTCAAGCCACTTGTAGAACGGGCCCATAAGAATAACCGAAAGTATTTTGAATATGGTATGCACAAATGCAACACCCCACATATCAATAGACCACGAAACAAATACGAAATTGAATATAGCGTTCAGTATATAGAATGCCGTAAGCCAGAATACAACACCGATGATATTGAAGTAAAGGTGAATTATTGCCGCACGCTTACCGTTTTTGTTAGCGCTGATAGCCGAAAGAAGCGCTGTTACGCAAGTACCGATGTTCTGACCCATAATAATCGGAATTGCCGCACCGTAGGTGATAGCGCCCGTGGTTGTAAGCGACTGCAAAATACCGACTGATGCCGAGGAGGACTGAACAACAGCAGTAAGTACAAGTCCCGCAAGTACACCGAGAATGGGATTTTCGAACATTGTAAGAAGCGACTTGAATCCGTCGTCATTCTTAAGGCCGCCAACAGCGTCCGACATCATGCTCATACCTACCATAAGCACCGAAAAGCCGATAAGTATTACGCCGATATCACGCTTTTTGCCTCTTTTTACAAACATTATAAGTACGATACCGATAAGTGCGAGAATTGGCATCCAGGAGTCAGGCTTTAACCATTTTATGATGCCCAGAGCATCCTCTGCCGCCTCAATACCCGAAAGACCTGTTATCCATGCCGTTACAGCAGTACCGACGTTTGCACCCATTATAACACCGACAGACTGCAAAAGCGTCATAGTTCCCGCATTTACAAATCCGACAACCATAACCGTCGTTGCCGATGAGGACTGGATTATAGCGGTTACAATAAGTCCAAGCAAAAATCCCTTGACCGGATTTGAGGTCATCTTTCCAAGGAAGGTTTTAAGGCTGTTTCCCGCACTCTTTTTGAGTGCATCGCCCATAACGTCCATACCGTAAAGGAACAGAGCCAGACCGCATATTAGTGATAAAACTTCGAAAATTCCCATATTTTGTAAACTTAACCTTTCATTTTGACTTCTTTTTACATTTATGTTTTGTCGGGCTTACAAACCCTATTGTATGTTTCCTTCATATATTTTTTGTTCAACACGTAGTCTTCACCGTGCAGACTTATATCACGGAATACCGTTTCTATAAATTCCATTGTCAGGGGATGCCCCTTTACACGGCAGCCGTAATTCAACCAGTGAAGAAGCGGTTTTTCATTATCGCATTTACCGCCGTTGTAGATTTTCGTTGCCGCAAGCTTGTCACACACGCACTCAACCGCATATTTATACGGCATCATCGGATGAAGTTGACATTCAACGTCGTGCCAATATTCTATGTGGTGCTTGTTTCTGCCCTTGTGGTGCAACCAGGCAAGGCTGACACCTCGCTCACGTCTGCAAGCTCCGATAGGCGAGCGATTGCCCTGAAAATACCTGGCGCTTTCAAAAAATTCCACAGGTGTGAATTTGGAAAGGTCATGCACAAGTCCACGGAAGAATAGTCCGCATTTTGCGCAATTGATAAACACCTGATGTCTGTGCCTTGTCACAAGTGCAAGGTGACGGAATATATTTGACGTCTTCAGCTTCATCGGCTCACAGCCCCCCTTTTTTTAATCTACAACTCTTTTATTACACTTCGGCTTTGGGGAAGCGGACGGATATTTCCGTACCCTCTCCCGGCTCGCTTTTCAGCGTTATTTTTGCGCTGTGGCGAAGCGCTGCGTGTTTTACTATGGAAAGACCGAGGCCCGTGCCGCCGATAGACTTCGAATGGCTCTTATCAACTCTGTAAAAGCGCTCAAACACACGGTCCTGCTTGTCAGCGGGTATTCCGATACCGTTATCACGGACGCACACCACACTGTCTCCGAAATCCGAAAATACAGACAGCTTTACGTAACCGCCCGGCTTATTGTATTTTATGCCGTTATCAGCAAGGTTGTATATCATTTCCTCAATGATGAGCTCATTGCCAAGGATAAAGGTCTGCTCACCCTCGACAGTCAGGGTTATATCGGATTTTTCCGCTATTCCCGAAAGCCTTTGGACAACGCTGCTGCAAACCGAAAGCAGCTCAACACGCTCGTCGCAGGCAAGCTCACCGCCATCCAGCATTGAAAGCCTTATTATATCTCCGACGAGAACTATAAGCCGCCCCGCCTCTTTGTGTATATTTGCGGCAAAGCGCTTTGCATCATCCTCTGTGGCTATGCCGTCACGTATAAGCTCCGCAAATCCCGAAATCGAGGTCAGGGGTGTCTTAAGCTCGTGCGAAACGTTGGATGTAAATTCGCGCCTGAGTGACTCTCTGTGCTCCTTTTCGGTGTCGTCAATTATAACTATAACAGCGCCCTGCACCTCGAAATCATTTTTGACCGGGGTTACAAGAATGCTGTAAAATTTATCCTCTGTCTTTATGTAGTCATATCCGTTTTTTCCGCCCAGCGCATTCAGAACGGCATCACGGAATTCGGGTGTGTTTCGTAGCGAAAGCACACCCCTCGGAAGCTCGCCGCGAGCTCCCAAAATACGCTTAGCCGCATCGTTGCAGGAGAGTATCAGCGTGTTGGAATTTATTACTATCATACCCTCGCTCATATTCGAGGTGATAGAGTTGAATTCGTTTGTGCGGCGGCGCTCCTCGGCAATCTGCTTTGAAATCTTGTAGCTCTGAAAATTCAGCTTATCCGCAAGCGGCTTCAGCTCGGGATATACCGTAGCTGCCGCAGGGCGCTCTCCGTCAAGCTCGGATAGCGGCTTGGTTATACTGCGTGACAGAGCAATAGAAAGGAAAAATGCCGCAGTTACAGAAAACAGCATAGCGAGCATAACAAAATAAAGCGTATCAAAAAACGGCTTCATTCCGTCGCCAAAATCAAGCGAAAGGCATACGACGTTTCCCAAATCATCAGACACGGCGCAGTATAATATCTTATGCGAATCCGCCATCCGTGAGGCATAGCCAACACCCGACGCACGAGCCGCAGATATTTCCTCGGGGTCATCCGTCGGCAATTCTCCGAAAAGAATTTCACCCGTTGGAGAAAGCAAAAGCTCGCATCCGACGTCCGCACCCGTCATATTCACGTACTCAACACCGTATGAGGCATAGCCCGAAAGCAGCGTCTCGCACTTTTCCCTCTGCTCCGCCTTCAGCCGTTGCTCACAGCTTGTGTACAAGGCTGTCGCAGCTCCGATACAGACCACGGTTATAAGAATTGCCGCAGTTGCGAATATACTTTTGAAAATACGTGAGGTCATAATTATTTATGCTCTCCTATTTTGTAGCCCACACCTCTTACCGTCTCTATTACGTCAGCGCACTCGCCAAGCTTCGAGCGAAGCGTGCGTACGTGTACGTCTACGGTTCTGTTTTCGCCGTCAAAATCATAACCCCATATATCCTGGAGTATTTTACTGCGACAAAGAACAACGCCTCGGTTTTCGGCAAGCAGCACCAAAAGCTCAAATTCTTTGAAAGTGAGCGCTACGTGTTCGCCAAAGGCGAGAACCTCTCTTTTTGACGTATCTATCGTCAAATCGCCTATTTTGTAAACTTTGGTTGTCGTATTCAGCCTTGAGCTTCTTCTTAATACCGCTTTTGCTCTGGCGACAAGCTCCATTATTCCAAACGGCTTTGTTATGTAATCATCAGCTCCGATATCGAGAGCTATAACCTTGTTATACTCATCTCCCTTTGCGGTAAGCATTATTACGGGGATATCCTCGGTTTTGCTCTGCCCCTTCAGCTTCTTGAGCACGGAAATACCGTCCTCCTCAGGAAGCATAATATCGAGCAGTATAAGCTCTGGCAGCTCATTATTCATCCGAGACCAGAAGTCAGACGGAGTTGAAAATCCAACCGCCTCCATTCCGGTTTTGCAAAGCGTATAGCAAACAAGCTCTCTTATGCTGTCATCATCTTCAAGCAAATAAATCATTATATACTCCTATGCGTTATTGCTCTCTGTTGGTATAATGCAAGAAAACTTTCTTAAACCCCGGAAATCTCTCCGACGTCACGAAGCACGTATTTCGGTCTGTATGGGAAATTATCTATCATTTCAGGCGTGGTAACACCCGAAAGAACGAGAACGGTATCAAGCTCGCTCTCAATTCCCGCTATTATATCGGTATCCATTCTGTCACCGATAATTGCGGCTTCAACTCTGTGGCAGTCGAGTTTCTTCAGCGCGTGGCGCATCATCAGGGGGTTGGGCTTTCCAACGTAGTATGCCATTTTTCCCGTAGTCTTCTCAATCGGGGAAATGAGCGCACGGCAAGCAGGGATAATTCCGTTTTCCGAGGGCGCTGTCAGGTCGCTGTTCGTGCCAATCAGCTTTGCACCGTTCATAACGAGCTTAACGGCACGCTCGATTTTTTCGTAGTTAAGAGAGCGAGTCTCGCCAAACACAACGTAATCGGGGTTGACGTCATTCATACTGAGTCCCGCCTCGTAAAGAGCGTATGTAAGTCCGGGCTCGCCTATTACGTATACAGAGCAGCCCTCGTGCTGCGAGGCAAGGAATGATGCCGTAGCAAGCGCACTTGTGTAAAAATGGCTCTCGTCAACGTGAAGTCCCATTCTGCCGAGCTTCTGCGCAAGCTCACGCGGGGAGCGCTCCGAGCTGTTGGTGAGAAAAAGAAATTTTTTGTCGTTTTTCTCTATCCACTCCATAAACTCCTTAACTCGGGGTATTATTCTGTTTCCGTGATATATTACTCCGTCCATATCGCATATAAAGGCGCTTTTTTCACGAAGCGCTGCAAGTTTCTTTTCCATAACGTCCTCCATAGTTAAATTATAGGTTGCTCGTTTATTATGAGCTTAAACGCAAGGCCGAGCTTGTCTGCCGCCTTACGGCATAGTATCATACGGCCAAGAAATATCTCAAAATAATCCATAATTGAGCTTATGCTCGTGTCTATCGTAAGATAAAGCGTTATTTCGGAAAGCTCCGAATTGATATCAAGACGTGATGACTCAACCGAGTAATTAACTCTGTCGTGGATATCAAAAAGCGTCGCATCCTGATTTCTCACTCTGCTTCTTCTGACGTCAGACTTGTCAGCAAGAATAAGCGCCGCCGCAACAGGGCTGACAGGGATTCCGCATCCCTCGTCGTGATTGCCGATGGCGGTTACGATTGTAGATATGTCCTCGGGTGGCATTCCCATTTTATCAAGAATACGGAAAGCCATTAACGCTCCGCTTTGAGAGTGGTCAACACGGTTTACAAGGTTGCCGATATCGTGAAGATACCCCGCTATTCTCGCAAGCTCTACCGTATGCTCGTCATAACCCAGACGCAAAAGCAGCTTTGCCGAAATGTCAGAAACCCTGCCGACGTGCGCAAAGCTATGCTCTGTAAATCCAAGTGCCGCAAGCGAGCGGTCAGCAGACTCAATATATGTTCTGATAGCTTCATCTTTTTTAATCTGGTCAAAGCTTGGCATTATATACCTCCGTTAGTAGTATATAGTTTATATTGTCGTGCATATATTTATTATACAGATATTTCAAATATTTTTCAATAGAATTTTGGAAAATAGGAAAATATCAGCCAAAAAACGCCGCTTTATTCGAAAAACCAACGCTTATGTTAAATCTATGTTAAATCCGCGTTTAATCAAAGTAAACTTCACGCTTGACTTGACGTGTTTTGTGTGATATACTACTACATATTTATAATTCTGAAAGTGGCGGAGGCATTATCTTGGATAAAATTATAGAATTTCTCAACGATTTTAACGTATGGACGATAGCAATAAGACTTATACTTGCGCTTATTTTCGGCGGCGCTATCGGTATGGAGCGTGGACGCCAGGGCAGAGCTGCGGGTATGAGGACGCATATTCTCGTTTCTCTTGGTGCGGCGCTTACCGTTATGATAGGACTTTTCGCTCTTGAGGCAGGATATGCTGCAGACCCGCTGCGTATAGGTGCGCAGGTAGTTTCGGGCATAGGCTTCCTCGGTGTAGGTACTATTTTGCTGAAAGGCAGATTCCAGATAACCGGTCTCACAACAGCGGCAGGACTTTGGTGTGCGGCAACAGTCGGTCTGGCTCTGGGAATAGGCTTTTACGAGGGTGCGATAATCGTTTTTGCAATAGCAATGCTCACCGTCACCGTGATGCACAAGCTCGAATTCAAGGTTTACAGACGCTATAAACGCTTCGGAATATACGTCGAGATTGATTCGGATAAAAACATAAAAACAGCGCTCGATTATCTTCGGGCAAGCTTCCCCATCAGCGATATTCAGGTTACAGCGCCAAGAAGTGCGACAAGCGGAAATATCGGTATAGAAGCAAATATACACTGCACGTCAAAAGTCGTTATGTCACCCGACGAAGCAACGAAAATAATAGAGCAAGAAAGCTACGTTATATTCGCAATAGAGTCAATTTAAATAAACAATACTTTACATTTTATGCATAAAGCAGACTGATTCGAGCACAAGTGCCGGTCAGTCTGCTTTTCGTTTTGTTTGAATTTTTTAACAATTAACCATAAATTTCGTGATAAATTCCGCCCGAAATAAACTCACGTATAAGCGAGTTTTCGGGAACGAGAGCTTCGTCTATATCCTCTGTAATTGCGAGAGCCGCCTTAACCGTCTTAACAATAAAATCGGATGAAACGTCTTCGTCAAAAACAAGCCCCTGTACGTGTTTTTTCATCACACCCAGCTCAAAGCCGTGAAAGGTGTCAAATGCGACGTCGGCAAGCTCTTTATACGGATAAAGATATTTGTCCTCACCCTCTATAACACCGTGCCACATCGAAAGAGTGCGTGCGGCATCAGCGCCACGGTATATGCTGTCTCTGACAAGTCTGCGCACAAAGCGAAGCTTTCGTCCGGATATTATGCGCACACCGCCGCTGTTTATGTTGGTGGAAACGCTGACAAATAGCTTGAGGATTTTATCCTTTGGAAGCTTTTGTGAAATTACAGGATTAAGAGCGTGCAGGCCCTCTATTATAACGCAACCGTCGGGCATAGCAGGATGAATGTATTCTTCCTTGCGTGATGCGGTTTTAAAATCATATTTGGGACATAAAAACGGCTCGCCTGCGGTTATTCTTTCGAGCGTTTCTATAAGGTCGGGAAGATGAAGCGCATAAGGACTTTCGAAGTCACGCTCGCCTGAGGGAAGCCTTGGATATTCGGGGTCGTTTGCCGCTCTGTAAAAGTCATCGAGCGAAAGCACCATTGCTTCCTCACCAAGCCTCTTTATCGCATCTGCGAGAAGATTGGCAGTAGTAGTTTTGCCCGAGCCGGACGGACCGGCAAGCATTATTGCACGCAAGTCGCTGCGCCCTGCGGCAATAGCCGCAAGCTCTTTAATTTTTTCGTGATAGCTTTCCTCTGCCGCACTTATAAGAGCCGCAGGATTTTTAAGAGCTTCCTCGTTTATACTTTTAATATCTATCTCTGCCATACAGTCACTTCTCTTTTGCATTTTTTATATTTTACCACACAAATTATAAATATTTCAAGCACCGCTTCTATTTATTGTATGATTTTTTGAAAAACCCGCTCCCACGGCTCACAGAAAAAGTACGGCAATATAACCGCACTCGGACTAAAAAGAAAATGGCGAAGCATTTTTGCCATAAGCTATTGACAAACAATCTGCTATTTGGTATAATAATTAAGCTGTTTTGCTAAAAGCCGTCCAAGCACGGGTTAAACAGCAGCCCGACTAAAAAGCAACTTTCCATTTTTTCACTTTCGAGGTGTAGCGCAGCTGGTAGCGCGCCAGTTTCGGGTACTGGAGGCCGCGAGTTCGAGTCCCGCCACTTCGACCAAAAAGAACAGATAGCCTTTTGGCTATCTGTTCTTTTTCTTTTGGTCAAAGTGACGTTGCCTCGTACTTGCTATCGAGCCTTGCTCGATGCGAGTTCGCATTCTCCGCGCAGAGCGCGTCGAGCTTGCTCGTAAGCGGCAAGCGTGAGAATATTCAGCTCTGCTGAAAATCCCGCCACATCCTAAATTCAATACTGCGAGTTCTCCGACGGCTCGAAAATATAGTCATTGCTCGTCGCTCGATACACTCTCTCCTCCAACTCCTTATTTTCTTCGGGCGCATCAGCAAAAACAGTTATCAACTGTTTTTACCTCGCTTACCCGCCACTTCGACCAAAAAGAACAGATAGCCCTTGCGGTTATCTGTTCTTTTTTCTTTTGGTCAAAGTGACGTTGCCTCGTACTTGCCATCGAGCCTTGCTCGATGCGAGTTCGCATTCCAAGCGAAGCCGTAGGTAGCTTGCTCACTTAAGGCGAACGATAGGAATATTCAGCTACGCTGAAAATCCGCATTTATTTGTGGCCGGCGGTTGCTGTGCCGAGAATCAGAGACTCACGCTGTATTCGGTGACGTCGAGCAGGGTTTCGCCGTCTATCTGAAGCGGGGTGGGACGGTCAAATCTGACGGTTATGTTTTTGCCGCTGTAAACTGCGACGCAGTCCTTGTTCTTTACGTGTGCGCCTTTGAAAATCGAGGGGAATATCATAAGCGTTTTCAGCTTGCCTGAGCCGTGGAATACCATAACCGAAACCTTTTTGTCCTCGGCATCTCTTTTTTGATCGGGTGTGGGAATCATTCCGCCGCCGTAATGGCTGCCGAACATTGTCGGAGCTATCCAGACCTTTTTGAAATGCATTTCATTGCCGTCCACGGTAACGGTTGCGTCCCTCGGCTTGAAGCTGAAAAGCAGTCCCTTTATCGCAATTGCGGTGTAGTTGGGAACTTTATTTTCAAGCTTCAGCTTGTCGCCAATCTCGCAGCAATAGCCGTCAATGCCGTAGCCTACACCGTTGATAAACTTGTAGGTTTCACCCTTGACCGTAACAATCGGGAGCTGTTTTATATACTCATTTATGAGATACGGCTCGCTTACCTGCGCTTTGTTTACGTCAATAGAAAAATCATTCCCCGTGCCGGTTGGGAAATAATAAACGCTGTTTGAGAGAACCGCCTCGCCGATGCCGTTGACGAATCTGTTAAGCGTTCCGTCACCGCCGAATATGTAAATTTCATCACCCGCATCAAGGGTTTCAACAAAATCCTTATAACATACAATTTTCGTCATATCAAGCAGCTTGGATTCTTCGAGTTTTTTCGAATACACCTCTGCCTGACTTTTGCTTTCGCCAGAACCGCTAATCGGATTGAACAATAAGTATTTCATTTTTCTTACCTCTTTTGCTCTTTCTTGAATTTAAAATAGGATTATAAGGTTTTACGCAGCTTGCAGAAATTCCTGCATTTATTTGTAAAATAACCCATAATATAACATTTTACCTCCGAATTATAAAATGAAAATAAACTAAACGTCCAAAATTTACAAAAATTAAAAGAGTGAGCGATTCAGGCAAAAGCCAATCACTCACTCGTGGGTTTATGTTTCGTTATTTATAACAGATAAAAATGCTTTTATTTTTTCGCTCTTCGGATTTGTGAGCACCTCGTCGGGTGTTCCCTCCTCCTCGATAACTCCGTCAGCGACAAAGATAATCTTGTCCGCAACGCTTTTTGCAAAGTCCATTTCGTGGGTTACTATAATCATCGTTCTGTCCGCATTTTTCAGCGAGCGGATAACCTTCAAAACCTCGCCTGTAAGCTCGGGGTCGAGCGCCGAGGTTGGCTCGTCAAAGCAGAGTATCTCGGGTGACATCATAAGCGCTCTGGCGATAGCCACACGCTGCTGCTGACCGCCCGAAAGCTGGCAGGGGTATGCCGCTTCCTTCTCAGAAAGCCCCGTTACCTTAAGAATTTCTCTGGCACGAGCCTCTATCTCATCATTTATTTTCTTTTTGTTATGCTTATAATTTTCCTGCTTCTTTGCCGCAAGCTTTGGAGCGAGCGTCAAATTTCCCATAACACTGTACTGCGGAAACAGATTAAACTGCTGGAAAACAAGTCCCATATATTCTCCGCTGCTCTTCGGAACGTGCGGCTCACCGTCTTCTCCGATATAAAATACAGGCTCTCGGTTTACGGTTATCTCTCCCTCATCCGCCACCTCAAGAAAGTTAAGACACCTGAGCAGGGTTGTTTTTCCGCCGCCCGACGAGCCGATAATAGCCAGAACCTCACCGCGCTCAAGGCTGAAATTTATGCCTTTTAGAACCTCGTTCTGACCGAAGGATTTTTTTAGATTTTTTACTTCAAGCACCGGCATAATTTTCACCCCTTATAATAGTCCAGCTTTTTCTCGAGCTTACCAAGCAAAATCGTAAGCAAGCCGTTGAAAATAAGGAAGAATGCACCGGTATAGAACAAGGGCCAGATAAGTCCGACCGCAGAATACTCGGTTGCGCTCATTATTATCTCGGTAACCGCAATAACTCTTGCAAGCGAGGTATCCTTTACCAAGGTTATAATCTCGTTTCCCATAGGCGGAACGATACGTTTTACAACCTGCATCAGGGTTATTCTGAAGAATATCTGAGCTTTGCTCATTCCAAGTACACGTCCCGCCTCGTATTGACCGACAGGAATACTCAATATTCCGCCTCGGAATATTTCGGCAAAATAACACGCATAGTTGATAACGAATGCAATAAGCGCCGCAAGGAATCTGTTACGCATCGGGACGTCAAAGACAATTCCGGGAACGTAAAACACCACAAAAAGCTGTAGCATAAGCGGTGTTCCCCTTACAACCCACACTATTATCTCGAAAAGAATTTTTAACGGCTTGAACTTTGACAAAAGAAAAAGCGCTATAATCAAGCCTAAGGGGATTGCAAAAAGCAGGGTTGCGAAGAACAGCTTCATGTTCTCCGCAAACCCAAGCAGCAAATTCCCCGTTACACCGAAGAAATTACTCATAATTTATCTTTAAATCAGTCGTTACCTACGAGAAGATAATCCTCAAGGTTATATTTTTCCGCAATGGTGTACAGAGTTCCGTCCGCTGCAAGCTTTGCAATTGCTGCATTAACCTTTGCAACAAGCTCTGCATCAGCCTCGCCCTTTCTGAAAGCGATACCGTACTGCTCCTCTTCGCCAAACGAAAGACTTTCAACAACAACGAGATTGCTGTAATCCGTGCCCTCACCGATAGAGCCAAGCGCCGTTACGTAGTCGATAACGCAAGCATCGGCAGTGCCCGAGCTTACCTCCAAAAGTGCGGTAGCCATCTTGTCAACACCTGTATAGGTTGCCTTTTGAAGATACTCGTCACTCTGAGCTGCGGTTTCACCCGCGGACTTTTTCTCGGCTACGAGTGATTTTCCCGTAAGGTCGCTCTGGGCAGTATACTGAGAAAGGTTTTCAGCCTTAACGACAAGCACCTGCTTGTTCTTCATATACGGAGTCGAAATCGCCATATTCTCCGCTCTTTCGGCGGTAATTGTCATACCGTTCCAAATACAGTCGATAGTCTTACCGTTAAGCTCGTTTTCCTTTGCCTCCCAGTCTATTTCCTGGAACTTGGGAGTCATACCGATCTCCTCGCACACAGCCTTAGCAAACTCGGTTTCAAAGCCGATAAGCTTTCCGTCGCCATCCTTATAGTTCATAGGCGCAAAGTAGGTAATACCTATGATAAGCTCATCCTCGTTTCCGTTGCAGGAAGCCAACGCAAAGGTTGCACCCACAAGCATTGTAAGAGCAAGCACAAGTGATAAAATCTTTTTCATTTTCTTTTCTCCTTTTCCACTTTAGCACACTAAAGTACTTACTATTATAGCACTTACTTTGGACTTTGTCAATGCGTTATGGAAAAGATTTATAAATCTATTAGGTAAAGTAAAATAAATGCACGGGTTATTCAAAAATTTCCTCTGATATAACCACCTCGGTGCTACCGATTATCATACTGCCGCCTGGCATTTTGTCGGTCACGAAATAGGAGCTTAACTCGACGTCGTGCGCTTTTCCGTCTATTGTTACGGTATCAAAAAATACAATGTCAATCGGTATCCCCTCGCCCGCTATAAGAATTCTGATAATATTATAATAGCAATGCTCACCCTTTATTGAATACAAAATACCGATATTAGAACCGCCCATATAAAGCTTTCGGTAGGAATAATCCTCGCTGAAAACCCGATAGCCGTAAGGTACTTTTCGCACAGGGCAGAAGCCGCCCAGCACCTGACGGCGCTCACCCGTGTCGGGGCGCACAACGTCCATAATTATGTAATAATATATGATAACGTCGTGGTTTTCAAATTTCGGATTGTCGGCATAGCTGCCTACGGCAAGCTCGGGTGTTATTCCGTACGAGTCCGAAAAAACAGAAGCCATAAGAAGCGTGGTTATGGCTAAAATCAAAGCTACGGCAACAAGCTCGACGACTACCCCTATTATGCGAAGCCTTCTGCGCCGCTTTACAAGAGCGATTTCTGCATCATCCATTTTGAGATATTCGCACTCTACGCCAAAGAATTTCGAAAGCGCCAAATATGAATCATCCGACGGTGTACCCAAGCCGCCCTCCCACTTTGCTACGGCGCTGCGGCTGACAAAAATAGCGTCAGCCAGCTTTTGCTGTGATATTCCGCGCTCGCCTCGCAGCTTTTTCAGCTTTTCTTTAAAATCCACGGTAGCTCCTCCGATATCGCATTTTTCGTGAATACATTGTAGCACAAAAACATCGGCAGGTGTGATACTTATTTAAAAAAATATTGTTACTTATGTGAAAATTATTGTTACTTTAGAAGAAAATCAAAAAAATGCAATCTTTTGTTTCCATTTTTTTGCCGATTTATTGTGTTCCGTTTCAAAAGCTCATCCGTAAGTATTACAATCCTCGGAGCTGTTTTCACGCTCCCGAGTCGGAAAAGCGCATATATACCGAGCGATTTAATTCTCTGCCGTCCTCTGCTACAAGAATCTTGAAAAACCGCAGTTCTCATCTTTAGCCTTTTTTGCATTCCGGCGGACTTGTGCTAAAGCTTTGTTTACAGTACGGTTTTTGTTAAAAAGCGCAGAGCTTGGCTCAACCTACGGTTGATATTTTTTGATTATATCCTATAAAGTGCTTGAAAATTCGCCTATTATGCGTTAAAATTGAATAAAGACGAAAAGAAAGGCTCGGTGAATTTTATGTATAGCGCATCACAGCTCGGAAACAACATAAAGCGGATAAGGCTTGAGCGTGGACTGACGCAGGCGGAGCTTGCGGGGCGGCTTCACATAACCGCACAAAACGTATCAAAATGGGAAAATGGGCTGTGTCTTCCCGACGTAAACAACCTCTGCCTGCTTGCTGTGGCGCTTGAGGTCACACCCGACAGGCTTCTTGGCAAGACCGAGGGCACGGGCGCTATGATAGCGATAGACGGCGGCGGCACGAATACCGAGTTTTGCCTCTTTAACCGTGAGGGCGAGGTGCTGGTAAAAACAAAGCTCGGCGCTACAAATCCGAATGCCGTAGGCATTGATACCACGACGAGGTTACTTAAAGCCGGCATTGACGAGCTTCTTTCAAAAGAGCCTACCGTCGAGGCTGTTTTTGCGGGGATTTCGGGCTGCGGAATAGAGAAAAACCGCCGTGCTGTCCTTGGCTTTTTGCAAAAATGCTACCCCAATATGAAGATTTTTGCAGACGGCGATATAATCAACGTCATATACAGCGAGGATTACTTTGACGAGTGCCTTGTCGCAATAATGGGCACGGGCTCGGTTATAGCGGTAAAGAGCGGTGATAGCTTACAGCGTGTTGGCGGTTGGGGATATCTGTTCGATGAGGGCTTCAGCGGCTTCGGGCTTGGACGTGATGCGGTGATGGCGGCACTTGCGGAACAAGACGGCATTGGTGAAAGGACGCACTTAACAAAGCTTTTATCCGAAAGGCTCGGTGAAAAAATAATAGACAGCATAAGCCTTTTATACAGCGACAACAATGAGCGAATCGGTTCGTATGCCTCGCTTGTCTTTGAGGCTTACAAAATGGGTGACAAGGTGGCGGCAGAAATAATCGGACGACGCACAAGCTACCTGATATCCTCGCTTCACCGTGCGGCAGAGCTTCACGGCGGCGGGCGGCACGTGGTGCTTGGCGGCGGACTTACGGCACAGCGTGAAATACTCGAAAAATTCCTGCCCGACAAACCGTTTGAATTTCATTTTCCGAAGCTCCCACCGATATACGGCGCAGCCAGATACTGCGCAATAATGTGCGGTAACCAGAGCGAGAGCTTCAAACAAAATTTTGAGAATACATATAAAAAATAAATCCTACAAGGAGAACGTGAAAAATGCTTAAAACAGAAATGAGAAACCCAAACACGATGAACTTTGACAAGATGTCGAGCGCTGAAATGGTTGCAGCGATGTGCACAGAAAATATGAACGCCGCACTCGCAGTAAAGGCGGCATCGGCACAGATAGAGGCAGCCGTTGATATGGTTGCCGAGGCTTTCAACAATGGACACCGCCTTTACCTTATCGGTGCGGGAACGTCGGGCAGACTCGGTGTGCTTGATGCGGCAGAATGTCCGCCCACCTTTGGCGCTCCCCACGATATGGTAGTGGGTATAATCGCAGGCGGATCAGAGCGTATGTTTTCAGCAGGTGAAAACGCTGAGGACAGCACCGAAAACGGCATACGTGACATAGCCGAGGCAGGTGTTAGTGCAGGCGACGTTGTTATCGGAATATCGGTTGCGGGCGGCGCTTCATACGTTGTCGGAGCGCTTACAAAGGCTCGTGAGCTTGGCGCAAAAACAATCTCACTCAGCTCTAATTTCGATACCCCGATAGAGCGTGTCGCTGACGTTGCGATAATCACCGATACGGGCGCTGAAGTTATAACCGGCTCAACTCGTCTTAAGGCAGGAAGCGCACACAAGATGGTGCTTAACACCATAACCACCTGCGCTATGACAAAGACCGGCAGAGTTTATGAAAATATGATGATAAACCTCCGCCCCAGCAACGAAAAGCTTAAGGGCAGATGTATCAGAATCGTTTCCTCTATTCTCGGCTGTGATGCCGACGTTGCAGAAAAACTGCTTGAGGAAAACGAGTGGAATATCCGTCGTGCTGTTGAAAAATAACACAATAAGTAAATAAATATTTGCAGAATCAACACTTCCAAAAAACGAGGCGCAGAAAAATCTACGCCTCGTTTTTTATTCGGTTATGCCTAAACACGGCAGCCGGGGCAAACGGATTTAGAGCAGAAATCGTCGGCTGACACGCGAGAGGTGTACAAAGGTACATTGAGCGTGGAAACGGCGATAGAATAAAAAACAATAAAAAATGGGGAAACCGTAGGTTTTCAACCTTGATTTCCCGAAATTTGTATATAAAGTCAGAGGAGTAATGTGTTTTTCACATTACCCCTCGTTTTTTATTCGGTTATGCCTAACCACGGCAGTCGGGGCAAACGGATTTAGAGCAGAAATCGTCGGCTGACGAGAGATAATCGTACAGGCGTACGATGAGCGAGGAAACGACGATAGAAAACGAAATACAAATATAAACGAAGAAAACCTGCCGTTTGGCAGGTTTTCAACACAAACAGCTTTGCTATAGCTGATTTTCGGCTACTATCAAAGCAACTTGGAACAATCCATTTCGTTTTCGGTTATGCCTAAATACGACAGCC
>JAZOWX010000053.1:0-48865 GCA_045659405.1 Eubacteriales bacterium | reverse complement strand
ATCTCCTTGGCTCACAGAACGACATGGCTACGATCCGACTTCAAGTCGCAGTATTATGTCGCTATGGCGGAAAAACCAAGGAGGAACATTAAAATGTTCGAAATTTCAATCAAGCAGTTGCTTGAAGCAGGCGTCCACTTCGGTCACCCGACCAAGAAGTGGAACCCGAAGATGGCAGAGTACATCTTCACACAGAGAAACGGTATTCACATCGTAGACCTTCAGAAGACCGTTAAGAAGTTCGAGGAGGCGTTCAACTACGATTCCGAGCTTGCACAGGAGGGTGGTACAATCCTCTTCGCTGGTACAAAGAAGCAGGCTGCCGACACCATTAAGGAAGAGGCACAGAGATGCGGAATGTACTACGTAAACGTACGTTGGCCCGGCGGTATGCTTACCAACTTCAACACAATCCGTAAGTCCATCAAGCGTCTTAAGGACCTTGAGAAGATGCAGGCTGACGGCACGTTCGACCTTCTTCCCAAGAAAGAGGTTGCTAAAAAGCTTAAGGAAATCGCTGACCTTGAGAAGTCCTACGGCGGTATCAAGGATATGGATGCTCTTCCTTCTGCTATTTTCATCGTTGACACCCGCAAGGAGAGAAACGCTGTTCTTGAGGCAAAGAGACTTGGCATTCCGGTTATCGCAATAGTTGACACCAACTGCGATCCCGACGATGCTGACTACATCATCCCCGGTAACGATGACGCTATCCGCGCTATCAAGCTTATCGCAGGCGCTCTTGCTGATGCTGTTATCGCAGCACACGGCGGTGTAACCGAAGAGGTTATCGAAAACGAGGCTGCTGAAGAGGTAGCTGAAGAAGTAGCTGAAGAAGTAGCTGAAGAAGCTTAATCGATTGCAAGGAGGATAAACAAAATGGCATTTACAGCAAAAGACGTAGCCGAGCTCAGAAAGCAGACCGGCTGCGGTATGATGGATTGCAAAAACGCTCTTACCGAGTCCGGCGGTGATTTTGACGCTGCTATAAAGATTCTTCGTGAGAAGGGTATGGCGGCAGTTAGCAAGAAGGCTGACAGAATTGCGGCTGAAGGTATCGTTGACATTCTTACTATCGGTAATACCACTGCTATGGTAGAGGTTAACTCCGAGACCGACTTCGTTGCAAAGAACGCAGTATTCCAGGAATTCGTTAAGAATATCCTTAAGACAATCATTAAGAACAAGCCCGCTGACGTTGATGCTCTTATGGCATGCGCATGCGAGGGTGATGAGGGCAGCGTAAACGATGCTCTTGCGAGCAAGACCGGTACTATCGGTGAGAAGCTCTCTATCAGAAGATTCGAGATCTTCGACGGTGCTGTTGCTACCTACATTCACAACAAGGGCGAGACCGGTGTTGTTATCACCTTCGATACAACTATCGCTGACTCTGCGGCATTTGCTGAATGCGGTAAGAACGTAGCTCTTCAGGTTGCAGCTATGCCTGTTAAGTACCTCAACAAGGAGAGCGTTCCCGCAGACGTTCTTGAGGAAGAGAAGGCTATCCTTGTAAGCCAGATGAAGAACGATCCCAAGATGGCTAACAAGCCCGACGCTGTTCTTTCCAAGATTGTTGAAGGTAAGCTCGGCAAGTACTACGAGAACAACTGCCTTCTTGAGCAGGCTTACGTTAAGGACGACTCTATGTCTGTTGGCAAGTACGTTGCTTCTGTTGCAAAGGATAACGGCGGTAGCATAACAGTTACAGGCTTCACTCGTTTCGACAAGGGCGAGGGTATCCAGAAAAGAGAAGAGGACTACGCAGCAGAGATTGCTAAGATGGTAAAGGGTTAATTCCCGGGCCACGGGGGCGGCAATTTGACAAGGCTTCGGCCATAAGTCAAAAAATGCTTATCCCTTATAAAAAATCCCGTTTTCACACGAAAACGGGATTTTTTATATCATTTTTGCATAGCCTTTAAAGAGAAAAAACGAAGTGTGAAAAATTAACTCTTTTCACATAGTGTAAGCTTTGATTAAAAAAGCCTATCGGAGCAGGCTCGGCCCTGCTTCACTTTTTCTCTGCGAGGTGCTTATGACAAACAGAAAAAGATTTTTTTATAACGGTATCCTTCTGACGCTTGTCGGACTTGCAATGCGAAGCGTAGGAATGCTTTTCGGGGCTTTGGTCAGCCGTGCTGTCGGTGCGGAGGGAGTTGGACTTTATACGCTTATTATGACGGTGTATTCCTTTGCGCTCACACTTGCCGTCTCAGGTATTGGCATAACCGTGACAAGACACGTTGCAACGGCACTTGCCGAGAGCGGGCGTGGCGGTGAGGGCGGAGTTATGCGTGGAGCTGTCCTTTATGCGCTGATTTTCGGACTTCTTTCCTCGTCAATTTTATTCTTTGGCGCAGACTTTATAGGGCGTCACGTAATACACGACGAGCGCACCGTCGCTTCCTTTAAAATACTTGCGGCATCGCTTATTCCGAATGCTCTTTCGGCGGTATTTTGCGGTTATTTCGTCGGGATAAAGCGAGTTGGAGCCAATGCCGCAGTTCAAGTGATTTCAAATCTTTTTAAAATAGTGATAACCGTATTTCTTGTCCTGGGACTTCCGTCGGAAAATATCGGAAAATCCGTATTCTACGTCTGCCTTGGGATAACTCTTACCGAAATTTTAGCCTTTCTCATTCTGCTTTTGCAGTACCTGCTTTTCAGGTATCGAGGCGCACGGCAAAGACCACAGCTTCGGGAAATTTCAAAAACCGCAATGCCACTTGCCTTTTCTGCTTACATACGCTCCGCACTTTTAACGCTTGAGCATATACTGATACCGAAAAAGCTGGAAAGCTACCGTGGCGAGGGGGCGGCGGCACTCTCGGACTATGGAACTCTTCACGGAATGGCACTTCCCGTGGTTATGTATCCTATGGCGCCGCTTTCCTCATTTGCGGGGCTTTTAGTACCCGAGTTTGCGGGTAGCTTTGCCGCAGGGGAGAAAAAGAGAATTTCTCGGATTTGCTCGGAGTCTATTGGCGCAACCTTGAGCTATGCTGCCGTAATTTCGGTTTTTCTTATGCTGTTTTCGGAGGAGCTTGGGTATATAATATACGGCTCGTATGAGGCGGGAAGATTTATTTCGGTACTTGCTCCGATAGTTCCGATTATGTATCTTGACCATGTTACCGACGCTATCCTGAAGGGCATCGGTGAGCAGGTTTATTCTATGTGGGTGAATATTGCGGATTCCTTTCTGTCGGTGTTGCTTGTATGCGTTCTGATACCGAAAATGGGAATTCTCGGATATGCCGTTGTTATAATAATAATGGAAGCGTTTAACTTTGCGCTTTCCTTTGTAAGACTGCGCAGTAAAATTCGGTTTTCGCTGAAGCCGATAAAAAGCATCCTCCTGCCGTTTTTGTCTGCGGGGGTTGCGTCCTATCTTACAGATAAGCTATTCGTTATGAACGGTGAGCGCACGACAGCGCTGTGGCTGGTTGTGAAAATAATTTTTACAGCTTGTATCTTCGTTGGTTTGAACATCACGCTCTCGTCGCTGTGCGAAAGAGTCGAAAAGAAAAAATGTGTCGAAGAAAGCTGCATTAAGTAAAATTTTGTGTGCATTTTGTGACTTTTTATATAAAAAAGGGACTGCGCCTTTTGGTGCAGTCCTCGCTTTGTTTAATCTGCTTTTTTGGAATCCGATTCCTCGTCTTCCTCGTCTTCGTCATTCTCACGGTTGTCCGTGATGTGAAGATTTTCAACTCGTCTTCCGTTCATTTTAAGAACCTTTACGCCAAGTCCGAGCGCTTCAAAGCTGTCGTTTTCCTGGGGAATTCTGCCAAGCTCCTTCATTGCCCAGCCGTTAACGGTAAGCACGTCGGGAGTTTCGGTTATATCGAACATATCGAATATTTTTTCAAGGTTTGCTTTTCCGGATACTATGTATTCTTTATCCGAAAGCTGTTTAACCTCTTCAACCTTTTCGTCATGCTCATCCCAGATTTCACCGACGATCTCCTCAAGTATATCCTCGAGTGTAACGATACCTGCGGTAGAGCCGTATTCGTCGGTAACCACAGCAAGGTGAAGCTGTTTTTCCTGAAGCTCCTTCAAAAGCTCGTTGATTTTCATCGTCTTTGTGACGTAAAGAACAGGCTTGTTATTGATAACCTCTGATATCGGATGCTCTGTGCCTTGTATCTTCGTGTAGAAATCTTTGTAGTAAAGAATGCCGATTATGTTGTCAAGGTCGTCCTCGTATACGGGGAGTCTTGAATATCCGGAATCTGCAAACACCGTTGCGATTTCGTCGTTCGTTACGTCCTTCTCTATTGCGGTTATATCAATTCTCGGAGTGTAAATATCGCCAACCTCAAGCTCGTTGAACTCGATTGCGCTCTTGATAAGCGTACTTTCCTGCTCGTCGATATCACCCTCCTCCTCGGCTTCTTCTATTATAGAAATGAGGTCTTCCTCAATCATTCCCGATTCCTCGCTGTCCTTGAAGCGATTCGACAGGAAGTTCTGCCAATGCTTGAAAAGGAAATTGAGAGGCGTGAACAGGATAAGAAGCGCACCGATTAACGGAGCGGAGAACATTGCGAATTTTTCCGGCATTTTCTTTGCCACGGTCTTGGGTGAAATCTCACCGAGTATCAGCGTGACGATGGTGATAACAGCCGTCGAAACCGTAGCTCCGAGGTCACCGTTCTTTAAAAGACCGGTGAAAAGCACCGTGCCGAGCGAGGCGCACAGAATATTAACGACGTTGTTACCAATAAGAATAGTGGAGAGCAACGAGTCGTAATTTTCCGAAAGATTCAATACTCGTTCAGCCTTTTTGTTGCCCTTTTCCGCATAGCTCTTCATTCTTATTTTGTTGAAGGTGGAAAATGCTGTTTCGGTTGCGGAGAAATATGCCGACATTATTATACAGAAAGCAATAATGACAAGCGTAATCGCCAAATGGTCCATGATAGTTTTTAAATAAACCTTCCTTTATGTAAAATATTTTTTCGTTTTTGTGTTTGATTTTCTTAAGACAAGCAAAAAAAGGCATAGCCGTAACGTTTCCGTGCGGCTGTGCCTGATATTACATTATGATTACGGTATACTTACACGTATTCCCGTCACCGTCGTCCATGAAAATAAATCCTCCGTAAAGCCCGCATGCGAGCATAGTAATAAGCATTATAGCACACCGTGGTGTAAAAGTCAAGCGTTTTTTCAAATAAAGAAAAATAAAATGCAAAAAACGCAGCCGACAGCACGGTCGGTGACACGCTGAAAACAAAGGGGACTCTCGAAATATCGCTGTGCTTTCGGTGGCAATGCTTTGCAATCTTTGACATAGCTTTTTTAAACTTGCTATTGACTTTTTCCTTAAAAGATGCTAGAATTGTAGCGCTTAAGAGAAAAGCGGCAGTACGAAGCAATGCTATGCAAAAGGCCGCTTTTTGAGAAACTATGCAAACAAATATTGTCAAAACCTTGGGGGTGATGCGGTGTCGGAGACAATCGGCGGTGATAAGGAGTATAAATTCTGCGCCTTTACGGGACACAGAAAAATTAAAAGTGAGCATCTTGTCGGACTTCGGAATCTGTTGGAGCGAGCTGTCGGATATGCTTACAGCACCGGTGTGCGAACCTTCTTTTCTGGGGGCGCTGTCGGGTTTGATATTCTCGCCGCACGTGAGGTGCTTCGTTTTCGGGTTTCGCATCCCGACGTGCGCCTTGTTATGCTCCTGCCGTGCCTTATGCAGGATGCGTATTGGAGCGACAGGCAACGTGATGATTACGAGTACGTTCTGAAAAATGCCGATGAGACGGTTTACGTTTCGGAGGAATATACCCCCGACTGTATGAAGCGCCGCAATGCCGAGCTGGTTAATCGCTCGGATATGCTGATAGCCTACGTTTCGCACAGGCGTAGCGGCTCCGGGCAAACTCTGAACTTTGCCGAGCGTGCGGGAATCACGGTTTACAATCTTTATCCCACGCTGGAATCGGGTGGGAGATAGGTCTGGCACCTGCACAAAAATAATATTATAAAAAATATTGGAACATTTTTCACTCAAGTACTTGATTTTTCCAACTTCGTGTGATATACTATCCTTGTTCAATAAAAAAATGACGAAAACCGTCAGAAAGAGGTTTCATTTATGGAAAGATTGATTGGCTTATTCAACCGTCTTATAAACGTTGAATACGACCTTACGACCCTTATCGGAAAAGTGAAGAGCGTTCTTTCTTCTATTTTCACAGCGGACGGATCCAGCACCAAGGGTCTTATTGATATGGTAAAGGCAATGGCAGGCGCATTTATAGCCTACCTTCCGATGGTTCTTCTTGCACTCTGTGCAATTGAGCTTTTGTTCGGTAAGAAGCTCTTCGGAATTCAGAAGTTCCTCGGCTGCTTCCTTGCAGGATACGTTTTCGGCGTATACTTCCTTGCTGACATAGTTGCTTCCTTTGTTACCATTCAGGATTACATTGTGGGCGCTGTCCTCGGTCTTATATGCGCAATTCTCTGCAAGATCTTCTATCTTATCGGATACGTTGGAGTGTTCGGTTATCTTACATATATGCTCTGCTTCCTCGGTGTTATTCCGGTTGTCGGCGCATATACTGTTAACAACCTTATGTTCTCCGCAGCGGCAGCAGTTGTTGTTGTGATTATCGCTCTTATCTTCCGTAAGTTTATAGAGATGCTCGGAACTGCCGCACTCGGTGCATACGGTATTGTAAGTATTGTTGACAAGAACTTCTTCGACCTTGGCACTCTTCCGCTCGGTTTGCAGGAGAGTACCTTGAAGCTTGCAGCTATCGGTGTTATTGCACTTATCGGTTTCATTGTTCAGTTCAAAACAAGAAAGAGATATTGATAGTACGGTTTAAGGCAGGCTTTTTGACCTGCCTTAATCTTTTAAACCTTTAATTTGACAAGTAAAATTCAAGTTTGGAGATAAAGTAAAGATGGAACAATCCAAGGAACTTCAGCTGAGACGTATTGCAAATGACGTGCGTCTTGGAATTATTGAGGGCGTCTACAGTGCGGGATGCGGTCATCCCGGCGGCTCTTTGTCAATCGCCGATATTCTCACATATCTCTATTTCGAGCATATGAATATCGACCCCAAAAATCCCAAAATGGAAGAGCGTGACAGATTCGTGCTTTCAAAGGGACACACAGCACCTGCTCTTTATTCGGTACTTGCCCACCGCGGCTATTTCCCGACCTCGGAGCTTAAAACACTCAGAAAGGCAGACTCGATGCTTCAGGGTCACCCCGATATGAAGGGCACACCCGGCGTTGATATGACAACCGGCTCGCTCGGTCTTGGCTTCTCCGCAGCTTGCGGTATGGCGCTTTCGGGTAAGGTGTACGGCAACGATTACCGTGTTTACGCTATACTTGGCGACGGTGAGAGTGAAGAAGGACAGGTTTGGGAGGCTGCAATGTTTGCAGCGCACTACAAGCTCGACAATCTTTGCGTTGTGCTTGACCTCAACGGACTTCAGATAGACGGTCCTATTACCGAGGTTATGAACCCCACACCCCACGATGAGAAGTTTAAAGCCTTTGGCTGGAACGTTATGTGCATAGATGCTCACAATTTCTCGGAAATTGAGGCTGCATTTAAGGCGGCAGGCGAGACCAAGGGTAAGCCTACTATGATTATTGCGGTATCCACAAAAGGTAAGGGCGTTTCTTATATGGAAAATGCTTGCGAGTGGCACGGTCAGGCTCCCAAAGAGGACCTTTATAAGGTAGCGGTAGCAGACCTTGAAAAAATCGCTGAAGATTTGAAATGAGGTGAGTAAAGTGGCAGATAAGAAAGCAACAAGAGAAAGCTATGGACAGGCGCTCGCCACACTCGGCGAAAAGTACGATTTTCTGGTTCTTGACGCAGACCTTGCGGCAGCTACAAAAACCGGAGTATTTAAAAAGAAATTCCCTGAAAGATTCTTTGACTGCGGTATAGCAGAGGGAAATATGATGAGCGTTGCGGCAGGTATTGCTACAACAGGAAAGACTGTTTTTGCATCATCCTTTGCGATGTTTGCGGCAGGCAGAGCCTTTGAGCAGGTAAGAAACTCGATAGGTTATCCCCACCTCAACGTGAAAATAGGCGCAACTCACGCAGGTATTACCGTAGGTGAGGACGGTGCAACTCACCAGTGCAACGAGGATATAGCTCTTATGAGAACTATCCCCGGTATGACTGTAATTTCTCCCGCTGATGCTGATGAGGCATACGCAGCGGTTGAAGCGGCAATAAACTTTGTGGGCCCTGTTTATTTGAGATTCGGCAGATTTGCAGTTCCCAATCTCACACCCGAAATCCCGAACTACAAGTTTGAGATTGGACGCGGTGTTGTATACAAAGAGGGTAAGGACGTTACAATCGTAGCGACAGGCTTTACTGTTCACCTTGCGCTTGAGGCGGCAGAGCTTCTTGCGGCAGAGGGAATAGATGCAGGAGTGGTTAACATACATACAATTAAGCCGCTTGACAGCGAGCTTATCACCGCCCTTGCAAAGAAAACCGGCGCTATCGTTAC
This sequence comes from Eubacteriales bacterium, assembly GCA_045659405.1. Lineage (GTDB taxonomy): Bacteria > Bacillota > Clostridia > Oscillospirales > CAG-272 > UBA1740. The sequence goes on along the minus strand of JAZOWX010000053.1, from coordinate 40,345 downwards.
AGCAGAGGAGCACAGCGTTATCGGCGGTCTTGGCTCGGCTGTTTGCGATACGCTCGCTGAGAGCTGTCCCGTTCCTGTTATAAAGGTTGGTGTAAACGACCTTTACGGCAGAAGCGGAAGCGTTCCCGAGCTTCTTGAAATTTACGGAATCACAAAGGAAAATATCGCAGCGTCTGCTAAGCGTGCGATAGCTTTGAAGAAATAATTTAAAAAGTGCCCCACGACGGCTTATGCAACCTTGTGTGGGCACTTTTTCTATGCCCGAGCGGGGGATAGAAGACACCGTTTTTGAAAATCACATACACCGCTCCTAAAAATATATAAAATAATAATGAATTTTCAAAAAAGGTGTTTACAAAAGGCAATTTTTGAGGTAAAATATAATAGGAAAGTTAGCTAAAAAATAGGAGTTTTAAAATGAAACGAGTTCTTTTGAAGCTTTCGGGAGAGGCGCTCTCGAACAATACAGAGAAAATCTACGATATGAGCTTTGTTGATAGGGTTGCCGCAGCTCTTAAAAAATGTGTTGACGACGGATATGAGCTTGCCGTTGTTGTGGGTGCGGGCAATATCTGGCGTGGCAGACAAGGCGTTGATATGGACCAGACAAGCGCTGACAGAATGGGAATGCTTGCAACCGTGATTAACTGCATCTGCTTGAAGGATGCGCTTCGCCGTGTTGGTGCAGAGGCTTCTGTTATGACGGCTGTGCCTATGTCCCCTCTTGCCGAGAATTATTCTGCAGACCTTGCATCGAAATATCTCTCTGAGGGCAAGGTGGTTATCTTTGGCGCAGGCCTTGGAATACCCTTCCTCTCTACCGATACAACCGGTGCTGTCAGGGCTCGTGAGGTTGGCGCTGACGAGATACTTATGGCAAAGAACATAGATTACATATACACAGATGACCCGAGAAAGAATCCGAATGCCAAGAAGCTCGAAACCGTAAAGGCATCAGAGGTTCTTGCGATGAATCTCAAGGCAATTGACGCAACGGCTACCGCATTTGCTCTTGCAAACGGAATTCCCGTTAAGGCCTTCGGTCTGAAGGACCCCGACGATATCATCAAGGCTGTGCGTGGCGAGGCTGTCGGCACGGTTATAATACCCGAATAAAATACGAATAAAATAATTACATAACCAGGAGATGGAATATGAAACTTGATACCAGAGATTACGAAGCAAAAATGAAAAAGACAATATCGGCTTATACCGAGAATCTTTCGACAATAAGAGCGGGAAGAGCAAACCCCGACGTGCTTAAAAAGATAAACGTTGATTATTACGGCTCACCCACACCCGTATCCTCTATCGCAGAAATAAAGGTAACCGACGCACGTACAATAGTTATAACCGCTTGGGATAAGAGCGCTATGAAGGAAATTGAGAAGGCTATTCTCACCTCTGACCTTGGCATAAATCCCCAGAATGACGGCTCGGCTATCCGCCTTTCATTCCCCCCGACAACCGAGGAGCGCCGCCGTGAGCTTTCCAAGCAGATATCAAAGCTCGGTGAGGATGCAAAGGTTGCAGTAAGAAATATTCGCCGTGATGCCAACGATAAGGTTAAGGCAATGAAGAAAAATTCCGAAATGACCGAGGACGAGGCAAAGCAGAGCGATAAGAGCATCCAGGATCTTACCGACAAGTATATTAAAGAGGTAGATTCGGTAACTGCGGCAAAGACCAAGGAAATAATGGAAATTTAATGGAGTCCGATATGGATAAACCCGAGAACAGAAACGGCTACCCGACCTCTGTTGCCATAATAATGGACGGCAACGGAAGATGGGCTAAAAAAAGACTTATGCCAAGGACGGCTGGGCATATCGCAGGCGCTAAAAACGTCAGGAGCGTATTGAATATTCTCAAGGAATACGGTGTCCGTTGCGTAACGCTCTATGCCTTTTCTACCGAGAATTGGCGTCGCCCGAAGGAAGAGGTTGACGCTATAATGTCGCTTCTTTATAAATATCTTGATGAAATCACGGGCGAGCTTTTGAAGCCGGACAGCGATTTTTCGGTCAGATTTCTCGGTGACAAGAGTGCGCTTCCCGAAAAGCTTCGTGACAAGTGTATCGAGGTTGAGAAAATAGCAAAGGACCGCCCCCTCTTATGCAATATCGCATTGAATTACGGTGGCCGTGACGAGATTGTTCATGCCGCAAATATGGCGATTGCAGACGGTCATACCTCGCTCGACGAGCAAACTCTGGCAAGGTATATGTACACCGCAGGTGTTCCTGACCCCGACCTTGTTATACGCACGGGCGGTGATTTCAGAGTTTCTAATTTTCTGCTTTGGCAGATTGCCTACTCTGAATTTTATATAACCGATACCTATTGGCCTGATTTCGGTAAACGGGAGATAAAGGCGGCATTTGACAGCTTTGCTTCAAGAAAGCGTCGCTTTGGCGGCCTTGATGCCGAGGACAAGCAGTAAATCCGATATGGGCTTTCGGCTTTTTCGTCGGATTTTGCATCAAAAGGTTAACCGAATGAATTTTCTGTAAATTTCAATATCAGTCTGAAAAGAATAATTAAGAAGGTAGAAAAATGAAACTGAGAATTATTACATCAGTAGGAATTGCTGTTTTCGGACTTCCGATACTTATTTTTTCACAGTATATAATATTCCAGATAGCACTTGCGGCGCTTTCTGCTATTGCTATGTATGAGGCGCTCGGAGCACTTGGCAAAAGAGGCGATTTGTTCCTTGCGATTCCCGCATATATAATATCGGCCGCAGCACCGTTTTTAGCTTATTTTGTAAACGAAGATTGGCAAATTAACTACATTTTGCTCTTGTGCCTCGCACTTTTCGCTTATATGATGTGGACGTTTGCTGTTGCAGTATTTCGTCTTGGAGAGCTTAAATTCGGTGATGCGACAGCCGTCTTTGCGCTTCTTGTATATATCACCGTAGCATTTTCAGCGCTTTCTCTTCTTCGTAAGCTTGGTGACGGTGTGCAGGGTGCGCTCTATCTTGGACTTGTCTTTACGGCAGCCTGGGCAACCGACGTGTTTGCGTATTTCACGGGATATTTCTTCGGTAAGCATAAGCTTATTCCGAAAATAAGCCCTAAAAAGACAGTCGAGGGCTCAATCGGCGGAATTGTTTTTGCAACACTTGGCTTCCTGCTTTACGGTCTTATCGTTGACCTTGCAACAGCTTATGAGGTAAATTACATAACGCTGGCTCTTGCAGGACTGCTTCTTTCTGTAATATCGCAGATAGGAGACCTTACGGCATCGCTTATCAAGCGTGAGCACGGTATAAAGGATTACGGTGTTATTTTCCCCGGCCACGGCGGTGTGCTTGACAGATTCGATTCTGTTATCGCTGTTGCCGCACCGCTTATGGTGATTTGCCTGACCTTCCCGCCGTTTGTGTAAATGGCATAACGACAGCTGTGTGAGCTGATTTACAGCTCTTGCGGCTAAAAAATAGATTATCGCCTGAATTATCAATTACCGCCGTGCTGTTTCGCGTGGCGGTTTTTGTAAAATGGAGTACTTATGAGTGAAAACAAAAGGATAGCCATACTTGGAGCGACGGGCTCTGTGGGTAAGCAGGCGCTCGACGTTGCATGGGCGCGCGGATACCGTGTCGATTTTATAAGCGCTGACAAAAACGTCATAGAGTGCGAAGCGGCGGCTCGCAGATTTTCTGTACGCTACGTGGCTATGGCTGATGAAAATGCGGCAAAGGATTTGATGCTGCGTCTTTCGGATACCGATATAAAAGTTTTTGCAGGGGAGTCGGGTATTGAAGCGGGAATTGCTGAAACCTCTGCCGACTCGATAGTAAATTCAATCACGGGTAAGGCAGGACTTCTGCCGACTCTGGCAATAATAAAAAAAGGTGCGAGGCTCTGCCTTGCAAATAAGGAATCGCTTGTTATAGCAGGCGATATCGTGATGAGCCGTGCGCAGGAGGCGGGTGTTGACATTATACCCGTTGACAGCGAGCATTCCGCAATATTTCAGTCGCTTTTTGCCGGCTCGCACGGTGAACTTAAGAAAATACTTCTCACAGCCTCGGGCGGCCCTTTCTTTGGCAAAACACGGGAGCAGCTTTCCGCTGTTACACCCGAGGACACGCTTCGCCACCCGACCTGGAAAATGGGAAAGCGCATAACAGTAGACAGCGCAACTCTTATGAATAAGGGCTTCGAGATAATAGAGGCGGTTCATCTGTTTGGTGTGCCGAGCGAAAAAGTTGAGGTCGTAGTGCATCCCGAGAGCATACTTCACTCTGCTGTTGAATATGTTGATAATGCCGTTATAGGGCAGCTTTCCGTGCCGGATATGCGTCTTTGCATACAGTATGCGCTTGATTATCCTGCACGTATTTCAGAGGCGGTAGCACCGCTTGATTTGTTCAGGATTGGTTCGCTTAACTTCAAAGCGCCGGACGATAAAGCCTTTCCGCTTCTTTCACTCGCAAGACGTGCGGCGGCTGACGGCGGAGCTATGGGAGCTGTCGTAAATGCGGCTGATGAGGTTGCCGTTGGTGCGTTCCTTGACGGAAAAATCAAATTTACGGGAATTTCCGATACGGTTATGACCGTCTATGATAGAATGCTCTATGCGAAAAATCTTAACAGCATAGATGAAATTCTCGCCACGGACAGCGAAGCACGGCAAATAGCGAAAAGCGTAATCGACTCGCAATGAATGATTTGCGGCATATAAAGCTCAAAGCTTTATAAATTTCCACACTAGGTTAAGGAGAAATAAATTGAATCCGTTTTTTACAGCCATTATAGCTCTTTTAGTGTTTGGCTTTCTGATATTCATACATGAGTTTGGTCACTATATTTTCGCAAGAATTTTCGGTGTGGCAATTAAAGAGTTTTCCATAGGAATGGGCCCGAAGCTTTTGTGGTACGACTCGAAGAAAACAGGAATAACCTACAAGGTATGCGCATTTCCGATAGGCGGCTACGTCGCTATGGAGGGCGAGGATTCAGAGTCCCAAAATCCGAATTCCTTTGATAAAAAGCCTGCCTGGCAGCGCTTTATCGTAACCGCGGCGGGCGCATTCGTAAATCTGCTTTTCGGCTTTTTGGCAATGATTATCCTTGCCTCTATGATAAATATCGGCGGCACAACTGTGCGTGTATTTGCCGACAAGGAGCTTAATAACCTTGAGGTGTCGAGCGCCGATGCAGGACTTATGGTTGGCGACGAGATAATAAAGGTCGGGGATAAGCGTGTCTCGGTATACGACGAGCTTTCGTATGAGATTATGAGGGGCGGCTATGAGCCGCTGACACTCACCGTTATAAGAAACGGCAAGGAGGAGGTCATCGAAAACGTTGTCTTTCCTACGCTTACTGACAGCGGACAGACCTTTGGCGTGCCTGACTTCGGTGTTTATAAAAAAGACAAAAACCCACTCACAGTACTCGGTTATTCGTTTGAAAAATCCGTGCTGACGGTAAGAATGTGCTGGGAGTCTATATACGATCTTTTGACCGGCAGATACACCCTTGGCGCAGTTTCAGGACCTGTCGGAATTTCCTCGGCAATAGGCTCTGCCGCAAGTGACGGTATAGCCTCGCTTCTCAACATTGTCGTTCTGATAAGCATCAATCTCGGTGTGATGAATCTGTTACCTATCCCGGCCCTTGACGGCGGTAGGCTTATCACTGTTCTTTTTGAAATGATAACGAGAAAGAAAATACCGGCAAAGGTTGAGGGAATTGTAAATGGGGTAGGACTTATTCTGCTCCTCGGACTTTCTTTTGTGATTTTGATAAAGGATGTAATCCAACTGATTTTGTAAATATAAATTGACATTTGGCGGTGCTTTATGGACTATAATGCATACAGACGTAAAACAAAACCTATACTTGTCGGGGGCGTTGGAATAGGCGGAAATTATCCTATTTCAATACAGTCCATGACAAATACCGACACGTCGGATACAGAGGCGACTTACAGACAGGTATGTGCGCTTGAGTCGGCGGGGTGCGATATCGTGCGCATAACAGTACCGAATGCACAGAGTGCCGGGACTATATCCGAGCTGAAGCGTCGGGGTGTAAAAATACCGATTGTTGCGGATATACACTTTGACTACCGTGCGGCACTTGCCGCCGCTTCGTGCGGTGCTGATAAAATAAGAATAAATCCGGGCAACATCGGCAGCCGTGAGCGTATACGAGAGGTTGTCAGCGCCTGCCGTGAGCGCAAAATTCCTATCCGAATAGGTGTAAATTCAGGCTCGGTTGAGAAAGAGATACTCGAAAAATATAAAGCTCCGACTGCTATGGCACTTGCCCAGAGCGCTATGTATCACGTATCTATCCTTGAGGATTTCGATTTTCGTGACATAGCAATATCGGTAAAGTCCTCTAACGTCAGGACAATGATTGAGGCAAACAGAATTCTGGCAGAGCGCACCGAATATCCGATTCATATCGGTGTTACCGAGGCGGGAGCCAGAGATATGGCGCTTGTCAAGAGCAGTATAGGCATCGGTACGCTTCTTTCGGACGGAATTGGCGATACCGTCAGGGTGTCTCTTACAGAGGACCCGATAAATGAAATAGCTGCGGCAAAAAATATTTTACGTGCTATCGGACTTATCGGCGGTATGGATATCGTGAGCTGTCCGACCTGCGGCAGGACTCGTATAAATCTTATATCGCTTCTTTCGGAGTTTGAAAAAAGAGTAAAATCCGAGGGGCTTGACAGTAAGAATATAAAGGTTGCCGTAATGGGCTGCGTTGTAAACGGCCCGGGTGAGGCAAGGGAAGCCGACGTCGGAATTGCAGGCGGCGAGGGCGTGGGTCTTCTGTTCCGCAGGGGAGAAATAATAAAAAAAGTAGAAGAGAGTAAGCTTATAGACGAGCTTATAGACGAGATTAAAAGATTTTAGGAAGAGGAAAAAATGGCTCAAAACGGCGAAAAAACATTTCTTGACATATTCTCAAAATATGCGCCCGACAATGCGAAACGGGCGCTGCTTTTGCGTGCGCTTTCCACTAAAGTAAGGTATGCCAGGGAAGCGAAAATTGCCGAGGTAGAGTTGAGCTTTAACTCGCACGAGGATGCCGAGCTTATTTATGAGATAGCCGATGAGTGCCGTGAGCTTTACTGCCTCAATGCATTCAGAATACTGCCGCATTTTCCGCCTGAAGAATTCAGCATAGACCGCTTTGGGGAAATTGCTCTCGAGGCGGCAATTTCGGGCGCTGTAACGCAGGGCTTCTTTGCCAATGCCGAGTATAGAATGTCAGACGAGGAAATCGTTATCGCAATTCCATACAGAAGCGAGGGCATAGATTTTGTAAAGGATGCCGGCACAGAGGGTATTATATCCAATATTCTGCGCAGCAGATACGGCATAGAGCGAAAAATCCGTGTTGTAGCCGACGAGGCAGAGATTGAAAATAACGAAGCGAGAATGCGTGAGTACAGAAACCGTATTCTTGCCGATGCCGAGCGTCTTGGTCGGGAAAACGCAATCCGTGAGCGTGAGGCGGCAAAGGCGAAGCGTGAGGAAGAGGAGCGGCTTCGTGACCCGCACTACGATTTTGAGAAAAAGAGCGGAATTTCCGCATCATCCGGAGATTTTGCGGTGCTTACCGAAACAAAATTCAAAATGGGCGCAACCGTTTACGATACGTCCGAAGCAGAGCTTGCATTCGGTGATGATTTTACACTTGTAAATCCCACACCGATTTCGGGCGCAGAGGGCGCACGCGGTATGTGTATATTCCTTGGTACGGTCTTCGAGGTAACGATGAAGGAAACGAGAAACGGTGACAAGGTTAACTGCGCTGTGGGTATATCCGACGGAGCATCCGGAATTTACCTCAAAAGGACACTCACGCCCGAAGAGGCAGCCCTGCTCAAATCTCTTGACGGCGCACACGTTGCAGCCTACGGAAAAACTATGTATGACAAGTTTGACGGTGAGCTGTTTATGTCGGTGCGAGGAATAAAGAAAATTTCCAAAGAAGAGCGAATGGATAATTCACCAAGGAAGCGTGTTGAGCTTCATTTGCATTCGAATATGTCGCAGATGGATGCGATTATCACACCTGCCGAAATAGTCAAAACCGCCATAAGATGGGGGCATCCCGCAATAGCGGTTACAGACCACGGAAACGTACAAGCATTCCCAGAGGTTATGCTAGCCCTTGAAAAGTCAAAAAACAAGGACTTAAAGGTTATATACGGTATCGAGGCTTACTACGTAAACGACACCGCAAGATGCGCCTTTGGCGAAAAATATCCCGCATTTGACGATGAAATGGTGGTTTTCGATATAGAAACCACAGGACTTTCCAACAGAACCTGTAAAATAATAGAAATCGGTGCTGTAAAGATTAAGAGCGGTGAGGTTATTGACCGTATGGACATCTTCGTTGACCCCGAATGTCCTATCCCCGAGAATATAACCAAGCTTACGTCTATCACCGATGAAATGGTAAAGGGAGCGCCGCATGAGCGAGAGGCGGTAGAGGCATTTCTTGCCTTTGCGGGCGACAGAATGCTTATTGCCCACAACGCAAACTTCGACGTTGGCTTCATAAGAGTTGCCGCAGAGCGCCACGGACTGCCGTTTAACAACACCTTCCTTGATACTGTCGGACTTTCAAAATACGTTAACCCCGAGCTTAAATCGCACAAGCTTGACGTAATCGCAAACCACTATAAGCTTGCCGATTTCCATCACCACAGAGCAGAGGACGATGCAGAAACTCTTGCAAGAATATTCTTCGTTATGCTTGACCGACTCAAAAGCGAGGGTGTTGCAAACTTCGACGAGCTTATGAACGTAATGAGCGAAAAGTCAGACCCCCTGAAGCTGCAGACCTATCATATGATAATTCTTGCTAAAAATCAGGAGGGACTTAAGAATCTTTACAAGCTCATATCGCAGAGCTATCTCGGCTATTACAAGCGCTTTCCGAGAATCCCCCGCTCGGTGCTGGAGCAGTACAGAGAGGGACTTATAATAGGCTCGGCATGTGAGTCAGGTGAGCTTTACCGTGCGATACTTGACGGTAGAAGTGCGCAGGACGTTGAGGAGATAGCTTCCTTCTATGATTACCTGGAAATACAGCCTCTTGCAAACAATTATTTCCTTTTAGCGGAAGGAAAGGTTGCAAATGAGGATGCGCTTCGTGATATAAACCGTCAGATTTACGAGCTTGGACGGAAGCTTGGTAAGCCTGTTTGTGCGACCTGCGATGCGCACTTCCTTGATAGAGAGGATGAGATATACCGCCGCATACTGCTTGCGGGAATGAAGTTCTCGGATGCAGACCGTGAAGTGCCGATTTACCTTCGGACCACAGAGGAGATGCTTCGGGAGTTTGATTATCTCGGAGATGCCGCCTGTGAGGAGGTCGTTATAGATAACCCGAACAAAATTGCCGAAATGTGCGAGCGCATACGCCCCATACCAGAGGGCAGATATGAGCCCGAGCTTGAGGGGGCGGCAGACGAGCTTACAAGCTCTTGCTGGCAGCGTGCGCACGAGTGGTACGGTGACGATTTGCCCGAAATAGTTGAAAAGCGGTTGAAGCGTGAACTTGACTCAATTATAAAGAACGGCTTTGCTGTGCTTTATATGATTGCGGTAAAGCTCGTTGCCTATTCCGAGGGGCTTGGATATCTTGTTGGCTCACGTGGCTCGGTTGGCTCGTCATTCGTTGCTACGATGTCGGGTATATCCGAGGTTAACCCCCTGCCGCCGCATTACCGCTGCCCGAAGTGCCGTTACAGCGAGTTTTATACCGACGGCTCTGTCGGCTCGGGATTTGACCTTGATGATAAAAATTGCCCGATTTGCGGTGAGCCGCTTATAATGGACGGACACGATATCCCCTTTGAAACCTTCCTTGGCTTCTATGGCGATAAATCGCCTGATATAGACCTGAACTTTTCGGGTGACGTGCAGGGTAAGGTGCATAAGTACACCGAGGAGCTGTTTGGCGAGGGACACGTGTTCCGTGCGGGTACGATAGGTACTCTTGCCGATAAAACCGCATGGGGCTACATAAATAAATACCTTGATGAAAAAAGAGTAAAAATCCCCAAAGCGCAGATTTCAAAAATGGTTACCAAGCTTGTCGGTATAAAAAGAACGACAGGTCAGCACCCCGGCGGTATAATAGTTGTGCCGATGCAGTACGATATTTGCGATTTCTCGCCCGTACAGCACCCGGCAGACGACCCGAAATCGGATATTATAACAACGCACTTCCAGTTCTCATATCTTCACGATACGATACTTAAGCTTGACGAGCTCGGACACGATATGCCGACCAAGTACAAAATGCTTGAGCGCTATACGAACACAAGCGTGCTTGACGTTAAAATGAACGACAAGAGCATATACGACCTGTTCTCGTCCACAAAGCCGCTCGGAATTTCTCCCGAGGATATCGGCGGATGTCAGCTTGGTACGTTTGGTATTCCCGAGATGGGTACACGCTTCTTGCAGCAGGTGCTTATGGATGCAAAGCCGAAGAATTTTGCCGACCTGCTTCAGATATCAGGCCTTACACACGGTACGGGCTGTTGGCTCGGCAATGCCGACGAGCTTATTAAGGCGGGTATATGCGATATATCAAACGTTATCGGATGCCGTGACGATATAATGAACACCCTTATCAGATACGGACTTGATAACTCGGATGCATTCAAGATTATGGAGAGCGTAAGAAAGGGTAAGGGACTCACACCCGAGTGGGAGGAAAATATGCTTTCGCACGGAGTTCCGGAGTGGTATATCGGCTCGTGCAAAAAGATTAAATACATGTTCCCGAAGGCGCACGCTGCGGCATACGTTATGTCGGCAATACGTCTTTGCTGGTACAAAATATATTATCCTATGGAGTTCTATGCGGCATTCTTTACCGTAGCGCCCGGAGGCTTTGATGCCGAGGTTGTCAGCGGAGGATACGGTCGTGTAAAATCCGTGATAGAGGAGCTTGAGGGTAAGCCACAGCAGGAGCTTACGCAAAAGGATAATGAAACGATTTCAACGCTTCAGCTCGTCAGGGAAGCTCTCGCAAGAGGTGTCAAGTTCCTTGGGGTTGATTTCAGAAAGTCGGATGCAAAGGCATTCTTACCCGAGGACGGAAAAATCCGTATGCCCTTTAACTCGCTTGTCGGACTCGGAGATACGGCGGCTGAAAAAATTGTCGAGGCAAGAGAAAAATACGACATTTTCTCTGTCGAGGACCTGCGTATGCGTACGGGAATTTCAAAAACCGTAATAGAAATCCTGAAGCGCAACAACGTACTTGCAGGACTTTCGGATACAAATCAGTTCTCATTCTTCTGATTTGTTTTCCGACCGAAAGCAACATATACAACCTAAAAGAAAAACAGAGGTGATTTAATATCATCTCTGTTTTTATAACTATTGTTTGCATTTTATTGGAAAAAATCGGTTAAATGCGTTTTTTGTTCTTGCTTCTGTACTATAAAACTAGGCGAGAAAAACGAGTATAAGTATCAGTATGGCGCATTCCTTGTCACCGTCAGCCGAGAAGAAAAGAAAGGCGGCGGCAGCAATAAGCAAAAGCTCCTCCGTGCCTATTTTCGGAAGCTTTATTGCACGAAACAAATCAGCGCTCGCAAGTCTTGAAAATACGCTTTCCTCGGCGGGTGCTGCGGTTGGCACTGCCTCCACCTCGGGGTCGTTTTGTTCTTCGACTATCCCCTCACCGAAAGCAACTCCGTCATAATGCGGCGGCAATGATGAGATTTCACCGTCTTTGTAGCTTCTGGCATACATATTATTTCCTCCTCATCATATCAAGTATATCGGCTATGGCAATCACAGAGTCGATAGCCTGCGCACGCTCCTTTTTCACGTAAGGCTTCAGCGCACAGAGAAGCTGTGAGCGACGCGCCCTCCCCGGCCTTAATGCGGCTGACTCGGTGTATGTAGGAATACTACGGTTATCCTCCGCTTCGGGAATTTGCGCTGTGTCGGCTTCTTCTTTTTGTGCGTCGCTTTTTATAAGGCTTGATATCCGTTCAAGAATATCCGGGTTTTCCATTATCACACTTATAATCTTGGATATATCGGGTGCGCTCTTGTTTTCCTCGCTCATATTATTTCCCCCGTTTCAAATCGTTTACTATACGCATTGCCTGGAGCATACTTATTTTTGAATCTGCACGGCACATATCACGAAGCTTTTTCAGCTCGCTGTGCGGCGGTGTCCCCTCAGGAAGCTTCAGCCCGTGACTGCCCGCCATTTTGCGTATTTCTGCCCAAAGCGCATCATCTGAAAGACTTGTAAGCGCTTCGAGCTTGGCTTTATCAATATTCATATTCTTCTCCTCTCGCACCTTTTATAAGTATTATATTCGTCAACCCGAATTATGGTGCTACCAAGCATTATTTTTGCAGTTTGCCTGATTATAAATCTTGACTTGAAGAATTATGTATGCTAAAATAAAACAGTATTTTGTTCACTCGGAGAGTGTTTTATGTCTGATTTGCGTGAAATAATAGCCAAAAATATATGCGATTTGCGTGTGAATTCGGGTATGACGCAGAGCAAGCTCGCAGAGGAGCTTAATTATTCGGATAAGGCAATATCAAAGTGGGAGCGTGCCGAATCAATCCCTGACGTCGTTGTGCTCAAGGAGCTTTCCGACCTTTTCGGTGTCAGCGTTGACTATCTTCTTGCATCAGAGCACGAAGCAGCGCCGCCCGATGCGTCGGTGGCAAGGACTCTCGGCAGAAACCGCTTTATCATATCATCTCTTGCGGCAATGCTCGTGTGGCTTATTGCTACGTATGCCTTTATTCAGATGAATATATCCTTACCCGATTCGCTCCTGCCTGCTTGGATTATGTTCATTTATGCCTTGCCCGTATGCTCGATTGTTGTCCTCGTTTTCAATTCGATATGGGGGCGGCAGAGGCTCAATTACCTGATAATTTCGGCCTTGGTCTGGTCGCTGATACTTTCGTTCTATCTTACCGCACTGACCGTAAGCCTTGGAAACTTTTGGATGATGTTCTTCCTCGGAATACCCGCACAAATAATAATTATACTCTGGTCAGGACTTTCCGTCCGCAGAAAATAAGGAGATTGCTATGGTTAAAAGAGATAGGGGCGAGCCGCCAAGGATGCGTCCGCCGCACGACGACGGAATACCAAAGCCAAAAACGCTAAAAGAAGTTCCGGGGTATATTTCGAGGGTTGTCCGTGGCTTCACATTCCGACTTTTCTATATAGTAAGGCTCGTGTGGGAAACCGCACCCCACCTTTTGATTATGATGTGCCTTATGTGTGTGGCAGAGGGTGTTTTGCCTGTTGTCGGAGCGTATATATCCAAGGATATACTTAACGTAATTGCAGATTTTATCGGAGTTGAGAATCTCGGCTCTGTCAGCGAAAATATATTCAATACCTTAAAGCCGCTTCTCGTTTTGTTCCTCGCTTACTTCATCTATACGTTTGTCAGCAAAATGCTCACCAAGGTATCGGGCATTGTGTCGGCTATGGCGGGTGAGCTTGTCGTCAATCACATAAAAATGAAGATAATCGAGAAGTCGAAAACGGTTGATATACCGTCGTTTGACCGCCCCGAATTTTATGAAAAGCTTGAAAATGCCAACAGAGAGGCAAGCATGCGCCCCATAGGCATTCTTTCTGCGACCTTCAAGGTTATAAGCTCGCTTATCAGCGCCATATCATTCGTGACCGTCCTCGCAACCTTAAGCCCTATAGCTCCGATTATGATTGTGGTGGCGGCAGCTCCCGGTGCGATAGTTAATTTTTCATACAGACGCAAAAGCTTCGGCTACATAAGACGCCATTCCAAGGAACGCCGAGAGATGAATTATTACTCAGGCGTTATGGTTAACAAGGACTTGGTTAAGGAAATCAGAATTTTAGGTCTTGGCGACACTTTCTCTGAAAAATACAAACAATCATTTACAAAATATTACAAAGGAATGAAAAAGCTCATACTTAAAGAGGGCTTTGACCAAATCATTGTGGGCTTCATTTCTACTGTAATTAACTGTCTGCTTTTCGGTTATATCGCTTATAACGTGATATACGGTGACAGGCAGATTGGCGATTGGTCTCTTTATACCGGAGCGTTAAGCTCGATTTCGGGCGCTGTAACCTCGATTCTGACAGCTACCGCTACGATATACGAGGGGACGCTCTTCATAGAGAATATGATAACCTTTATGAATGAAGAAATCAGAATAAAGCCGTCACTTGCCGAGCCGATTGAGCCGAAAAAGGGTATCGGGCATATCGTAGAGTTTAAAAACGTGAGCTTTGCATATCCCGGCACGGATAAGTACGTGCTTAAGGATGTAAATCTCACTATGAATCCGGGTGAGTCGGTTGTACTTGTAGGACTTAACGGTGCGGGAAAAACTACTCTTATAAAGCTTCTGACAAGGCTTTACGACCCAACAGAGGGTCAAATACTCCTCGACGGCAGAGATTTGCGTGATTATGACACGAATGCGCTTTACAATATGTTCGGAATAATATTCCAGGACTTCGGTAAATATGCCGTTTCTGCGGCTGAAAATATCAAATTCGGTGACGTAGACAGCGAGCATGAAGACTCTGACGTGCAGACTGCGGCAGAGCACGGCGGTGCGCATGACTTTATAAACGAGCTTCCGCACGGATATGAAACACCGCTTACCCGTATGTTTGAGGATGACGGCATAGAGCTTTCGGGCGGTCAGTGGCAAAAGCTTTCGGTAGCCCGTGCATTCTATAAGAATTCCGAGATATTGATACTCGACGAGCCGACAGCGGCGCTCGACGCCATAGCCGAGCAGGAAGTGTTCAACCGCTTCACCGAACTTTCACGTGAAAAGACAACCGTTTTCGTTTCGCACAGATTGAGCAGCGCTACGACGGCTGACAAAATAATAGTCCTTGACGGTGGCACGGTTGCCGAGGTCGGCACTCACCGAGAGCTTATGGAGAGCGGGGGAAAATATTACCGTCTGTTCTCAACGCAGGCAAAGCGTTACACCGATTCTTGCGAAGAAAGCTTCTAAAACAGAAGCTTATGAAATTGCGGGGGAAGCACTTGATAAAAGTCGGGTTTTGCCCCTCAATAACACAGCTTCGCTTTAGCAATGACGAAAAAATTCATCAACGAAAAAAGCAGACATACAAGATTTTTCTTGCGTGTCTGCTCTTATTATTTGTGAAAATTAATGCTTAAAGTAAATAATTATTTGCATTAAGCGGCATTTGCGCTGCTATTTGTCTTGAAAAAGTCTCTTCCGCATAAAAGGCGGTATATCTTGTTCGAGATGTTCTTTACGAAGTTTGCGCCAAAGGGAGATGCAAGACCTGTTGCTTCGAGGTCTGCCTCAAACGAGCTGTTCTCATCTCTTGATAATAGCTCCTTGTAAGCGGCAAGACCCGCCCCCTCGCTGCCTATCTCGGTGAAATATATTTCGAGCGAAACAAGAGCTGAGGTGCAGTATGCCTGAACGTATTCGGGGTAAAGAACAACGTGCGGTACGCAGACTATATTTTCAAGCTTGAACGTGTTTTCGGGATATGCAAATTTCTGCTCGCATTCGGCAAGAATGGCATTGAGATTTTCCTCTGTTAGTTCATCGTATGAAAGCTCGTATGCCAGATGCTCAAACATAGCGTAAAGGCTCTGCGTCCTAAGCGTATTGAGCATCTCGCTTATCTGTAAGACAAGCAGATATTTAACTAACGCATCTTCAAGCTTCAAATCCAGCTTTGTAAGAGTCAGAAGCTCAAGCGCCTGCGATGAAATTTCCGCAAGGTCAAGCGATGCGGATGCGCCGTAATTGACGTAATTATCAAAGAAATGGCCAAATTCGTGGGTTATTGTAGAGTAATCCGAAATATTGCCGCCGGTACTTACGAAAATGAACGGAGCGCTGTAGGTGTCGAGATATACCGTAAATGCGCCATCAAAGCGGCTTGTACTGCTCTTTTCAATATCGTAAAGGCCGTGCTGAAGCATATAGGAGAAAACATCAAAAAGCTCCTCGTCCATCTGCTGATAAACAGAATACAGTGCGTTAAGAATGTCGTTGTGGTGTATATTTCTTACACCGTCAGGAATTGCGTAGCTTGAAAAAACATCGCTGTAAAGCTTGTAAAACATAGGCATTACGAATTCGCCGATATCATCAAGCAGGTTTATCATTTCCGTCGGGGAATAATCGTGTCCGAATACCTCGTATGCATGCTCGGTGTAGCTTTCAAGCCCAAGCTCGTCTGCGATAAGCCTACGGGTTTTCAGAAGATTTATATATAAGGGATTTGCAATAGCCGTATAGGCATCGTAGTAAAGCGAGTTTATCATCGAATAGTGATAGATATACGTCGTCTCGGTATACGAATTTTTACCGTATTTTTCGTAGTAATAATCAATGAAATACTGCGCTGTATTCTCCTCTCCTTCATAGCTTACGGTAACCGTTGCCGTGTTAAGCTTCGAGTATTCCGCCTCAAGCTCTGCTTCCGCTTCCATAAGAGCTACTAACGCATCCGAGTAGCTTCCGCCCCCCGAATACTCCTCGATAAGCCCGTCACCGAAATATTCCTCCTCAAAGCTCTCGGCATGCACTGACTGTGCGCAGCTTACAAAGAGATTTTCGACAGCCTGCGAGAATTTCGGGTAGTTAACGCTTATAAATTCGTATTCAGCGCTCCATTTTGGGTCGGTTGAATCCTTGCTGGTCATAATGTTAGCATAGGAAAACATAGTCGATATCTCAAAATAGGAGTCGTCGGCATCCTTTATAGCCTCTAGCTGCTCGTTAAAGCTGACCTCGTTTTTCTCGACGAGCGAGCATACCGAATTGAAGCTTAATATTGCGCCGTCTATGTCGGGGCGGGAGTAGGTCACCTTGTCAAAATCGACTGTGCCTCTGCCATAGTCCTTGTAGGTCGGAACAACGAGCGTCGGCGAATTGTCAGCGCCACCGCCGCCCTCACCGCCATCATCCGGGGGATTTGTGTCGGGAGGTGTATATTCAAAAAAGCTGTTTAATTCGGAAAAGGTAAACGCCGTGCCGCTGCCGACCAGCAATACAAAGGCAAGCACTGCGGAAATTATCTTTTTCATAATAGTTCCTTTTTTCGCCAAAATATTTGTCAACAATAGTTTATACGCTTAACACGGTTTAATCAATAAATAAAAGATAAAAGTATTTTGAACGATTTGTAAATAATGGATTTTGGCTTGTTTTGCCACGTCAAAGCTTCATTAAAAGAGGAAAAGCAAAGCTTTTTCAACCTTGTTTTTCCTCTGTTTTTATTGTGTTTTTCGGGTATTTCGTAAGCGTTGATTCAGGATATTATCCCTATCAGATTCCGAGTCCTGCAGCGCCTATGATACCTGCATCGTTACCAAGCTCTGCGATAACTATTTTCGTCTTGTTTTTGCTGTTTCTTGTGTACTGGTCACGCTCTACAAGCTCACACAGGGGTCTTGTGAGATACTCACGCTCGTTGCATACACCGCCGCCGATACAGAGTATTTCGGGCTGGAATATGTTAATCATATTCGTGATACCCTCGGCAAGATAGTATATGTAGTTATCTACAACCTCACGTCCGTATTTGCATCCTGCCTTCATAGCGTCAAATGCGGTACGTGCGCTGACCTTTCCTGCATTCTTTGCCGTGTCACCGAGTATAGAATCCATACCCTTGAGTGAAAGCTCCTCGATTTTTTCAGCGGTCATAGCGGTAAGCGCCGTAGCAGAGGCGTAAGCCTCGTAGCAACCGCGTCTGCCACAGGTGCATTGACGTCCGCCCGAAACAATTACGTGGTGGCCTATCTCCGCGCCCGATGCGTTAACACCGCCTGCGAAAATCTTTCCGTTAATTATAATTCCGCCGCCAACGCCTGTGCCGAGCGTTATCATTATAGCCGTCTTTGCGCCCTTTGCCGAGCCTGCAAGCGCCTCACCGAGCGCCGCCGCATTCGCATCGTTTGCAAGAAGCACGCGCGAAACCGGCAAAAAGCTTTTGAATACGTCTGCCATAGGGAAATTCACAAAGGGAAGATTGTTCGTGTATTCGATGTATCCACTCTCGGCATCAACGCTTCCCGGTGCGACTATACCTACGTAGTCTATATCGTCTACGGTAAGATTGTTTCTCTTTATTATGCGCTCGGTAAGCTCTGCCATATCCTTCATTATAAGCTCCGGCTCTCTTTTTGCAAGAGTAGGTACCGAATCCTTGTCAATTATTTTAAGATTTTTGTCGCAAAGACCAACGGCAATGTTAGTGCCGCCAAGGTCAACACCTATCGTATATTTTTCCATATGTTTATCCTCCGTAAGATGTAGTTAAGTTCATATAAACCATTATATTATAACTTGCTTCGCTTGTCAAGCGAAAAGCGTTCACAGAAAGTTAACATTTAAAATTTGCGGATATATGTTGAAAAATGCACAAAATTAGTATACAATATAGAGCGCAAGATAATTTTATGAAATTTTGCAAACCAAAAGTGCGATTTTGATACGTCGGTACACCCGACGAAACTGAAGTCAAAATTCGGATAGTAAAATGAAAAGATTTGTATATGCTGACAATGCGGCAACCACACCGGTAAGCCGAGAGGTAATAGATGCAATGGCGCCCGCCTTTGAGAGCGTCTGGGGCAACCCCTCCAGTATGCATTCGAAGGGCAGGGAAGCAAAGCAGCTTCTTGACGGAGCGAGAGCTTCGATAGCGAAAAGCTTCGGCTGTCAGCCGAGCGAGATATATTTCACCTCCTGCGGCACAGAGTCGGACAACTGGGCGATAAAGGGTGCGGCGCTTCGTGGACTTTCCAAGGGCAGAAATCGCATCGTTACCAGCAAAATAGAGCATCACGCAGTGCTTCATACCTGCGAGTCGCTTGAAAAGCAGGGCTTTGAGGTGATATACGTCGGCACTGACGAGGACGGAATAATAAGCCTTGCCGAGCTTGAGGCGGCTGTCAATGACAAAACCGCTGTCGTTGCAATAATGATGGCGAATAACGAGGTTGGTACTATCCAGCCGATAAAGGAAGCTTGTGAAATTGCACACAAGAGCGGTGCGCTTATGTTTACCGATGCCGTGCAGGCTGTCGGAAATATGAAAATAGACCTCGCCGAGCTTCCCGTGGACATGCTTGCAATGTCCGGCCACAAAATACATGCGCCAAAGGGCATAGGTATGCTCTTTGTCCGTAAGGGTAAGCTTATATCCAACCTTATAGACGGCGGCGGTCAGGAGCAAAGACGTCGCGGCGGTACTGAAAACCTGCCTTATATACTCGGACTTGCAAAGGCGATAGAGCTTGCAAACTCCCGTCTTGACGAAATTCCCGAGCTTATAAAGAAGCGTGACAGACTTATAGAGGAAATAACCGCCAAAATACCTTATTCAAAGCTTAACGGTCACAGGACACAAAGACTTCCTGGTAACGTAAATATCGGATTTGAATTTATCGAGGGCGAGAGTATGCTTCTTATGCTTGACGTTGCGGGTATATGCGCATCAACAGGCTCGGCTTGCTCGTCTGCTTCGCTTGAAGCGTCGCACGTGCTTCTTGCAATGGGTGTGCCGCACGAAAAGGCGCACGGCTCGCTCAGGCTTTCGATATCTTACGAAACAACCGACGAGGATATAGACTATATTATTGAAACACTCCCGCCGATAGTGGCACGTCTTAGAGAGATGAGCCCGCTTTGGGAGGATTTGCAAAAGGAAAAAAAGTAAAGGTGAAAAGATAATGCAGTACAGTGAAAAAGTAATGGACCATTTTACCAACCCGAGAAACGTCGGTGAGATAGAGAATGCCGAGGGAGTTGGTACTGTCGGAAATGCAAAATGCGGAGATATTATGAGAATATATCTCAAAATAGATGAAAACGACGTAATAACCGATTGTAAATTCAAGACCTTCGGCTGCGGTGCGGCAATAGCTACCTCGTCTATGGCAACAGAGCTTATAAAGGGTAAGCCTGTGTCCGAGGCGCTCAAGCTTACAAATTCCGTCGTTGTAGAGGCTCTTGAAGGCTTGCCGCCCGTAAAGGTGCATTGCTCCGTGCTTGCGGAGGAGGCAGTAAAGAGTGCGGTTGCCGACTACTACAAAAAGATAGGAAGACCTATTGACTTCGAAATTGAAAAGGAAGACGGCGAGCACGGCGAGGAATAAGCATAGGCAACAGAGAATGATACAAACTCGCTCAAAATGCTGAATTTTCAGCGCTTTAGGCGCTTATCGCTCTTGCAAAGTCCGCACTTTGCGACGAGCAGCAAGTACCAAAATCATCAAAAAATTAAGGCTTTAGAGTTCTGCGAATTTTAAAGATACGGGAGAGTTATATGAAAATACTTCTCGGCTTAAGCGGCGGCGTAGACAGCACCTACGCCGCCTTAAAATTAAAAAACGAAGGACACGAGGTACACGGCGCTACGGTACTGATGCATCCTTATACCGATATTTCGGGTGCGGAGCGCTCCGCTTTTGAGCTTGGAATAGAGCTTCACGTTATTGATGCCAAGGATGCGTTTGAGAATACCGTGTGCCAAAACTTTGTTTCCGAATATATCAGCGGTAGGACTCCGAATCCCTGCGTTATATGCAACAGGGAGGTGAAGTTCAGATATCTTTGCGGCTATGCTATGGAAAACGGCTTTGACTCTATTGCCACGGGGCATTATGCCGAGGTGCGTCGCACTGCGGACGAGCTTGGCGGCAGGTATTATATAGCACCGGGTAAGGACGGAGCAAAGGATCAGTCCTATATGCTCTCACGCCTTTCGCAGGACGTCTTGTCGATGCTTATTTTACCGCTGACCGAAGAGTTCAAGAGCGATATTTACGAGCAGGCTCGCAAGCTCGGACTTTCTGCGGCTGATAAGCCCGAAAGTCAGGAGATATGCTTTATCCCCGACGGAAAGTATACAGAATATATTGAAAAACGCGCAGGCGTGTGCGCAAGAGGCGATTTTGTAGACCGAGAGGGAAGGGCGCTCGGTAGGCATAAGGGAATAATACACTATACCGTAGGTCAGCGAAAGGGGCTTGAAATAGCTCTTGGAAAACGTGTTTTCGTAACCGATATAGACGCAGAACAAAACACCGTAACTCTCGAGGATGCCCCAAGACTCTCGGATACGGTATACGTACAGGACATAGTTTTCTCGAAGATAGCACCGCCAAAGGAGCCGACGGAATTTAAGCTTGCAGTCAAGCTGCGCTACCTTGCAAAGCCTGCCGAATCCACGGTAACCGTCTATCCCGACGGCAGCGCTGTCGTGCGGCTTTGCGAGCCGCAGCGCTCTGTAACCCCCGGCCAGGCGGCGGTATTCTACGATGCCGACGGTTGTGTCTTTTCGGGAATTATAGTGAAAAAACCAACCTCAAATATGAAAGAAAAAGAGCTGTAAATCAAAAATCAGTCATATAAAACGGGCAGTGACGAATAAAAAAGTCACTGCCCAAGCTGCTTTTTTAGGGCTGCCTTTCTCGCTTTTTGACCGAAAACCTCCAAAAAACGGACGGGAAACTCCAATTTCGTGAAAAAAGGGTTTGTAGAAAAAAACACGGTGAATTTGTGCAAAATTCACAAATTACCAAAAAATGTTTTTTTGACGAAAAAAGTTGAAATTCGGTCAAAAATGTTAAATGAGATTTAACAATAGGCGTGTTTTGCACTCCAAGCTATGCGAAATACGGCTTTTTTGTACAAATCAAATTTACTAAAGTTGCGTTTAAGTTTGGGTAGCGCAAAAAGCAACGTCAACAAAAGTTTGCATTTTGAAAAAACGCTTCTTTGAACTTCCTTTTTTGGAATACTTTGTATCATTTTCCGCTCTTTAAAAACCTTGACTTTCTTTTCTTTATATGTTATAATTTTGGCATAAAAGTGCGCAGTGCACGGCGATAACATCATCAAGCGGTCTTTCGTTTGACATTCGGATTGCTTCAGGCAGCTCGGTGATATTATTGCTGTAGTCGCCAAAGTGCGCACGAAATTTTTTGGAGGAAATCAAGATGAAAAAAGCACTATTTCAAAGAGCTATGTGTCTTTTGCTCACCGTTGCCACTCTTGTAACGGGTCTTGGCTTTACTGCTTCTGCGGGAAAACTCAAAGATCCCGAAGGCAACAAGGGCATATACACCACGCTCGAGGAAATGCAGGCTCTTGTCAGCACTTCTGACTACGCATCTTATATCGACGACTATGCGCATCTGTTGTCCACTCAATCCGGACTTGAAGAGTGGAAAATCGAAGATATAAGAGCATGCATGATGCCAAACAGCAGCGGTATTTTTATGTCGGAAAAGGGCATAAAGGAAGAGGAACTGGAAAAATACCGTGAAAAGTTTGAAGATTACGGACTTGCTGAGGTTCTGAAAGATCCTAACTTTGACGCATCGGAGTGGGCGGATAAATCCATATACCTTCCCGCTGAAGGTGAGACGAGCTGGGAATTTACAGTAACCGCAGATCAGGAGGGTCTTTACTACTTCAAGTGGGACTACTTCACCTGCCAAACCGGTGAGACGAGTATCAGCTCTATCGAGCGTGCGCTCAAGATAAACGGCAAGGTTCCGTTCGATCAGGCACGTTCGCTTAACTTCTCGAAGATCTGGACACATTGGGTTGTTGAGGAGGACGGAAACGGTAACAAGAGCATTGTTACTGAAGCTTACTCGGATCCCAACGCCAGCTTCACCGACGTTGATTACGTTCACACCAAGGGTGAGGGCGGAAGCTACAAGAAGATCGTTACAACCGTTAAGGACGGAGTTAAAACGACAACCACCTACACTATGTTGCAGGATATCAACGGTAACTCTCTGTCTCCCGAGGTAGGTCAAAAGCCCCAGTGGAGCGAGTATTACTGTGAGGATTCTTCGGGATATGAGCAGGAATGGTTCCTCTTCTACGTTTCCGAGGGTGACTACCGTATAACTCTTGAGGCTGAACGTGAGCCTATGATTATCGGCGGACTTACTCTCATTCCTTACAGCAATACTGAAAAGGAAATCGTAAGCTTCGACGAGTATCTTGCTGCTCATCCGGGTGCTACTGCTCCCTCGGGCGGCAACATCGACGATATCGTTAAAATTGAGGCAGAGTTCCCGGATTTGGTTTCGGACTCCTCTGTTACTCCCTCTAACGACAACTCCTCGGCTGCAACCTATCCTATCGCTTCGGGCGCACAGCTCTACAACGTAATAGGTGAAACCAGCTACAGCTCTGTCGGACAGTGGGCGGCTTACAAGTTCACAGTAAATAAGAGCGGACTTTACAAGTTCGGTATGCGTTATCTCCAGAAGGCTCTTGAGGGTATGTACATATGCCGTAGCGTAAAGCTTTCGGGCGGTGAGTACGGCGCAGCTCCCACAGTTCCTTACGAGGAGGCTGCAAGTGCCAAGTTCAATTACAGCAAGGATTGGCAGTCCACCTACGTTTGCGGTGATGACGGAGAGGCTCTTCAGTTCTACTTCGAGGAGGGCATTGAGTATACGATTTATCTTGAATGCTCGCTCGGTTCTCTTAAGAGCTACATTCAGAGAGTTGAAACCACTCTTGCAAATCTTAACGATTGCTATCTCCGCATACTTCAGCTTACAGGTCCTGATCCCGATAAGTACCGTGATTACAAGTTCTATCAGGTAATGCCCGACGTTCTTGTAACCTTGCTTAACGAGGCTCGCAACCTTATGCAGGTAAAGGATGAGCTTGAGGACTTCTGCAATACAGCAGGATCTCACACCGCAACACTTGAAACTGTTGCTATCATACTTTATAAAATGGGTCTTGACGAGGGTGAAACAATCGCCGCTAATATGTCGAGCCTTAAAACCTACCTCGGTACTCTCGGTACTTGGATTAACGATTCAAAGAGGGGTTCTATGATGGTTGACTCCATCTCTGTTGTTCCCTCTAATATTGGAAATGACGGACTTGAGAAGGCAGAAGCAGGCTTCTTTAAGTCCTTGGGCTTTGAGCTTCTTTCCTTCATCTACTCGTTCTTTACCGACTATAATGCGATGGGTCTTACCAAAAAGCCCACAGCATCAGATAAAGCGGTTGACGTTTGGTTTGCGCTTGGTCGTGACCAGTCGCAGATCTGGCGTACAATGATAGACGCAAACGACGGATATACAAACCTTACCGGAAATGCGGCAAACCTGAAGCTCGTAACTGCGGGTACGCTGCTTCCGTCTATACTTTCGGGCAAGGGTCCTGACGTATATATGGGTCTTACCTCGGGTGACGTTATCAACTATGCGATAAGAGATGCCGTTATGGGTATCAGCGGTAACGTATCTGTCGAAAAGGATGAGGATGCCGCAAACTATAACCAGTATTTCAGCACCACTTATTACACCTTCAAGGATGAAGACGGTAATTACAGAACAAGCAAGGACGACGTAGCGCTTGAGGGTGAGACCAAGGTGTTCACATCACTTCCTTACGATGAGTTTGCTATTTCGGATACGCAGGTTCCTTACGATGAAGCTATCTTCTCGCAGGCGGCGCTTGATACGGTTACTCTTCTTGACGTGGCTTACGGTATACCGCAGACTATGAGCTTTGCGATGATGTTCTACCGTATGGACGTATTTGCAGAGCTTGGACTTGAGATTCCCGAATCCTGGTCGCAGCTGCTTTCAACGCTTCCCGTGCTTCAGACAAATAACATGGAAATAGGTGTTAACTACGTTTCTGCTCTTGACTTTATGATTTATCAGAAGGGCGGAAGCATGTGGAAATACACGGATAAGGAGCTTTACGACTCTAAATATGCGGGTGCGAAGATAGACCTTGACAACCCGATAGCTACCGAGGCGTTTGAGTTCACCTGCCGTCTTTACACCGACTACTCGCTTCCTATCAACTTTGATACGGCTAACCGTTTCAGAACAGGTGAGATGCCCGTAGTTATAGGCGACTATGCAAGTATATACAACACACTCGTTGTATACGCTACCGAAATCAACGGACTTTGGGAGTTCTCATCATTGCCCGGCTCGGAGCGTGCTGACGGTACGTTCAATTACGACTCTCTTGCGGGTGTCGGAGCTACCGTAATGCTTCACGGATGCGATAACGTTCTTGCCGCTTGGCAGTTTATGCAGTGGCAGACAAGCGATTCGGCTCAGTCGAAATACGGTAACAGAATGGTTGCTCTCGTTGGTCCTTCGGCTAAATACGAGTCGGCAAACCTTAAGGCTCTTAACAACCTTTCCTGGACAGCCAGTGAAAAGGAAGCTATAAAGGATCAGATGATGAATCTTTCCTCGATAGTTAACTACCCCGGCTCTTACATTATTGCAAGATATCTTAAGTTTGCATTCCTCGATGCGGCAAACGACGGTGCAGATCCTCATGATGCTCTTATGAGCTATATCGACGCTATCAACTCGGAAATCGAGCGTAAGCGTGAGGAGTTTGACCTTTGGACACCCGAAAACAACGAGGGGCCCCCAAAGAAACAACCATCACAGACTAATTAAGGAGGAAAGACTATGTCACAGGCTAAGACTGTAGATCAACGCCCCGTAAAGCGTGACGAAGTTTCAAAGCTTCGCTGGACTTGGCAGGAAATGAAAAACAACAAGACGGCATATTTCATGGTTGCTCCTTTCCTTCTTTTGTTCATTGTCTTTACGGTTTTACCCGTTATTCTGTCGGTGCTGTTGAGCTTTACAAACTTCAATATGCTTCAGATGCCCGACTGGGTCGGAACAGACAACTATATCCGCCTGTTCCTTGATGACGAGATATTCATTCTCGCATGTCAGAACACTCTTATATTTGCAGCGGTTACAGGTCCTGTATCCTATTTGCTCTCGCTGTTCGTTGCTTGGTTCATTAACGAGCTTCCCCCGAAGATTCGTGCGGTAGTTACTCTTATATTCTACGCGCCCTCTATTTCGGGTCAGGTATACCTTATATGGAAGACTCTGTTTGCATCAGACTCTTACGGTTGGGCAAACGCAACGCTTATTGATATGGGACTTATAAGCAGCCCGATACTCTTCTTCGATAACGCACAGTACGTTATGCCGCTTTGTATCGTAGTTGCTCTTTGGACCTCTCTCGGTACAGCATTCCTTTCGTTCATCGCCGGCTTCCAGACTATTGACCGCTCGATGTACGAGGCGGCGGCTGTTGACGGTATCAAGAACCGTTGGCAGGAGCTTTGGTACATAACCCTTCCTACAATGCGTCCCCAGCTGATGTTCGGTGCGGTGCTTTCGATAACCTCATCCTTCGGTTTCGGTGCTGTCGTTGACGCACTTTGCGGATTCCCGTCGGTTGACTATGCGGCGCACACGATAATGCACCACCTTAGTGACTACGGTGGAGCACGTTATGAGATCGGTTATTCCTCTGCAATAGCAGTTATACTCTTCATAATAATGTTCGCTTCTAACATCATTATCAAGAAAGCGCTTTCGAAGGTAGGTGAGTAAACAATGGCAAGTAAATTAAGAACAAGAGGTCATCGTGTTGTACTCAACCGTTCCGCGGGCGGCGATACAGGAATCACAATAATGCTTACGATACTCGGCGCATTCATGTTCCTGCCGATGTATTACACAGTTGTTCAGGCACTGAAGCCTCTGGATGAGCTGTTCATGTTCCCCCCGAGATTCTACGTAATGCGTCCTACACTTGATAACTTTACAGATCTTTTCACTCTTATGAGTGACTCTTGGGTTCCGTTCTCAAGATACATTTTCAACACTGTATTTATTACAATTTGCGGTACGCTCGGCAACCTGATTTTCGCATCAATGGCTGCGTATTCACTCGCCAAGCTCCGCTTCCCCGGAAGAAATGCGATATTCCAGATAATAGTAATGTCGCTTATGTTCCACTCCACTGTTAACCAGGTAACACACTTCATCATTCTTTCTGCATTCGGTTGGATAGATACATATCTTTCTGTTATCGTTCCCTCGATGGCATCGACTATGGGACTTTATCTTATGAGGCAGTTCATGGAGTCGACCGTTCCCGATACCGTTCTTGAGTCAGCAAGACTTGAAGATGCAAGTGAGTTCAGAATTTACCTTACCATTGCGATGCCTATGGTTAAGCCTGCTTGGCTGACACTTATCATCGAGTGCTTCAAGGGACTTTGGAACTCCGGCTCGTCGGTTTACATTCACTCGGAGGAGCTGAAGAGCTTCAACTATGCTATTCAGCAGATCTTATCAGGTGGTATCGTTGCACGTTCGGGTGCAGGTACAGCGGCAACCGTTGTAATGATGCTCGTTCCTATTACCGTATTCGTACTTAACCAGAGCCAGATTATCGAAACGATGGGCTCGTCGGGTATGAAGGATTAAGGAGGATAAGATGAAGAATAAGTTAACAAAACTTTTCATTTTGGCTATGGTAGCCATAATGATATTCGGTAGCGTTACCGCATCCGCCTTTGAATCCTACGACACATACACCTATTCGATTGACGGTGAACCTCTTCATTCTCCCACTGCATATTCGGCAGAGGAAAGCTACGACTCACGTGATATGGGGCTTACAACAAAGCTTTCTCAGGCAGAGGATGTATTTGCCGATTATCTCGGTAATATATACATCGCAGATAAGGGAAATAACAGAATCGTAATACTTGATGCTGACCAGTACGTTGTAAAGGCTACTATCAGCGAGTATGTTGACGAAAACAACGTTAAAAAATCTCTCAAGCAGCCCACAGGCGTCTACGTAACAGACCCCACAAAGATGAAGGACGGAAGCACACAGGCTTACATCTTCGTTTGTGACTGGGGTAACAACCAGCTTGTAGTGTTTGATGAGAATCTCAATTACGTTAAGACTATAACCCAGCCAAAGAGCGCTCTCGTTACAACAGAAATGTTTGCGCCTTATGCTGTTGCGGTAGATATTTACGGAAGAATTTTCGTAGTATCCAAGACCTGTAACAACGGTGTTATAGTAATGTCGAGCGAGGGTGATTTCACAGGCTTCATCGGAGCACAGAAAATATCCCCCGGTGTGTTTGAGTCTATCTGGAGAAACTTCCAGACGGATGAGCAGAAAAAACAGACTGCGGTTGCAACTACACAGCCCTTCAACAACATCACGGTTGATGATGACGGATTTGTTTACGTTACTCTTAACTATGCCAGCGACAAGACTGACGAAAAGACTAAGCAGATGGCAGCGCTTAAGAGCAAGGCTGCAACCTACTCTCCTGTAAAGAAGCTCAATTCGACAGGTAAAGAGATAATGAAGCGTAACGGATTCTTCGACCCCAGTGGAGAGGTTGGAGTATTCTACGCTGATGAGGTATCTAACATTATAGATATCGCAATAGGTCAGGAGGGCGCATGGTCGATACTCGACTCCAACCCTGCTGATACAACGGCAAGATGCCGTATCTTCACATATAACAGCAACGGTGATTTGCTCTATGCCTTTGGTGACAAGGGTGACCAGCTCGGCTCGGCAGAGGGATACGTTGCTATGGCTTATCAGGTTGTTGACGGACAGTATAAGCTCGTCCTTCTTGATAACGCTGCGCAGAACTACAAAATCACGGTTTATTCTCCCACAGAATACTGTGATACCATTACAAAAGCTCTTAAGAACCAGAATGAGCACAATTACTCGGAATCAATTGATTGCTGGCGCGAGCTTCTTACCAAAAACAACAACTTCGACCTTGCGTACATAGGTATCGGAAAGGCTCTTTATAATCAGGGCGATTATGAGGGCGCTATGGAAATACTTGCCTTTGCATACGAAACCAGCTATTATTCGCTTGCGTTTGCTGAGGTGCGTAAGGAAATCATTTCGAAGTGGCTCATACCGCTTCTTATAGTTGCGATAGTGCTTCTTGTGCTTGTTTTCAAGTTCCTTGGATTTGCCAAGAAAAAGAACAAGGAAGTTTCGCTTATCGTCGGCAGAAAGAAGTATTGGCAGGAGCTTATATACTCATTCCACCTTGTATTCCACCCGTTCGACGGATTCTGGGATTTGAAGCATGAGAAGCGTGGCTCTGTAAGAGCGGCAACGACGATTCTCGGCTTGACCGTTCTTGCCTTCTTCTATCAGGCAATAGGACAGGGTTACATCTTCCAGCCCAGAGAAAATTACGATACGATAATACTTCAGGTTGTAGCGGTTCTCGTACCCGTTCTTCTTTGGGTATTATCCAACTGGTGTCTTACAACGCTCTTCGACGGAGAGGGAAGCCTTAAGGACGTTTACATTTCTACCTGTTATTCGCTCGCACCGCTTCCGCTGTTCGTTATTGTTTCGACAATACTTACAAACGTTCTTGTTGCGACAGAGCAGCAGATGGTAACGCTTCTCGTGTCTATCGGATACGTTTGGGTTGCATTCCTTCTGTTCTTCGGAACTCTGGTAACACACGGATATTCCATAGGAAAGAACGTTGTAACCATACTCGGTACTATCCTTGCAATGGTAGTAATTATGTTCGTTGCAATACTCTTCTCGAGCCTTGTAATTAAGATGGTTACGTTCATTGCTTCGCTGTTCACAGAAGCCTGGAACAGAATATAAGTAGAGGAGGTAAAATTCTATGAAAACAAAATTTAACAGAATATTATCGTCTCTGCTTGTTGCAGTGATGATGTTTGCGACAGTATCGGCATTTATTCCTGTTTCGGCAGGTGCTGCTTACTCGTCCGACGTGACAAGTACTGCAAAGTATACCGAAGACGATATACAGGCTATCGTAAAGGGTACGCTGGAATATGATTTCCAGACGGCTGAAGAAATGCTTCTTTACGAGCTTTGCGATACCGCGGTTTCCTTTGACCGTAACGGCGACGGCATAGCCGAGGTAACTTACAAAAAGCAAAAGGATGCTAAAGTAGACCTAACGGGCAACTGGCTTAACTCGGTATCCTCTGCGGACGGTAGTTATACCATATATGCTAACAACTATACCGGTTATATTTACTACAAAAACAACCGCACAGGACAGATTATCACAAGTAACCCTTACAATGTAAAGACGTTGTCCCTCGGTGTTTCGAAGTATCAGCTCGTCAGCCAGATTGAACTTGCATTCGCAAGCGCAAACGGTATAGGAAACTCTGAGATTTCCTATAACAGCTACGAGTGGGCAGGACTTTTTGCACAGATATCGACTGCGAGAATTTCTAACGGTCTTCGTGTAAACTATACGCTCGGTGATACCTCTACCAGATTCCTTCTGCCCGGTGCTATAACGGCAAAGGCGTTTGATCAGTATATCGCTATGCCTTTGATTGAAGCATATACCGAGCTTCTTAACGAGTACACCGGCGAAAGCTACGATTTCTTTGCGGCGAATAGCGGCTATACCGCTTACGCTCCCGGTGGAATCTTAAACCTTAAGGGCTATTCGGAAGATAAGTCTACGATGTCGGATAAGAAGCACAAGGGCTTTATCGACTTCCTTGACGACACTCTTTACGATGCTGAAATGATTGTCAGCAAGGCTGAATACAAAGAGCTGTACGACCTTGCTTACGAAATTGATGATTTTATAATCAGATATAACCTCAGCAACCCCGTGCTTGAGATGGCTTCGATAGAAACCTTCAAGAAATTCCTCAAATACCCCGATCAAGCTGACGGTGCGCAGACGCTTATAGATTCGCGTCAGCAGATACTTGACGATATGTATGCGAAGAATCCTATTACGAAGGACGACCCCGAAACAGACGAATACGATCCTACTCCCGTATACGTTTGGGACGAGGCGAAGTACAATTCTCCCTCGGAAAAGCGTCAATGCTCCAAGAAGATTGTTGTAAAATACGCATCCGACTTTAACTTCAGCGTTATGTATGAGGAAGAGGAGCGTTGCTCGTATGAAAACAAGATTACGAGAAGCCCTGTTTTCAGATGTACCATTGAGTATAAGTTTGATACAGACGGTTCAATCTCCATAACTCTTCCCGCAAACTCTATAATCTTTGACGAAACCGCATATTCTCTTATGAGCATAACACCTCTTAAGTATTTCGGTGCGGGCGATATGGCTACCTGCAATGAGGGTGGATATATCTTCTATCCCGACGGAAGCGGTACTATCGTAGATTTCAAGGATTTCTATGCAGCAGGTATTAACATTCAGCTGCAGTCTGACATTTTCGGTCAGGACTACTGTTACTCCAAGGTAAGCGGCGCTCACAGAGAGCAGATAACAATGCCTGTATACGGTATTGTTTCGGCGGTAAAAGCCGGCGCTACCACAAAGAATGCAGTTCAGGCAGCTCCTGAATACGTCGAGAACGGTTTCTTTGCAATAATTGAAGAGGGTGCATCTCTTGCCAAGCTTGGTATCGCACACATAGGCGACTATGCTTCGGTTTACACCTCTTACGCTCCTTACTCGCTCGATTTTATCGAGCCGGAAACCTTATCGGTTTCGGGTGTTACGGGCTACACTAAAGTAACCGAGTCCAAATACAACGGCTCATACGTTACCAAGATAGTAATGCTCACAGACCCCGAGCTTGATAGCGTAATACCCGCAACAGAAACCTATTACCCCTCAACTTACGTTGGTATGGCAACCTGCTACCGTGATTATCTGAAGGGCAAGGGTGTGCTTAAGGCTCTTGCTGAGGCAGAGGGCGGACTTTCTCTTTACATCGAGGTTCTCGGTGCTATTGAGGTAACCGAAAAGTTCCTCACCTTCCCGGTAAGCGTATCGAAGCAGCTCACAACCTTTGAACAGGTTGAGCTTATGTACCGCGAGCTTTCCGACGTACAGGTTACGTTCGCTGCAAAGAGCGATGAGTACAAACTTCTCGCAGAGGCTATCGTTGATGAAGAAACTGACGAAAACAGAAAGCTCAAGGCGAAATACAACGAGTATTCCGCAATGTATGCAGAGCTTGCTGAATCAATGACAAGCATCACCAACATCAACTTCAAGCTTAAGGGCTTCTCTAACGGCGGTCTTACCGCTACGTATCCCGTAAAGCTTAAGTGGGAAAACGCTTGCGGCGGCAAAAAAGGCTTCAAGGAGCTTGTTGCAGCTGCAAAGGAAATTAATGCCGTAGCAGGTAAAAACTTCGGTATTTATCCCGACTTTGACTTCATGTATGTAAACAATACTGCACTTTTCGACGGTATTGGTATTAAAAAGACGGTTTCGAGAATGGTGGATAACCGCTATGCTTCGAAGCAGGAATACAACGCAGTTACGGGTGTTTATGATATCCTTAACAGCATGGTTGTATCTCCCGATAACCTTACAGGACTTCTTGATAAGTTCCTTGATAAGTATTCTTCCTATGATTGGAAGTACGTGAGTGTTTCTACACTCGGCTCTGATCTTAACTCGAACTTTGACGAGGATAATCCTATCAACCGTGATACAGCAAGCAAGTACGTTGAACAAACTCTTGCAAAGCTTGGCGAGTATAAGGTTATGCTTGACAGAGGTAACGTTTATACACTTGCTTATGCAGACCACGTTATAGACGCTACGATTGACTCGAGCCATTTCAGATATTCCTCTTACACAGTTCCGTTCTTCGGTCTTGTTCTTCACAGCTACGTTAACTACACGGGCGGAGCATTCAACTACACGGGATCTCCCAAATACGATTTGCTTCGTGCTATCGAAAACGGTTCTAATCTTTACTACATACTTTGCTATGAGAACACATCCTACCTGAAAGAGGATCCGGTTCTTAACAAGTATTACGGTATCGACTATAAGAACTGGTATGACAGCATTGTTAAGACTTACACCGAACTCAACGGTCTTATCGGTGGACTT
Source organism: Eubacteriales bacterium (assembly GCA_045659405.1). Lineage (GTDB taxonomy): Bacteria > Bacillota > Clostridia > Oscillospirales > CAG-272 > UBA1740. The sequence continues at coordinate 7,556 of JAZOWX010000053.1, read as the reverse complement.
CAGAATCACGAGATAGTTGACCATAAGATTCTGATTGCGGAGAGAGATATCAAGGAAGCCGAGTATAAGTCTAATATGAACCAGCTTATAACCGAGCTTCTCGGATTTGTAAGACTTCAGACACAGGCTGCTGTTGATGCAAAGTTCGACGAGCTTCGTGAGTCTAACCCGAACGGTTATGAAAGCGTTAAGGTTAGCTTTGACAAGGCTGCAATAAAGGAACTTGCCAGAAAGACTCTCTTCGTTGACACTACAAGCGAGCTTGATGCTCTTGGCTTTGACGGTCTGTTCGACGAGATTGTTAACAGAGTGTTTGAGCGTGAGTATCCCGAGATTGCTGAAGAGAACCAGGCAGAGGTTCATATCGACAGCTTCGTTTATAACTACAACGACGAGACCTGTCCTCTTTGCGGCGGAGCTCTCAATGCTGAAAACAAGTGTACAAAGGTAAATGCACTCGGCAAGTCTGCTTGCGAGAACAATGACGGCAGGGTCGTTTATGAGTACAGAAGCGCGTATGCTTACGTAACAGGCTCTTCTGCAGATGCAAAGGATTACAGACATACGAAGTACACTACCGACAACGGAAACGTTGTAATAGTTACCTATCAGCGTACGGTTAACGGTGTGACAGAAACAACACGTTTCATTCTTAACTATAACACGTATGACGTAGACGTAAGACTTGGCGATGAGGTTTATCCGGTTTCCAAGTACGGCTACTACCAAATAAACGAGTAAGGAGGGGTGCTTCATGAAAGTTGATATAAAATTACCAAAGCTTAAGCTTAAAACTAAAAGAGTATCCCTTGATGCCAGAAAGGCGAGGGCGGGATATGTATTCGCCCTCCCCTTCATCCTCGGTATAGTGCTTATATACCTTCCGATTCTCATCGACTCGGTTTGGTCGAGCTTTACAAAGGAAGTAACCAACGAAGCAGGTAAGAGTATTATCCAATTCGTAGGCTTTGAGCATTATAAGCACGCCCTTGGAGTTGACCCCAACTTCAACGCAAAGCTTCTTGAGGGTATTCAGCAGCTTATCTTTGAAGTTCCGGCAATACTTATCTTCTCGTTGTTCATAGCTGTTGTTCTCAACCAGAAAATGCTTGGACGTGCGCTCTTCCGTGCTATATTCTTCGTTCCTGTTATTATTTCCACAGGTCTTATGGAGTCGATTAATGCGGCGGATAAGATGACCGAGGAAATGGAGGGCGGCGTTGATATGGGCGGCGGCTCTAATCAGCAGTCGGGCGCATCTGAAATTATTTCCGCTATGGATATCGAGGCGCTGTTCCGTTCTATGAAGGTCGGCGGTGAGCTTGTAACCTACGTTGTAACGCTGGTTAATGATATATACAATATCATCAACTATTCTGGTGTACAGATGCTTATATTCCTTGCAGGTCTTCAGTCTATCTCTCCCTCGATTTACGAGGCTTGTCAGATAGAGGGTGCAACCGCTTGGGAAACCTTCTGGAAGGTTACCTTCCCGATGATATCGCCGATGATTCTTGTAAACGGTGTTTACACGATAATAGACGCACTTACAAGATCTACAAACGTAACAATGACATACGTTGACGGATTGATGCAGAGCGGACGTACCGCGGCAATGTATTGGATATTCTTTGTAGTAGTTATGATTGTCATTGCAGCCGTAGCAGGTATTGCTTCGATGTTCATATTCTACCAGCGACGTGATTAAGGAGGTAATAACTATGGATGCTAAAACAGTTGTAAAAAAAGAAACAAAAAATAGGATTCAGGTTGATTACGAAGGCAAACTCACGTTCAAGGAAAGAATGACCAACAAGCTTAAAAGCTCGCACACCTGGATGAAGGCAATTGTTGCCGTATTCCGTTTCGTGCTGATGCTTGGCGTATCTTTCGTTATCGTTCACCCGTTCATTGCGAGAATAGCAGGCTCGTTTATGTCCCAGGAGGACGTAATCGACTCTACCGTATCTATAATTCCGAAGAACTTTACGCTTCAGATATACAAGGCTCTGATTGTTGAGAACAATTATTTCACAGCGTTCTTCAACACCTTGCTTTTGTCGCTTCTGTGTGCTGTAATTCAGACGTTTATCGCCTGCGTTGTAGGTTACGGTCTTGCGAAGTTCAAGTTCCGCGGTAACGGTGCTGTTATGATTATGGTCGTTCTTACGATGATAATTCCGCACAGAACGCTTAAAATGTCTATGCTTGAGCACTTCTCATTCTTCGATATCTTGACAATAAACAGCCTTGACTACACAGGTCCTTTGGGACTTATTAAGCAGCTGTTTACGGGAGATCCGAGAATAGAGCTGTTCAATACCTATTGGCCACTGGTGATTCTTTCTATCTGCGGCCTCGCCTTTAAGAACGGTCTGTATATCTATCTTATGAGACAGTTCTTCAAGGGAGTTCCCGATGAGCTTGAGGAGTCTGCGTACGTTGACGGTTCGGGCGTGTTCCGTACCTTCTTCCAGATTATTCTTCCGCTGTCCGTTCCCATGCTGATAACGGTATTCCTCTTCTCCTTCTCGTGGCAGTGGACAGATGAATTTTACACTACCTTGTTCTTCGACAGCGTAACAGGACTTTACCTTATGCCCGACGTTTATCTGAACGTTCCCGAAACACTCGTTACGGGATACAGCGGACAGGTGCTGTACAACAGCGTTGTAAAGAACACGGCAGGACTTCTTATCATAGCTCCCCTCGTTATTATGTACCTCTTCTGCCAGAAGTATCTGGTACAGGGTATCGAGCGTTCGGGCCTTGTAGGATAATCCTGACGGGAATCATTTAACCAAATAAAAACTCTAGGCGTGGTGCTGTTCGGGCACCACGCCTATAATTTACAAAAAAGGGCAGAGAAGTGAAAAACTCTCTCGCCCTTTATATATTTTTTTGAAAATGTGCTTTAATTAAAGCACCTCTGCTATATCGTAGATAAGTCTTTCGGTCTTTTCCCAACCGAGGCAGGGGTCGGTTATGGATTTTCCGTATATCTCGTGATCCGAAATCTTCTGACAGCCGTCCTCAATATAGCTCTCTATCATCAGTCCTTTGACAAGACTGCGCACCTCGGGGCTGTAACGGCAGCTGTGAAGCACCTCTTTTGCTATTCTTATCTGCTCAAGATATTGTTTGCCCGAGTTTGCGTGGTTGGTATCGACTATAACAGCGGGGTTTGATAAACCGCTCTCGCGGTAGGTTTCGTAAAGGTTATAAAGGTCCTCAAAGTGGTAATTCGGGTGCGATTTTCCTTGCTTGTCGACGTATCCGCGAAGTATTGCGTGCGCAAGCGGGTTTCCCGCACTCTTAACCTCCCAGCCACGGTAGTTGAAGATGTGTGAGGATTGCGCCGCCTTGATAGAATTCATCATAACAGCGATATCACCGCCCGTGGGGTTTTTCATACCGACAGGAACGTCAATGCCGCTCGCTGTAAGTCGGTGCTGTTGGTTTTCAACCGAGCGTGCGCCCACTGCAACGTATGCGAGCAGATCCGAAAGGTAGCGGTAGTTTTCGGGGTAAAGCATTTCGTCAGCGCAGGCAAAGCCGCTCGCCTCAAAAGCTCTCATATGAAGCTCTCTTATCGTGATAATGCCCTTTAAGAGGTCGGGCGCTGCGTTGGGGTCAGGCTGGTGAAGCATACCCTTGTAGCCCTCGCCCGTGGTTCTTGGCTTGTTAGTGTATATTCTCGGGATAATTATTATCTTGTCCTCTACCTTATCCTGAACCCGGCGAAGCCTTGAAATATAATCAAGCACAGGCTCTTCCGAATCTGCCGAGCACGGGCCTATTATAAGTATAAACTTGTTGCTTTTTCCGCTAAAGATGTCACCGAGCTCATCAATAATGGACTCTCTTTTCTTTGAAAGCTGCTCTGATACGGGAAATTGTTCTTTGATTTCTTTCGGTATCGGCAGCTTGCGGTAAAATTGCATATTCTTGTTCATCTGGGGTATTTCCTTTCGTCCTGCGAAAAATTAACTTTTAGTTTTATCAAAAAGGCTGCCCGGCATAGCTTCGCCGGTTTTATCGGCATCGCCTTTTATTAAGCTTCATATTTTTCTACCATCACACCAAGCTTGTATAAGTCACAGAAGAAATCGGGATAGCTTTTCTTAACAGCTTCAGCACCGATTATCTCACCGCCAACTACCGTCATAAGCACCGCAAGTGACATAACTATTCTGTGGTCATTATGAGCGAAAATAGCTTCTTTCGGAGCTGATATTCCGCCGCCCTTTACGATTACCTCGTTTTCAAAGACCTGAAGCTCTGCCCCAAGCTTTGCAAGCTCCGACTTCATCGTCATAGCTCTGTCGCTTTCCTTGATTTTCAAGCGTCGAGTGCCAACAAACCGTGCGCCCCCCTTTGCACAAGCCAGCGCAAAGAGTATAGGTGCCAGGTCAGGGCAGTTTTCGATATCCAAGGTGGGTGTGCCGTTGTTTATCAATTCAAAATATTCTTTATATACCGCATCACCCTGCAGGCTGTCCTCGATAAGACCGTCTACTGTGACGTCACCGCCGAGGTAATTCAGCGCATGGATAAACGCAGCACCCGAATAGTCGCCCTCAACCGCAATATCCTGCGGTTTATATTTTTGTCCGCCCGCAATGCGGATTATACCTTCGTTAATATCAAAATCGGCATGCACCCCGAAGCACTCAAGTGCAAAAAGCGTCATATTTATATATGATAAGCTTTCTATCGGCTTCGTTATGCGTATTTCGCTGTTGCCGTCTACCGTTGGCAGAGCAAACAGAAGTCCTGATATAAACTGACTGCTGACGTCCCCCAGAAGCTCGTATATGCCGCCCGAAAGGTTGCCGCATAGCTTGATACTGTCTGCGCTTTGAGAAAACTTGAAGCCGTGGCTATGGCATAAGTCACGGTATATTTCCATAGGACGAGACATAAGACTCCTCGCCCCGACAAATTCCGCCTCTTTACCAAGCAGCAGAGCTATTGGTATGAAAAATCTTATCGTGCTTCCGCTCTCACGGCAGAAAAGCTGTGAGCGTATAGCCATATCCTTTGGCTCTTTTCCGTATACCCTTACATCATCACCGATTCTCTGGCACTTGATACCGAGTGCCGAAAGACAGTCGATTGTTGCACGTACATCCTCGCAATCGGATATACCGTGAACAGTGCTGACACCGCCCGAGAGCCCTGCACATATCAGAAGTCTGTGCGCCATACTCTTTGAGGGCGGAGCGGTAATGCGGCCACCTGCCCGTGAGGGCTTTATAACCACTCTCATTTTTTTATTTCCTCATAAAGATAATCAATAGCCTCGGTGTATCCCGAAAGTCCGTGTCCCGCTATGGTTTTCACACAAGCCGCTCTTATGTAGCTTATCTGTCTGAAATCCTCTCTTTTCGAAAGGTCGGATATATGCACCTCTACTGTCGGCAGGCTTGTTGCCTTTACCGCATCAAGAAGCGCAACGCTTGTGTGCGTATAAGCTCCGGGGTTTATAACTATACCGAAAGCACCCTCGAAATATGCCTCTTGTATCTTATCTACAAGCTCACCCTCGTGATTTGACTGGAAAATTACAGGGGTAATACCAAGGCTCTCGCAGTGCTTTGTCAGCATATCTACAAGGTCGGAATAATTATTGTCGCCGTATATTTCCGGCTCTCTTATTCCGAGCATATTCAGATTTGGTCCGTTGATTATGTAAAGTTTCATTTGCAAAAATCCTCAATTATAGCTGTTACTACCGCATCGGGTGCAACGTTTGCATCTATTTTTTTGTCGCAAACGGATGAGTATATAGCGTATCTCTCGTTGTATCTTTTCTCTATCATATTGCGTGAAGCTGCCGTTGGACGGTCAGAGGTCGGCACAAGAAGCTCGGGGGACCTATCGAGAAAATAAACTCTGCCGTTTTGCATAAGCTGTCTTACGTTTTCATATTTCAGCACAGCGCCGCCGCCCGTGGCAATTACAGCGCCAGTTTCTTTGCTTATTTTTGAAATAGCCTCGGATTCAAGCTTTCTGAAATGCTCCTCACCGTATTTTTCAAAAATATCCGGAATTGCCATATTCGCATTCTTTATTATAACGCTGTCGCTGTCAATGAGTGGGCGTGAGAGCTTTTCTGATAAAATCTTACCCACCGTGCTTTTTCCGCTTGCGGGCATACCTATAAGCACGATGTTTTGCTTTTCGCAAAGTATTTTCGAATAAATTGAATCAAGCACACCGTCGGGGTAGCTTTTATCAAGGAAAATCTCGGATGCCCGTACCGCCTGCGCTACGAGCATATAAAGACCGCCCGATGCGGGTACGCCTCTTTTTTCGGCTGCTTGTATAAGCTCGGTTTTGAGCGGATTATAAACCGCATCAAGCACACCCGAAAGCCGCTCGAAGCTATCAAGCGAAATCGGCATCCCCTCCGTGCCGGGAAACATACCGACGGGTGTCGTGTTTATAATAATTTCGGTGTCCGAATGTTCACGGTACAGCTCATCGTAGGTAAGCGTGTCAGCGCTTTTCGTTCTGCTCACACGAAGTATCTCTTTAGCTCCGAGCGCACGGAAAACTGCGTTTGCCGTTTTTGACGTGCCGCCGCTGCCGAGAATTGCAACCTTTTTGCCACGAGCCTCAATCCCTGCGTGCTTTGTCAGCATCGTCATACCGTAAAAATCGGTATTGTAGCCGAACAGCCTACCGCTGCGGTTTACAACCGTGTTTACAGCGCCGATTTTTTCTGCCGCCCCGTCGATTTCGTCAAGGTAGGGCATTATCAGCTCCTTGTAAGGGATTGTCACGTTTATTCCAAGAAAATCACGCTCCGCCGCAAAGGATTCAAGCGCATCTTTCGCAACCTCGTGTATTATGTATTCGTAATCGGCAAGAGCATTGTGTATTTCCTTTGAAAAGCTATGCCCAAGATGCTCGCCGATGCATCCGTATTTCATAAAATTCTCCGTTTTTACTTGCTTGTCAGATAGTCCGTTCCGAATCGCACCGTGAGCAGGTCAGCAAGCGAAATTGCACACACAGCGTCTATTACAGCTCTTGCTCTGTGAATTATTGCAGGGTCGTGTCTGCCCTTTATAGAAAGCGTCGTGTTTTCCATAGAGGAAAGATTAACGCTCTGCTGCTCGGTGAAGATTGACGGTGTCGGCTTTATGGCGGTTCTGAAAATTATCGGCATTCCGCTTGTAATTCCGCCAAGAATACCGCCGTTGTGATTAGTTTTCGTGTAAACCTTGTCACCGTCGGTGGCAAATGCGTCATTCGCCTCGCTTCCGTACATATCCGAAATCGCAAAGCCTGCGCCAAACTCCAAGCCCTTTACGGCAGGAACAGAGAATATCAGATGCGAAAGCACACCCTCAACAGTATCAAACCAAGGCTCGCCAACACCGCTCGGCATACCGAAAACTGCGGTTTCAAGCACACCGCCAACGCTGTCGCCGCATGCGGCGGCAGCCTCAATTTTTTCTATCATTTTTTCAGCCGTATCGGTAGCGAGGGTGGGGAAATCACGGCTGTTTAAAAGCTCTGTGTCGCTGATACCCGAAATTTCT